>NZ_JACJLV010000100.1 GCF_016902415.1 Mordavella massiliensis | reverse complement strand
TTATTACTCTATAGTCACCATCGCCAGCAGTACATTTCCACTTATACAAAAACGGAAATACTTGTTCAACTTTTATCTCCGCTCCTCTTTCTTCACTTTCTACATGAGGTTCATCAAACCCTAGATTAAAAAAGTACACATTTTTCATGACCGCTCCGTTATGACGACTGATCCGGTCGAGTTCATAGATATAAATATCGTATAAATCTTTTTTGTCAAATTCATCTACTTTTATTCTGGTGATCATCCCGTCTTTGGCAAATGCTATCGGGCTTATTACTTTTATTACAATGAGTAATAAACATATTACGATTATAATATATCGTATCTTTTTTTTAATCACTATACTCCCTCCTACAGTAATTCTCATTGCTAAGAATCAACCTGTTTTCGATTTCTTTTCGTATCTGCTTATACCAAACTGCAATATTTAGATAAAATTTTTATTGCCACCCCTCTTTTCTTTTATTACATCATACAACATAGAGCAGTTCTTCTGCTACCTTTTTGTACTAAGACTTTCTAAAAGTTTAATCTCTAACTTTGTTTGTTTTCCATCAATACTTGTCTCTACCCTTATATCACTATTTCCCATATCCTCCATCTCCACTCCTACGATATAAGTTTTACTTGTATCAAGACCCGTAAACTCCGTAGATGCCTTAGTAAAAACAAAATCCGATTTAATATCTTCTCCTCCTATTTCCGCCAAGAAAAAATCTGCCGGAAAAGCATTGGGATTAAATAAACTAATTTTACCTGTCGCCGTTTGCAATTCGGTACTATTATAAATAATTATTTTCGCTTCCTTATCCCAGATCGAAGGATACTCCCTAATTTCTATATTTTGATCCGTCACACTCTCTGGAATATACCTTCTGATTCTTTTTGATGAACAATGTTGATTCAATGTAAAACGCTGATTAAACTGATCTTCTAACACTCTTATCTCATGTGCTTCATCCCATTCAAATTCCTTTTTCAAAACAGCATTTACCTTATCATAATACTTGTATATGCAATGTCCATTCTCATGACCTTGTTCTTCGGCCAGGACATCCCCGTTCACACTTTTTTCCATGGGAATGATAAAATATCCAGACACAATTAGTATTGCTATAAGTACTGCACACCGAATACTTATATCTTGCTTTTTCAACTTCGACTCAAGTCGCACCTTCAAAATACGTTTCCCTAATAAAGTTGCGATTATTACCATGCCTAAGATAAATAATACCCTTAAAAATCCGTTCTGCAACTTTACCCCCTGTTGTTCTGCCACATATTCCATCCCGAATAAAAAAATGGCCAAGCATAATATTTGTAATCCTGCAGGCCACAGTATTCTGCAATAATCTCTAAACGCCTTCACTATTTATACGCCCCCTCAACTTTTGTATTATTTTCAGATTTCTTTCACTTATATTCTTTTTCTTTATTGCTCCAATTCCTGGCAACAAAAACTTTGAACGAGTTTCAACAATAAAACTATATCAACACCGAACCTC
>NZ_JACJLV010000099.1 GCF_016902415.1 Mordavella massiliensis | reverse complement strand
CACTATTACGTATTGTGTTTGTTGTTATTTTGCTATTGTTTATATTCTCTTTTTTGACAAAAAATATACCAGAATTAGCCTTTACATTTCAGCGTTTTAATTCTAGTGATATTACGACAGGAAGATCCGATTTATGGAAAATGGGTATGGAGATTGCTTTTGAGCATCCCGTTTTTGGAGTGGGAATTTTAAACTCTAGGAATAAGATCGGAATGTGGCCTCATAATATATATATCCAATTATTTGCTGAATTGGGATTATTATGTGGTGGATTAGTGATTTTTTCAATGCTTCATTCACTGGTTGAAAAGATTAAAATTTGTGATTATGTTGATGAGTCAAATGAAAGGTATCATTTATTTGCCATATATTCTCAATTATTATTTTTGATTTATGGTTTTACAGGAAATCCATTTTTTGAAATTCAGGTAGTAGGCTTTTATATAATAACTATAGCGTTAGGAGTAAGTAGATTTACGATAAATAGAACATGTGATTACATCGAATAGTAGGTAATACGAAGATTCATAAACGAAAGGAACTGTTTGTTTTATATGAATAAAACAGGTAATTAGGAATGGAAACAAAAAGAATAGGTATTTTAACATTTCATGATACATTAAATTATGGTGCACTTTTGCAAACATACGCATTGAATAGATATCTGAACGAAAATGTTGGTAATTGTTTGACGATTAATTACAAGTGTGAAGAGATTACTCGAAATGAATCGCCTTTAGCATTTTGGAGAGGATTTGATGCAAAGAGAATAATAAAAGGTATCCTTTCATTAAATTATACGTTAAAAAAGAAAAAAAGATTTAATGATTTTACAGACAAGAATATTCCAATGACACAAGTGCAGTATAACAAAAAAACTATTGCAAGAGTAATATCTTTGTTTGATGTATTCATTGTTGGGAGTGACCAAATTTGGAATTCTAAATTGACAAATAAAGACTACACTTATTATCTTGATTTTGTTGATAATACAAAACAAAAAATGGCTTATGCAGCGAGTTTTGGTGAAAATTGGTACGAAAACGCAAATTTATTGAACGAAAAAGAACTACTAGCCCAGTTTGATAAGATATCTGTTAGAGAGAATGCAGGAAAAAGGTTGTGTGATGAATTAACATCTAGAAAATGTGATACTGTTTTAGATCCTGTTTTTCTACTTAATAAAGACCAATGGGAAAGAGTCGAGGAAAAATATGAAATTAAGAAAAAGTATGTACTAGTTTATTTTATACATTATGATTTTGAAAATGCAATGAATTTGGCAATGGATATTGCTAAAGAGAATAATTTTGACATTCTATATGTAAATAACACATATAAAAATTATAAGGGTGTTCTAAATATTAAGAGCGCTTCTCCAGGACAGTTTCTGTATTTGATTAAAAATGCAGAATATGTTGTGACTGGTTCATTTCATGGATTGAGTTTTTCATTACTATATAATAAAAAGTTTATCTATGAAGGAAGTAAAGATGGAAAAGAAACTAGAT
>NZ_JACJLV010000097.1 GCF_016902415.1 Mordavella massiliensis | reverse complement strand
AAAATTCATTTTGTTAATGAAAGCCCTGTTAATCTGATAAAAAGATTGCGGGAAGAAAATGGAAAAGGTATTTGGATCTGTGGTGGAGCAAACCTGATTCAACAACTGGTCAGAGAAGATATGATTGATTGTTATTATATTACTATTATCCCAATAATCCTGGGTTCAGGCATTCGACTTTTTGGAAACGCTGACCAAGCAATTAAGTTGAGATTGCTCAAAACACAATCGTATAATAGTATGACGGATCTGGTTTATATTAGAAGATAAATCCTAAATTGTAGAGCAGAAAATTGGAAGTTGCGGAGGTCTTAGTATGGGAAAAGATAATAAAGATTTTTTTGTATGGTTGGATTCGATTTTAAAGGATGAATTGAATAATGAGGTAAAAGCGATTAACTTTAACCTATATGAAGATGCTGATAATAAATGGTCTATTGAGCTAGTCGGTACATTTTCTTTCGATAAAGATGATGAAGATTGGGCTTGTGATGAAGTATTTGCTACAAGAGATAATCCTTTTGTGATAGAGTGCGAAAGTGATTGGAAATCAATGGAAACGGTTTTTATTGGTTTAGTAAATGAATATCTTTCTTCTGGAAAATACGCAAATAAATTAAAAGGATATCTGGCAGTTGGTATTGGATTTGTTGACGGGGATTTGCATATTTTATACGAAAAGTAATGTCCTGTTTTTGTTAGACAAATCCTAATTTGAAAAGGAGATATACTGAATTGGATACTAAACGGTTAGCAAAATTTCTTATAATTACATTTGTTATTACAGGGATAGCCTGGTCTGGACTTGCTGTGTTAACGAGTTTAAATATTATCCCATTTTCGCATCCTTTAGGCACTATTTTACATATTATAGGAGGATTCGGACCGACAATAGCAACTTTCTTTGTCTTAGAAGAAAAAAACACGGTTAAATCTATATTAGATTTTATTTTTGGCTACAGAAAGAAATCATTGATTTTTTTGTTTTTATTTTCTATTTTTGAAATACTGACAATAGGTTTATCGTCAAGGGAATTTAATTCCGCATTACCATGGTATTTGATGCCTTTAATCTTTCTTCAAGCAACATTTATATATGGCGGCGAAGAAGAATTAGGTTGGAGAGGTGTTATGCAGCCTTTATTAGAGGAAAAATTGAATTTCCCTATAGCCACAATCATTACGGGTGTTGTGTGGGGAATTTGGCATATTCCCCTTTGGTTTGTAAATGGCTCATCGCAACAAAATATGCCATTTCTATTTTTCTTAGCGTTAGCTGTTATACTGAGCTTTTGGCTGGCGACAATTTACAAAAAAACGAAATGTGTTTTTGCTTGTAGTGTTTTTCATGGATTGACAAATACTCTTTTGTCTGTATTTATAATTAAAGTGAATGTTCTATTGGTAATAGGACTGATTGCTATGCTTGTATATTCAATATATTTATGGTATTGTGGAGAAGCAAAACAATAAATTCCAGTTTGAAGAATTAAAAAAAACGGAATTTACCTATTAAGACATATAAAC
>NZ_JACJLV010000096.1 GCF_016902415.1 Mordavella massiliensis | reverse complement strand
CACGTATAATCCAATCATATTAGATAGTGATTGGATTTTCTCCTTTCTCCCAGTTTCTACTGGGTAATTCAATCCTAATCTGATATATTTACTTAAGCACTGTGGATCTGTACCTATATTTTTACGGCTTTGACTGTTCCAAGGTGACTCAGACCACAGCTTTTCGTCTATTACTGTTAATCAGTTTGTTAACGCTTGACGTTTCTATTTACGTGATTACACAGCCGAATTCCCTGTGGAAGACAACAGTGCTAAATACATATCAGGAGGTATTTTTTTATGTCCATGTACTTTGTTGGGATTGATATTTCCAAGTACAAACACGATTGCTGCATCCTCGCCGCAGCTGATCAAACAGTTGTTTCAAAATTTACTATCAAAAATGATAAGTCTGGATTTGAACAGCTTATTTCTACTTTACACTCGCTCTCCAATCCCGAAAATATAAAAATAGGGTTTGAATCTACTGCCCATTATGCCCTCAATCTGGAACTTTTCCTTGAGAATGCCAACCACAGCTTCATGGAAATCAATCCACTCCTCATCAAGGAATATAAGAAATCCACTTCTCTCAGGCGTACCAAAACAGACTCTGTTGACTGCGAATCAATAGCTCGCTGGTTAATGACAGTAGAGTACAAACCCCATTCAAAAGGATTTTACCATGCTTACTCTTTAAAGTCACTAACTCGTTTAAGAGACAGACTGGTTCGGCAGCGCTCTTTCTATCTTGTGAAGATCACAAACGTTCTGGATCACACTTTTCCTGAGTTTAAGCCATTCTTTCACGAGCGCTTATCTAAAACTGCTCTGTTTCTGCTCGAAAACTACGGTTCTGCTGAAAAAATGGCACGAATGAATGCCGCCTCTTATGAAAAACTCCGCTCCTTATCAAGAGGACGTTTCTCCCCGCAGCAGTTCCTTCAGCTAAAAGAACTTGCTGCCAATACGGTCGGCATAAATAATTCTATCTTTGATGTGGAACTCAACAGCCTTCTTACGTTATACAAATCTCTTGTAAAGGAGGTTGGCAAACTGGAAACAGAAATCAACAAGTTGATCGAGGAAGTTCATCCTCACTATATGTCCATTCCCGGAATCGGTCCCATATCAGCTGCTGTCATCTACTCTGAGTACGGAGATCTATCGAATTTCTCTACACCAGCTCAGATGCTTGCCTTTGCCGGTATTGAACCTGGCATAAATGAATCAGGAACAGAATCACACGGAGGGCGAATGGTAAAACATGGTTCATCCCAGCTCCGGTATGTTCTCATCAACTGCTGTCTTCCATTAATTCGTTTTGATATGACATTCGCAACTTACTATGCTAAGAAACGCGCGGAAGGCAAACCACACAGAGTAGCGATTACTCATGTTGCCAAAAAGCTTGTTAGAGTCATCTATGCATTGGAGAGACAGGGAACAGACTTTAACACCCAAAAACTCAGATAATTGTTTACATCAATAAACTTTGTTCCATCTGAAATACGATGTATTCAGATGGTCTATTAAAGTTACCCTTTTTTTACAGAGAAAAAATCTATAAACCTCTTGACTATTTATAGTTTGTCACCTTC
>NZ_JACJLV010000095.1 GCF_016902415.1 Mordavella massiliensis | reverse complement strand
TAGGCGTTTGCGAAACGCCAAAAGCCGCATAAATACGGCATTTTTTGTTGCCAAAATAAAATATCTCCTCAAGGTTTATGGTAAAATAGAGTTGACTAGAAACTATTAACCAATCCACCTTAAAGGAGATATACCTATATGATAACACATAAGCAGCTCACTTTGGCAGAAGTTTTTGAAGATTGTCAACATAAATTCGATAATGACAAATATCATTTTCTAGCACTTCTTGATGAAGCCATTAACCTTGATGAAATTGTTCCTGTTTCTTTTGTTTCTCATTTTCACGCCCAAACCGGAAGACCTCGCAAGCACCAGCTTTATCCTATGCTCAAGGCACTTCTGCTCCAGCGTATTTTTTCAATCCCGACGGACACGCTCCTGATTGTGTTCTTGAAATACTCTCAGGAACTTCGTGATTTTTGCGGCTTTGATGTTGTACCAGACGGTTCAAAATTCACTCGCTTTAAACAGGATTTCTTATCGGACTTACAATCTATGTTCGATCATCTTGTAGATCTGACCGAACCGATATGCCAAAAGCTGAATCCGGCTCTTGCCGACATGACTATCTTTGATACCTCCGGTATTGAAGCATGGGTTACAGAAAATAATCCGAAGTATGCCAACCGTATTATTAAACAGCTGAAGGCTTTTAAAAAATCCCATAACCTTGATGATTCCTATGATCCTTACAAAGCCGCTTATGGTTCCATGCCAACTCATGCTGCATCCAACCAGGCAATCCAGCAGATGTACATCAATGGTCACTTCTGTTATGCCTATAAATTCGGTATCGTCACAAATGGACTTGGCATTGTCCGCGACATATCTTTCTACAACAAGGATTTCCTAAATGCACATCCTGATATTGTTGTAGAAAAGAAATCGGATTCTCCGGATGAGGATAAATCGCTTGCCGACTCAAAAGCGCTGCTTCCTGTTTTGATTGATTTTTTCAAAAAACATCCTTTGATTGAGCCAAAGACTTTTCTTGGCGATGCCGCCTTTGATACGATTGAAATCTATAAATCTCTTTTCGAGGAGATTGGATTCCATAAAGCTTTTATTCCCCTCAGGGTAAAACTTTCCATGGAAGGAACGGACTACACAGTGAATGAAAATGGTATTCCCTGCTGCCCACATGATCCAACACTTCCTATGAAACGGGAAGGAAGCAACTCCCATTTGCGCAGCAAACTTCCTACCATGAAGTTTGTATGTCCAAAAATGAAATGGGAATACAATCCTGCCGACAAGTCAAAATGTCGGGTATGTCACTGCGATAATCCATGCACCACTTCTTCCTGCGGACGAATGATTTATATTTATCCAGAGAAAAATCTCCGCGCCTATCCTGGTGTAGAACGAGGTTCCCAGGAATGGGAAGACACTTACAAAATCCGTGTAAATGTCGAAAAATCAATCAACCATTTCAAGGATAGTTTCTGTATTGCGAATCGTAAAACACAGAATGAAAAAACGCTTCATGCCGATTTACTTCTTGCAGGAATTACACAACTTATTACCGTACTTGTTGCTGATAAAATCCACCAACTTCAATACATACGAAGTTTAAAACCTTTGATTGCCTGACCTTTGGTATTTATAACATTTTTTCTTCGCAGTCCATCTGGGAAGTTATTTTGTCATGTCTAATTTTGATGTCACCTGCTTCTCATCTTAGGAATCCTGCATTGCAGGATTCCTACCGCATTTTTAATCAGGATTGCGACCTTGTTTCGCAATTACCTA
>NZ_JACJLV010000094.1 GCF_016902415.1 Mordavella massiliensis | reverse complement strand
TGATGTTGAATATCAACTACGGGCATAACAGGGAATTGATGAAGAAGTGCAGGCGTCTGGAGGAATACGCCATATTCGTGGATACCATCCGGAAGAATCAGGCGAAAGGGCAAGATTTGCAGGAAGCAGTGGAAACGGCGGTGGAAAGCTGTATTGCCGGCGGGGTTCTGGCGGATATTCTGAGAGCGCAGAAAGCAGAGGTGGTACAGATGGTACTGGAAGGATTTGATCAGGAAGCATATGAGAAAGCCATGAAAAAAGAGGGTTATGAAGATGGCTATCAGGAGGGAAAAGAAGACGGCTATCAGGAGGGAATCGAGCAAGGAATCGAGCGGGGAATCTGTGGATTGATTCGTTCCCTGAAGGAATTCGACATTCCGAAGGGGCAGATTTTGCAAAAACTTCAGGACACCTATGAGCTTACAGAAGAAGAAGCCAGGGGTTGTATAGAGAAATATTGGTAGACTGATAACCTGGAAGCTGAGGAGGAACTTTATGAAACGGGAATTAGGAATTGCCAGATGTGGCCTTGCATGCTGTTTATGCACAGAGAATCCGGAGTGCAATGGATGTGGATCAAACGGCTGCCCGGATAATGATTCTTGTGAGAACAAAAAATGTTCAATTGCAAAAGGGCTGACACATTGTTATGAGTGTGAAGAAGATTGCAGAAAAGGATTATTGAGCAAAATTAAGCCATATACATTTAGTCTGTTTGCCAAAAAGTATGGAGAGGAAAAGCTTCTGGATTGTTTGGAGAGAAATGAGAAAAATGGTGTTGTGTATCATCGAGAGGGTATAAACGGGGATTACGATGACTTTGATGATGTAGAACAGTTAATGAATTTTATCTTAACAGGAGCGCGATAGCCCGATGTTGAAGCTTTTATGAAAAAAACGGATGTGAAAAGAGTTTACATACGATTGATTTAAGGAGAAAGCAAAATGGCGGTTTCAAATATAAAAGCGCTGATTCCCGGCGAGCTTCACAAAGTGTGGGATTTTGTTTTGGACATTGAGAATTACGCTGCCTGGAGAAGTGACTTGAGTAAAACAGTAGTTATCAGTGACAGGCAATTTATCGAATATACTAAAGACGGATATCCTACGACCTTTACCGTGACGCTTGTTGAGCCATACAGACGATGGGAATTTGATATGGAAAACAGCAATATGACAGGCCATTGGACTGGCGTTTTTACTGCCAAAGGAAGTGAAACAGAGATAGATTTTACGGAGCAAGTGGAAGCGAAGAAATTATTAATGAAACCCTTTGTAAAGTCTTATTTGAGAAAGCAGCAGACACAGTTTGTTGCGGACATAAGAAAAGCATTGGGCGGCTTATATCCACTATCTCCGGATTTATAGAAAATTTGAAGAAATAGAACAATTAGAGAAGTTGATATGAAAAAAATCAGTTTGTTTATAGCGATGAGCCTTGACGGGTATATCGCAGACAGTAAAGGGAGTGTTGACTGGTTGCCCGGTCAAGGCGATGATGACGATAATGTTGATGCATATTCGAAATTCGTAAAAAACATTGATACTGTGGTAATGGGATGGAATACCTATCATCAAATCGTCACAGAACTTTCACCGGACGAATGGGTTTATCAAGATTTTATAACCTATGTTGTGACACATAATCCAAAGGAATCGTCTGATAAAATTCATTTTGTTAATGAAAGCCCTGTTAATCTGATAAAAAGATTGCGGGAAGAAAATGGAAAAGGTATTTGGATCTGTGGTGGAGCAAACCTGATTCAACAACTGG
>NZ_JACJLV010000093.1 GCF_016902415.1 Mordavella massiliensis | reverse complement strand
TCATAAATCACACTCCTTTTCCAGCAAGCGTTCCAACTCTTCATTTATGATCTCGGAAACACTATCTATATAATCTGCGTCAATCATATGTGTTTCTTCATCCAATAATGATACAATCGTCCGGTCTTTTCCCCCGACTTTATAAGCAGCTGTTTTTTCATAAGAAAGCCTCAGATTCCGCGGAACTATCGTATCAGTACCAGAACTCGGTTTTTCTTCTACTTTTCTAGAATATAAAAGAATATTTGCCGCCGTGAGAATATAAGGGCTATGCGTCGTCATCATAACTTTGCTTTTAGTAGTATTTACCATAAGAGCTATCAGATTCACTATTTTCCGCTGCGCCTTCGGGAACAGATGAGCCTCCGGTTCCTCAATAATAACAAACGCATTTTTGTTCTCCAGAATAATGATAAAGACCAGAAGCAAAATCCACAAAGCTTCCTGCTGCCCGGAGGAGCCATACATCAATTTAACCCAGTGACGTTCATCAAAATATATTTTTTCCCCGTCTTCTTCACTGGTATAATCCGCTTTTAAAATCTCCCGTATCAAAGAATATGCCTGACCGACAGCCATATTGTTAATCTGACCATTCTCCGTTTTTGTGTAATCTTTGATCATTTCCGGGATTTTCGTCCCAAAACGTTTTCTGGTCGTCTGTATTAATTCCACAAATTCCCGCATTGTCAGATCCATATTCTGAGCCAGAAGATACCTCATATCTTCAGATAAAGTTGCCAGAAGACTTCTACCTGCGGGAATATAAATCACTTCCTCCGCAGACAAAAACATAGACGTCACAGCGTACCGCAACCGCTGCTTTAGCATAGTCGCCATTATGATTTTATCATATATTTCCAAGCCTTCGTTACTGGTACTCTCCGAAGTATTCTGACGGCGATATGTTTCAGCAACTTCGCCAAACAGATCCCGAAGCTGTGCTTCTAATCCGGGAGCAAACTGCAGCATCACATAGCCGTCCCGACTTTTATAAATACGTACATACTGTTCACCAAAAGTAAAATGAATCTGAAAATAAGGCATATGGGTAGTTTTTCCAAAACAATCCATAAATTTCCGCCTCAGATACTTCAAATAATAAGTAAAGTATTCGTTTTCATGATTCTGAGAAAACCGCTCCTCTGTCATAAGATAATCCAACGTATAATCTCTGATTTTATTGCAAAAGTATACTACCTTCCCAATCGTACTCTTTCCAGAAGCCTGTTCTCCTATAAGAATCTGGACATTTTTATCCAAAGCAACTTCTGCATTTTTAATCGGCCCGAAATTTTGAATCTTGACTGTTCCGTTCATAAGTCTCACCCACTTTTCAATACTGCTTACTCATCACAACACTTGTCTGCATTATTAAAAATCCTCTTTTGTGTTATAAAACTTCCTCTTTCAATGCATCAATCAGTTCAAATGGATTAGAGTCATCAATCAGCCACAACTCATTGATAAACATTGGATCTTTCTCTTTCAGGATTTGATATACATCAAAATCATGGTGCTCCAGCCTCATCTTTCTTTCATCCCCTTTGCAAATGCATAAAATTATTGAATTTTCACAATCAAAGGCATCCGGAAACGTATTGACGACACTTCTCATGCTCCTTATATAGAGACATAAAACGAATATCCATACCACCCGGATTTAACTCTGGATATATTGCCATCATATTGAACTCCTGCTGCACAAAATCATCATGTGTTATTCCCAGAAATTAATTGAACTTCCTTCACTGTCTGAGATACTGTAAGTTGACAGCTTTCCATCTCTCGGACGGTTCTGAAAAATATACGACAATCACATTTTCGCTTTCTTTAATACCATTTGTCCCCGGCCACACTTCCATATCTTCGCTAAGCGCCAATGCTTCATTCATTTGTGCTCCATTTGGTGCCAGCAGCTCAAATCCCAGTGTCTGAATAAAATCTCTCATACGATAGTTATTCCCATCGTCCCATTCAAATAAAGATCCGCCTATCGTACCAGATTCTTCTATCGGAATTGGATCCATTTCCTTACAGCCAATAAAAACCACCGGCTTTTTATGATAATCCATACCTTCTCTCTGTATATCATACATCACCTGATTTGCCAGCTCTTTATCATAT
>NZ_JACJLV010000092.1 GCF_016902415.1 Mordavella massiliensis | reverse complement strand
TGCTCTTCACCCTCTGCAAGCCCGATACGCCGGCCTTTCTCAATCCCGGCCTCACGCTCCTGCTGCATATGCCTCTCCTGATCATATTCAAATATACTCATCGCTCTCGCCTCCGCCCTGTGCTTCATCAGGAATTCTCTCAACACGTCCTCCTTTTTGCATTAAGCAATTAGTTCGCAGGCTTCACACCCGCTTCAATCATTTACCTGTAAAGATCTTCCAGCGCTATCAGCCGGACTTCTCCGCGCTCCTGTGCCTGAAGCAGTCCCTCTGTAAATCCGCCCTTTGAGAAAATATAGTAATGGTAATGGTCCCCCTTCCCAAACACAACAGCGTAATGTCTCATCCGTTCCAGTTCATCCACTCCAATTTTTTCATTTCTGTACTTACACGAACCTATGATATACTCTTTCCCCTCAACAGGCGTTCCGACAATATCAATCTGTACCTGCTTTCTCTTCCCCGGATCTGCCCCCCACCATTGGCCGATTTCATTCAACTCAATGGGAAGATTGTCCGAATAGTAAAGTAGATAGTCCTGGCACATTTTTTCAAAAATAAGTCCCATATAATCGGGAAGATATTGTTTTATGACGTGCGGATAGATCTTTACAATTCTGCCGGAATCAATTGCGCTCATATTAACAGGAACAAACCGGTACCAGAACCGGAAAAAGTTATCCGCCAACAGATAAATGGTCTTTTTCCCCGGTTTCTCTGTGACCGGAGTTTCCTTTCTGACAATACCAAGATCGATCAGAGTTTTCAGATATTTCGATATCAGCGAATTTTCCTCGCCCACTTTCATCTTGATCTCGTTCATCCGGGAAGCTCCCTCTGCAATCGCCTTAATGATCGCATTGTAGATTGCGGGTTCCCTGAGTTCCTGCTTCAGCAGATTTCCCGGCTCCTCATACAAATAACTGGAGCGGTCGAAGAAATTATCAAGCAGGGCCTCATCCACACTGCCTCTAATATCCAGCTTATTGATATAGTGAGGAACTCCCCCCGTAATTCCATAAACCAGAGACTGATCTTCTGCGGACAGATTTGGATGAAACACGGCCGTTTCCTTATAATCCAGCGGCTCTATCTTAAACTGGCCCGTTCTTCTTCCATAAAGCGGGCTCTCCTTGCCAAGCACCTGGTTCTCCATAAAACTCATAGACGAACCGCAGAGAATCAAGAACATCCGGGATTCCGCCCATCTGTGGTCGATGATGTGCTGCAACATTGCGGAGATCGCAGGCTTTGCCTTTGCAAGATACGGGTACTCATCAATAACAAAGACAATCCTTTTCTCTTTTGAAAGCGATGTCAGTTCATTTAAAGCAGCATCATAAGAACTAAACTCAGGTACAGACTCGCTGTCCGGGCGCTCAAAGCTCATGATTGACCTCGAAAGCGCTTCCAGATTTTCCTTGCCTGTCGTGTTCAGGGCAGAGAAAAAAATGGTCGGCTTGTCCTTGCAGAACTCATTGATCAGCGCCGTTTTACCAACACGCCGTCTGCCATAGATCACAATGCACTCAAACTGACCGCCTGCATACCGTTTGTTCAGCTTCCGAAGCTCATCCTCACGACAGTAAAACTGACTCATCCTCTCACCTCCAATTATTACACTTGCAGATTAGTAACTTACAAGTTACTTTCTTATGAGTATAATAATCCAGAAATCTTACCAAGTCAAGGTGCATTCATTTTCCCCTTTTTTATATTATGCAATCTCTCCCTATTCTGTCTGATCTCCTGGATCTTCCGAAGCAATCTCCCGGATCCGCTCCTCTGTCTCATCCAGAACTTCCGCAATCTCTGAGATGCTCATTCCTCTGGACAGATTCTTCTGCACCTGCCTGCGCAGCAGCTGTTCTTTTCCTTTCTCAATCCCGGCCTCTCGCTCTTGCTGCATATGCCTCTCCTGATCATATTCAAATATACTCATCGCTCTCGCCTCCGCCCTGTGCTTCATCAGGAATTCTCTCAATACATCCTCCCTGATGCATTCATCCATCGCGCGGTCCACTGCCTCCGAAAGTTCCATTTCTTCCGTATACGCCCGGATCTTATCCGTATATATGGCATACTCTCCCAGCGTCCTGCAGGCTTCTTTCAACTTCTGATTGTTGCTCCCGGAAATATTGAGGAGCGT
>NZ_JACJLV010000091.1 GCF_016902415.1 Mordavella massiliensis | reverse complement strand
AATATATGGTGCTTACAGATGAAGATTTTGGAAAGGCATATTTGACGGAAGGCTATGCCGCCAGATTCTTAATAAAATTATTTCAATCATATACAATCCTTTTTATTGGATATAGTTATAGAGATACCATTTTACGTTATTTAACACGTGCTATGGACAGGCTCCCTGAAAAGACAAGGTTTATCTTAACAGATGAAGAACAGTCAGATTGGAAGCTGCTTGGATTAACGCCTATCTATTTTCCGTCTAAGAATTACGGAAAAATGAGAGAAGGGCTTATTAAACTTGGTCAAAGAGCCAAAAGAGGCTTGCTTGATTGGGATAATATGATTAAAGAATTTAAGAGTGAGCCGCCGCGGGATATTGCATTAGATACAGAGATTGATTATTGTTTGGATAGTGTGGAAAGATCACGAGTTTTGGCGAATAACATTCATGGGAAAGAGTGGATTTTAGCATTAAACGAGAAAGGTGTTTTTGACAATCTGTTTATGCCAGAGGCGGTTCTGTCAGAGAAAGATCAAATCTGGATGCAATGGATTGTTGATGAGTGTTTGGGAAAAGAGAATGAGACTTTTAAAATCTTATATTTAAATAATGGCAATAAGATTCATTTCCAATTTGCATCGCTAATACTTAGAAAACTCGAATTAGGTAATGATAGCATTCCAGATGTTGTATATAAAGAGTATATAATTGTTTTAGATTCTTACATAACAGATTCCTGGACAATATTACGATTGATAGAAATTTTATCAAAACGTGGGATGTATTCTCTTTGTTACAAATTGTTTGTGAAATATTTTGAAGTTCAATTTGTGTTTAAGAATAATGCATTTGGCAGTAAGGATGGAATTGCATATAAGCATAGATTCAGAGGAGAACAATGTCAAATTGAGGAATCATGGAAACGCTGTAAAGAACAATTTTTAAATTCTTATGCTGAACAATTTTTATATTTTGTAAAAGAAACCATCTTAATTCTGCATAATACGTACTTGCTTTTAAACGGAGAAGACAAACCAGAACCATGGGAAATGGCTATGCTTGTGATAGAGGATAGAGAGGACTATTCCAGACAAAATCCGCTCTATTTCTTATGCACTATTTTTTGTGAAAGTTGTAAGCTTCTGGAATGCAAACATCCAGAGCGAATGAAAGTATTTTTAGAAAGCTGTTTAAGGGAATCCTCTGCTTTGTTAAAAAAGCTATGTTTAAAGGCATTAAGGGAATGTGAAAGAATCTCTTCATGCGATAAATTTGATATATTTATAAATAATTCTTCTATTTCTTTTTTTGAAGGGAAAGAGCAGATATTTTTATTGATCGAGAAAATATTTAATGATTTAACGGAAGATAAACAAAAGAAGTTGATAGATGAAATTGAGGCTCTGGATACGCATGTCAGTGAATACCCTATATATAATTGGTGTGTATGGATCAAGAAATTCTGTAGTACTAACGATAGAATAAATGAATTAGAAAAAGAAATATTGTCTCGAAATCATTTTGAACCACGTCAGCATCCAGAACGAGATATTGACATGGGAGAAGCTGTATGGTCTGGTGATCAAAGTCCTATTACACAAGAGCAAATGCTTGAATCTGATTTGCAACAGCTTGTCGATTTACTAAACAACTACAATGAAGATCCATTTGAGGGTCCAACCAGGTGGGGAATGCTGAAGACATTTTCTGAGTGCATTAAAAGTGATTACGAGTGGACGTCAAAAATTATAAAAATATTCATTGATGGGTGTATCGAGAAAGAGGATGCATGGCAAAGATTATTGATCGGTATCCAAGACTCAAATTTTAAAGTAGATCAGTTGATCGCTTTGATTGATCGGTTTGCTGCAAAGATGGAGATTGTAAAAGATATTTGTGGGTTGTCTGAAATATTTTTAAAAATAGTAAAAAGCGAAGAAACGAAAAAACGATTTATTACTATAGAAAATAAATTGTTTGGAATTGCTGATACGATTTGGAATTATCGGCAGGAAGATTTTGTTCAGTCTGACAGATTAATAGAAACGGCGATGAATACCGGTTTGGGAAATATTTTGCGTAGCAGTATTTATATGCTTTCTTATTGTGATGAGACCCAAGGAATTCCAGAAAGATATAAAAGTTTTTGGGAAAAGAATTTATTGTTAGAAGGGAAAGAGAAGAATATTGTATTATGCATATTGGCTGGTTATTTCAATTTTTTGTATTTAAGGGATCAGGAATGGTGCACGGATAAGTTTGCTGAAATATTAAGTGGAATAGATCAACAATCCTTTGTGGCTGCATGGGAAGGGATAGTTTACTTTTCGCGGTATTTAAATAAAGATGTGGCAGATGTTATGGGGCCAATATATTTGAGAGCGGTCAAGAATCTTAATTGGCTGGAAGGAGAAGCCAGAAGAGGTTTTATAGACTTATATTTGCTTCTTTTGATAT
>NZ_JACJLV010000010.1 GCF_016902415.1 Mordavella massiliensis | reverse complement strand
GTTTTCCACTGTCATCCGGATCAGTTCCATCACGGCCGGGTGGCGGGGATCAAAGAGATCGTCCAGTTTCACATCCTGCCGGTCCACAGCCAGCGTGTACTGGGTAAGATCGTTGGTCCCGATACTGAAAAAGTCCACTTCTTTTGCAAGCGCAGAGCTGATCATAACCGCTGCAGGGGTCTCGATCATCACGCCCTGCTCAAAGGTTCCATAAGAAATGCCTTCTTCTTCCAGTTCTGCTTTCACCTCATTTACCAGGGCTTTGATCTGACGGATTTCATCCACAGAAATGATCATGGGATACAGGATCCCCAGATTGCCATAGGCGCTGGCGCGTACAAGCGCGCGCAGCTGAGTCTTGAAGATATCCGGCCGCCTTAAACAAAGCCGGATCCCTCTGCATCCAAGCGCCGGATTGGCTTCAGGTTCCATCTGAAGATAGTCCGTCTGCTTATCTGCTCCCACATCCAGTGTCCGGATGATCACCTTTTTCCCTTCCATCTGTTCCAGCGCTTCCTTATATGCCTGAAACTGCTCTTCCTCAGAAGGAAAATCTGTTTTCCCCAGGTACAGAAATTCCGTCCGGAACAGGCCGATTCCTCGGGCGTCATTTTCCAGCGCTCTTTTTACTTCTTCCAGACTTCCCACGTTGGCAAAAAGATCCATTCTCCGGCCGTCCGCTGTCACATCTTCTTTTCCCCGCAGTTCCGCGAGAAGTTTTTGACGCTCTTCCTGGCCTTTTTGTTTTTCCTGATAGCCTGCAAGAGACGTCTCGTCCGGCTCCAGGATCAGTTCCCCGGAAAATCCGTCCAGAACCACCAGTTTTCCGTCCATCTCCTCCGTAAACCGGATTCCCGTCAGGGCGGCGATCCCCATGGCGCGGGACAGGATCGCCACATGGGAATTGGCGGAGCCAAGCTCTGTCACAAATCCCAGTATTTTCGATGGATCCATGCAGACCGTCTGACTGGGCGTCAGCTCCCTGGCAATCAGGATGACTGGTTCTTCCTCCTCCTGATCCGGCTCTTCCGATCCGCCCCGCAGCTTTCTTAACACCCGCTCTTTCACGTCTTTTACGTCAGCCGCCCGCTCTTTAAAATAAGGATCGTCCAGCTGTTCAAAGACGCCGGCAAACTTTTCTCCTGCGGCTGCCACCGCAGATTCCGCATCCACCTTCTGGGTACGGATCATTTCCCGGATAAAATCTATGACCACCTCATCCTGCAGGATCAGGGAATGGCCCTGGAAAATGGCAGCCACCTGATCTCCCGCTTTCCGGGCCGTCTCCTGATAAAGCTGAGAAAGTTCCAAAGCAACAGAAGCCCGGGCGTCTTCAAAACGCCCAAGCTCTCTGTCCACATCTTCTGTCCTTCTCTTTTCGATGATCCTCTGCTCTCTGGAATACACCCGCAGTTTCCCGATGGCAATCCCTTCTGACACAGATTTCCCCTGATATTTTTTCATTCTGTTCCTGTTCCAATCTTAGATTTTTCTTTCCATATTATATCTTACAGATTCTTCACAAACAACGCCCGGACTGCGTTCAGTACGGCTATGACCATGACACCAACATCTGCGAAAATGGCAAGCCACATGTTCGCAAGACCCACGGCGCCAAGGGCCAGGCAGATCAGTTTGATGCCGATGGCAAACACGATATTCTGATAGACAATGCCCAGACATTTTCTGGAAATCCGAATGGCTTTGGCGATCTTCAAAGGATCATCGTCCATCAGCACCACGTCCGCCGCCTCAATGGCAGCGTCAGAACCCATGGCTCCCATGGCGATACCAATATCCGCCCGTCCCAGTACCGGGGCGTCATTGATGCCGTCGCCCACAAAGGCCAGTTTTTCTTTCTCTTTTTTTGTGCCGATCAGTTCTTCCACTTTTTCTACCTTGTCAGCAGGAAGGAGTTCACTGTACACTTCGTCCAGGCCAAGTTCTTCTGCCACTTTTTCTGCCACTTTGCGGATATCGCCGCTCAACATGACGGTCTTGCGGATGCCGGCCGCTTTCAGCGCGCGGATGGCCTCTGCTGAATGGGGTTTCACCACATCCGAGATCACAATATGTCCGGCGTACCGGCCGTCAATCGCCAGATGGATGATGGTTCCCACACTGTGGCAGGGAATACAGGAAATGCCAAGATGATCCATCAGCTTATCGTTGCCTGCCGCCACCTCATGACCGTCTACTCTGGCAGTCACACCATTTCCGCTGATCTCCCGGATCTCTGTAACCCGGCTGCGGTCCAGTTCTTTCCCGTAAGCCTTCTGAATGCTTTTGCTGATGGGATGGGAAGAAGCGCTTTCCGCCAGGGCCGCATACTCCAGCAGCTGTTCTTCTTCCATCTGATTGTGATGGATCCCGATGACCTCAAATACCCCACGGGTCAACGTGCCGGTCTTGTCAAAGACCACGATCTTTGTCTGGGACAGGGTCTCCAGATAATTCGAGCCTTTCACCAGAACGCCGGCGTTACTGGCTCCCCCAATCCCTGCAAAAAAGCTTAATGGAATGCTGATCACAAGCGCACAGGGGCAGCTGATTACGAGAAATGTCAGAGCCCGGTATACCCAGGTCCCAAAGTCCGGCGAAAGGCCGAGCGCCAAAAACCGCACCAGCGGAGGCAGAAACGCAAGGGCCAGGGCCGCGTAACAGACCGCCGGAGTGTAGATCCTCGCAAATCTGGAAATAAATTCTTCGGATCTGGATTTTCTGGAGCTTGCATTCTCCACCAGATCCAGGATTTTGGATACCGTAGACTCCCCAAATTCTTTGGTGGTCTGAATCTTCAGGACGCCGGTCAGATTGATGCATCCGCTGATGATCTCATCTCCCGCCTTTGCATCCCTGGGAACACTTTCTCCTGTCAGTGCGCTGGTATTCAGGGTAGAGTTTCCTTCCACCACAATCCCGTCGATGGGCACTTTCTCGCCGGGCTGCACCACGATCACACTGCCGGTCTCCACTTCGTCCGGGTCTACCCGGGTCAGCGTCCCGTCTGTTTCTATATTAGCATAATCCGGGCGAATGTCCATCAGTTCGCTGATATTGCGGCGGCTTTTTCCCACCGCGTAACTCTGGAACAGCTCTCCGATCTGATAGAAGAGCATTACCGCAATGGCCTCTGTGTAATCGCCGCTCTGCTCATAAAGGGCCAGAGCGATGGCTCCCACCGTAGCCACTGCCATCAGGAAACATTCGTCAAACACCTGCCGGTTGCGGATCCCTTTCCATGCCTTTAATAGAATATCATATCCTACTGTCAGGTAAGGGATCATATATAAAAGAAATCTTGCCGCCCCGGACACCGGCACAAAATGTAAGCCGATCATCAAAACCGCCGCCACAAGGATCCGGGCCAGCATCTTTTTCTGTTTCTTGGTCATAAGAATTCTCCCCGTCTATAAAAAGATCTCGCAGTCATCCTCTACTTTTTTGCAGTTCTTCAGGACTTCTTTCATCACCGTTTTCGGTTCCTGTCCTTCCTCAAACTCCACGATCATCTTCAGCATCATAAAGTTGACAGTCGCATCCTTTACTCCGGCCGTCTCCTTTGCCGCCTGCTCCATCTTATTTGCACAGTTTGCGCAATCCACATCAATCTTGTATGTCTTTTTCATTTTATTTCCTTCCTTTCACGTTTAATCAATTAAGCATTTGTTTAATTGTTGATTTCATTATATCTCTTATGCAGGAAATGTCAATACTCTATTCTCTCTTTTTTCGAAAATTTTTTCCTTTTTCATTGCATCAGCCAAAAAGCTGTACTACAATAATCAGAACAGCAAGGAGGTTTTCATTATGACAGAAAAGAAGCTTCCCCATGATCATGGGCAGAAAATCGAAAAGAGCCTTACCTGCATGCCGGGCACCGAGGATTTCCAGACCATCGCCGATGTCTTCAAGCAGTTAGGCGACGGGAGCCGGGTACGCATCTTCTGGCTGTTATGCCACTGCGAAGAATGTGTCATCAACATCTCTTGTATGGTGGACATGTCAAGCCCCGCCGTCTCCCACCACCTCAGGCAGTTAAAGACCAGCGGCCTTGTTACCAGCCGCCGGGAGGGAAAAGAAGTTTATTATAAAGCCGCAGAAACGGAGCAGGCCCAGCTTCTGCATCATGTGATCGAACAGGTCATGAAGATTACCTGTCCGGATCTGTAGCCGGAAGACCTTTCGTTTCCTTTGTCTGCCCGATCGCCGCAAAAAAGCGGTCCGCCTCTGCGTTCCATTCCCGGTAGGACTGTTCTTCCCGGTGATCCGGCAGTTCATAATTTTCTTTCAGATAGTTTCCCAGATACCGGGTCACCTTCCTTGCACCGGTAAGATTCAGGTGATCTCCTTTATCTACGGTATCCATCTGCCAGTCGATCCCCAATTCTTTTTGTTTCAGATTCAGATCCAGGTAAGGGATCTTCTGTTCTTTTGCATAGGCTGCAAGTCCATTGTGCTTTTTATAATTATAGTTAACCGGCGACGGGCCGCTGTAGAGCATAAATGCAATCCCCTCTTCCCTGCAGATCCGCAGGATCTCATCCATATAATAGTGCACTGTTTTTCCCCGGACCGGAACTGCTTCCTCTGTCCGGGCCATATAGGAACGATTGCCGGTATAGGGCTGCACATTGGTCCTTGGCACATATCCCTTATAATCCGTCTCCCCCGCCTTGGTTCCGGGAAGCAGCGTCTTCCACATGTCATGATAACGGAACACCGGAAAATAATGCTGTCCTGCTTCGTATAAAATATCCTGCAAAGCGTCCGGCTTATCCGCAGAACGATAAAGCACATTGGTTTCCATCATAACCAGTTTCGGCTTCTGGGTCTCCAGCGCCGTTTTCAGCATATAATAGCTCTCCTGGATCTTCTGCCCGGACTGTCCGCCAAGGTAAGCGGTAATCCCGTGATCTTTCCAGAGATCCATGGGCGAAACGGTAGTATAACATTCACTGTCTCCGATCACCAGAAGATCAATGGTATGGTCCGGTTCTTCCCCAAGACCTGTCAGCGCCCGGTTCCGGTCTTTGACCAGTTCACTGTGTTTCCCTGCATAACCGGACAGCGCCACGGAAAGTCCAGTCAGGATCACCAGGAGTAAGCCAAAAAATGTAATCGTTTTCACTCTGTTTTTCTTTTTAGAATCCAGCATAAATCAAATCCACCTTCTGATAACCGATCCCGTAGGCCCCGAATAGCACAACCGCAAGGATCAGCGCATAATAACACGCCCACCGGACCGGAAGCTTTGTATTCTCCAGCCGGACAGAGATATCTGTCTGCCGTTCTTTGAAAAATCCTGCCGCGCCCACTGCCAGACATCCGGCAAAAACCACCAGATAGTCCGCCAGATCAAGGCCCAGCATGCACAGACTCCCATCCCACAAGGGCACAAGGGAAAATCCCCGGAAGATGCTCCGGAACATCTCTATGCCTGTCCGAAGGCCGTCAGCCCGGAAAAAGAGTTCGCCTGTGAAAACCACAAGCCAGGTCCGGAAAATCTGAACAGCTCTGATCTGCCAGGCATCTGCTTTCAGCCCCAGAAGCGTGCGGATCTTCTCTCCGACTGGCTCGAACGCCATTTCCAGCAGCAGGATGACAAAATAATACATTCCGTAAAAAATGTAACTCCATCTGGGCCCATGCCACAATCCGTTGCACAGCCACACCGGAAAGAGCGCCAGCGCAGATACGCCAAGTCTGGCCGCATATTTTCCGCAATGTTTTCTGGCAAAACGGTTCCATCTTTTCACCAGTCCGGAAGCAGACACCGGATAAAATACATAGGTTTTCAGCCAGACCCCCAATGTGATATGCCATCGTCTCCAGAATTCTGCCGCACTTCTTGACACAAAGGGCTGTCGGAAATTTTCCGGCAGCGTCACGCCAAACATCCGGGCGCTCCCGGTCACGATATCCATACACCCGGAAAACTCCATGTAAAGCTGCACGGTATAGGCCACTGCCGCCACGGCCACGATGACTCCGCTATACCGGCTGTGCTGGCTGAACACATTCTGGACGAGCACATACAGCCGGTCCGCGACCACCATTTTCTTAAACAATCCCCAGACAATCCGAAGCCATCCCCTGGACAGATCTTCTCTTCGGATGTCTCTGCCCTGCCAGAGCTGATCTGCCGTCTGGCCGTACATACTGATGGGGCCTTCCATGATCTGCGGGAAAAAGCCAAGAAAGAGCGCCACTTTCCCAAGCGGCTGCCCGGCCGGGATCTTCTTCCAGTAGATGTCGGCCATATACCCGATAGCCTGCAGCGTATAAAAAGAAATCCCGATGGGCAGCAAGAGGTGCCTGGCCGCAAGCAGCGGACCCCCGCCAAAATGTACCACCGCCTTGTTCAGATTTTCTGCGAAGAAATTGTAATACTTCAGATAACCCAGAACTGCAAGGAGCACACAGATCCCAAAGGCCAGCACACGTTTCTGCTCCTTCTTTCCCCGTCCGGCGCTCTGTAATGCTTCCAGTCTGAGTCCGATATAATGCGTAAAAAGAGTAGTCCCCAGAAGATACAGCAAAAGTTTCCCGCTGACCAGATAGAAAAATACATATCCTGCCAGCAAAAGCACCTTCCAGCGGTGTCTTGCAGGAGCAGCCTGGTAAAGCAGCAGCACCGCCGGAAGAAACAAAAACAGATACATCCCTGTATGATATGCCATTTATCCTGTCTCCTTCAGTCTTGTCACCATTTCCCACATCGCCTGTACAGAATTAAAGTTTTCCGGCACCATTTCCGAAGCGCCGATCTGGATATCAAATGCGTCTTCCAGCTCTGACACCAGTGTGATCATCCCGAAAGAATCCAGAATTCTTCCGTCGATCAGCGCCGTTTCCTTTTCAAAATCTATCGTATCATCAATCTCTCTTAAGATCTCCATCAGCTTTTCCATTGGTTTTTCTCCTTTTCTTCTGTTTTTTTATCTTCCATATTCCAGGGGAATACCGGCGTGCGGTCTCTGAAAAGCCGCCAGCCTTCCTTTCTTTCATAAACAGCGACCGCCGGAAGTTCCCGGCTTAAAAACAAGGCCATTCCTTCTGTCATGGCATAGGCGCCTGCCCGCTCAAAGATCAGAATACTTCCGGGCCGCAGATTTTTCAGGAATGCCTTTCTTACCAGAACATCCGCAGCCGTACAAAGCGCCCCGCAGACCGTCCATTCCTCTTCTTTTCCTTCCGGATAAAACGGGCTGATCTTCAGATGAGGCCTGTACATTCCCCGGATCTGCCCGTCATAATTGATCTGATGGATCCCTCCGTCCACAATACAATAGTTGGTGCCTTCCGTCTTTTTTACGTCCAGCACCTGGGTCAGATAATAACCGCATCCCGCAGCCAGCGCACGGCCCATCTCCAGCACGATCTGTCCCTTCCAGCGCATGTTACCCGCCGCACTCTGTATGGTCTGCAAGAACAGATCCGTCTCATCTTTTTGATCCGTAAAGTATGGAACCGGGATCCCCGGCCCGTACTCCAGCGTTTCAATGGGTTCTCCTGCTATATTTTCCAGTTCGTTCAGGCAGCGATCCAGCATGACAAGTTCTTTTTCCACCTGCCCCGGGGAGCGCTTCTGGGTGCCGGAAAAATAATGCAGTCCTTTGATGCAGAGCCCGGGATACAGGTCTTTCTTCCGGAAGAGGCTCTCCAGCGTCCGCTGGTCCATACCGAACTGATTGCCGCTGCTCAGCCTGAGATAAACGGTTACCTTTTTCTTATGAGTCTCGCACCACTGACCGATCCTGGAAAACTGCGCCGGTGATTCGATGGTATAGATACAACGGTCTCCTTCCTCACACAAGATTTCTTCGATTTCTTCTTCTTTTTTCAAAACACCGGAAATGAGAAACTTCTCCGGCGGGATCTTTAATGCTTTACAGATCCTGTACTCTCCCATGGAACAGATTTCCAGTTTCCCTGCCAGTTCCGCCATCTTCTCTGCCAGAAAAGGATTGGCTTTCAGTGCATAACAAAGTTCCAGGTCAGGTCCTACTCCCCGCCGGATCCTTTCCGTTTCCTCTTCCAGCATGTCCAGGTCAAACACATAGAGGGGCGTTCCATATTTTACGATCGCATATTCCAACCGGTTCCTATCCATCCTGCATCTCCACCTTTCTTAAAAAATATGTCCTGTCAATCTTTCCATTTTTTGTCAGAGGCATCCCGTTCACCTGGCAGAACTTTGCCGGGATCATATAGCGGGGCACCAGGCTCTGCATCCCCTTTCGAATCCGGGCCGTTTTTTCTTCTCCCAGGTAAAATGCCACCAGCCTTTCTTTCCGCCTGTCCAGAACGCAGCAGCTTCTCGTCACTCCATCCACCTGCTCCATGGCGCGCTCCACTTCCTCCAGTTCGATCCGGTGGCCCATATGTTTGATCTGAAAATCTCTCCGTCCGGAAAAATAAAGATTGCCGTCTTCCCCGAAGTATCCCAGGTCTCCGGTTTTATAGTACCGTCCTTTCTCCGGATCAACGGGAAATTTTTCAGCAGTCATCTTAGGATTCCCGTAATACCCCTCTGACAGAGACTCTCCTGACACACAGATTTCCCCTGTTCTACCCTTTTCGGCCACTTCTTTTCCGGATTCGTCCACCAGAAATACGCGCCGCCCGGGGAAGGGCTTTCCAATGGGAAGTTTTTCTCCTCTGCCGGCCGGATGATCCACCCGGAACCAGGTGCAGTTGCAGGTAATCTCCGACGGCCCGTAGAGATTGACAAACTCTGCCTGAGGCAGGGCTTTCTGCCAGGCAGACAACTGGCCGGACGGCATAACTTCCCCGCTAAACAGCACCTTCCGCACAAACTCCGGCGTCCGGTATTCCAGGCCTTTCAGCGTGGAGATCAGGCAGAGCGCCGACACCGCCCAGATCAGGGTGGTGATTTTCTTTTCACACAGCCGGTCCAGAAGCCTTGCCGGCGTCCGGAAGTCATCCCTTGGAATTAAATAGAGACTGGCCCCTGTCATCAGAGAGGAATAAATATCCTTCACAGACACATCGAAATCAAAGGGCGCCTGATTCCCGATCCGGTCCTCTTTTGTAATCTGAAATAACTCCGTAAAATGCCCGATAAACTTCAGAACCGCATCATGACTGACCATCACTCCCTTGGGCATTCCGGTAGAACCGGATGTGAAGATCCCGTACAGAAGATCTTCCCTTCTGCTCTCTTTCCGGATCGCTTTCAGCCTCGTCAGATCCGCTGGGGCACGCATCAGATCCACGATCCGGACCGTGGGGATCTTCCCCGGTATCTCCCGGAACAATTCTTCCCCGTATTCATCGGTGATCACCAGTTCCGGGCACAGCACATCGCAGATCCTGCGTACCCGTTCCTTTGGCTGCTCCGGATCGATCATCACATAAAAACATCCCGCGTATACCACTCCCATCATAGCCGCCAGCACCAGAGAACTTTTGGAAAGATACACTGCCACCGGACGGCCAGGGGGCGTCTCCTTTGCGAGACCCGATCCCATTCTTCTTGCCAGGTCCCGAAGTTCCTCAAAACTTAGCACCACATTTCCATCGTCCACCGCTATCTTATCCGGGCAGCGAAGCGCTGTGCGTTCCAGCCATTCCAATACATTCTTCATCCGTCTGATCCTTTCTTGTCCATAGCATCCGTCTTGTAACAGGCATCATTATGACAGACAAATCTTAAGCAAAAGACCGGGAAATTCTTAAGATTGGCGAAATATTTTGCAACTATATATAGTTGCATTTATCAAGAAACACATTTATAATAAAAGGAGATTCATCTGTGAGCAAAAAAGAGAAACTTATAAAGAAACTAAAATCAAGACCAAGTGACTTCACTTTTGAAGAGGCTGAAATTCTATTGCAATTTTTTTCTTATTCTAAATCAAACAAAGGGCATACCAGTGGTTCACGTGTCATATTCACAAGTAAAAATCATGCACCTATCTTACTTCACAAACCACATCCAAGAAAAGAATTACTGGCATATCAAGTAAAAGATCTAATAAAAAAACTGGAACAGGAGGGATTCATTTGAATAATACTATATCTTATAAAGGTTACACAGGAACCGTGGAATTTTCTGAAACGGATGGTATATTTTATGGAAAAGTTGTAGGAATCCGCGCTTTGATCTCTTACGAAGGAACAAACGCCAAAGATTTAATAGATGATTTTCACAATGCTGTAGATGATTATTTGATTGTTTGCCGGGAAGAAGGAATATCCCCTGAAAAGGCTTATAAAGGAGGTTTTAACGTACGTATTTCCCCTGAGCTTCATAAAGCCGCCGCTCTTTATGCTTTATCACATCAAATATCCTTAAACAATTTCGTCGAACAAGCTATTAAAAATCAATTGAAAGAAAAAGTTTTGTAAAAGACATTATAATGTTAACGGGGACGGGGGATTTCTGAAAATCCCCCGTCCCCGTTAACTATTTTATTGCCTTAATCAGCCGTTCTGCTGCCAGTTCAATATTCTCTCTTCTGGTGGCCAGATTGACGCGGATAAATGTCTCGTTTTCTCCGCTTCCGAACCATGCGCCGTAATCTACTGCCAGTCCGCAGTCATCACGGACGACTTTTTCCATATCTTCCGGGCGGACATAAGCTCCCAGATCGATCCACATCAGATAAGTCCCTTCCAGATTGGAAATCCACACCTTCGGAAGTTCCTTTTCCAATGTCTCCCGCAGATAGCGGTAATTTCCTTCGATGATCCCCAGAAGTTCTTTCAGCCATTCTGCGCCTTCTTCATAAGCGCTCTGCACTGCGATATACCCAAAGGAATTGCCGCCGCTGATGCGGATCCTGGTCAGGTATTCGTCGTAACGCTCCCGCAGTTTTGCATCGGGAATGATCACGATGGAATTCTGGCAGGCCGCCAGGTTAAAGGTCTTGGTTGCCGCCGTCAGCGTCACCAGGATCTCATCATAGTCTCCCACAGTAGCTGTCGGGATGTGATGATATCCGGACATTTCCAGATCCTGATGAATCTCATCCGAGATCACATAAACCTGATGTTTTTTACAAATGTCCATGACTTTCCGGAGTTCTTCTTCCTTCCAGACTCTTCCTACCGGATTGTGGGGCGAACAAAGCACAAAAAGTTTCACGCCCTGTTCCACAATGCTTTTTTCAAATCCTTCATAATCCATCACGTATCCGGTATCCCGGCGGATCAGCGGGCACTCCACAATGGTCCGGTGATTGTTGACCAGCGCATCCTTGAACGGATAATATACCGGCGGCATGATCAACACCGGATCTCCTTCGTTTGTCAGAATATGAAGAAGCCAGTTAATGGCAGGAACTACACCCGGCGCAAACCGGATCCAGTCCTTTTCCACCTGATACTGATGATGGGATGCCTCCCAGTTCATAAATGCCTGCTCATATCCGTCGGAATGCTTATAATATCCAAACACTCCCTGATCCAGATATTTCTGCAAAGCTTCCTTCACACAGGCCGGCGCCTCAAAATCCATGTCTGCCACCCACAGAGGCAGAAGGTCCTCCTTGCCAAACTTCTCCAGGCAATCGTCCCACTTTGTAGAATTCGTATTTTTTCTTTCTTTGTAAATTACTTGTCCCATGCTGCACCTCTCTTTAGAATCATTGCAACATTATTATAACACTATGAAAATGATTTTCCATCCGGGACATATACATTTCATTATAGGAAATTGAGATAAGATAAAATAGAAAAATGCGATAAGTAATGGGGAATGTAAGAGAAGGCATACACTCTTTTCACGGATTGCATACCTCCTCTTATCTCCTTATCTTATGCTTCTCCCAGTTTATAAACGGACAGCGACACATTCGTATACAGATAATTGCCGCCCTCTCCGACAACCCTCAACGTAGTCGGAGATTCTGTTGTCTGTACAATCTGAGAAAATGATACATTTCCCGTATCCGACGAGGTCTGGAATGTATAATGAGCCGGTGTCCCCTGCACAATATTCCCGTTTTGCTCCAGGTATAACGTAACCGTAAGCGGAAAATCCGAACCGCTGATCGGGCTTATGCTGCCATGGAAGGCCACGTAATAATACCCCGGATTCTGGATTGTAAAATCTGTGCCTCCTGCAGTATGTGCAATTCCCGTCCCATTTACCACCTCGTTCTGGTCAAAATCCAACGCATTTCCGGAAGTTCCCGGCTGTGACGGCACGGAGTAGGCTGATATCAGATCCGGTGTCCCGCTTACACCTGCAGGACCGGTGGCTCCTGTCGCTCCTGTCACTCCTGTCGGGCCGGCTGGGCCTGTCGCTCCTGTGACTCCGGTTGGGCCGGTGACTCCGGTCGCTCCGGCTGGGCCTGTTACCCCTGTTGGGCCTGCCGGACCTGTTACCCCTGTTGGGCCTGTCGAACCCGTAATTCCTGTTGGCCCGGTCGCTCCTGTGATGCCTGTTGGACCGGTCGCTCCTGTCGCTCCTGTTGGTCCCGTCGGGCCTCCCGCCGGGCCTGTCGCTCCTGTCGGCCCCGTGATACCTGTTGGACCGGTCGCCCCGGTGGCTCCTGTTACTCCTGTCGCCCCGGTCGGGCCCGTGGCTCCCGTCGGACCTGTCGGCCCCGGCTCACAAGGCGGCGGACAGGGCCCAAATGGCGGGAACGGCCGGCATCCGCATCTTCTGCGCTGCTCTTCTGCTTCTGTTTCCTGTCTGTCCTGTCTATTTCGAAACAATGACATCTCCTGACTTCCTTTCAAGTTCCTGTTTCCCTATTAATATATGTCAGGATTTTGTTTCTGTCCGTCCTTTCTTCTTTCATGAAAATATTGCCGGTTTAAACGGACGTATTCTGACTCCGGTTTGAATCTGCCAGCCAGTTCATTATATCTTTCCGCCTCTTCCTGATTGCCCATCCTGTCAAAGCAGACACACAGAGAAATGGCCGGAAGAAACCCGTAGCAGTCCTCCTCCACAAACGCGCCGGAAGACGCCGCCTTTTTGGCCAAAAGCGCCTGCCGGTACCAGAAAGCAGACTGCTCGTACCTTCCCCTGTCCAGAAAATATTTCCCCAGATCGCAGCACGTCTCTCCCCTTGGTACATCATAACGGAAGGAAGAAAACAATGCCTCCAAAGCTTCTTTCTCCCGTCCTGTTTCCCGGAGACATCTGGCCAGGAGCCTTGCCGCATCAATCTGATTCTCCATCCATCCGTCCGGACGGTCTAAAAATGCCCGAAAAACCCGGGCCGCCCTTTCAAAGTCCCCGTGCGTCAGCAATTCTCTCCCGTAATAATAAAGAGAACGGCTGTCAAATTTTTCTCCGTTCTCTTCCATCTTTCTGTATATGTTCAGGTTCCTGTCCGGATCACCTGCTTTGATTTTTCTGTGTTCAATGGGGATTTCTTCATATTGCACCTTGCCATGCAGAGGGATGGTCTCATGTACCTTCCCTGCAAATCGAAATGCACCCGTATTGCGGACGATCCGCTCCCGGTAATACGTAAATACCGGACGGTCCTCTTCGTCAAATCCTGTCTGATACGGCATCATAATAATATCCGTATCAACAGAAATGCTTTCTTTCAGTTCCAGAAATTCTTCCTGTGCCGCTCCGGTCATTACATCGTCTGCATCAACCCACATACAGTACTCCATCGACGCCTTTTCCAATCCGTAATTCCTGGCGGCAGAAAAATCATCACGCCACACAAAATCATAAATCCGATCTGTGTAGTTCCCTGCAATTTCTTTCGTCCGGTCTCCGGAACCAGTGTCCACAATAATGATCTCATCCGCAAGCTTTCCAAAGCAGGAAAGACAGCGGTCCAGAACTTCTTCCTCATCTTTGACGATCATACATAAACTGACAGATGCCATAAAAGCCTCTTTTTGTTTTAGCATATGCTTCTTGGAGCAATCAGGATTTTTCCCTGTTCCTTAAAAATATTTCCGGATCACCTGCAGTACCCCCTCGTCATCATTGGATACGGTAACGGATCCTGCATGTCTTTTTACCTCTTCCGCCGCATTTCCCATAGCGATCCCAAGTCCTGCATACTCCAGCATCTCTATATCATTTGGCCCGTCACCCACCGCGATCATCTCCTCCCGGCTGATGCCGTATCTTTCGCCGATCTTCTGCATCGCCGTGGCTTTTGATACCTGTCTGTGAAAAAACTCCAGAAAAACAGGCTGGGAAATACAACAGGTAACCTGCGAAAACTCTTCTTTTCCAAAGTCTTCCGTCCACTTTCGAAGGTTGCCCGGCTCATCGTACCAGAGGATTTTTGTAATATTCTGATCAGAAAATCTGTCAAAATCCTTGATCAGCACCGGTTCTACCCCAGAAATCTTCTTATAATCATTCATTTTGGCATTTATCTGATTCCCATAAAGACGGCCCCCTGCCCAGATGCACATCGTGGTATCGTACCGAAGTCCTGATTCCATAATCTTTCTTGCGTCCTTTGGCCGCAATCCCTGTTCAAACAGCGTTTCCCCCGTTCCGGCATCCACGATCATGGCGCCATTGTAAGTGATCACCGGGCCCGTAAGATGCAGAAGTTTCTTGTACTTTTCCACTCCCTGGACAGGTCTTCCGGTAGAAATCACAACCAAAACACCTGATTCTGCCAGCTGCCGGACCGCACGAACCGTTTCGTCTGAAATCTGTTTTCTGCTGTCCAACAGGGTGCCATCCATGTCAACTGCGATCATCTTGTAGTTCATTTTTTGTTTCTCCCATGTCATTTCTTCAAGATTATTATGGGATAAAATGTGCATTTCTTCATGCAATATTTCCCACCTATATCTAATTCACTATCCAAATGAAAATCATCTAAAACATATGTTAATCTTATCATGGAACAAATAATTTTCAAAGAACAAGATCCCCCGTCAATATCAAATCTATTGCATTATCCATGGTAGCGACTTTCTTTCCCAAGATTGTTTTCAGGAAACAAGTCTGATATAATGGCTTAAAAACTTTAACGAAAGGAATTTCGAGATGAAAAAATATCAGGTTAAAGTAAACACAGATAAATGTGCAGGATGTGGCTTATGCAGCAGAGTATGCGTTTCACACAATCTTATAATCAGTCAGGGCAAGGCAAAAATAATTATGGACAAATGTATTATGTGCGGACAATGTTCAGCAGTTTGTCCTCAAAAGGCAATATCTATAAATGGATATGGGAGCGGGCAGATCGAAAAGACAGATGAAGTGCGACTCAACCCATTGGATCTCTTAAATGCAATCCGTTTTCGCAGAAGTATTCGTAATTTCAAAAAAACAGAAATACCAAAAGAAGTCATTGAACAAATCTTAGAGGCGGGAAGATTTACTCACACTGCCAAGAATATGCAGGATGTATCCTATGTTGTCCTTATTGAAAAAAGAGACGCTGTCGAAAAAATGGCCGTAAAACTATTTCAGTCTGTTAAACCAATCGCAAACCTTTTTATCCCTATGGCACGAAACCTTAAAATCACTGATCATTTTTTCTTTTTTAACGCACCTGCCGTTATTGTTATTTTAGCAAAGGATAAAACAAACGGTATTCTTGCCGCTCAAAATATGGAATTTGTCGCAGAGGCAAATGGATTAGGTGTTTTATACAGTGGCTTTTTTACAGTGGCGGCAAACATTTCGCACAAGATCAGAACGGCCATCTGTGTTCCCAAAGGGAAAAAAGTGGCTATGACGCTGGTTCTGGGATATCCAAGTGTAAAATATCTACGTTCAACACCTCATAAAGAATTAGAAGTCAGATATATGTAGATTTGACTTTTTTACACAAAAAATGGATTATAATTATAACGTCAAGACCAATCCAGAATATTTCAGATTTCATATAGTGTGCAGCTGAAATTTGACAGGCAGATATTCTTTTGTTAGAATAAATATAGAAAAAAGGCACTACCGATAAGCGGTTAGTCCAAATTCATATTTAAGTTACGAAAAGTAACCGCATTCCTTTGGACGAGGGCGGTTACTTTTTCGTATGATTTATATATGCAATCAGAATCGTTACCACGATACTCAGTATCATTAGTACGAGGGAAAGCATTTCAAAATCACTCATAAGCTTACCCTCCTTTCCCAGATTTCTCCTTATGGAGATTTCTATGTAATCAGAGGGTCCAGTCCCCCTGCCGAAGGACTAACCGCCTACCGTTTTTCTGATAGTGCCTAATTTATTCTATCAAAACAACCAGCTTCTGACAAGAAACATTCTTCACATAGACTTTTCCATAATAGAGAAAAATAAGGATCATTGCTTTTGAAAAAGCAGTGATCCTTTTCTTCATATGATTATAACCTATATTTTTGCATGAAAAAATCGGAGTGACAGGATTTGAACCTGCGACCTCTACGTCCCGAACGTAGCGCTCTACCAAGCTGAGCCACACTCCGATAAATGACCAGATACCTCTTTTGCTCTGCTTTCAAGGTATCCGGTGCCCCTGCCAAGGAACTACGGATAGAGGACTCGAACCTCTACTAACAGAGTCAGAGTCTGCTGTGCTGCCATTACACCAATCCGCAATGTTTCCAGCGAACATGTTTTATTATACCAATTTTTTAACAAAAATCAACCCCTTTTTTTCATTTTTTTTATTTTTTTCCTCAACCCGGAAAATCCTTTGCAAAAACGCCTGTCCAGCCCCCTCTTCCTGTGGTACACTGACAGGTAGGAGGACGACTCATATGAAACATTATTACCGTATCGGAGAAATATCCCGCCTGTACGGCGTTGGCCCTGATTCCCTGCGCTACTACGAGGAACTTGGCATTTTGAAACCTCACCGGGGTGAAAATAATTACCGGATGTACCACATCCATGACCTGTGGCGGCTGAATGTGATCCGCGACCTGCGGGAGCTTGGATTTTCCATGGCGCAGATCCAGGATTATCTGCAGAACCGGACCCTTTCCTCTACCGAAGAACTTCTGACCCGGGAACTTTCCGTGATCCAGGAACGTGTCAATAAGCTGGAGGAACTGAAGGCAAATATCGAAGACCGCCTCCAGGTCCTGGAAGAGATCCAAAACCAGCCTCTTGGCGTGATCGAACAAAAAGAACTGAAGGCCCGCCGCTGTTACACCATCCCTTCCGGTTATCAGATCGACGAGGAAATGGATATGCTGATCAAACAGCTGATCAATAAGAATCCGGATAAGCTGTACATCATCGGCAATAACCGGATCGGCTCCGTGATCCCGCTTAACAAGGCCAGAAACGGAGCATATCATGATTACTCTCAGGTATTTATCATCGACAAAAGCGGGGATGAGACCATTCCTGCCGGTACTTATCTGACCGTCAGCTATAATGGAAGTTCTGATAACAACCAGATCTACATCCCCGCCATGTTTGATTATGCCAAAGCTCACGGTCTCACTCCCGCCGGTCCTGTCCTGGAACTGTTGCTGGCGGATATCCACCAGACAGAACAGGAAACGGAGCGCCGCACAGAACTGCAGATCCTCTGTCGTTAGGCTTCCAGACAGATCTCCCCGTCAAATACGACTTTGGCGGGGCCTGTCATGTAGACCTTGTCTGCCGCCCGGTCCCAGAAGATCTCCAGGTCGCCGCCCAGCAGCCTGACGGTTACCTGGTCTTCTGTATATCCGTTCAGGATGCTTGCCACGGCCACAGCGCAGGCGCCCGTGCCGCAGGCCAGGGTTTCCCCGGAGCCCCGCTCCCATACCCGCATTTCCACTGTATTTTGGTCCAGCACCTTCACAAATTCTGTGTTGACCCGGTTGGGGAATCTCTCGTGATTTTCAAAGGAAGGTCCGATCTTTTCCAGATCCAGCCCTGCCACATCGTCCATAAAGATGACTGCGTGTGGATTACCCATGGAAACACAAGTCATATGGTATACTTTTCCCTCTACTTCCAGAGGCTCGTCCACCACCCGGGTGCCGGAAGCGGCTACCGGGATCCTGGAAGGCTCCAGGATCGGTGTCCCCATGTCTACCTTTACCAGACTGACTTTCCCATGTTCTACTGTCAGATCCAGATATTTGATGCCTCCCAGTGTTTCCACCGAGATGGAGGTCTGATCTGTCAGGCCATAATCATAGACATATTTTGCTACGCAGCGGATGCCATTCCCGCACATTTCGCCTCTGGAACCGTCTGCGTTATACATCCGCATCTCAAAGTCCGCCTTATCTGACGGACAGATCAGGATCAATCCGTCAGAACCGATCCCAAAATGCCGGTCGCTGACAATCCTTGCTGTTTTTTCCGGATCAGGAAGATCTTGTCTGGTACAGTCCACGTACACATAATCATTTCCTAATCCCTGCATCTTTGTAAACTTCATTATAATCCTCCTTGATTTTCATTGAAACCTGCGCTTTACTCTGCTAAAATAATCCTTAAACCGGCCCCGGATCAGGGGCACAGGAAAGGAGCACCGCTTATGAGTTATTCCATCCCTATCGAAACCAGCGCCAGACATATCCATCTGTGCCGGGAAGATTTTGAAGCTTTGTTTGGAGAAGGGAAAGAACTAACCTTCAAAGCCAGTTTAAGCCAGCCCGGACAGTATGTGGCCGAAGAACGCCTCACTGTTACAGGCCCCAGGGGAACCTTTGAAAATGTGGCGATCCTTGGTCCGTTCCGTTCCGAAACGCAACTGGAGATCTCCATGACCGACACCCGGAAACTGGGGGTTCCTGCAGTGATCCGCCAGTCCGGCGATACCGCGGATACTCCCGGCTGTACGCTGACCGGCCCGCTTGGCTCCATTGACATCGACCACGGAGTCATTGTGGCAAAACGGCACATCCATATGACGCCTTTCCAGGCCCTGCAGATGCGGGTAAAAGATAAGGATGAGGTCTTTGTCATCATGGAAAGTTTTGAGCGCTCACTGATCTTTGCCGATGTTGTGGTGCGTGTAGACCCTAATTTTGCGCTGGCTATGCACGTAGACACCGATGAGGCCAACGCTTTTGCCAATTCCGACCATCCCACCGGCGTGATCTTAAAACTGTTCGGCGGAAGGACTTACAATCTGCAGAAATGGGCCGAAGAGCTCCAGAGCGGCATCCGCCGCATCTAGGCGGACTCTGGCGCTTCTTCGTTCTCTTATAATTTCGCAGTCAGCGTCTTTGCAGTCACGCCATGGATCATCCCCAGCTTTCCCGACAGGGAGCTGGTGGCGTCCTGGGGCGCGTCGATCACAACGCTGATGATAGAAATCCCCCGGTCCCGGTAAGGAATCCCCATGCGGCCGACCACGTATTCCCGGTATTCATGGAGCAGTTCATTGACTTTTCCCGCCGCCTCTTCATCTTTTAAAATAATACTCACTACGGATACTTTGTTTTCCATCTTTCTCTCACCTCGTCTGTCTCCAGTCCTGCTTCGCCGCGGCAAAGCACCTATCAGCATTGTATCACACTTTTCCTTTTGTGTATCTGTCTAATTTTCCGGATCCGGGATCTGCCTTCCGGTCACATCCAGATGATAGGCCTCCCGCCGAACCATCTCTGAGAGTGGCGCCCACAGGCATCCGGCCTCTTTTCCCGCCCAGATCAGCGGCTGCAGTGCGTCCGCCATATATCTGGTTCCTGCATGAGCCCGGATGATCGCCCCATTTTCAAATCCCCCTTCTTTTTTTACGGTCTCTAAAATGTGCGCTTTTCCGTAATCTTTCCAGTCCAGGGTATCCACATTCCAGGAAACAGTCTCATACCCCAGCGCTTTTGCGGTCCGTATCACCTCGTCGTCATAGTTGTCATAAGGGGCGCGGAAAAAATGCATCCGGACTCCGGCGGCTGTTTCAACCGCTTCTCCCGCCTCCAGGATCTCTTTTTTCTTCTCTTCTTCGGACAGCCCTGTCATGCTGCGGTGGGTCTGGGAATGATTGCCGATATCATGCCCGGCCTCCGCCATTTCTTTAAGCAGATCCGGGTGACTCTGTGCCCATTCCCCGGTCACAAAAAAAGAGGCCTTCACCTCTTCCTCGTCCAAAATATCCAGGATCTCCTCCAGATCCGCGCTCTCCCAGGCCACGTCAAAGGTCAGGGCAATTTTCGGCTCTTTTGTCTCCACAGAAGAAATAGGAAGCTCCCGTCCATTTACATTGGAGGAAACTTCCGCATGCTCTGCCAGATACCGGGCGCACCCGGCGGTAGCCATACACAGGATCAAGCCTGCCGCAATATTTCTGACTTTCATTCCATCCGCTCCTGATCCGTACCGCCATTTACTGGTAATATATGCTTCTTTGATGATCGGATATTCCCTCTTTGGAGATTTGATGCTATAATGGCTTTATGAAAAATGAAAAAATAAGGAAAATAGCCAACAACTGCATATATACCCTGCTTCTTCTGTTGGCGGCAACAGCGCTGGCCTTCCTGATCTTTTTTGCCAGCAGCCGCAATTCTGCGAACATCGCGCTAATCTATATCCTGGCGCTCCTGTTGATCTCGCAGCATACCGCCAGTTACGGTTACGGCATTTTTTCCGCTCTTTTCAGCGTGGTATGTATCAACTGCTTTTTTACATATCCCTATTTTGCCGTAAACTTTACACTGAATGGATATCCTATTACGTTTATCTTTATGCTGACGATCGCGCTTCTTGCAAGTGCCGCGATCATCCGGCTGAAAAAGCAGGAGCAGATGATCGCCGAGCGGGAACGGCAGATCAACGAGGCAGAAAAAGAACGGATCCGCGCCAACCTTTTACGGGCGGTTTCCCACGATCTTCGCACCCCGCTTACCAGCATCATCGGAGCTTCCGCCTCTTATATGGAAAACCCGGAAGCATTTTCCAGACAGGAATGTCTGGATATGGTATCAACGATCAATGAAGATTCCCACTGGCTTCTGAACATGGTGGAAAATCTCCTTTCTGTGACCCGCATCCAGAATGACGGCGGAAAGGTGGCCAAGGAGCCAGAGGTCATGGTAGAAGAGGTCGTATCCGAGGCCATTTCCCGGTTAAAGAAGCGGATACCGGACGCAAAGCTTACCGTAGAGGTTCCGCCTCAGGTGCTGATGGTTCCCATGGATCCTCTGCTGATCGAGCAGGTGCTGATCAATCTTCTGGAAAATGCGGTGGTGCACTCTGAAAGCACGGAGCCGATCCGGCTGTTGATCACGGAAGAGACCGATACCGTCACCTTCCACGTGATCGATCACGGAAAGGGCATCGACGTCCAGATCCTGCCCGAGATCCTAAGCGGACATTATGACCGGCCTGCGTCCACGGAAGCCCACCGGGGCATGGGCATCGGTCTTTCGATCTGCAATACGATCGTACAGGCCCACGGCGGCACGATCGAGGCCAGGAACCACGAAGCCGGCGCAGAATTTTATTTTACACTTCCCAAGGAGGATAAAGCATTATGATAGGACCCAGCTGTTCGATCCTGATCATCGAAGATGAAAAGAACATTTTAGATTTTATGACAAAGGCGTTGAAAGCCAATAATTACAAGGTTTATACCGCCACATCCGGGCAGTCCGGCCTGGCGCTCATCACTTCCCAGTGTCCGGATCTGGTGCTGCTGGATCTGGGACTGCCGGACATCGACGGAAATGAGATCATCTCTTCTGTCCGCCAGTGGACCAGCTGCCCCATCATCGTCGTTTCCGCCCGCAGCAATGAGCGGGACAAGGTTACGGCTCTGGACCTGGGCGCAGACGATTACCTTACCAAGCCTTTTGGCACGCCGGAACTTCTGGCCAGGATCCGGGCGTCTCTCAGGCACAGCAACCGCATGGAATCCAGTTCTCCTCTGTACATCCATCCCTATCAGTGCGGCGGCCTTCTCATTGATTTTGACAGGCGCATTATCACACTGGATGGAGAAGCGGTCCACCTGACTCCTGTGGAATATAAGATCGTTGCCTTCCTGGCGCGCAATTCCGGAAAAGTTATGACCTATTCCGCCATCATGTCCAACATCTGGGGACCATATGCAGACAGCAACAACCGGATCCTCCGGGTCAATATGGCGAATATCCGGCGCAAGCTGGAAAAAAATCCCGCCCAGCCGGAGTATATTTACACCGAAGTGGGCGTGGGATACCGTATGCGGGAAGATGAATTCGAAGCAAATTAACGGAACGCGCAAATGGGGACGGGGGATTTTCAAAAATCCCCCGTCCCCATTTGCGTGTAAAAAATTAATCGTTCTTATTCAGCCATTCTTTCATCAGCTCTACATAACGGTCATTGTCCTCTACAAAGCACATATGTCTGCAGGTACGGAACAGTTCCCACTCAGCGTTCGGGATCCGGTCATACATATATTTTGCAATGTACGGTGTACACAGATCGTTTCCGCCGTTGATCACCAGAGTCGGCTCCTTGATATCTTTTAACTGCTCGGTTACGTCGTAATCTTTCAGGGTTCCTTCCGGTGTGTACTCATTGGGTCCCCAGCCTACAACGTAAGCTTCTCCGCCTTTTTTCACCGGACGGCGCAGGCACTCCGGAGAGTCCTCTGTCACTGCTCCTGCCGCATGACGGAGCATGTATTCTGTCTCAGCGGCCATGTAAGCCGGATCGCTGTAATCTCCGCTTGCAGTAGCTTTCTCGATCGCGTCCTGCATCTCCTGCGGAAGTTCTTTGATCATACGGTGCTGTTCAATGCCCCACATCCAGGATGCCGGAAGTGTACTGGAAAGGATCAGGCTCTTAAGTCCCTCCGGCTTATAGTTGCATACATAGTCCAGAAGCAGCATACCGCCCCAGGACTGTCCCAGAAGATGGATCTCATCCAGCCTCAGATGTTCTCTGATGGCTTTCAGTTCTTCGATCCAGGTCTCAGCCTTCCACAGGTCCGGACGGTTGTCCACATAGGACTCGCCGCATCCGATCTGATCGTACATTACCAGTTCACGGCCGTCCTCTTCTGCCAGGCGGTCCAGCACTTCAAAATAATTGTGGGTAGATCCCGGTCCTCCGTGAAGCAGGACCAGCGGTTTTTTATTTCCTGTCTTCTTTCCTACAATCCGGTAGTACGTTTTGTACTCCTTAAATGGCATATAGCCTTCTCTGATTTCCATAATGAAAACCTCCTTTTTTCATCATTTATTCTTCAATCATCATTTTAATGATCTCTTCATTTGTTTCCCTCATACCATCTTTCCCCAGTCTTCCGATGTTATGAATGGTTGCCTCTACGCCGCGGGTAACAATGCCGTCTCCTGCATAGAACTGCTGTCCCCGGATGTACATGTTGTATCCCAGGATCCCGGCGTCCACAGACTCGGCGATCTTGGCTGCGCAGGATGCCTTGGCCCCGTCGCAGACCATGCCGGACACAATGGCCAGCGCATTTACAACAGTGTGGATCACTTCTTCATATCCGCCGCCGCACAGGTAGGCAATACCGGCTCCTGCCGCAGCTCCGGCGCTGACTGCCCCGCAGTATGCGGACAATCTTCCGATACCGGTCTTCTGATGGATCGCCACCAGGTTAGAAAGCGCAAGCGCACGGTAGGTCTTGTCCTCTCCGGAATTGAATTCTTTGGCATATTCCAGAACAGGAAGAGAACAGGTCATGCCCTGGTTGCCGCTTCCCGCGTTGATGATAACCGGCAGTTCGCAGCCGTTCATGCGGGCATCGGATCCTGCAGCCGCGCGCGCCTTTGCGCGTACCTTTACATCAGCGTCTCCATAAGTTTCCAGAAGGACTCTTCCGATATTCGCGCCGTAATCTCCCCGCAGCCCTTCGTCTGCGATCGCTGTATTATATTCAATCTGACGGCCGATCACTTCCCGGATATCATCAATCTCTACCGTATTGATAAAGTCCCAGATATCCTCCACATCCAGAAGACTTCTGTCTGTCAGTCCTTCCTCGTTCTCCCCTTCCACCGGGATGTCCAGAAGTACTTTGTGATCTTTTTCAATATGTACGATATTGGTGTGATAATTGGCGATCCTTACCATTGCATAAGAATCCCCTTTTGTCACTGTAACAATGATCTCAAATGTAATGCCGTGATCCACGTGCTCTACCGTGATCTTTCTGGTCTTCAGAAATTCCTTCATCTCTTCGATCTGTTCTTCTGTAACTTCTGCGATCACTTCCAGCTCTTTCTCGGCTTTTCCTGCAATGATCCCTGCCGTCGCCGCCGCCGGGATCCCCTTCAGGTGATTGGTATTTGGCACGATCACGCTTTTTACATTCTTGATGATACTTCCGCTGGCCTCTACCTTTACCTCATCCGGAATCTCGCCCAGCACTTCTCTGGCTTTTGCCGCCGCATAAGCAAGGGCGATCGGCTCCGTACACCCCATTGCCGGAACCAGTTCTTCCTTTAATATCTGGACATATGCCTGATATTTTTCATCCTCTCGTTTCACAACTGTTCTCCTTTCATTTTCCCCTGGTATTCTTACTTACCATTATATACATAAAGAGACAGGATTCCTACCCTTTTTCCCCATTCTGCCATTAATTTTCTGCCTGCGGGCCGCCTTTTTCGTACACCCGGTCCAGGGTAAATCCGCGGCCGCTGACCTCGTTGATCTGGCTTACGGTGATAAACGCCTTGGGATCAATGGACTGCACCAGTTCCCGCACTGCAAAAAGCTTCCGGTTCTGGAGCACGCACATCACGCCTTTTTGTTCTTTCGCGTCATACCCGGTCTCGATATAGAACATGGTCACTCCCGCGTCCACATCCTTTAAGACTTTCTCCTTGATCTCCTCATATTTCTCAGAGATGATAAATACCTGGATCTGCGCCTTTCCAAACAGCATGATCTTGTTCATGAACACAGTTTCCAGCACCAGCGTAATGATACCGTACAGCACCTGCTCCGAAGTAGAATCAAAGATCTGGCTTCCCAGCACCAGGAAATCTACCACATACAAGAGAACGGCCACCGGAATGTGGAACCATTTATTAAAGATCAAAGCAAAAATGTCGGTTCCGCCTGTGGAAGCCCCCACTCTTACGATCATCCCGATCCCGGCTCCCAGGATCACGCCGCCGTACAGAGCGGACAGCATGATATTATCGGTCAGTTTTGTGATCCCCGGGATCATCTGGATCGCCTGCAGAAATGCCGGATACAGGAAGGTGCTTGCGATGGTCGTCACAGCAAACTTCTTTCCCAACACTATGGTTCCCCAGATAAACAGCGCCGCGTTCACGGTCAGCACCAGCATGGACAACGGCAGCGGGATGATCCTGCTAAGAAGGAGTCCGATACCTGTGGCTCCGCCCATGATGATTCCCTGTGGCACAATAAACGCGGCTACCGCAAAGGCGATCAGGGCATTTCCGCCCACAACGCCGATCACGGTCCCTGCAAGTTTCCTTTTCTTCGTCCCCATATCTATAACCTCTCTTTCCTTCTTAGGAGATTCCCTTCATGGTAAGCTGGATCCGCTTCTTCTTCAGATCCACGCTCAGCACCTTCACATCCACCACATCGCCCACATGCACCACTTCCAGCGGATGTCTGATAAATTTCTTCTCGCTGATCTCGGAAATGTGGACCAGACCGTCCTGGTGCACGCCGATATCCACAAACACGCCAAAATCAATGACGTTCCGGACCGTGCCTTTTAACACCATGCCTTCTTTCAGATCCTTCATATCCAGCACGTCCGTGCGCAGAATGGGACGGGGCATCTCATCTCTTGGATCCCTTCCCGGTTTTTCCAGTTCCTTTACGATGTCCTTTAAGGTGATCTCGCCGATCTTCAGTTCTTCTGACAGTCTTCCATAATCCCGGATCGTAAGGGAAAGGCCGGTCAGATTGCCATTTCTAATGTCCTGCGGACCGTATCCCTGCTTTTTCAGAAGCTTTCTGGCGGCCTCATAGGATTCCGGATGCACACTTGTAGCGTCCAGCGGCTCGTCTCCGTCCGTGATCCTTAAGAATCCGGCGCACTGTTCAAATGCTTTGGGGCCAAGTTTGGGCACCTTCAGCAGCTGTTTTCTGTCTGTAAATTTACCGTTTTCCTCTCTCCAGGCAACGATGTTCTTCGCGATCGTCCCGGATATACCGGAAATGTATGAAAGCAGCGGAGCCGAAGCGGTATTTAAATCCACGCCCACCCGGTTGACGCAGGATTCCACCACGCCGGAGAGGGCTTCGCTTAATTTCTTCTGGTTCATATCATGCTGGTACTGTCCCACGCCGATTGCCTTGGGATCGATCTTCACCAGTTCCGCCAGCGGATCCTGCAGCCGCCTTGCGATCGAAGCAGCGCTTCTTTGTCCCACATCAAACTTGGGAAATTCTTCGCTGGCAAGCTTGCTGGCCGAATACACAGACGCCCCGGCCTCGCTTACGATCACGTACTGCACCTTCTGCGGGATCTCTTTTAACAGTTCTACAATAAACTGCTCCGATTCCCGGGAGGCCGTCCCGTTTCCAAGAGAGATCAGTGTCACATGATATTTTTCAATGATCTTTTTCAGGAGATCTTTGGATGCCTGGATCTTTTTCGGCGTCGTCGGAGCCGTTGGATAGATAACGGTTGTGCCGATCACTTTCCCGGTGGGACTTACCACCGCAAGCTTACATCCGGTCCGGAAGGCCGGATCCCATCCAAGAACCGTCTGCCCCACAATGGGCGGCTGCATCAAAAGCTGCTCCAGATTCTTCTTGAATACCTGGATCGCGCCGTCTTCCGCTTTTTCCGTCAGTTCATTCCGGATCTCCCGCTCAATAGCCGGGGCGATCAGTCTCTTATAGCTGTCCTGAACCGCTTCCTGCAAAAAAGGCGTGGTGTAGGGATTCTCCTCGCGCACCAGCTGTTTTTGCAGATAGCGCAGGATCTCTTCCTCCGGAGCTTCCACTTTTACATTCAGGAACTTTTCCTTTTCGCCCCGGTTCAAAGCCAGTATCCGGTGTCCCGCCAGTTTCCCTGCGGGCTCTTCAAATTCATAATACATCTCATAGACAGACTCTGCCTCCGGATCCTTTGCCGTGGAAACGATCTTTCCCTTTTTCATCGTGGCTTTCCGGATCCAGCTCCTAAAATCCGCCTCATCGGAAATATTTTCTGCGATAATATCCCTTGCGCCTGCCAGAGCATCTTCCGGCGTCTCCACTCCTTTTTCCGGATCCACATACTCTGCCGCCAGCTCTTCTAAGGGGCGGTCCGCTTTCTGCAGCGTGATCAGGGCAGCCAGAGGCTCCAGGCCTTTCTCCTTTGCAATGGAAGCCCTGGTCCTTCTCTTGGGCCGGTAGGGCCGGTACAGGTCTTCTACCACAACCAGGGTCTCTGCCGCCAGGATCTGCGCCTTTAACTCATCTGTCAGCTTTCCCTGCTCCTCAATGCTTCCCAGCACCTGTTCCTTTTTCTCCTCCAGCCCTCTTAAATAGGTAAGCCGTTCAAACAGGGTCCGAAGCTGCTCATCATCCAGGGTTCCGGTCGCCTCTTTGCGGTATCTTGCGATAAAGGGGATGGTATTTCCTTCATCGATCAGGCTGACTGCCGCATCCACCTGCCATTTCTTTACGCCAAGCTCTTCTGTAATCTTCTGATTTATATCCATTTTTTGTTATCCTTTCTATAATACACCGAGATTAATTATAGCGAATATTCCCCTTTTTCGCAACCTTCCGCCACATACCGAGTTCACTCTGTTTTCTTGAAAAAACAAGGCTTCCATGGTATACTGGACACAGCTTTAAAATATCGTTAAAAGGGGTTTTTTATATGGAGATCAATGCACAGGAGCTTTCCAGGCAGCAGCAAAAATCACGGGAGACAAAGGCCCGGATCTTCAATGCCGCCAAACAGATCCTGCAGGAACAGGGGTATGAAGCTCTGTCCATCAAAAATATCTGCGAGGCAGCGGGCGTATCCAATGGAAGCTTTTATCATCATTTTAAGACCAAAGACGATCTGCTGTCCTATTATATTGAAGAGCAGCCAAGCATTAATCCGGATTATCTGGATCTGCCCGGAAATGCCGAAGAGGCCAAGACAGCGATCATCCGCGTGTACTTAAATTATGTCCATTACTGCCGGGAACTGGGGGTTGCCTTTATGTCCAACTATTACACCCCCAAGAACCAGTCCCTGAACCCGCTGACCCGGACCGAGCGTCCCTACCCGATCGTTACCGTACACGATTATCTGAAACGGGCCATGGATGCCGGCGTGATCACCTTGCCGCTTCCCCTGGAAGATGTGACCAGCGACATCCGGATCATCGTCATCGGAAATGTCTTCGACTGGTGTCTGAAAAACGGGGAGGCTGATTTTGAACGAAACATGGAACGATCCTTAAAAGTCTACCTGGACGGATTGTTTTAACGCCCCGGGGGAAAGGAGCTTTTCATGTATCATTTTATCGTCAATCCGGCCGCCAGGTCCGGACTTGGAAAAGAAACCTGGCGGGAATTAAGACCGCTTCTGGATCAGAAGGAACTGCCCTATCAGGTGCATTTTACCAGATACCAGACGCATGCCACAAAGATTGCAAAGGAGATCACTTCGGACGGAGCACGCCATACTCTGATCGTCCTTGGAGGCGACGGCACGGTAAATGAAGTGCTGAACGGGATCTGCCATCTGTCGCAGACAGAACTGGGCTATCTCCCGCTTGGCTCCGGCAACGATCTGGCCAGCGGCCTGGGACTCCCCGCAGATCCAAAAGAAGCGCTGGAAAAGATCCTGACCGCGCCGGTCCGGCCGGTGGACATTGGATGCATCCGCTATAACGGACAGTCCCGCCGCTTCATCGTAAGCGCCGGACTTGGCTTTGACGCGGCCGTCTGCCATCAGGTCATGGTCTCAAAACTGAAAGCCATCTTCAATCTTTTGCACCTGGGAAAGCTGACCTATGCAGGCGTGGCGCTCCAGCTGCTTTTTTTCCTGCGTCCCGGAAAGATGACGATCCTTCTGGACGGCAGAAAAAAGCTTGCTCTGTCAAAGGTCTATTTTGCAGCCGCCATGAACCTGCCCTTTGAGGGAGGCGGATTTCGCTTCTGCCCAAAGGCAGACTGCGAAGACGGGACCTTGAATATCATAGCAGTGGCCGGACTTCCCAAACTGGTCCTCCTGCTGCTTTTACCCACCGCGTTCTTCGGTCTTCACACCCATTTCCCGGGCATCTACACGCTGACCTGCAAAAGCGCGGAATTCATCAGCCAGGAAGAACTTCCGGTCCACACCGACGGAGAACCCGTTCTTCGACAAAAACGGATCAAAGTCTGCCTGGAAAAAGAAAAACTTCTCATGAAATTTATTAACAAATAGTGAACTCGGTTGTTGATTCTTTTTTTTCATGTTATAATCCTTGAGGAATCCGGAAATACTGAATACTTAAAACATTTGCAAAGGGAGTAAGCAAGATGAATATCTGGAAAAAAACCGGAAAACTATTGAAAAAATACAGCCATGCATGGGTCTTTCTGTATGTGCTGATCTATATGCCCTGGTTTACCTGGCTGGAACACCGGACGGGTGTACGATATACCATGGTACACTCTCCTCTGGATCCTTATATCCCGTTTGTTGAATACTTTGTGGTGCCGTATCTTTTATGGTTCTTTTTTATTTCCGCCACCGGACTTTACTTTTTCTTCACAGAAAAGCAGAGTTTTTACCGGCTGGCAGCATTTACCATCACCGGCATGACTCTGTTCCTTATCATCTGTACCTTCTTCCCGAACGGTCAGAACTTACGCCCTGCGTCTTTTGACCATCAGAACCTCTTTACACAGCTGGTACAGATCATATATGCCACAGATACGCCCACCAACGTATTGCCAAGCCTGCATGTGTATAATTCACTGGGTGCGGCGATCGCCATCGCCCACAGCAGCAGACTGAAAAAACACCGGGCCGTCCGCACAGGCGCCTACATCCTGACCGCACTGATCATTTTATCTACGGTGTTCTTAAAACAGCACTCCGCCACGGACGTGTTCGCTGCTTTTGCCATCGCGCTCCTGGTTTATCCTCTGGTCTATGTGCTGCAGGAAAAGAAGGTTCCAAAGCTGATGAAGCAGCCGGTATAAATGGAATAAAAAAACACCTATTTACAGGAAGGAGAAACTACTATGTACGCAGAATTTACTGACAATCTGGTAACCGGAAATGAGATGATCGATTCCCAACACAAAGAGCTGATCGATCGGATGAACAAACTGCTGGAAAGCTGCGAGCAGAGCAATGACAAAGCGGTCGCAGTCAAGACACTGGACTATCTGGCGGATTATACAGATTTCCATTTTTCAGCAGAAGAGCAGCTGCAAAGAGAGATCGAATATCCCGGATTTGCCAAACACCGTGAACAACATGAGGCATTCCGCCAGACCATCAAAGAATTAGACGAGATGCTGGAGGAAGAGGAAGGTCCGTCCAACGCCTTTGTACAGAAGGTCCAGGAAAATATCGTAGACTGGTTCTACACCCATATTCAGGGGTTTGACCGTTCCGTTGCCGAGTATAAGAATATGCGCGAAAGCAACGAACGCCTGTAGAATACGCATAACAAAAGAAGGGCTTTGCAGTCTGTGACTGCAGAGCCCTTCTTTTGTTATACGTTTTCCTGACCGCCGATCCCTTTCTCGATTCCTGCATGTCTGACATAAACCTCAAATGCAGACGGGATGGAATATTTTTTCCCGATCTCTTCCGGCAGAGCGAATAGAAATCCTTTCTCATTCGTTTTTTCCAGTTCATCCACCAGGACCTCATATCCGGTCATATGCCACTCAATATGGCTGAAGATATGTTTTGCGTTTTCCAGAGGCCGTACCCGGACCGGCGCAAGGCCGATCTCTTTGCAGTACGCTGTCACTTCATCCATTGTCAGATGTCCCTCTACATTGGGAAATTCATAGAGCCCGGCAAGCAGCCCTCTTCCAGGACGCTTGCGGACAGCCAGTTCTTTATGATCTTTAAAGAGCAGTACGGTACGGTTCTCGATCCTTCTTGCCTTCGCTTTACTCTTCACCGGGATTTCCCCGGTCAGTCCCTGCTTCCTGGCCTCACAAATGGAAGCAAGCGGACATTCCTCACAGCGGGGACTTCCGTTTGGCACACAGACGATGGCGCCAAGTTCGATCAGCCCTTGATCAAAGTCGCTGGCCGCGTCTTTGGGGATCACTTCCTGGAGCGCATCTTCTACCTTACGCTTCACCGATTGCTTCATGATATCCGCGTGGCTTCCGGTAAGACGCATGACCACCCGCAGCACATTGCCGTCCACTGCAGGCCTTGGAAGGCCGTAGGCAAAGGCGCTGATGGCGCCCGCCGTGTAGCTTCCGATGCCTTTTAACGAGCAGATCTCCTCATACGTCTCCGGAAATTTTCCTCCGAAATCCACCATGATCTGTCTGGCCGCCTTCTGCATGTTCCGCACCCGGTTATAATATCCCAGGCCCTCCCACAGCTTCAAAAGCACGTCTTCTTCTGCATCGGCCAGATCCCGGACCGTGGGAAGTTTCTTTAAAAACCGCTCGTAGTAGGGCTTTACCGCTTCCACCCGGGTCTGCTGCAGCATGATCTCTGACACCCACACCCGGTAGGCGTCCGGATCTTTTCTCCAGGGGAGATCCCGCTTATGCTCCCTGTACCAGCCAACCAGCGGATCTGCCATCTCGTAGAGCGCCGGATTTTCCAGCGCTACCGGCACCGGATCCGCGATATGAACCTCCTCCGGAGAGACCAGGCAATCGTAAGCCAGCACCTGTACGCCGCCATCTGCCGCTTCCTTTAAGGCTCTGGCAAATTCCGGATGGGTATCGGTATTCGGGGTAAAAAAGCGGACCCCTTTCATCTGGATCACAAAGAAGACGTAAGCCTGATATCCGTTTTTGACCGCCTCTTTTAATTCTTCCATATGCTTCACCGCCCGGTCACTTGGCGCATCCGGAAACCGCACCCGGCCGTCTTCTTCCAGGGTCACGCCTTTGACTTCCATCAGGATCTTCTGCCCGTCCGCCTCCACATACAGGTCAAACCGGGAATTTCCATAGGTATATTCCGGCCGGATCCTGGCAAGATCGCAGAAGAGATTGCCCGCTTCCAGCCATTCTTTTACCAGAACATTGGGAGCCTGGGAATCCATGTTGATCATCCGCTCTCCCTTTTCTACTGCGATCAGATCCCACTTCGTCTTCCGATCCGGGTTCCCGGAGCGCTCCAGATACACCTTCGCACCCGGCACCAGAAGCTCCCTGCAGCGCCCGGTATTCTTTACATGCACCGTTTCTTCCCTGCCGCCAATCTCCACCTTTGCAATAAACCGGTTGGGCCGGGAATGAAAAATTCCCGGCTCGATATGTTCATACTTCATCTATTAGTCTCCCTTAGCTGTGTCCTTTACAAACTTCTCAATCTCCCGGTTGATCCGGTTTCTGAGGGTCAGAAGATACATGTCTGACTTCGGATATTTCCGGAAGGTCAGAGGTTCCGTCAGATCCTCCTCAATCAGTTCCATCACATGCTCCTTAGAGGTCAGGCTCTCCAGAAGCTTACATGCCCGAAGGTCTGTCAGTGCTTCATAATGTACCATCATACGGATCGACTCTTCCGGATGACGGTCCTTTCCCGGATAGACCAGGAAAGGATCCCCGGCCGGGAATGCATTGCCTGCGTCTGTCACCTCATAGGGATTGATATGTTCAATGGAAAACTGGGTGTTGTAAAAATTATAGCCCCAGTGCAGGATCCCGATGATATCGTATTTATACAGCTGTATGCCATAAATCCTGTTTCTTGCAGAAGGCATGGACATGAAGCGGTTGCTTACTTCATAGAACTGTCCGGTACAGTAATAGGTCCACATATCTGTCAGGCCGTGCTCCAGAAATTCTTCGATCTCATTGTTGCCCGGGATCGGTTTGTCCACCAGACCATGCTTATAGAATTCATAGCTGGAAAGCGCGTCAAAGGTATGGAAACCGGAAAGCAGATCTCCCAAGGATTCTTTGGCCGCCCGGTAACTTTCCAGATGCTCTTCTCTTGGCTCATCGGAGATATGGAAATACGTATGTTCCGCAATGCCCCATTCTTTCAGCTTTCCGATCAGCTGTGGAAGAAAGGCGTGCAGGAAATTGGTGTACTCGCCCACAGCCGGTGTGTGCCAGCCGAAGATCTTTTCTTCTTTTCCATCCACCTTTGCCACCACCTTGGGCGCATATTTCGCACCCCACTGGGAGAACAGATGGGACATTTCAAAATATTCGATGCCGTATTTCCGGCACAGGTCGATCCAGCGCTTCACCTTGTCAAATCCGAAGCTATACTGTCCGTCCTTTACCTCCACTTCTACCAGCTGGGTGGTGGTCCGCTCCAGACCGATCGCTGTGTCAAGAGGAGAGGTAAATAACGGCACCAGCATCATATTGCAGCCCCGATCCACATATTCCGCAAAGAAATTTTCCAGGATCTGCCAATGCTCCTCAGAAAATACCGGCACATGATAATAATCCGCCAGGCAGTCGGCATGCATCCACTCTGTATGCATGATCTCCTGCTTCGGAAGCGCGGTCCCGATCACATGAAGTTTTACAATACAGGAGCAGACCGGCTCCTCTTCTTTCAGAAGACGGATCTCAATCTCATAATCCCCTGCCGGGATCTGATCTGTGACCTTCACATCGATCCACAGGCTTCTCCACTGGCGGGAGCACACGATCACTTTCCGGTCTTCCGGAAGATCCCGAAGAAGATCCGGATAGAGTCCGGAGGTGGTCTTTAAGTAATTATCATCCACGATCCCGTTGGTGGCCCGTCCTACCGGCACCTGTTCCACAGTCCGCACCCGCACGGCGTCTGCGATCTCTGACACCACCTGCACCTGAAGTCGCTCCCGCATAAAGAAGTCGCCGGTGTAGGCTGCCTGATAAGACACCGTCTCTCCCCACAGGGCGCTTAACTTCATGCACTCCGGGCGGTAGACCGGCGTCTCGTCCTGAAATACCTTGTCCAGGGAACTTAATAATTTCATCTCGTAGTTGATTTCTGTCTGTGTTTTCACCATAAAGCCGTCTCCTTCATAGATCTCTATCCTACATCATACTGGAAGAAAAGAAAAACGCAACCCCTAAATTTATCCTTTCACTCCGCCCATGGTCATACCTTCCTTAAATTTGCTCTGCATGAAAATGTAGAACAGGAAAGGCGGCAGGAAGTTGATCACCGCACAGGCCATGGTCAGTCCCACATCGGTATTATACTGGGTCTTCATCAGGCTTAAGGCCAGCGGCAGCGTCTTCATCTCTTCCTTGGAGCAGGCAACCAGAGGCCACAGGAAATTGTTCCATGCGCCCACAAAGGTAAAGATTGCCAGCGCAAGCAGAGAAGAGCGCACCACCGGCAGCACCACCCGGATAAAAGTCTTAAAATTGCCGCATCCGTCAATCTTTGCCGCATCGATCAGATCCGAGGGCACGTCCAGAATAGCCTGCCGCATAATGAACACGCCAAACGCCGTGGGCAGCGGCAGGATCAGCGCCCGGTACATATTCAGCCACCCCAGTCCTCTCGCGATCAGGAACAACGGCACAATGATCACTTCCGAAGGCACGATCAGAGTCAGCACCAGGAAAATAAACCATTTATTATTCCCCTTAAAGTCCATCTTGGCGAAGGCAAAACCTGCCAGAGAACATACCGCCAGAGTCAGGATCACGCCTGCCACGGCCACAAATACACTATTGAAAATATAACGCTCAAAATTATCTACCTGGAATACCTTCACATACTGCTCCAGTGTCAGCTTGTCCAGGGAAAAATCAAAGTCAAACGCATTGATCGTAGATTTAAAGGACATCATGAACATATAAATGAACGGGAAAATGCTCATAATGATGATCGCGATCAGTACGATATCCGAAACACCTGCTTTTACAAATCTTTTTGCCAACTGCATTTTCACCCCTCCTTATAATTCTGACGCATCTCTTCTGAGCAGCCGCTGCTGCATCAGACCGATGATGAGCACAACTACAAACAACACGTTGGAAACCGCCATGGCATATCCGGCAGAAGCGCTGGTCCGGAAGCACAGCGTATATGCGTACATCACCAGATCGGTGGTGGCATTGTTGGGACCGCCTCCGGTCAGGTTGAAGATCAGCTCAAAATTCCTGAGTGACGTGGTCACGCAGAGGAACAGAGTCAATATGATCGTCGGTTTCAGCATCGGAAGCGTAATGGAAAAGAAGCACCGGATCTTTCCCGCTCCGTCCACCCTGGCCGCCTCATAACAGGTAGTGGGAATAGACATCAGCCCCGACAGATAAATGACAGAATAATACCCCATCCATTTCCAGATCGCCACCATCGCCACCGTGATCAGCGCCGTTTTAGAATCTCCCAGCAGCATGGAAGGCTCGATACCAAACAGACCGAAGAACCACTCCACCGGCGGGATCTTGCCGTTCAGAAGCTGTCTCCAGACCACGCCGACCACCGCATTGGAACAGAGGAAGGGAATGAAGATCACGCAGTTTGCGATCTTTCCCAGCAGCCGTTTCCTGGTCGCCAGCAGAAATACCGACATCAGGATACCGGACACCATCTGCAGCGGCACGATATAGACCAGCAGTTTCAAAGTATTTCCAAGGGCTTTTAAAAACTTTGCGTCCCCCAGAATCCTGGTATAGTTATCAATGCCCCGGAATACCGGCGGCGTAATGATATTATATTTGGTAAACGCCAGCGTGAGCGAGATCAGCACCGATCCGATCACGAACAACACCAGGATCAGTGTGATCGGCGTAATATACAGATATGGCTCGATTTTTTTGATTCCTGTTTTTTTCTTCATCTTCTCAATTCCTTATACTACAGAGAAAAGAAAAGCCCACCAACCGTGGGCCTTTCTTTTTTATCTTACTTTTTTCGTTCAATTATTCTTTATCTGCCCAGTATTCATCCAGCAGCTGGTTGGAATACTCCTCTGCCTCTGCAAGTCCTTCTTCTACCGTCAGTTCTCCGGTCATAATTCCCTGAAGATCTGCAGCAAGCTGTGTCAGGATCTCATCTCCGCAAGGTCCAACCTGGATGCCGTGCCATTTATCTGTATCCTCTGTATAGATGCGCTCCATCTTCGGATCGCCGACATAAGGCTCGCTGTTAGTCAGCGCAGCGCCCGGGCATTTTGCGTGGTACTGCTCCATAAACTCAGCGCCGGTCACATACTTGATAAATTCCATAGCCAGATCCGGATCGTCAGCGTCAGACATCAGTGTCAGGCTGTCGGTTGCTCCGAATGTGCCATAATCAACATTTTTCAGAGATGTCACATAATCCCAGTTCAGATCCGGATAAGACTCTGCATAAGTAGTCTCGTCTGTCTGTGCGGAACGGTTTACGCCAAAGGCAGCCTTTCCTTCTCCGAAAATAGTGGAGAATGCGTCAGACCAGGAGTAGGACATGAAGTCAGGATTCATGTACTGGGTCAGGTCTTTCATCCAGGTCATCGCTTCTGTTCCTGCTTCGTCCGCAAATCTTACACTCTTCATATCGTCATTGTAAATGTTGCTTCCATTCTGCCACAGTACGCTGTAGTAGTATGCGTTCAGGATCTGTGTAGGTCCGATATCTGTGGTGTTCATACCAACCGCATATCCGTACTGGTCGATCTCGCCGTCGCCATCGGTATCCTGAGTTGCCTTCTCACAGATTCTTACGAAATCATCCCAGGTTTCCGGCGGCTGCTCGCCCAGTTCATTTAAGATATCCACATTGTAATACAGCACGAAAGGAACGCCTGTTACCAGCGGCCAGCCATACTGTCCGTCCATCATATATCCGTTCTGCAGATATTTGTACTCTGCCTCGTCTTCCTCGGTAATGTAGTCGGTCATATCTACGATCGCACCGGACTCAATATAAGGAAGGATCATCTCATTGTACATATATCCTACATCCGGGCCCTCGCCGGAGCTCATTGCTGTAGAATAGGTTTCCTGATATTTATCCCACGGGATTACTGTAATGTCGACGGTACAGTCATGCTCTTTTTCCCAGTCGCCAAGCAGGTCTCCCCAGTTTTTCTCCGTATCATCATCCAGTGGAGCCAGCCACACTTCCAGTGTCTTGCCGCCTTCTTCGGATGGTTCTTCTTCTCCATTGTTGCCGCATCCTGCCGCCAGACCGGTCACCATAGCTGTAACCAGCAGGGCGCTCAGCCATTTCTTCTTCATAATATTTTCCTCCTGTCTTTTTTCGGGTATGCTGTTCTTCTTAAAAATCCGACTCGGCCTATCCGTACTCGACATAAGTTTAACATTATTGCAATGTGGCAACAAATCAATAATTCTAATATATTTTTATATTTATTGTCTTTTTCTATAAGTGGCAGTTCCGGCTATACTCCCTTGCCGCATCCATAAAAACGTCCACCTGCTCCGGCCTGGTGGTCTCCGGGATATCACAGCCGGTGGTCAGCGTATATCCTTTTTCCGCCTTTTCACCCATTCCGATACAGCGCGCAACCGCCTCCCTGATCTCGTCCGCAGTTCCGTTCAGCATCACCTCTACCGGGTCTACGTTACCGGCGATTGGTACAAATCTTCCCAGATCCTTAGCAGCCTCCTCAAGATCCACAATATTATCCAGGCTGATCTCATTTAACTCGTACTTTGCCAGATACTTCCAGATGCTGTTGGTCTTGCCGCACATGTGGAGAGAAACCTTTTTCCCGGTTTTATAAAATGCATAATCGGTCAGCTCTTTGGTGTATGGGAACACAAACTCTTCGTAGATCTTCGGCCCAACCAGCATCGGATTGGCCACCGGATCCGCCATGGCAATGCCAAGCCCGTATTCCGCAGCCATATCGATGCAGCTTTTCTGACTGTCCGTTATAAGCCGCAGGGTTTTTTGCACCTCCAGGGGACATTTCCTAAGATCTCTCAATAGAAGTTCAACGCCCCGCAAATTTGCCGCAAGCGTAAAAGGACCGCCGATACTCGCCTCCACCGGCACGATCTCTCCCGCGGCTTCCATCAGAAGCTCCGCCGCCCGGGCAAAATCCCGGATTCTGGGATTGCTTTTTGCGTCCACCGGTTCCATCCCTTCCAGCATCCCGTAATCCGACAGCTTTGGCCGGCCCGCGTAGGGCACGCCATTTTCCGGGTAAACATATTCTGCTCCCAGCGCCTCGGCAATCCCCCGGGTATTGGGACCGATCACGATCCGGTCCTGTCCGAACCTTTCAAACACCCGGAGTTCCGCCTCTGCCATCTTAACCGGATCGTGCCAGAAATCCCAGACGCCGATCCCGGTAAACAGACATTTAAACTCACTCATAAAAGGGACCGCCGGATACCGGTCAAAGTCCCTTCCTTCCTCTAGCGCTTTCTTTCGTTCCACCGGCGTCATCTGATCCGCCGGATGTGGATGTGCTCTCATATTATCCCTCTTTCTTATGCGTGATCAAATTACGGATGGTATCCGGTTCTTCCTCCAGAGCCTCCGCAATCTCCTGAACAGACAGACCCTTTTCCAGTTTCTTTGCAATCTGCTCCTGCAAAAGTTCCATCCGCCCATCTTCTTTTGCTTCTTCCCGCACCTGCCGCATGTGCTTCTCTGCATCATACTCATATAAACTCACTTTTTTCACCTCTGCCCGGTTCCTCTCCAAAAAATCTGCAAGGATCCCTTCCTGGATACACTCTGTGATCGCACGTTCCACCGCTTCCGCAAGAGCCATGTCCTTTGCATACCGGCGCACTTTTGCCACATATTCCGCATATTCTCCCAGTGACTTACACGCTTTTAATAATTCCGGGTTATTTCCTGCATTAATATTCAGCATGACCGCTTCCAGTTCCAGCGCCGGGTGCTCTTCCCTGATAAAATACGCGTCAGACAGCCGCAGCACTTCCTGCTCCGGCCGCTTCTTTTCCCCGTTATAAAAGATCACAAACCGGGGCGCCGGAATGGAAATCATCTTCTCCGAATACAGGTCGTGGTCTTTGGTCATAACCGAATACAAATCGGATACTCAAGTGTGTTAATTTCCAGAAGTTCAGGATCCTTATATTCAGTTCCATTTACCGCATTATACAACTGCAGCGCCTCTTTGGGATCGCTGTACAGCATCGTAAAAACACTGGATTTAAAAATCCTGTTTGCTGACGGCAATTCCGTGGTATACGTGTTACCCATAAAAATCTCCTCCTTTTTTGTTGTGCAGGAGATTTCCCTTACCTTTTTCAGAAATCTCTCTGCTGTTTACCTGGAATAAAAGCATTGAAATTTCTTGAAAAAAGAATATCAGACACGGATCAACTGCAAAAGAACTGTCAGAAATATAATGCTTTGGGCACATTATAGCATGGGAAAAGAAGGGAGTCCACTCCGAAGTAATTCGGAATGGACCTCCTGGTCTGTTTATACTCTGCGTACAGTAAACTGAAATTCTCTGTTTTTTCCGCTGTCCAGCACATACTTTTCATGAGCCCATGCGCCCCAGCTGTTGTCGCCGCCCACCCCGGTCTGTGCCTCCAGGAGGCGCAGCACAGTCGCATAGGACTGCGGAAGTTCATAATGATGCTTTGCATTTTCCAGCTCATGGCAGGTGTAGGGAAGCACGGAAAATTCAAATAGCTCCGGACTTTCGATGCAGATTCCATTTCCTTTTTCGTCTCTTATTTCCATCCAGCGGGTATCCGCATGATTGCCACATTCCTGCGGCCGTACATAGTCAGCCATACCGTCCTGCGGCAATACCTTCCAGACTCCCAGACGTCCGCCCCGTTTTCTGTCGCTGTACGTCTCTTCCGGCCCCAGCCCATACCAGGTAACATACCGGAAATCTTCCGGCAGTTTCCAGGACATCCCAAAACAGGGAAGTTCCGGAAGATCTTTGGCCCCCTCATAGCGCTCTGTCACAGACATCGTACCATCTGCGTCCACCTCATAACGCAGCTGCAGGAGCGCTCCCTGTCCCAGCTGGTATACCGTTTCCACTACAGCATTTTCCCCTTTTGCGGTACAGTCCACACGTTCCACTTTCGGATAAAGCGACGCGCCCTTCCACATCACACACCGCTCCGGCATCTTATTTCCTCTGTCATTATCTGTAGGCGCACGCCAGAATTCCGGATGCAGCGTATCCGCCAGGTTGTAGACCAGTTCTTTTCCGTTCAGATGATAGGAAATGAGTTTCCCCGTCATCTTCTGAAACATGATCAAGAAACCATTGCCCTTTACGGAAAAACTGCTGTCTCCGTCAATGATCCGGATCCTGCTTTCCGGTTTCTGCTGCCCTTCCCCGGCAGGCATTCCCGGTTTCTCCGGCTCATCCACTCTTTCCACGCTCTGGCCAAAGCAAAGCTCTGTCCCCGCCTTTCCATAGGCCGTGTCTTCCGCCAGCACCATAGAAGCGGTCCGCACATACTCTCCGGGTTCCTCCGGAAGTACCATATCACAGGGAACTCTGGTCACCTGGCCGGGCGCCCCCTGGAACCGGCAGCTGCCTTTCGCAAAGACCTCTCCCTCTTTTTCCAGCTGCCACACAAGGCGGAATCTGCTGCCATCCTCAAACAACTGCAGATTCTCCACCCGGATTTCTTCTGCCTCCGGATACAACCGGAAAGGCTGATAAAGATATTTAACTTCCTGCATTTTAGGAGACGGCGTCCTGTCCCCGCATATTATCCCGTTCGTGCAGAAATTTTCATTGCAGGGGCGGTCGCCAAAATCCCCGCCATAAGCCAGGTACTCCCGGCCTGTGCCATCTTTTTTATAAAGGGACTGATCGATATAGTCCCAGATAAATCCGCCGCAGTACTGAGGATACCGGTCCAAAAGCTCTGTGTATTCATCCAGATTCCCACAGGAATTTCCCATGGCATGGGAATATTCACACAAAAGATACGGCTTTTTCGGATCATTTTTCAAATACTCTTCCGCCTGCACCGGCGTAGCATACATCCGGCTTTCAAAATCCGTCGTACCCTCCCAGCGCCTGTCGTGACACACATTTTCATAGTGGACCGGGCGGCTTTGATCCCGATTCCGGAAATACATACTCATGTCATACAGATTCTGGCCGCTCCAGGATTCATTTCCCACGCTCCAGGAGAAAATACAGGGATGATTTTTGTCCCGTTCCAGCATCGCTTCCGCCCGGCTCATGACCGCTTCATGCCACTTAGGGAAATCTCCCGGCAGAGTGTGGTCGTATTTTCCCAGATGCCAGGTCCCGTGCGTTTCCAGATTCGTCTCGTCCATCACATAGATCCCGAACCGGTCGCACAGTTCGTACCAGTAGCTCTGATTGGGATAATGACTGGTACGGACAGCATTGATATTGTTCTGTTTTAAGAAACGGATGTCCCACTCCATTTCCTCTTTTCCAATGGCCCGGCCCTTTCTTGCAGAAAACTCGTGCCGGTTTACTCCGTTGATCCGAAGCCTTTTCCCGTTAAAATATAGAACCGCATCCCGGATCTCCACCTGCCGGAAGCCCACGTTCTGGGCCGCCGATTCCAGGATCCGTCCCTCTTCATCCCGGACAGCGATCACCAAACGGTAAAGCCACGGAATCTCGGCGCTCCACGGTTTCACCTCCGGTACGTTCAGGGCAAACTGCGCGGTGGCCGTGGATTCCGTCATCGAAATCCGTCCCTCCCCGGACAGGATACATTTCTCCTCTGCCGGGGCTTCCATCCGGATCCGTCCGTCATAAAGCTCCCAGGAAACTTTTGCCTTTTCTGCCCCCGTCCCGTCGAGAGAAAGCTTCACGCAGGCTGTCCCCGTAGTATACCCCTTCGCCAGCCCCGCCCGGATATCCATATCCCGGATATGAAGATCCGGCAGCGCCCGGACCGTGACATCACGCATAATACCGCCCATTCTCCAGAAATCCTGATCCTCCAGCCAGCTTCCGCTGGAAAACCGATACACTTCCAGGGCAATCTTATTTTCCCCTTCCCGCACCTTCTCTGTAATATCAAAAACCGCCGGCGTATAGCTGTCTTCGCTATATCCCACATAACAACCGTTGATCCAGCAATGAAACGCCGTCTCCACACCTTCCAGGTGCAGCTGCAGCCGTTTCCCCCTCATATGTTCCGGCAGCCGGAAACTTCTCACATAACAACCGGTAGGATTCGATTCTCCCGGGATCTGATGAGGCGCAACAGCCTCCCGCCCGTCCCATGGATAGTCCGTATCCGTATACTGAGGATAGCCATATCCGGACAACTCCATGTGGGCCGGCACCTGGATCGTGTCCCACCCCAGGCAGGAAAATCCTGGCTGTTCAAAATCTTCCGGCACAGACTCCGGATTCGGCACATATAAAAAACTCCAAGTTCCAGAAAGACTCACAGAAAGCCTCATATCCATCCCCGCCAGAGCCTCCGCCTCCGTCTCGTACCAGAAGTGATCCGAAGCCCGGGCCAGCCGATTCTCCTGGAAAAACTCCGGGTCAGTTAAATGCTGCAAAACAATTTCTCTTTTCATCACGTACTCCTCATTCTGTTGTTTGTTATTATGTTAACATAGGACGTAGACCTTTTGCAAAGGTCTACGTCCCAATTTGCATTTCAGGGTGTACCAAATTGAATTTCAGGGTGTACCCGGTACCGGTTGCTTTCCTCTCCGCCTCATGCTACGCTATACTCAAAAGTATAAAGAAAGGACGGATTTACTATGGAAATCATTACTACAGACAAAATTGCTGCCTCCAACGGGCCTTATTCACAAGGGTATACACATAACGGATTCTTTTTTACTGCCGGCCAGATTGGTGTAGAACCTTCTGACGGGGAGCTTCACGTCCACACCATCGAAGCGCAGACAGACCGGGCCTGCCGTAATATCGGCATCATGCTGGAAGCTGCCGGTACTTCTTTTGACAAAGTTATCAAAGCCAACTGCTTTATTGCTGATATGGATGATTTTGATGCTTTTAACCAGGTATATGCAAAATACTTTATTTCAAGACCGGCCAGGACCTGCGTCGCTGTAAAAACACTACCCAAGCATGCGTTGTGTGAGATTGAAGTTATTGCTGCACTATAAAATATCTTAGGATATTAAAACATTTCAAAATGTGAACAAAGTGTGAATGGGGACGTAGACTTTTTGCAAAGGTCTACGTCCCCATCTGTTCATCAGATCATTTCCAGAAACGCTGTTATTCTTGTTGCGAGCTGCCCTGCATCCGAATCTGTCACATCGGTTTCTACCGCCATGTACGGAATCCCAAGTTCTTCTCTGCACAACCGCATCATTTTATCCCGCTCCACCGTATAAGGATGGCAGGTTTGCAGCGTGACATCCAGCACCCCGTCGACCTGGTATTCGTCTGTCAGTTGCCGGATCAGATCAAACCGCACAGTATTAGGGGACATGATCGCGCAGGCCGTCTGTTGATAGCAGTCGGCAAAGGCTTCCATGATGTCCTCATTTTCTGTATCAAAATGACGGATTGCGGATTTGATCACTTCACAGTTTTCAAAGGCAACTACCACGCCGCCGTTGGATTCTATGGTACTTGCGATTTTTTCATACACGCCGCTCATAGGGCAGCCCGTGACAAGAACCCTTCTGGCGCTTTTTCCAACAGGACTTTTTTGGGCAAGCAACTCCTCTTTTGTCTTCCTGTTTGCCGCGATACGCTCTCTGATATCCGGAACTGTCCGGTGTTCTTCCAGCGCCCTGAAAATCTCCGTGCCCCATGCGGCAGCGGGCTTTGCTTTCTGGATCGCCATAAGATCCAGAATACTTTGTCTTTCTTCATTAACGAGCTTTGCAGCTTCACGTATGTCGTCTTCTGTGATGCGGACGCCAAACCGTTTTCCCAGTTCTCTGATCAGATATTTTACCTCTGACTTGATCAGAGGTCTTACGTATTCCCGGTCTGCCCCCTGTCCTACCTGATAAAAATAAATCCGCTTCTGATCGGAAAGCAGTTCATACATTTTCTTCTTTCCATCGCAGGAGGTTTCCGCAAAAATCAAATCCACGTCAGCAAGCGCAGAGTCCTCGCACACATTACATACATTTTTTACGATGGGACAGACATTGCTTACAAGTATGTGAGACGCCGCGTCATCTACTCCCCCCACATAAGGAAGCCGCAGGCTGCAGATCCCCGCTGCCTCAAGAATCTCCTGCGGAACATGGGAGCAAAAAGAAACTGCTGTTTTTTTGCCGGCGGCATGACAGTTTGAGATCAACTCCTGAAGTGTCTTCTTATTCATGTGTCAATGCCTCCTTTTTGCTTTCCCGGATCATCTCGATAAACGCTTCGATCCTGGTACGGATCTGTGCTTCGTCACCGGGAGTAAAGTCCGTCTGGATATGCAGCAGCGGGATTCCCTTGGATTCACACAAACGTCTCAGATTTTCCGTTTCAATGGCAAATGGATTGCAGGAATGAAGAGTAATGCTGACATAGCCGTCTGCCTTCCACTCGTCAATAGTATCTGCCACCTGCTCCATCCGTCTCGTATTTGGCGAAACTACTGCGCAGGGTACCTCCAGATATTTTTCCGCGATACGTACGATCGGATCGCGGCTGGTGTCCTCATCTACAGTACGCCTGAGCGAAGAAATTCCACAGCAGCCTTCGTAACAGACTATAGACGCTCCCAGTTCTTCCATAACATTAATAGTCTTCTCATTGGTTGCCACATATCCGCCCCCGGATACGATCAGCCTTGGCCGGGTCGGATCCGGTTCCACCGGATATTTCCCTTCCTTCCAATTCTTTTCACATTCCTCAATGATCGAAGATATTTTTTCATATTTTGCTTCGTCATCAAACATAAACTGCAGGCCGTCCGTCACGTCGTTCATAACCACACCGGTAACCGCCGGCGGATCATACTTGCCCAACTCGTAAAGCCGGGCCTGCTGGGTCCTGAGCTTATTATTCCAGACAATGGACGCATTCAGCATGTCATCCGTAATAGTGATATGAAAATGTTCCTCCAGCCCTTCCTTAAATTTCCGGACCTCTGACACCCACATTTCCAGGGAACGGTCATAATCCGGAACATTGGGCAGGTGAATGACCTGCATCGGTTTATATTCCCCCAGAAGCTCATACATTTTCTTCTTTCCGTCACAGGTTGTCTCTCCTACAACAATATCCGAGAAATATGCAAATGGACAGCTGTCCTCCAGCACATGCCCGAAGCTTGCCTTAATCAGCGGGCAGAGATTTGCCGGAAGCCTGGTCTCAGCAGTTTTGATCGGCAAATGGCTGCGTCCGCAAAGAGCCACCTGTTTCAGCCCGGCGGCGTGAATGATCTCTGCCGGGGTATACTGACAGAACATCCCGCATACCTGTTTCCCCTGATCCTTTACCTCTTTCATTTTCAAAAATCCCGCGCGGCGGGCATCCGCAAATTCTTCAAAATTCTTTGGTAATTCGTTTGCCACAGTCTTCCTCCTTCAGTGATACAATTTCTTTTAAAAAATCCGTGTCATTTCATATAACTATACCACCAACGCCAAAGAAGGACTAATAAATAATTTCGATACCAGGACGCATTTATTTCCTTTTTCTATTTACATCCTTTCCCGCCAGCTCCCGAACAGTCTTAGCATCCACTTCCAGGATATCCGCAATCTCTTCCACAGACAGACCTTTCTTTCTCTTCTTATCAATCAATTCTTTCAACAGTTCTGCTCTGCCCTCGCTTCTGCCTTCGCTTCTGCCTTCACTTCTGCCCTCACTTCTACCTTCTTCCACGCCATCCGCATACCATTCCTTCAACGCCTGACACATATCAACCTTTTCCCCCTTCCTTACATCTGCCATCTTTTCCAACTCCTTCTCCATATGTAGGAACTCTCCCAGCGCCTGATATGTCTCCACATCTACACTGCTGAAATATTCCTGATTCTGATGAATATATTGCTGTAATTCCTCTTTTTTATTTCTATATTTTAACATGCCAAATACCTGTTGTAAATCTGTGCGAAAGTGCTCCACTCGCTCAATCTCCCCGGCATCCACCAGATTGATCCAATAATTGGGCACAAATTTGTGTAACACATCCTTCATCTCCCCATCTTGCATTTCCGGAAACATTCCATATAAATCCACTGCTCCATCCCATTTTTTCACATCATAATAAAAGACAAGCGTAATTACCGGATAGATTTTATCCCCGCGGCGAAATCTGGAAAGGAACTCCTCTCCAGTCATTATACTTCCCTTTTTCTGCCACCGCCATGTTTCCTGGATCTGGTCTGTATATGCGAGACTATCATAAAGCATATTTCTCACCGGCATTGCATAATGGATTTTATTCTGTGATTCACACGCCAGAACTACCAGCTTCATATCCTTCTTCCATCTTTTAATGATATCCCGATATCTCTGTACCCCTCGTGTTTTCCCACTTTTATCTGTGATCAAGATATCTGCTTCCCGATCCAGATTTTCCAGATCCTCTGGCTGAATGATCTGCTTTCCATGAAACATGAAACCATTAAACAGGTCGGCAAAACGCTCGTTGTCTGCCAGCCAACGATTAACCGCTACATTTGTTTTTCCCATAGGGCATTCCTCTTTTCAATTTAAATTCATCAAAACAAGGTATCTCTGGCTGAACTGCCATAAATGAAGTCTGGATATTAGAATTTTAAGAAGATAAAAATCCAGGATTTTGATGTGAACTCATCATACCACGGAGGCGCACAAAAAACAATACGATTTTGTCCTGAAAAAGGAGTAGGGAATCCCTACTCCTTTTCCAGATTCCACCGTTCCAGTACTTTGCCAATCCGCTTTGCGATCAGCCCCACCAATACGGCCGCCGCCACCGTGCCTTCCCGCACGCCTTCCAGGTGCCCAATAAATACAAACGACAGCACGCATGCCATAACGACGAGCGTCACATCGAACCCCACCTTCATGTAGCCGAATTTGATCTTCGGAAATGCTTTGCAGATAGCGAGTACCACGCCTTCGCCGGCCAGCACCACCACGCCGGCTTTCACCTCCAGGCTGACGCCCGTGGCTACCAGCAGGATTCCGATGAAGCAGACGATCCACTGCTGCCAGTAGGCGCTGCAGCTGATCCCCTGCACAGCCCACACGCCAAAATCCGTCAGATATCCAAAGAAAAACGCCACCGGCAGCTGCATCAGCTGGATCGGGTGATACTGCCGCCTCAGGATCAGAATCTGCAGCAGGATAAACACGCAGTGCATAAGTATGGTAGCTGTCCCTACCGTCAGCGGGGCAAACAGGCTCACCACGTAGGGTACACTGGAAATCGGAGAGGTGCCAAGTTCCGCCTTAATCGAAAACGCCACTCCAAAGGCCATGATAGAAAGGCCCAAAAAAAGAAGCAGATACCGCTTCAGAATGTAAACAGATATACGATTCAAAGTTCTCATCCCTTTCTTGCTCCTCTTTATTATAACAATCCCCGTTTCCCCTGTCAAAAAACGGACCGGAGTGGCAAAAATCAGGCCGGGGTGGCATCCCCGGCCTGTATCGCATCAGTTCTTTTTATTCTTCTTCCAGCCCTCGCGGCATCTTTCCCAGCCTCGCGCCTCTGCCGTACTTCCTGGCCGCGTAGATGAACGCCTCCACGTTGGCTTTTGGCGTGCCGATAGGCAGCTGGCATCCGGTGTTCAGGATGTACCCGGCCGGATTATCAGCACATTTTTCCAGACATTCCCTGCAGGAAGCGATCACGTCGTCGATGGTTCCCTCCTTCATCACGTCCACCGGCGGCACATTTCCGGCGATCCGCATCCGGTCTCCCACTGCTTTCTTCGCCACTTCCAGATCCTCGCAGTTATCAATACTAAAAGAAAACAGCCCTGCATCCGCCAGATCCTTCCAGATGGGACTGGTCTTTCCGCAGATATGCGCGCCGGGCCGGGATCCCATGATCTTCTCCGTCCCGTCGATCAGCTTTTTGATATAGGGCAGTGAAAATTCATCAAACTGCGGCTTACTGATCACATCCATACAGGTCACAGGGTCCGAGAAATTCGTGGCCACCGGCCCGAACTCGCGGGCAAATGCCTCGAACCATTTCAGGGAACATTCCACTGTCAGATCCAGAAGCTTATGCAGCATCTCCGGATTTTTCCGGGTATCTTTCAGAACCTTTTCCACAGGGCGCACAGCGATAGCCGTTGACATCGGGCCTGCCACGCTGGTGGTCATGCTCACATCCGGGAACCTCTCCTTCAGACGCTTCGCGCTTTCCAGGATGGGCGCAAGCACCGGATTCTTATAGGGATCTGTGACTTCCAGTTTGTCAAAATCCGCATAATCCTGTAACACATGCTCTGCCACATAGTCGATGCCATGCTCCGGCGCGGCAAGCTTCGACCCCAGCGCGCCGCCGATGGTCTTTAATCCCAGCCCCACATTGAAGCTGTCCAGTCCGAATTCTTCTTTTCTTCTCCGGATCACTTCGCTCTTCACTTCAAAATCTTTCGCAAACTGTGTGGTGGTGAATCCGAAAATGTCCGCCATGGCCGGATCCGGCGCCTGCAGGGTATAGGGGATGTGATCCACTTCCTCCCCTGCGTTATAAGCCTTCATCCGTTCCTCTGCCGTCATTTCCACCTTCTGCTCGTTCATCAGTCGTTTCAGTTCTTCATATTCCATACGCATTCTCCTTAAAACGTCGGAAATATCATGCTGTCTGTAAAGATCCTCTCGTAATTTTCCGTTTCTGCAAGTTCCATATATTCCATTTCTTCTGCCAGTTTTTCCATCTCCTGCTTCGCCTTTTTTGACATCAGCGCCATGTAGGCTCCTGTCTTGGAAGAGTTGCCCACATACACCAGCTTATCTTTTACCGCATCCGGAAGGATTCCTGTTCCAATCAGAGAATCCGCCGGAAGATGGGCGCCGAACTGGCCGGCGATCATCACCTTGTCAAGATCCTCCATGTCGATCTGCGCTTCCCTGAGAAGGGCTGTGAACCCGGACAGGATCGCGCCTTTCGCCAGCTGCACCTGACGCACGTCTCCCTGGGTCACCAGGATCTGCGGCTTCTCATGAAGGATGAATTCCCGTTTGGTCCCGTTCAGCTGAAGCATCGGAAACCGGTAATCCTCCGGGGAGAGCCTGTCCTTCTTGATAAAGGCTCCAGTCTTTTTTACCAGGCCGGTACGCAACAGTTCTTTCACCACTGCCAGAATCCCGCTTCCGCAAATGCCTGCCGGCTCCTGCCTGTCGTCTTCCCGGTTGCCGATCACCTGGATCTTCACACCCTCTTCTGTAATCTTCACATCCTCGATGGCGCCCTGCGCCGCCCGCATGCCGGCGCTGATGTTCATGCCCTCCAGGGCCGGTCCTGCCGCGCAGGAACAGCACAGGATCCGCCCGTTACTGGTCAGAACGATCTCGCCATTGGTACCGATATCGATAAACAGAACATGCCCTTTTTCTTTTTGCAATTCACACACATAGGTCCCTGCCACAATATCTGCCCCTATGTAGGCCGACACCTGAGGAAGGCAGTAAAGAACCGTATCTTTTCCTGCTTCGATGCCGATCCGGGATGCAGGGAGTTCCTGTGCCTTCGTAAACTCCGGCCGGTACGGGGACCTGCCGATGCTTCTTGCATCTACTCCCAGCAGCATGTGTGTCATGGTACAGTTCGCCGCCACATCGATTTCCCGGATCTCTTCTCTGGAAACGCCCGCCTCTTCACAGACCTCCCCGATCATGCCGTTCACGGACTGTACGATCGCTTCCTGAAGATCTTTCACTCCGGTCTCCGGGTGCTCGTATTCATAAGTGATCCGGGTCAGCACATCCAGCCCGTAATGCTTCTGAGCATTGATCATGGACGCGCTTGCCAGTTCCTGTCCTGTGGAAAGTTCCACCAGCGCTGTCACCACCGTTGTGGTGCCGATGTCGATCACGATCCCGTATCCTTCGTCAAAATGATCTTTTTCAAATGCAGGGATATATCCCTTTGTCAGCACTTCGTGCTTCCGTTCTTTTTTCAGAAGCTCCACTTCCATGGTCCCGTTCACATCGATCATGCAGGACAGGCGAATCCCGGCTTCTATCTCTTCCGGTTTCAGAAGCGCCCGCTCCGTTTCAGACATGGCGGGCAATTCCCCCTGGCAGATCCGCACTTTACATTTGCCACAGATTCCCTTGCCACTGCAGGGATTATCCACAAATGCCCCGCCCTCCAGCAGGGCGTCCAGGAGATTGGCGCCCTCCTGGCAGGAAATGCTCTTTCCCGTCTGTCTGATCCAAATCCTGGCCATTACTTTTCGTCCTCCTGCATACAGGCAAGGATCGCCTGAATATTTACAAGCGGAGATTTCATCCCAAGGCCGCAGGCCGGGGCGATAATATCAGATCCGCTCTTGATACAGCTCTTTGTCAGCATCTTCACCCGCTCCGGATCGCCAAACTCCAGAGCATAAGTGCTGACATTCCCCATCAGCACGCGGTCCGGAAGATGTTTTCTTGCCTCCTTCATCGGCACGATGGAATCAAAACTTAAGGCGCTGCTCTTTACCTCGTTAATCTCTTTATATACCGGACTCATCTGCCCGCAGATATGAACGATGGTCCCCAGCTTCTCCTTCTGGAGCCCGCCCAGCAGCCGGTTGATATAAGTGACCGCAAACTCTTCAAAATATTTTGGCCCCAGGATCTCGCCCGTCCCGCTGGGATCGGAGATGGCAATCACATCTGCGCCCGCCTCGATCTGCGCCCGCCCGAAAGCGATCAGCTGATCGGTGATAAATTCCATATACCGGTGGGCCTCTTCATTCTTTTTCCGCAGTTCTTTGTAGAAATTAACCGGCTCCATCACAGAACTCGCCGTGCTCACCGGCCCGGTCAGATTTCCCACGATGGGGACGTCCTTTGTCTCTTCCTTTAAAATGCGGATCGCGTCCGTCACCACTTTGGCCCTGCCCCTGGTTACGTCTACCGGCGTCAGCCTGTCCACCTCGCTGACAGAATCGATCACATATTCCACCACATGGGGCTCATAGATGTTGGTGCCCATATCCACTTTCGCGCCCATTTCCTCGGCTTCTACTGTCATGCAGAAGGGAACGCCGAAATTTTCAAAGCAGCCCTTCTCATAGACAGCCTTTGCAAGATCCGCCATCTTTCTTGCGTCCGTGTGAGCCTCCGGCAGATAGACCTGCACTTCCTCCATCAGATCTTTTGTCACCATATTCATCATGCCCCCCGGACAGATGCATGCCGGCCGGTCCGGATGTCCGCCTTCAAAAATGAGTTTCAGTCTCTCTTTTGGTGTCAACATTTCTTCTTTCTCCTATGCAATCTTCATCAGGCTCTTCGCCAGTTTTACTGCTTCCACCGCATTCTGGGAATAGCCGTCCGCACCGATCTTATCTGCGTATTTCTGGGAAATCGGTCCGCCGCCGATCATGACCTTGACCTGATCGCGGATCCCGGCCTCCTCCAGCAGATGGATCACCGTCTCCATACCGCCCATGGTGGTAGTCATCAAGGTGGACATACATACAATATCTGCATGCTCTTCTTTGGCTGTATCCACAAATTTCTGCAGTTCTACGTCTCTTCCCAGATCGATCATCTCAAAACCGGCGGTTTCCATCATAATCTTTACCAGATTCTTTCCGATATCGTGGGTGTCGCCCTCCACTACGCCAATGACGGCCTTCACCTTGTGGTCGTCCTTCGTTTCCGGCAGATAAGGCCGCAGAATATCCAGCCCCACATACATGGCGTCAGAGCAGAGCAGCACATCGGTTACGAAATATTCCTCCTGCTCATACATTTCACTGGCCCGGTTCATTCCGTCTACCAGTCCGTCCATGATCCCGTCGAAAGCAGGATAGCCTGCATCCAGATATTCCTGGGCCGCTTCCGCCACGTCATCTTCCTCCATCTCAAATACGCCGTCCGACAGCCGTTTTAACAATTCTTCTTTTGAGCTCATCGCAGTTCCTCCTCATCTTAAATTAATACCAGTTCTTTAAAGATACCATTTTCCAGTTCATATCCCACATTTTTGATGCACATCTGGCCCGCGAACTTTGCCTTGCCCGTCATCCGGATGCAGGCTTCGCCATAGCGGATCCCGGTCTCGGTCAGATGATCCTTCAGTTTCCCGTGTCCGGTTCCCAGAAGCGCAAATGTGGTTTTGGGACAGAGCAGGATCATCGTGTGTTCATCCGCAAGCCCTTCCACCTGTTTTAAAAATTCATAAGTGAAATCCTCCACCACCTGTTCAGCCATCTTTGGCCCCAGAATATTTACTCCGCCGGAAGAATCTGCGTAACTGATCAGATCCACTCCGTATTTTTTTGCTTCTTCCATAAATCTTAACACTTCATTTCCCAGTTTCCAGAATACCTCTTTCATCACTTCCGGCTGTTTTCTCATAGCTTTGAAAACATACCGGGCGTCGATCAGTACGTTCAGGATGGTAAATGGACCGGATACCTGCAGCACCACATGCTCGCCCTGCTCCCGGAGCATCCGGCAGGCCTGCAGGACTTCATGGATCCTTCCTTTGCTAAAATCAATGGGCTGCAGCTCCAGCAATTCTTCCGGCTTCGTACAGATATACTCCTTTGCCCGGGGACCCGTCTTGTCATTTCCGTAATTCACCAGGCCTCCCATGGCTTCCGCCTCTACTGTATGGCAAAAAGGCAGCTCACAGAAAGCCGCGCCGTCATGCTCTTTCAGAGCCCTGGACAGTTTCGCCATGGTGTCTGCATGGAGATAGGCGTCTGGAAAGGTAAGGCCAAGACCTTCCGTCACTTCGCCGTTTATCCCGGCTGAATTATCATAGGTACAGTTAAAATCTTTAATCTCTCCCAAGGTAAGCCCTCCTTTTTCTTTTATGTATTTCCAAACAATACTTTTTCCGCGTCTTTTGCCGCCCGGACTGCCGCCATCCAGGCGCTCTTTCTCGAGTGTACCACATCCTCCCCTTTTTAAACAAGCTTTCCCTCATCGTTTCCCTGTCATTCCCTTTTTTGGCAGCCGGACTTTCTGCTTCCCCAGAAACAGCGTCTCCAGTCCTGCCCGGTCAAGTCCAGTTCCAATAATGACCACTTTTCTTTCTCCGGTATCTCCCGGTAATGGATCCACTTTCTTAAGTTCCGTATGTCCCGGCGTCAGGTCAAAACGATATCTCTCTCCATCCGGCATCTCTGCCAGTCCTTTCACCCGAAGGACACGGCCATATTTCCCCGCCCTTAAGCTCTCCAGTTTCTTTTCCATCTCTTCCTTAGATATTTTCGGCAGATCTGTAAAAGAAATACTGGAAAATAGAATGCCTGAAGAAAAAACGTCCTCTTCCCGCTGTTCATCTACTGTCTTTCCGGATTGCTTCTGTTCCGAAAGTTCCAGTAAATGCAAAAGTTCCTGTCCGTCCAGCTGGCGAAAATCCCCGGCATAAATAAGAGCTTCCTGATTTTGTTCACGGATATCTGTAAGGATCTTCTCCTGCTTCTCTTTTTCCAGGCCCTCCAGCCAGCTCACAAACAGCATCTGTGCGTTCCGGATCTGATCCAGATAAAATGCTCCAAACCCTTCTACGCTTTCTTCGTAAGCTTCCCCGTCTACGATCACAATCCTTCTGGTAACTAAAAGTTCCACACCGTCTTTCTCTCTTGCATCCTCACAGGCCTTGATTACATCTGACAACTTTCCAATCCCCGACGGCTCAATAACGATGCGGTCCGGCTGATATGTCTCTGCAATTTCCCGGATACTCTGGCGAAAATCGATGGCCAGCGTACAACAGATACATCCTGCATACAGTTCCCTCACCGGCACCTTCTCCCGGATTAGATCTCCATCCAGTCCCACGTCTCCAAATTCATTTTCAATCACCGCCGTCTTCCCGGAGAGAAGAGGAAGATATTGGTTTAAAAAAGTGGTTTTCCCGGCTCCAAGGAAACCGGATATAATCTCAATGTCCATTCCGTCTCCTCTCTGTCCTTAGTCTTTTTCTGTCATTACTGTAATCACATCTTCGTCATAGCTCTCGGTCACATACTGTTTCGGCGGAACAAATAAAAAATTTTCTTCATCCCATTCTCCGTCTACCAGTTTTTTCAACAATGTATTTTTCCCTTTTACGAGATCATACGTCCAGTTTTTATCTCCTGCCTTTTTTTCTACTTTCTTTTCATATTCCGGAAAAGGAAGCTCATCCCATTTTATATAAGTTAATGACCTGTAATTATCTGTTAAGCTCTTTTCGATTTCAACAACCTTCTGTGCTTTCTTTTTATTACCGTTGAACCTTTTCAGATGAAAATAGTATCTCTGTTCCCACTGATCATCCAATCTTACCGCATCACACAGTTCTACGATCCCAGGTGTGTAATAATACGTACCAACATGATTTTTATAGTATTCTTCATACTTTACCCGGTCTCCCATAAAAAGAGAAATACAATCTTGAACACGAGGTATTACAAGGGGATATTGTTTGCTGCTCAATCCACTGACTGCACCCGAACACAACCCATAAGCTAATAAAATTGCATCAAACGGGGTTTCAGACGTCGTATTACTATACAGATCATTATCTTCGTCAATTGCATCAATTACAGATTGTATTGTTTTTTGCAGCCTTTGAGGCCTGTTATGTAATTTTTGCTTTAAAAGAGTAACATCTATCTGATTCTTGCACTGGTATGTGACACTCGCTATTTCGCGTTCGAATATTTTGCAGCCAATTAGTTTATAGCGCATATTTCCTGTCCTTTTTAATCCTTATAAGTCAAAAAACGGTGCGAAAAGTCCAGCGTAAACGCTGTCCTTTCCCCACCGAAAAAATCATCTTCATATATAGCAGGTCTCCTGACTCGATCTCATCTGCAGGCTCCGCCTTCCCTGTCCCCAGGTGGCGCTTTGGAACATGCATCCATCACACAGTAGAGCGGGCTGTTCCGGATTCTCACCGGATTCCCTTTTCAATGCCTTGGCATCACTATATATGTTACAGATTCATCTTATCACAGGGACTGGATGATATCCCAATTGATAATTTTCATAATCTTATAGCCATTTCCTATGACTATCTTTTAGTGTATATTTTCTATATTTTAGGCAAAAAACACTATTTTTGATAATCTATTGACAAAACCTCTTTTTTGCTGTATTTGTTAGATAAGGCAATATATATATGTAAATTTTTAGATAATAATGGATTTTGATGAAGGAAAGAAGGTGATTGTTTTGATCAACAGACTGAATATAAAACTCTGTTTCTTTCTGTTATCTGTTATGTTTTTGTTGGGTGGCTGCAATGAATCATCCGGTGCGGAAAAGGAACTGGAAGTGCTGATCGAGCCGCAGTTCCAGGATCAGGTCAAAGAAGCGGCAAAATATATGAAAGAACAGACTCCGCAGGTTTCCATCACGATACGGGAACTTCCTGCTGACGGGGAAGAACGGGAACTGGAGATTGAACGCCTGCGCACCCAGATCATGGCAGGGAAAGGACCAGATGTTTATCTGATCAACAGCGCCAGTGACGGGGCGACCCAGATGGAAGCCCCGCTTTTTTCCAATCCTTATAAGACAATGCAGAGCGGCGCGCTTGCTTCCCTGGACCGCTATATGGAGTCCGATTCCTACTGGGAGGAAGGAACTTACCGGGAGGAGTTCCTCCTGCCCGGAAAATATCAGGGACAGCAATATATCATACCCCTGTCCTGCAATTTTAACATCCTGGCTTCCGATCAGGAAGAAATCCCGGTTACAGAGACGGATACGTTGGAAGACTGGCTTGCAAAGGCAGAAGGTGCGGCGGATCCCGGATTTGAAGCGGCGATGTACGGACTGGAGAATATCAGCGGCAACTGGTTCCAGCCTGCGGCAGATTATGATGAAGGAAAGGTGCTGTTCGACAAGGAAGCATGGGAGACTTTTGGCATGAATTTCCTGCTGAAAAAGCTTCAATGGGTCGAAAGCGGATTAGAAAACACAGGGGAAGGATATCAGATCACGGATCTGAACTTTGCCACGACCGGGATGCCCCAGATGAGATCGGCCCGGATCATTCCGGATATCCAGGGGAACCGGATGGCGGCCATTCGCTGCTTTGGGGCAGTGGGGATGTCTTCAGATCATAAGGAAGAGGCCTACCGGTTTTTGATGCTGTTCTTAAATGATGAGATCAAATCCGCCCGCCAGGAGCAAGGCATTGGAACTTTTGTAGACGGGATACTGGGAACGGAACTGCCGGTGCAGGAAAGCGCTTTAGCGGCCAGATTCCCGTCTCTTGATACAGACAGCCTGGAAATGGTCAGAGACGTATTTCTTACCATTGACGGAGCGTATTTTCCGGTAGGTGTTGAAGCGGATCTCTACCAGGCGGTGATGGATGCATCCCGTCTGATCTATGGCCCGGCGACAGATTATGAAGCTGTGTGGAGAGAAAAATTATCTGCAGCGGCCGGAAAAGCCTGGGAAAATTACAATACCCAGGTTCTGGAATAGTGTGCCTGGCCGGAAAAGAGGGTGGTATTATGAAAAAGCGGAACAATGGATTTTTGCTGGCGTCTCCGGCTTTACTTGGCTTTCTGGTGTTTTATTTCGCACCGTTTCTGATCACCTGCTGGTATTCCGTTTCCTTTGGGATCGGAAAACGGGAGTTTGTAGGGCTGGTAAATTACCAGGAACTCTTTGAAAATGAAATGTTCCTGCTGGCAGTGAAGAATACCTGCCGCTATATGCTGGTTACAGTGCCGGTAACTTTAGGAGCGGCAGTCGGATTATCTGTTGTTCTGCGGCATGTGGCAAGAGGAGTGACATTTCTCCGGTTATCCTTCTTATATCCGATGATCATGCCCATAGCGTCCATTGTTCTGGCAGTACAGTTTTTCTGCGGGGACAGTGGTTTCCTGAACCGGATGTTGACGCTGACAGGAATGCAGGGGACAGACTGGCTCCATACTTCTGCTGCTTTCTGGATTCTGTGCATTCTGTATTTCTGGCGGTTTATCGGGTATTATGTGTTAATTTATTTTGCAAAACTGCAGATGATCCCTGGAGAATATTACGAGTATGCGGCCCTTTACGGAGCAGGGGAATGGCAGAAGTTCCGGTTCATCACCTGGCCGCTTTTGATCCCGGCAGTTCTTTTTACGCTGGTCCTTTCGGTAATGAATGCATTCCGCTGTTACAGAGAGGCATTCCTTCTGGGTGGAAATTATCCGGATGACAGCATTTATCTGCTACAGCATTTTATGAACAACAATATCCGGAATCTGAATTACCAGAAAATTTCTGCGGCCGCAGTAAGCATCCTGGCAATGCTTCTTCTGGTGAGCGCGGCTGGATATGCCGTGTACCGGCTTGTGAAAAGGAGGCGGGCATATGGATAGGAACAAAGGGAAAAAGAGTCTGCCGGCACTTTTCCTGCTGGCGCTGCTGTTTTTATTTCCGGTCCTCTATATGCTGTTTCGTTCGGTATATACTGCCGGAGACGGAATCTCTTTCTTAAGCTACTATGAAGTGCTGCTTGGAAGGCCGGAATACCTGGTCAGGTTTTTCAGAAGCCTTGGGATGTGTCTTTTGATCGCAGCAGGGCAGACTTTGATTTCCTGCCTTGCAGGTACGGCGTTTGCGAAATACCGGTTTATCGGAGACAGGTTCTGGTTTGCGGTTTTTGTTCTCTTTATGATTCTGCCGATCCAGGTGACTTTGCTGCCCAATTATATTCTGTTGGAAATGCTGGGATTTTTGAACAGCTGGAAGGCGCTGATCATTCCGGCAGTGTTCTCGCCATTTGGAACGGTATGGCTTACCTTTGTATTCCGGGCCGTGCCGGACGGCAGTCTGGATGCAGCGCGGATAGACGGGGCAAATCAGCTGCAGCTGATCCGGTATATCATCACGCCAGCTGCCAAGCCGGCAGTTGTTACGCTGTTTGTCCTCACCTTCACGGAAAGCTGGAATATGGTTGAGCAGCCCATGATCTTTCTGGAAAGAGAGCAGGACTATCCGCTGTCTGTATTTCTGGCGGCAGTCTCACAGGGAGATATCGGCATCCAGTCGGTCTGCGGTCTTTTGTGTCTGGTGCCGGTTACCTTCTTTTTCCTCTACTATAGAGAAGAACTGACAGACGGATTAAAGGATGTTTTATGGGGATGATAAAGATGACAAAGAAAAAGATTTGGAATGCCGGATGTGTGGTTCTGGTGCTGCTTCTGCTCTGTACGGTGATCTCGTTCCATGTAGAACGGCTGATGCGGATACCGGTAGAAGTGGTCAGAGGCAGCCAGAGTGAAGAAGAAAAGGCGATGCGGCTTGCCCGGATCCCTCTGTCCTGTTATGGAGAAGATCCCTCAACGGTTTTCTATGTGGAGGAACAGGAAGGGCTATTCGGAATGGAGCTGGTGGCTCATACAAAAGAAGTGTGGCCGATCGAAACGGCAGAGGATATGGCGCTGGTCCCGGAACAACTGGATGATGACGGCCTGCCGCTTCAGATCGTGCGGTGGTCCGTGTATCCCCTGGAGGACGGCGACCTGGTGGTCGTTCAGGAGGACGGGGAGAGCCGGATGCTCTCCGGAGTCAACGCGGAGCAGCTCCAGGAACTGAAGAAACAGCTGCCGGGAATGGCTGTGTGTCTCTTTGTTCTGCTGGCTTTCATGGCTCTGGGAACCTGGAATCTCTTCCACTTGCAGAGCCGGGCTTACAAAAGAGGCCTTGCAGGCGCCGTGATTATACTGGCCTGCCTGGGAATTTTGTGGGCAGGTCTCTGGACCCTTGAGATTCCCCGGGAATATCTGCCGCCGGAGTATATATTAGATGTAAAAGGTTATGTCAATTGGTAGGTGTCTATCAGTATTCAAAAAAGAAGCGGCAAAACCGCTTCTTTTTGTATGTCACTATATATTTACACCAAAACCCACTTTACTTCCCGGACTGCAGATTCTCTATCTCCTCCTATGCATCCTCCCGGTAATACGGCAGCAGGCACTGATACCCCAGTTCAAACAACTTCTTCTGCCTGTCGTATATCTCCCGGTATTCCTCCCTCGGATAGAAAGTTTTATCTGTCTTCACAAACTGATCGACCACGGAAAAATCTTTAAAAACGCCTACGCCCACGCCGGCGATCACCGCCGCTGCAATTGATGTGGCCGTTTCCACATGATCCAGCCGGTGAAGCGGCACGCCCAGCACATCGGAAAGGATCTGCGCCAGCACATCTCCTTTCGCCCCGCCGCCGGTCAGCACCAGTTCTTTTCCTTCCATGTGCTCCCTCTGGGCTTCCAGGATCACGGAAAGGTTCATGGCGATCCCTTCCAGCACTGCCCGCACATAGTCGCATTTCTTATGTTCCATCCGGATGCCCAGAAAACTGCCGGACGTATCCGGATTCCACCTGGGGCTTCGCTCTCCCAGAAGATAGGGAAGAAAGATCAGTCCTTTCGCTCCCGGAGGCGACTGCAGTACCAGCCGGTTCAATAATTCATACACCGATTCCCCGGTCTCTTCTGCCTGCCTGACTTCTTCCGCGCAGAGAGCCTCTTTGATATAGGAGTAGGAACTTCCCGCGGCCTGCATAGTGCCGCAGGGCATGTACTTGCCCGGCACCACATGGCCAAATCCAATCAGGGTCTTTTCCCGATCCAGATTCACTTCGCCGGACGTACCGGCAATCCATGCAGACGTACCAAAAGATAAAAACATCTGCCCGTCTTTGATGCTTCCTGCGCCAAGAGCCGAACAGGGTCCGTCCCCACCTCCGCAGACCACCTTTGTTTCACAGGTCAGGCCCAGGCTTTCGGCCGCTTCTTTTGTAAGGCTGCCGATCACGTCTGTAGAGGCATGAAGCTCCGGCATCTTTTCTCTGTCGATCCCGGCCGCTGCAAGGATCTCTTCTGACCACTTCAGATGCCGCAGGTCAAAGGCGTCTGTCCCGGATGCCTCGGAATAATCGGTCACAAACTCCCCAGTCAGCCGACAGATGATATAATCCTTTGCCAGCAGCATTTTGTAAGTTTTTGCATAAATCTCCGGCTTCTCTTCCCTTAACCACATCAGTTTTTCGATGCTGTAGCTGGGGCTTACCCGATGGCCGTTGATCTCATACATCCGGTCAAAACCGATCTTGCGGGTCAGTTCTTCTGCCTGCGCCTCCGCACGGTGATCCGCCCAGATCATGGCAGGATAAAGCACCGTTCCCTTCTCATCCACGGCAATGCAGGCCTGCATCTGCGAGGAAAAGGAAATGGCCAGCACCTCCTCCGGGTCGATCTGTTTTACGATCTCCCTGGTGGCTTTGCAGACCGCTCCCCACCAGTCTTCCGGATCCTGCTGGGCATAATTTTTATGAAAGAAATGCACATCATAGGGAACAGTATAGCTGTCGATCAGCTTTCCCTCTGTGGAAAACAAAGAAGCTTTGTTGCTGGATGTGCCAAGATCATGTGATATCAGATATTTTCCCATTTGCCAGATTCCTCCTGATTCCTGTTCTCATTGTACATTAATCGTATCACATTCCAGCAGATATGTAAATTTTGAAATATATTTTTCTTTCGTACGAAACTTATTCTATTGACATATATAAATAATTTTGATAGGATAACTACAGAACAGGCAGGAGGGATTGCTTATGAAGGAACGCCACAACGCTATTCTGGAATATATCACCACCCACGGGAAAACAGAAGTTTCCATTCTGGCGGAAAAACTCCATACTTCGGAGGTCACCATCCGCAAGGACCTGGATCTTCTGGAGGAAAAGGGCATGCTAAAGCGGGAACGGGGATACGCGGTTCCCAATGATCCCGGAAATATTTTTTACCGCATGGCCTTTCACCCGGATCTCAAGCAGCGGATCGCCAGAACCGCGGCGGACTGCGTCAGCGACGGCGAGACGGTAATGATCGAGACCGGCTCCACCTGTATCTTATTTGCGGAAGAACTGGCACGGACAAGAAAAAATGTGACCATCGTGACCAACTCTGTCTGCCTGGCCGAGTACGTCCGCAAATATACCAACGTCCAGCTAATCCTGCTGGGCGGTATCCTGCAGAGCCAGAGCCAGTCCCTGGTAGGACCTCTGACCAAAGCGGCTGCCGGCGCCTTTCATGTAGATAAACTGTTCACCGGCACAGACGGCTATTCCCGTAATTTCGGATTTACCGGAGACGACATGACCCGTTCCGATACCTTAAGCGCCATGGCCGCTTCCGCCGAACACATTTATGTGCTCACTGACTCCGGAAAATTTTCACGCCCCGGAGCCGTATCCTTTCTCCGTCTTGATCAGGTTTACGAAGTCATCACAGACGAAGGGATCTCTCCGGAGGAAACCGCTTTTCTGGAAAGCCAGGGCATCCGGATCACGATTGCCAGATAACACGAATACTTTTTATCATATCAGGAGGTTTCATTATGAAATACTTATTAGACACTGCCAACCTTGACGACATCCGCCGCTGCTGCGAGATTTTCCCCATTGCCGGAGTAACTTCCAATCCGTCCATCGTAAAACGGGAAGGAAATGTGGACTTCTTCGCGCACATGAGAGAGATCCGTTCCATCATCGGTATGGACAGCCCGCTTCACATCCAGGTGACCGCTCCGGACGCCGAAGGCATGGTCCGGGACGCGGACGCTATCATGGAAAAAGTAGATTCCAATGTCTTTGTAAAGGTTCCGGTTACCCTGGAAGGCCTGAAGGCCATGAAGGCCATGAAAGCAAAGGGCATCCCCATCACCGGTACTGTAGTATACAGCAAACAGCAGGGCTTCCTGGCTATGGAGGCAGGCGCAGACTATATCGCTCCCTATTTTAACCGCATGGAAAATCTAGGGATCGATCCGGATGATGTGATCGCGTCTCTGGCAGAAATGATCGCCCTTTACGGCTATCCGACCCAGATCCTGGCCGCCAGCTTTAAAAACGCAGGACAGGTCGACCGGGCATTCCTGGCCGGAGCACAGACTGCCACCATGGATCCCTCCATCCTCATATCCGCAATCTCCCAGCCTCATATTGACGGCGCTGTGGAACAGTTCATGAATGACTGGAAGGCAGTTCATGGAGAGACGCTGCTCTGCCAGTTATAAATGCGGATATTTCCTGCATATTTCCACTGTTATAGACATTTTCTATTGCTGACTTTGTACATTACAAAAAGCAATTTGTCATCTCCTTCTCGGAAGACTATACTTAATAACAGATATGAATAAGGAGGTAATCACAATGTCTATTACAGCAGAAACTGCGAAAGCACATGTAAATGATCCGGCCGTGTTATGCTGCCGCGCAGAGGCAGGCATCACCATCGAGGCCGCCAACCTGGAGGATCCGGCTATTTTCGATGAACTGGTAGATTCCGGACTCCTTACCCTGGACGGCTGCCTGACGATCGGACAGGTACTGGGCGCGAAGTTGACCAAAACCAGCGATTCTTTATCCCCATTAACCCCAGACAATGTTGAAGGATACAAAGATTCCGTACCTGAAGAGGAGCCGGAACCGGAAGCTGATCCTGCCGAATCCTCTCAGCCGGCAGCAGTCAGTGTCGCGGGCGCCGTGACACAGATCCAGCACGGAAAAGTCGTGATTTCCATCAAAGAAGGAAAAGACATCTATCTGGAACTTCCGATATAAACAGGACTGTTACCTTTTTATGACATATTTTCCCTTGCGTTGATGCGTTCAAAAGAAAAAAGAGGCGGGAATTATCCTGTCTCTTCTTTCTTTTTCCGCAAATATTCTTTTTATAAGATCTTGGACAAAAAGTCCTGAAGCCTTGGTTCCTTCGGATTTTCAAAAAACTCTTCCGGAGGCGCTTCTTCTTTGATCTGTCCGTCGTCCATAAAAATGACTCTGGACGCCACTTCTCTTGCAAATCCCATTTCGTGGGTCACCACCACCATGGTCATGCCGTCCCGGGCCAGTTCTTTCATCAGTTCCAGCACTTCGCCTACCATCTCCGGGTCCAGAGCGGAGGTCGGCTCATCAAACAGAATCACATCCGGATTCATGGCCAGGGAACGGATAATCGCAACCCTCTGCTTCTGTCCGCCGGACAGAGTAGACGGATAAACGTCTGCCTTATCGTCCAGGCCGATCCGCCGCAAAAGCTCCATGGCCTGCTCTTTCGTCTCCTTCATGATCTCTTCTTTCGTCGTATCAACCGGCACGAGTTCCAGCTTATCCGCGCCGCGGAATGCATTTTTCAGACGGATCATCCGGTTTTTCCGCTTCGCTTTCTTCAGGTCCTGACATTTCAGGTATGCAGGAGCCAGCATGATGTTCTGCAGCACCGTTTTATTCTGAAAGAGATTAAAATGCTGGAATACCATTCCCATATGGCGGCGGTGCACATTGATGTCCACCTTCATATCAGCAATGTCCACGCCGTTAAAGATGATGCTTCCGCCGGTCGGGTCTTCCATACAGTTCAGACACCGGAGAAAGGTACTCTTTCCGGAGCCGGAAGGTCCAAGCACAGCCACGATATCCCCTTTATTGATGGTGATATTGATATCTTTCAGCACATCTGTGCCGTCAAAGCTTTTCCTGAGGTTAATTACTTCGATCACTCTTCTTCAGGCTCCTTTCCAATAATTTGATCAACAGCGTGATGATCAGTACCAGCGCAATGTAGATCAGCGCCATCACCAGATACGGAACCATGAACTCATAGCTGTTGCTTCCGATGTAGTTAAACGCTACGTACAGATCCGCCGCTCCGACAAAGCTGACTACGGATGTCTCTTTGATCAGCGCGATAAATTCATTTCCCAGCGTAGGCAGGATATTTTTCACCGCCTGGGGGATCACGATCTTTTTCATAGTCGTGCCAAAGCCGAGTCCCACCGCACGGCCTGCCTCCATCTGTCCGGGATCCACAGACTGGATTCCGCTTCGCATGATCTCAGATATGTACGCTCCGCTGTTCAGTCCGAATACCAGCATCGCCACCTGGACTCCCGTGATCTGCCAGCCGATCAGAGGCAGCAGCACATAGTAGAATACCAGCAGCTGAACCACTGTCGGCGTTCCCCGAAACAGCGCCACATAGAAGCTGCAGATCCCGTTCAGGATCCGGGGCAGCCGCTTATACTTGGGGATTACCCGCACGGTCGCGATCAAGGTTCCGATCAGGATACCGATCAGCAGGCCGGTAACCGCGATCAGCAGCGTATTCTGCAGACCTTCCACGACTCTTACATAGCCGTTCTGGTCCAGAAATATCTCGATAAATCTCTCTACTTTCTGACTAAAATTGCCCATTACTTTCCCTTCTTAAAAGAAGGAAGGCGCTGTCAGACCAACTGCCGCCTTCCTTTTCATTTTCTTCTTACTGAAACGCTTCTTACTGCACTTCGTTGATGGCTTCTGTGATCGCTGCTGCCGGAGCCGCATCGATGATCACGTACTGGATCTTGCCCTGAAGCATATCCTGCACTGCCAGAGAACCATTCTTATATGGTACACATTTTGCCGGAAGTCCTTCAAAGCCCCAGTCTGCATCGCCTTCTACATAGAACTGTCCGGTAGTTCCCTGCTGTACGCCGACGGAATCGGAAGAGTCAAGCTCTGCAAGCTTTGCTGCCACCGCGTCCGCATCTGCACAGTCATCAAAAGAAGTATCTGTGCTTGGCACGATCAGACGCTGAGACGCCTGATAATAAGAATCCGTAAAGGTTACCAGTTCTTCTCTTTCATCATTGATGGTAAGACCGGCCATTGCGATATCACATTTATGCTGTCCGACAGACAGACATACCGCATCAAAATCCATGTTCTGGATCACCAGTTCCTGTCCAAGCTCTTCTGCAAAAAGGGCTGCCAGTTCCATATCGATCCCGTAATAATTATCGCCCTGTGTATATTCAAAGGGTTCAAAAGCCGCATTGGTAGCTACCACAAGCTGATCCTTGGAAGTATCCAGCTCTGCAGACTGCACTGCTTCCGGCTCGCCGTCGCCGAAATACTTGTCGCAGATCTCATCAAAGGTTCCGTCCTCCAGGACCTTTGCGATAAATGCGTTCGCCTGCTCCAGAAGTTCCGGCTGATCTTTGTCCACGCCGAATGCATATTCTTCATCCGTCAGATCAACATCGATCACCTTGGCTGTCGTTGCTCCGCTTTCTGCGCTATCCTTTCCTTCCTCTGAACTTCCGCCGCATCCGGCAAGTGTCCCACAGGCCAGAACCAGCGCCAGGCCTAATGCTAATTTCTTCTTCATAATTCCTGTCCCTCCATTTTCCTTTCAGATACATACGGATGCATAAACATGCAACCGTTCTCATAATTATAACACGTTCTTAGGAAAATGCAAGCATTATCCGATAATCAATTGTACCAGAGACACCAGAATGATCAGAGCACCCAGGACGATCCGGTAATATCCGAAGATCTTAAAGTCATTTTTCTTAATGTATCCCATCAGGAATTTGATGGCTACGATCGACAGGCCGAAAGAAACCAGGCATCCCAGAAGCAGCAGCCCGAATTCTCCCGCCGTAAAGGCAAATCCATACTTGGCAAGCTTCAGAAGACTTGCGCCAAACATCGCCGGGATGGCTAAGAAGAAAGTAAACTCTGCCGCCACCTCTCTGGATACGCCGATGATCAGGGCGCCTACGATGGTGGCTCCTGATCTGGAGGTTCCCGGGATCAGCGCCAGCATCTGGAAGAATCCGATCCAGAGCAGCATCTGCACAGACAGCTCCGAGATCTTGGTGACATTTGGTTTTCTTCCTGCATTCCGGTTCTCTACAATAATGAATAAGATACCATAGACGATCAGCATCACTGCCACCGGAAGGGGCTTATAAAACAGCCGGTCCAGCACGTCGTCAAAGAGGAGGCCCACTACGCCGGCCGGGACGGACGCGATCACTACCTTGATCCACATCTGCCAGGTCAGCATTTTCTGCCGCTGGGTTTTTGTCGGCGAAAACGGATTCAGCTTATGGAAATACAGCACAACCACCGCCATAATGGCGCCAAGCTGGATCACTACGTTGAACATCTCCATGAATTCTTCGCTCATACTGGGCGATAACAGATCCCCCACCAGGATCAGATGTCCGGTACTGCTGACCGGAAGCCACTCGGTAATTCCTTCTACAATTCCGAGAATGATTACTTTTAAAATATCTAACATTTCCCTTTTCCCTCCGTGATCTTACTTCTCATATACGATCAATTCTCTTCTGTCCGCCAGGAAACAGAACTTCTCCATGCCGATCCGGTCATAACTCTGCTCATAGGCACTTCTGGCGTGCTCTTCCATCTTTTCCACCACCTGCGGCTGTCCTGCCGGAGCAAACAATACCGTATCCTTTGCCGGCACGATGATGACAAGATCATCCTTCAGTTTGTCGACGCATACCTGCCAGATGTGCTTTAAGCAGACCGCGCTGGCCTCATTGTGCCCGTCTGCCAGGATCGCAAAAGCTCCGTACCAGGTATTTCCGATCACGAACTCCACATCCCGCACCAGATTTTCACAGGCCTTGTGATAAAGCTCCAGGATATCGCAGTCCGGCGGAAGCATGGAGTCCTTCAGCACTTCATAGGTGTCCTCCTGACGCTTTATTACAAATATAATCTTCAGGTCTCCCAGAAATGCCACGACCGGCGCGTCCTTTTCAGAGAAATGCTTTCCGTTCAGGGCCTGGGTGTCCGTAAGTTCTTTTTTCACCCACGGGTAGATATGTTCACAGATCTCCCCCCACTGATACCGGGGTTCTTCATACTTTTTCATGAAACCTCTCCTCATATGATAATTTCTTTCTTATTCTAGCAAAAATCTCTTTATAAAGCAATTTATTAATGCTATGATATTTTAAGATGTCCCGTTTTTTGCAGGGATATCTGGAAAAATGTCAGAAGATAAGAATCATGGGGGAATTTGGTATGAACACTAAGAGCAGGGCTTCGAATCCGATTACCGAAGGCGTGATCTGGAAACAGCTTTTGATTTTTTTCTTCCCGATCATGGTGGGAACGCTGTTCCAGCAGCTGTACAATACTGTGGACGCAGTCATTGTGGGCCGTTTTGTGGGGAAACAGGCTCTGGCAAGCGTAGGCGGATCCGCCGCCGTGCTTTCCAACTTTGTCATTGGCTTTTTTACCGGCCTGTCCGCCGGAGCCAGTGTGATCATCGCCCAGTTTTACGGCGCAAAAGATGAGAAAAACCTGAACAAAGGTCTGCATACAGCTTATGCATTTTCTATCATAGCCAGCATCTTCATCTCCATCATCGGCTGGTTTGCCACGCCCGGTCTTTTGCGGCTTTTAAAAACGCCGGAAGATACCATCGCAGATTCCACGCTGTACCTTCGGATCTACTTCCTGGGCATCATTTTTACCCTGATCTACAATATGGGATCTTACATCATGCGGGCTCTGGGAGATTCCAGGCGTCCGCTTTATTACCTGATCATCTGCTGTATTTTAAATATCATCCTGGACCTGGTTGCCGTTGTGGGCCTTGGCATGGGCATCGCAGGCGCGGCCATCGCCACGGTGATCTCCCAGGCCGTCAGCGCAGGCCTGGTCTCCCGGGCGCTGATGAAGTCCTACGATATGCTGCGCTTAAAGCTGCGCGCCATCCGGATCCATCCGGACCTTCTGCGATCCGAATTCCGCATCGGCCTGCCCGGCGGACTCCAGTCCTGCGCCTACAGCATCTCCAATATCATCATACAGACCGCCATCAACAACTTTGGAACAGATACGGCGGCGGCCTGGGCGGCTTTCGGAAAGGTGGACGCCATTTTCTGGACCATCACCGGATCTTTCGGGATCACCATCGCCACCTTTGCAGGCCAGAACTACGGTGCCAGAAAGTATGACCGGATCCAGAGAAGCGTGCGCGTCTGTCTGGGCATGTCTCTTGGCTTATGCGGCGGCCTTCTGATCTTCCTGTTCACCTGCTGCCGTCCGCTTTATTACGCATTTACCACCGATCCCAATGTGGTGGACATCGGGGTATACATGCTGCGCACCATCGCTCCCAGCTATGTGATCTACATCTTTGTCGAGATCTTCTCCGGCGCGCTCCGGGGCATCGGCGACGTACTGATCCCGGTATGCATTACCATGGGCGGCGTACTGATCATCCGGCTGTCCTGGATCTTATTTGTCACCCCCATGACCGGAGAGCTGTCGACTCTGCTGTACAGCTATCCTCTGGCCTGGGGCGCTACTTTGCTTTTGCTGGCGCCTTACTACTGGCAGAGGAAGAAGCGGCTTCTATCGGGGATACCCGCAAGCCAGAATTAAATGCAGTTCTACACAGAAGAAAAGCCGGCGCTTATCAAAAGCGCCGGCCTTTTTTCTCCTGGTTCCAAAAGGATCTTCCATCCTTAGAACTTCTCGTAATGTACCTTCTCCATCGGCAGCTTGTCAAGCTCGTAAGCGGCCGGTTTTGCAGCAGGCATACCAAGAGACAGGATAGCCTGGAGTTTGTAGTTCTCCGGGAATCCAAGTCTTGCGCGTACATACTCCTCTGCAGTTGTATCCGCGTCAGCTTTACGCAGTCTTCCCTGGATCCAGCAGCTTCCCAGTCCCAGATGGTCTGCCATCAGGTGCATGTTGGTCATAGCTACGGAGCAGTCTTCTACCCATACGTCCTGCTTGTCAGCGTCTCCGATCACAACGATGGCGCATTTTGCTTCTTTGAGCATCGCAACGCCGCCTTCCCGGCAACCGGACAGTTCATCCAGCATAGCTCTGTCTCTTACTACGATAAACTCCCAGGGACGGATCGCTTTTCCGGATTCTGCAAGAAGACCTGCCTGCAGCACTTTGGTAAGGCTCTCTTCCGGGATATCCTCTTCTGTGTATTTACGAATACTCCTGCGGTTTCTCATGATGTCTAATAATTCCATAATGATTCTTCCTTTCTATTGAATATAAATGATTTATACCAGGCAGGCGAAAGACGGATCTTTTGCCTGCTTGCCGGCTTTTCCACGTTCAGAAGGATTGCCGTCATATACAGTATAACAGCAATCCTTCTTTTTTGCATTATATATTATGGGGGGACTACAACTCTAAATATTCTTTCAGCACCTCATTTAAATCTGCCGCAATTCCATAGTCGGCAATGTTGTAAATCGGCGCATTCTCATCTGTGTTGATGGCAACCATCAGCTTGGTATCCTTGATGCCTTCCGTGTGCTGGATCGCGCCGGAAACTCCCAGTGAGATACAGATCTTCGGACGGATGGTAAATCCGGTCTGTCCGATCTGGTTCTGGAATGGGATCTGGCCTGTATCTGCCAGCGGTCTTGTTCCACCGATGGCAGCCCCGATCTTGTCCGCAAATGCTTTCAAAAGTGCAAAGCTTTCCGGCTCTTCGGCCCCTCTTCCTCCTACGACTACCACTTCAGCCGCAAGGATACTGTCTGTTTCTGCTTCTGCAGGAACTGCTCCGACACCCTCAATCTTGGAAGCCGGAAGTGCAATATCATCAAAATACGTCACTTCTGCAGATCCTTCTCCTTCATAAGGAGTATAAACGCCCGGTCTTACTGTCATCATCTGGGGATAATAACCTTCTTTGGTCACGATGGTAACGAATACATTCTCGCCAAAGGAAGGCTTGTTCTGTTTGATATAGTAAGTGCCGTCTTCTCTCTGTGCCACCAGAAGTTCTGTACAGTCTGCGGTAAGTCCACAGTTCAGCTTCACTGCCACTCTGGAGAAGATGGAGCGTCCCATAGGTGTTGCCGGTACCAGCACGCTGGAAGGATCGATCTTCTTCAGCATATCGGCGATCACCTGGCTTAACGCGTCATCCTGAAATGCACAGTCTCTGTCTGTCTTGACTGCATAAATTTCATCTGCGCCTGACTGCTTTAACTGATCTGTAAGAGCTTCGCACTTTTCTCCGGCAACGATCACCTGGATCGGCTCGCCTGTTGTTTCTTTGATGCTGTGTGCTGCGGAGATCAGTTCTGCTGTGACAGGCTCAATTTTTCCATTATAATTTTCTGCGTATACGCAAATTCCCTTAGCCATTACTCTTTTCCTTTCTCCGTCTCAATTAACTCTTTCAGTTTTTCAGCCAGTTCTTTCGGTGTACCTGTCAGGAACTCTGCCTTCCTGTCGCTTTCAGGCTCAAAGGAGTCTGTTACGATGGTCGGAGATCCTTTCAGACCGATTTCCTCCGGATCCATGCCCATCTCAGCATTGGTATAGGTAGCCAGCGGTTTGGACTTTGCCGCACGTTTGGTACGAAGGGTGGCAAGTCTTGGCTCATTGGCTCCGAAGTTTACGCTTACCAGCGCCGGCAGCGCCGCCTTGATGGTCAGATCCAGTCCCTGGAACTTCTTCAAAATTGTTACCTTGTCCGGCTCGCTCTCGTCATAAGAAACAGCCTGGATCTCTGTGACATGCGGAATATCGAGGTATTCTGCAACCATGGCTCCTACCTGGCCGGTAGCGCCGTCTGCTGACAGCGCTCCGCCCATGATCAGGTCAAATGTACCATATTTCTTAATTCCTTCTGCCAGAACCTTCGCAGTCGCGATGGTATCTGCACCGCCGAATACCCGGTCGGTGATCAGGCAGCTCTCGTCACATCCAAGTGCCATAGCGTCTCTTAATGATTTTTCCGCATCCGGAGGTCCCATGGTAAATACCACTACCTTGCCGCCTGTCTGTTCTTTCAGGACAAGCGCCGCCTCGATGGCGTTTAAGTCGGAAGGATTGATCATTCCTTCTGAGCTTGCGCGCACCAGGGCATGTGTTTCAGGATCTACAGACACATCGTTTGAAACCGGAACCTGTTTAATCAGAACTGCTATATTCATATCTATTCTTCTCTCCGTTCCCTTTTACTTATTTCATCAGACGCTTAAATGCCCAGTCCTCCAGAAGTGGAGTAGACTCTCCGCGCATGATCAGTTTCGCAAGGTCTCTGCTGGATGCAGGAGCTTCGATAACGCCGTTTCCGCCGTATCCTGTTGCCAGGTAGTATCCTTCTACCGGGGTCTCGCCCAGGATCGGAAGGAAGTCTTTTGGCTCTGCTCTGTAGGACAGCCAGGAGGAAACCAGTCCGCTGTCTACGATGCCCGGAACCTTTGCTTCCAGCTGGTCTAACAGGAAGTCGATGAAGTAGTCATCGGTTCCGCCTGTTGCCGGCAGCTTGTCCGGATCCCACTGGCCTGCATGCATCGGGTTGTTCAGATCCATGGACAGGTGGGACTTGCAGATAAAGATGTTGTCTCCTGCTCTCAGTGCGTAGAACTCAGGATATTTCAGTACCGGGAAGGTGTAGCTTAATTTCTTTCCCGGAGGACACAGGAAGAAGGCTTCTGCCTTGGTATGCCAGATCGGAACATCCAGTCCTACCATATCTCCTGTGAATTTGCTCCACGGTCCTGTACAGTCTACTACAACATCGAAGTCATAGGTAATGCCTTCGTCTGTTTTCAGGCCTGTAACCTTGTCGCCTTCTTTGATCACTTCTGTTACCTTCACGCCGGTCTTGATCGTGCCGCCGTTTTTCTGCATTTTCTTTGCATAGGTGTTGGAAATCATGGTTCCGTCAAAGTATCCGTCATCCTGTGTGTATCCTGCTCCCAGGATGTTCTCTGTGGAGATATCCGGAAGGATCTCTTTGATGCGGTCTTTGTCAGTGATGTACTCGCCGTTGTAGCCGGCTGCTTTTGCAAGCGCGATCCCGGTCTTGATGGTAGCCTCTACCTGCTCGTTGGTAGCAACAACTAAGGTACCGGTCTTGTCAAATCCTGCGCTTCCTTTTTCCTCTGCTTCCATCTTCAGATAGGACTCAAAGCCGTAAAGTCTTACGTCCCAGTATCTGTTTCTTAAGGAATCGTCAAACAGACATACGGTTCCTGCTGATTTTGCTGTGGAAGCTCCGCCGATGGTATCTTTCTCGAATACGATCACCTCTGCGTTATCATAAAGGCTTAAGTGATATCCGAGACATGCTCCTGAGATTCCTCCGCCGATAATACCAATCTTTTTCTTTTCCATACCATTACCTGCCTTTCTTTTTTTCTTTTTTATTTAACATGGTCATCCATGTTATCTACTTCTAAAATGGTCTGTAAAAGGAGCTGCGCTCCCTGTTCGATATCTGCATCTTCCGTAAATTCATACCTGGAGTGGCTGATGCCGTCCACGCTTGGCACAAAGATCATGCCGGTAGGAAATACGCTTGTCATAATGAGAGAATCGTGGAAGGCTCCGCTTGGGACTACCTTGTAATCCACGCCCATCTTCTGCACCTCTGTCTCAATCGCGGCTTTTACCCATTCAGACATGGGCGCCGGCTCATGATAGGAGATCTGGGTAAATGTGTACTCCTCGCCCATCTCCTTACATACCTGTTCCAGATATGCTTTCGCATTTTTCTCAATGCACTCGATCACCGCTGCGTCCTGATCGCGGATCTCCAGATTGAAGGTACAGCTTCCGGGAACAACATTCACGGAATTAGGCTGTACTTTGATGGTTCCCACGGTTGCTACCGTGTAATCGTTGCCATTTGCCTTTACGATCTCCGGCACCTGTGCGATAAATCTGGAAGCAGCCACCAGCGCGTCTTTCCGGTCCGCCATAATGGTACTTCCTGCATGGTTGGCCTCGCCTGTGATGGTGATCTCATACCGGCTGACACCTGCGATGGAAGAGACCACTCCGATGGGAGTCTTACTTTTATAAAGAGAAGCCCCCTGCTCTACATGAAGCTCGATAAAGCAATGTACGTCTTCTGGTCTGATCCTGGCCTTTGGTGCATCTGCCACGGTGATCCCGTAGGACTTGATGACCTCGCCTCTCTCATTTCCATAAAGATCCAGGTCTGTCTCCCGGATGTCCAGATCCTGTCCGCAGATCGCGCCGCTTCCTAAGAGTCCGCTTCCAAAGCGGAATCCTTCTTCATCGGTAAACACGATCACTTCCAGCGGATGGCGGAGTTTCTTTCCATTTTCCACCAGGGTTTCCACTGCCTCCAGGCCGGATACGCATCCTACTACTCCGTCATACTTTCCGCCGTCCGGAACGGTATCCAGATGGGATCCTGTCAGGATCGCCGGAAGGGACGGGTCCTCTCCTTCCAGTCTGGCGTGGATATTTCCGGCCTCGTCCACTCTTGGTTCAATCCCGAGTTTCCGGAAATAATTCATAAATGTTTCTCTTCCCTTTACGTCTTCCGGTGAATACGCCATACGAGTAAAGGTTCCGTCTTCTTTTCTGCCGCACTGATAGATTTCTTCCAGACGGGAGTGGATCCGTTCAATGTTTACTTTCATAGTCACCCTCCATTTTTTAAATTGTTTGAACATTTTGCACAATTCTAACGCTCTATTTCTGGATTTCTTCTCTATTTTGTATATTATTATAGAT
>NZ_JACJLV010000090.1 GCF_016902415.1 Mordavella massiliensis | reverse complement strand
GTTTATTATCTCTTCAGGTCCTGCATCACAGTCAAACGCAATCACTGGTAAATTGTTGGCTAATGCTTCTAAAATCACCATTCCGAAGCCCTCATATCTTGATGTAAGAACAAAGAAAGCATACTCTGAGTATTTATCCATTATATTGTCGCTATACCCTTTTAAGAAAAACTGATTTTGAAGATTATGCTTAACTATCATTCCTTCTAATCGTTCTCTTTCTATCCCTTCCCCCCATACTTCCCAAGTCCAATCAGGATGATTCTTCAATACAATATCTGCAACCTGAATTGCAAAATCAAATCCTTTTTGATAAATTAGCATACCACAACTAACTATTTTTTTAGAATTTTCATCATAGTTGTCTTTGCTAATTGCAGAATTATATGGATCATAAATCCTTTTTATTTGACATTTTAGTTTTTCATTCATTTGATAGAATTTTCTATCTCTATCTGTTAATACAACTATATAGTCAAAATATTTAGCGGCTAACTTTCTTCCAATCCATTTTAATCCGAATTTCTTGCCAACTTTATAATTAGCATGTTCCCATGCAACAATAGTAACATTTTCTTTTTTTAGATAATTAATACTTAGGGTTAATAATGGAACAAAATCCATTCCAGCAACAACTAGACTATCAAAACGGTGTTTCTTCAAAAATATTTTCAATTGCTTGGATAATGTACATATTTCTCTTCGGTAACTTATTACCTCCTCTGTTAGATAATGAACATTAACATTATTATCTAACTCATAGGCTCTCTTATTAACGGTAAATTTCTTTTCTATCGATAATATTGTAACTTCTCTATCTTTAGATAATTCATTACTTAGGTAGCTAACTACTCGTGAAATTCCACCGCCAATGTTAATGTTTTTTACTACAAAGCAAATTTGTTTCAACTAATTCACCTCTATCTCCTGTACGCTTTTCTAATCAGTCCTAATACAATACTTTTAGCATATCTATATTCTTCAGTTCGAAAAAACAAAACAATTAATACCATTACCGAAAAACCTATTGAAATAAAACCTCGAATAAGTACATTCACAAAACTAATCTCACCGATACTAGAAGTAATAAAACTACATCCTGCTAAAGACAAGATCAAAATTACGTAGTATTTAATCTCCTCTCTAAAGAATAACCATACACTTCTTTTAAACAAGTACTTATATGTTATGTGTGCCTCTATAATTCCTGAAACTAAAATATTTGTAATAATAGTTCCAATTATTGTCCCTGCAATTCCAAAATGAATTGCAAGAGGAATCGAAAATAACAAATTGCTTCCAGCTTCTAATAAAGGTTTATATCTATCTTTCCAAAATAAGCCACTTGCATCTTTAAATACTAATGTTGTTTTTCTAATTCCCAATGAGAAAAAGTTCAATACAATGCACAACAATACACATCTTGATAATAAGAAATCCTTCCCAAGCCAAACAGTCATAAAATTTTGCATACATATGAATATTCCAAGTGATACAATGAAATACAAACAGAAATTCACAAAAAGTATATTTCTATACATTCTGTAGATATCATCAGTATTCTCTTTTTTTTCTACTAAGTAGTTTCCTACACTAGCAGTAATTGCTGTAAAAAACTGCGTCAGTAAAGAAGCCGCTGCATTTGTAATCAAGACATAATTAGAATAAAGCCCTGTTGCAGCAAGTGATACGAATTTAGAAATGATTATATTATCAGTTCCAAACACTACTACTGTCCCTATTTTATGCATTGACATCGCAAGTATATTTTTTTTGATTTTACTAGTCACATTTGGTTCTAGCATTGTAGCCTTTTCTCTTAAATAGGGATATTTTTGATTAGCAATTAAGCTAATCAAAACATTTTCCCCAAATGTACAAAGAACACGTATCAATAAATAAATAAAATAGTTTCTAGTTAATACCAAAAATACTATTTGTAATATATTTGTCGAAACAATTTTTAAAAAATTAGTTCCATTAATTATGTATGATTGTTGGTTACAAATGATTATACTTCTTTTATACGATAAAAAATAAGATACTCCTGCATCCACAACATATAATAAGAAATATACATTAAGATATTGAATATGTCTGACATCTTCTCCATTTATAAAATATCCCAAAAAAGGAGTTATCATCATTCCTGCAACAAGCACAAACATACCAACAAATCTATATAAGTGCTTATATAGATACATGATCGACTTAATTTCTTCAGTATTCTCTTCGCTTAATGGTTTGTATAGTGCGTAAACCATCGCACCTGCTATACCTAATTCTGCAATGTTTAACATTGATAAAACGTTTGAAAATAAACCATTAATCCCTAGATATTCAACACTTAAAAATTTTACAAACAGGAATCGATTAATAAATTGAAATAACATGTTCATCAAATATACAAAAATACCTGACCCCATATTTTTCAAACTGTTTCCCACTCTTGATGCCTTCAATTAATCACCCTTTCAATAGTAGCAAATCAATGCATATTGATAATTAGATTGTAAGCGCTCAATAAAATAATGGATATCTTTTCACAAGGTATTCCACTATAGTTGAAGTAAAAGACTCCAACTTCAACTTTTCGATCTGATCCGGCATCTCTGCTGTAT
>NZ_JACJLV010000089.1 GCF_016902415.1 Mordavella massiliensis | reverse complement strand
GTACACGGTAAATTCTCAGTACCGTGCTAGTTTCCTCGCTCCATGAGATAATAACTCCAGAAAACTACAAGTTTTTTAAAGGAGTTAGTGCCATGGATAAAATCACACATCAGGTCCGTGCAGAGCACTGGGCCAGGATCCTGAATGAATGTCTGAACAGCGGGATGTCAAAGACCGCCTGGTGCCGGGCAAACGGGATCTCTGAGAAACAGTTCTTTTACTGGCAGCGCATCCTGCGCCGGGAAGCTTATGGAGCATCTCAGGATCCATCCTTACCTGCAGTTACAGAGGCAGGACAATTGTCTCCCGTTCAGCAGTCCGTATCTTTTGCCGAGATCAAACTTCCTGCTGTGTCACCAGACGCATCACCTGTTTTCCATCCGGATCTTGTGATCCGGAAAGGGAAACTTGTCCTGGAGATTGCGAATTCAGCCTCGGCAGAACTGCTCTCCCGGATAGGAGGGATCCTCCATGCTGAATAATGCATCCGGCTTCCGTAAGGTTTACATTGCCGCCGGTTATACGGATCTGCGGCGCGGCATTGACGGGCTGGCATCCATTGTGAAATTCAACTTCCAGCTGGATCCATACGAAAAGGATATCCTCTTCCTGTTCTGCGGAAGACGCAGTGACCGCATCAAAGGGCTTGTATGGGAAGGGGACGGATTCCTTCTTCTTTACAAAAGGCTGGAGCTGGGCGGCTTCAGCTGGCCCCGTACCAAAGAAGAGGCATTGGAGATCACGCCGGAACAATATCGGGCGCTGATGCAGGGGCTGGAGATCGTATCCAGACATCCGATCCAGGAAGTGCAGCCCAGCGATCTTCTGTGATACGTTGTGCAAAACGGAGAAATTTTAAAATCTTTTCCGGTTTGCCCTCGCAGATACAGTGGGAGTTATCCACATCCGGGCCTCATGCCATTCATTCAATTAAGAGTACTCCACAGCGATCAGCTACTGTGTGGATAAGTACTCTGAAAAACTGAAAAAACTACTAGTTTTTTCGGTTTTTCAGAGTGTTTATCCTTTGGTGAGAATGACGGACTCATTTTTCGTCCGGTTCGCTTTTTCTTTTGGTTTGCGGTACAATAGTCCCAGCAAGACAAAGGAGCGCCGAACATGACGAAGATCTACTCACCGGAAGAACTGAACAGTTTCAGCAGGGAAACACTCGTGGCAGTGATCCTGTCCATGCAGGACCAGCTGGCCCAACTGAATACAAACATGGAACGCCTGATCGAGCAGATCGCGTCTGCAAACAATCACCGCTATGGGCGCTCTTCCGAAAAACTGGATGTAATCGCCGGGCAGCTGGAACTGGAGCTCATCTTTAACGAAGCGGAAGCACTGACCGAGACACTTTATGTCGTCGAACCCGCAGAGGAGGATGTGATCCAGGTCACGCGCCGGAAGAAAAAAGGAAAACGCGAGGAAGATCTTAAGGATCTTCCCGTGGAAGTCATTCCCCATACCCTTCCTGAAGAAAAGCTGCAGGAGATCTTCGGCGCTGCTGGCTGGAAGCAACTCCCGGATGAAGTCTATAAAAGAGTCCGGGTACAGCCGGCAGTCTACACAGTCGAAGAACACCATGTGGCCGTGTATGCCGGAAAGGACAACCAGACGATCGTGAAAGCAGACCGGCCGAAGGAGCTGCTCCGAAACAGCATCCTGACTCCCTCCCTGGCTGCAAGCATCCTGAATGCCAAGTATGTCAACGGACTTCCCTTATACCGGATCAGCCAGGAATTCCTGCGCAATGACATCCACATCTCCCGGCAGGTGATGGCCAACTGGGTGATCCAGTGTGCCGACCGGTATCTAGGCCCCCTTTATGATTACCTTCATAACAGGATGTACCGCTTCCATGTGCTGCAGGCCGATGAGACCCCGGTCAAAGTATCGAAGGATGGGCGTCCGGCGAACAGTAAGAGCTACATGTGGGTCTACCGGACGGGAAAGGGATATGGAGATACCCCAATCATCCTGTATGAATACCAGAAGACCCGGCAAGCAGACTATCCGCGGGAATTCCTGAAAGGATTCACCGGCGTCGTTGTTTGCGATGGATACTCCGCCTACCGGAAGCTGGACCGGGAAACCGAAGCCATCGTTTTCGCAGGGTGCTGGACCCATGCGAGAAGGTATTTCGCAGATGCCTTGAAAGCACTGCCGAAAAAGGAGCATGAGGCAGCCAGGGAAACGGTCGCCTATGAAGCGATCAAGCGGATCGGTGCGATCTATCATCTGGACAACCAGCTTGCAGATCTGAAACCGGACGACCGCAGGAAACAGCGGCAGATCAACCTCAAACCTCTGGTAGAGGCTTTCTTTGCATGGGCAAAAGAGATCAGGGAATCCGGCCGTCTGATCAAAGGTAAAACCCTGGAAGGGATCAACTACTGCATTAACCAGGAAGAGGCATTAAAAGTATTCCTTGATGACGGGGAAGTCCCGCTTGATAATAACGCAACAGAAGGCGCGCTGCGCAGCTTCTGCCTGCACAAACATGCATGGAAGCTGATCGACAGTATCGATGGCGCAAAATCCAGTGCGATCGTCTACAGCATCACAGAAACGGCGAAGGCGAATAACCTGAATCCTTTCCGCTATCTGGAATACGTCCTGACAGTGATGAAGGACCATCAGGAAGATACGGATTACCGTTTTATGGAAGATCTGCTTCCATGGTCTGGGCAGCTGCCGGAAATCTGCCGGAGCAAAACAAAAACAACAAATGTGTAAACCGGCCGCCAGAAACGGCGGTCAAAAAATACGCTGGTACTTATGATTTACCGTGTACAA
>NZ_JACJLV010000088.1 GCF_016902415.1 Mordavella massiliensis | reverse complement strand
TTCATCCTGCCTACCGACCTTCTTTGGTCATGCCCTCGACCGATTAGTAGCAGTCAGCTCCATACATTACTGTACTTCCACCTCTGCCCTATCTACCTCGTCGTCTTCAAGGGGTCTTACTAACTTGCGTTAGGGATATCTCATCTTGAGGGGGGCTTCACGCTTAGATGCCTTCAGCGTTTATCCCGTCCCGGCTTGGCTACTCTGCCATGACCTTGGCAGTCAACAGATACACCAGCGGCCAGTCCATCCCGGTCCTCTCGTACTAAGGACAGCTCCTCTCAAATATCCTACGCCCGCGCCGGATAGGGACCGAACTGTCTCACGACGTTCTGAACCCAGCTCGCGTACCGCTTTAATGGGCGAACAGCCCAACCCTTGGGACCTACTTCAGCCCCAGGATGCGATGAGCCGACATCGAGGTGCCAAACCACTCCGTCGATGTGAACTCTTGGGAGTGATAAGCCTGTTATCCCCAGGGTAGCTTTTATCCGTTGAGCGATGGCAATCCCACTTTATACCACCGGATCACTAAGTCCTACTTTCGTACCTGCTCCACCCGTCGGTGTCGCAGTCAAGCTCCCTTCTGCCTTTGCACTCTTCGAATGGTTTCCAACCATTCTGAGGGAACCTTTGAGCGCCTCCGATACCCTTTCGGAGGCGACCGCCCCAGTCAAACTCCCCACCTGACATTGTCCCCCAGCCGGTTCACGGCTGCTGGTTAGAAACCCAGTACTGCAAGGGTGGTATCCCAACAGCGGCTCCATGGCAACTGGCGTCACCACTTCTTTGCCTCCCACCTATCCTGTACATGCAATACCGAATCCCAGTATCAAGCTGGAGTAAAGCTCCATGGGGTCTTTCCGTCCTGGCGCAGGTAACCAGCATCTTCACTGGTACTTCAATTTCACCGGGTGCATTGTTGAGACAGTGCCCAAATCATTACGCCTTTCGTGCGGGTCGGAACTTACCCGACAAGGAATTTCGCTACCTTAGGACCGTTATAGTTACGGCCGCCGTTTACTGGGGCTTAAGTTCAAAGCTTCGCTTACGCTAACCTCTCCCCTTAACCTTCCAGCACCGGGCAGGCGTCAGCCCGTATACTTCACCTTTCGGTTTTGCACAGACCTGTGTTTTTGCTAAACAGTTGCTTGGGCCAATTCTCTGCGGCCGGCTCTCACCGGCACTCCTTCTCCCGAAGTTACGGAGTCATTTTGCCGAGTTCCTTAACAATGCTTCTCCCGTCGGCCTTAGGATTCTCTCCTCATCCACCTGTGTCGGTTTACGGTACGGGCACAACATAAACAATAGCGGCTTTTCTTGACGCATGGCTCACATGCTTCCCTACTCTCTGTTCGGTCCGCATCACGCCTTTGGATTATGTGACGGATTTGCCAGTCACACTCCTACCTCGCTTGCACCGGTCTTTCCATTCCCGGCTCATGCTCTCCACACGTGTCCCCACAGTTCTGTTATGTTGTGGTACAGGAATCTCCACCTGTTGTCCATCGACTACGCCTCTCGGCCTCGCCTTAGGCCCCGACTTACCCAGAGCAGATCAGCTTTACTCTGGAAACCTTGGATATTCGGCCGGAAGGATTCCCACCTTCCTCTCGCTACTCATTCCGGCATTCTCTCTTCTTAAAAGTCCACGGCTCCTTACCGGTACCGCTTCGTCCCTTTAACAATGCTCCTCTACCAATCAACGATGTTGATTCCTGAGCTTCGGCAGTGTGTTTCAGCCCCGGACATTTTCGGCGCAGGACCTCTCGACTAGTGAGCTATTACGCACTCTTTGAATGTGTGGCTGCTTCTAAGCCAACATCCTAGTTGTCTTCGAAATCCCACATCCTTTTCCACTTAACACACATTTTGGGGCCTTAGCTGCAGGTCTGGGCTCTTTCCCTTTCGACTGCCCAACTTATCTCGTGCAGTCTGACTCCCATACAACATCTACGCGGCATTCGGAGTTTGATATTCTTCGGTAAGCTTTGACGCCCCCTAGGAAATTCAGTGCTCTACCTCCGCAAGACTTATATGAGGCTAGCCCTAAAGCTATTTCGAGGAGAACCAGCTATCTCCGGGTTCGATTGGAATTTCTCCCCTACCCACACCTCATCCCCACCCTTTTCAACGGATGTGGGTTCGGTCCTCCATTGCCTTTTACGGCAACTTCAACCTGGACATGGGTAGGTCACCCGGTTTCGGGTCTGCTCCCTCTGACTACTCCGCCCTGTTAAGACTTGGTTTCCCTTCGGCTCCGGACCTTAAGTCCTTAACCTCGCCAGAAAGCGCAACTCGCCGGACCGTTCTACAAAAAGTACGCGGTTCATCTCATATGGATGTTCCACAGCTTGTAAACATATGGTTTCAGGTTCTTTTTCACTCCCCTCCCGGGGTCCTTTTCACCTTTCCTTCACAGTACTATGCTCTATCGGTCACTAAGGAGTATTTAGCCTTACGGGGTGGTCCCCGCATCTTCAGTCAAGGTTCCACGTGTCTCGACCTACTCTGGATCCCGCCTTGTCAACTTCCCTTTCGCTTACGGGGCTTTCACCCTCTCTGGCCGGCTTTCCCAAAACCGTTCTGCTAGGATCGTTGAATCAATTACGCGGTCCGAACCCCGGGATGCACGCATCCCGGTTTGGGCTCTTTCCATTTCGCTCGCCGCTACTTTGGAAATCGATGTTTCTTTCTCTTCCTCCGGCTACTTAGATGTTTCAGTTCACCGGGTTCCCTCTGCATACCTATGGATTCAGTATGCAGTGACGGAGGTCTTCTCCGCCGGGTTTCCCCATTCAGACATCTCCGGATCAATGGATATTTGCTCCTCCCCGAAGCTTTTCGCAGCTTATCACGTCTTTCATCGGCTCT
>NZ_JACJLV010000087.1 GCF_016902415.1 Mordavella massiliensis | reverse complement strand
GTAAGCGCTCAATAAAATAATGGATATCTTTTCACAAGGTATTCCACTATAGTTGAAGTAAAAGACTCCAACTTCAACTTTTCGATCTGATCCGGCATCTCTGCTGTATCATGTCAGACCATGGCATCAGCTCTTCTATACCTTCGGGCTCATTTTTGTAGTCCGGCATATAGAGCAGTACAGTCTCCAGATATGCGTAGATGTTCAGATTATTGAGTTTTGCCGTTTCCACCAAGCTGTAAATGATGGAGCTGGCCCGGGCGCCTTTTACCGTATCGTGGAACAGGAAATTTTTCCGCCCTACTGCATACGGGCGTGCGATATTTTCTGCGATATTGTTCGATATGGAGCACCGGCCATCCAACAGGTAATTCTCCATATAGGGCTTCTGGTTTTTCGCATAAGTCACCGCTCTAGCCAGACGGCTCCCGCCAGTTGGGCCCACGGTTTCAAGCCATGACCAGTAAGCCTCCCATATGGCAGGCTCTGTCTCAAGACGTCTGGCTTTCCTGGTGTCGGCATCCAGATCCGAGTACTCCTTTTCCAGTTCGAATAACTGGCTGCAGTAATCAAAGCCGATCTCTGCCGGAGCCTTTTCCGGGGATTTCTTCGATTTCCCGGGAAGTGCTTCATACCAATACCGCCTCATATGGGCAAGGCAGCCGCAGCGGATGACATCCTTCAGCTTATTATAACCGCCAAAGCCATCACAGGTAAGGTATCCGGAAAATCCTTTCAGGAATTTTTCCGCATGGTATCCGCCCCGGCTGGGCTGGTAATCATACAGACGGATCGGCGGCAGCCCGTCATTCCCGGATCCATACAGCCACATATAGGACTTGGACTGCGCCGTTTTCCCTTCCTCCTTCAGTACCTGGCAGGGTGTTTCATCCGCATGGATGATGTCCCTCTCCAGCAGATGCTGGTGAAGCCGTTCATACACCGGCTCCAGATAATCTATACCGCATTTGATGACCCAGTTCGCCAGAGTTGCCCTGGGAAGCTTCACTCCCAGCTGTTTCCAGTCTGTCTCCTGCCGGTAAAGCGGGACACTGTTCACATACTTCTGGTACATCACGTAAGCAACTGTGGATGGAGATGCGAGACTATGCTTCAGCAGCGGGCTTGGGGTTTCCGCCCCAACGATTACAGAAGCACCGTCTTTTTTACATTCCGGACAGCCCAGGACCTCCTGGACATACTGGATCCGTTCCACTTTCGCGGGGATGATCCGCAGCTCTTCACGGACAATCTTTTTCCCGATGATTGCCATCGGGGTGTCGCAGTAGGGACAGTTCCTGTCCTCGTCCGGCACCGTGCAGGGGATTTCGGTCACAGGCAGCCCTGCAAGGATCTCTTCCCTGGTAGCCTTCGGTTTCCTTGCTTTGCGATTATAACCGCCAACGGCCTCTTCAAGAGCCGGTTCCGGAACAGAAGGATCCGAAGCAGCTTCCGCCTCATTGAACAGATCCAGTTGCCCGGGAAATGCATCTTTCTTTGCTTTTTCACTGGAAGATGCGAACAGCTTTTTCTTCAGATATTCGACCGTTTCATTCAGGTTCGCGATTGTCTGGTTCAGCTGTGCGGTCTGCTCCTCATGGCTTTTGGCCATCTGCTCGATCGTAAGACGCTGGCTGTCCACCAACTGGCGCAGGGATTCTATTGTCTCTTTCTGAAGCTGTATGAGCGCTTCCATTTCTGACTGCGGCATCCGGAAACCACCTTTCTTTTCACTGGTTCCTATTATACCGTAAATCCGGCAGAAAAGCGAATCCGCTGCCATAGTGCCTCCGTCATTTTGACGGAGGGGAAATGTGGAAAACGGGTTGTTTTTGCAGGCATCTGCCCGGGCAAAACGCCCCGTTTTCCACGTGCGGGCAGCAATCCGTAAAAATCAGGGGCAGTTATCCTCCCTGTTTCCCGGACAGTTCCGTGATCCTGTGGATAAGTCATCCGCTGTATTTTCCCAGCCCTGCAGGAGAAAGGAAAATTTTCTCCCTTTTGCACAAAGGTCAGAACTCCTTCTTTCTGGCAGGGCGGATCGCTTTTGGCTGGTCGATCGACAGCCCTTCCAGGAGCCAGCGGTATTCCTGGCGGCTGAGGTTCCTTACTTCCGAAGAATCCCGCGGCCATTGGAACCGGCCATTATCCAAACGTTTATAATAGAGGCAGAACCCATCTTTTTCGAAATGCAGCGCTTTTATCCGGTCGCAGCGTCTTCCACAGAAAAGGAACAGGGAGTTGCTGTAAGGATCTAATTCATAAGTATCCCTGACGACCGCCATTAAGCCATCAATGCTCTTGCGCATGTCGGTATAACCTGTCACCAGGAAGAATTTTGCTACGCCGGACAGTTCGCCTAACAAAGCTGCCGCAGGGCAAGCAGGGTATTGCGGATCACATCCGCCCCGGCCTGTTCGTGGATCTCAACGCGGATGCCCTGCATTTCCAGGCAGACCGAAGGGCCAGGTAAAGCAACGTGATCGGAAGGATTCTGTTCTGTTTCCCAAAGTGGGATCTGGACAACCTCCTGCTTCTGAGCGGAAGCATCCACTGCTTCCGGGACTGCACAGGCTTTTTTGCGCAGGGCCCGGACATGATAGTAAAATGTGCTGACGGGTATTCCGTTTTCTATGCACCACTGGCGGTCAGTAAGACCGCTGGATCTGCACTGGGTGATCAACTCCAGCCAATGGTCCTCCTTTGAAGTTGTACTCATTTCATTTAACTCCTCTGATGTGAGATTTTGGAGTAACCAGGTGCAACAAACGCATCCAACGATATAGAGAGAAGATGTGCAGCTTTTGTAACACTCTGAGAACCAGATATGAAGTGAATTACTCCAAGTATCTGAAGTATCTCACAAAAGTTGCGGATTTGCTATCCGGGTGAATATAAAGCGCTTACAT
>NZ_JACJLV010000086.1 GCF_016902415.1 Mordavella massiliensis | reverse complement strand
GAATAAGTCTAGATGAACAAAGTGTGTAAAAAGTAGAGCGTACGTTAATAGAGGGGGAAATATGTATTTAAAGAAATTATCCATAGAAAATTTTCGGAAATTTAGAGAACATAATAATACGATACAGTTTGCTGCGTCTAAAGACTATCAAGCTGAGGAATGTCTTAATATAGCACCCAAAACAACATTGCTTGTAGGGAAAAATAATAGTGGAAAAACAACTATTATTGAAGTTTTACGCAGACTTTTAGTATCTGCCATTGGTGCCTGGCACCAATGGTTCGAAGTGACTTTCGTATATGTAACAGGTATTTTCTATCAGTTGGAGAACTATAAAAAGAAAGTGTGACAGTCTGGACAGAAGCAAATAAAGATAATTGGATGGTAGTAAAAGTCCTTTGGTGGTACTAAAAAATGTCTGTCAGAGGGTAGGATATTTTAATCAGAACCAGTGGAGCTTTAATTACAAGGCCTCTGCGGGTTCTTATACATTGTTTTTGGCGTTGACGGCATAACCCGCAAAGTAGTCGGCATCTTGAAAAATATTATTTTTTTCAGAGATTGATGCTATCACAGTGGCAATTTCCATTAGCTGTGAGCCGGTTGTCATTCCAGAGTTGATTTGCAGACCATTGAAATCTGAAGCACAGAAAGAAACGGGCAAGGATGTGATCAAGAATGTACTGCTTAGCCGGGGAAAGATGATTTTCTTTCCTATATTCAATGTGGAATGTTCAAAGGTAAAACTGGAAGGTATCTATCGTAAGGACATTTATGAGTTGCCGCCGGACAGTATCAGAGAGCTTATCATCAATGCTGTTATGAATTGCAGTTATTTGCAAAATTCATATATTCAGCTAGCCATCTATGATGAGCGATTGGGAATCACCTCCCCTGGCGGTCTTATGCCCGGTGTGACGCTGGACAAGATGAAAGAGGGATATTCCAAGATACGAAATCGCGCGCTTCCCAATGCATTCTCCTATATGAATTTGATTGAGGCATGGGGCAGGGCATTCCGAAGTTGATGAAATCCATGAGGGAATATGGACTGCGTGAGCCGGAGTTCTGCGATATGGAGATTGGATTTCGCATCAATCTCTATCGCAATACAGAGGATGCACTAGAGGATACCACCCGAGGAGCTGAAAAACTATCCGAGTTACCATCCAAGTTAGGATGACGGAAGAAGATAAAGCCGTATTGACGGCAATCAAAGAGCAACACAATATCACTCAGAAAGAAATAGTAGCTAAATTGGGCTGGAAAGTTGACCGTGTGAAGTATTATCTCAACAAAATGAAGCATCGGAATATTGTTAAGCGCGTTGAAACCAGCCAAAAGGGATACTGGGAGGTTGTAATCGAGGATAATAAGTTCCTTACTGAAATCAGAATCTATCGTAGGTTGCGTATACGGCTTTACCCATTGGGCTTTGATCCCCATCTGCCGTATATAATTCGCAACCGTTTTTAATGAAATTTTTTTACCACTTTTCCATAGTTCTCTGGTGATTTTAGGAGCGCTGTAGTTTTGGTGGAAATCTTCATAGATTTTTAGAATTTTTTCTTTGACCGCCCCGAGGTGTTTTTCAGCAGCAGAAGAGCATCTTTTTTTCATGCGTTATAACCGGATCGTGGTACACGGTACCTGTGTTTTACCGGTATTTTCTAAAAACCCCCAAAGTTGTTATAAATTAAAGTTGACTAATTCATATAAAAGTGATAGCTTGTATTTAGTAGCAGCCTTCTAAGATGAGTGCTAACGTGTTTTGAACGGAGGTAATATAATGTTAGACTTAAATAAGTTGTTTGAAGAATTTTGTGAAGAGATTTCATTGACAAGAACATATAAAGAAAAAATAATGAGAGGTCGTAATGCCTTACGTACTAAAATAAGCAATAGGTTTGAAGAAAAGGGACGAAAAAAACCAAAGCATTGCACTCAAGGATCTTATTCAATGCACACTGCTATTATGCCTACAGGCGATGATGAATTTGATCTCGATAATGGGGTGTATTTGCAAGGGTACTCAACAGAACAGGATGTTTGGCCGTCAACGCAAACGGTACATACATGGGTAAAAGATGCTGTTAATGGTCACACATCTAATTTACCAATAGATAAAAATACTTGCATAAGAGTTGTATACGAGGATAAATATCATATTGATTTGCCAATCTATATTATGGGCGAAAACAGCGATGGTGATAGTATTGCATATTTAGCCCATAAGAGTAAAGGATGGATTGAAAGTGATCCAAAAGCTTTCACAAAATGGTTCCAAGGCTTTGTTGATGATAATGGTCAGCAAATACGGCATATGGTTAAATATTTAAAGGCGTGGAAGGATTACAAAAATATTGATATTAAAGGTATGGCAATAACAATTTTAGTGTGCAATAATTTTAGTGTTACTGAAAATCGCGATGATATTTCATTATTAGATACAGTAACAAATATTATAGATTCCTTAGAGGATAGTTTTCATTGTTTTAAGCCAGTGACACCCACAGATGAAGATCTGTTTGCAGATATCAGTGAAACATCTAAAAATTCAATAATTAATGGGTTAAATAATTTAAAAAGAAAACTTGATATAGCTATAAATGAAAAAAGTAATGAAAAAGATGCGACAGATATTCTTCGAAAAGTATTTGGAGATAGATTTCCAAATGGAGAAGATGCCAATAAAGATATATCAGATAAAACAGTAGCTCCTATAAACTTGGGGAATGAGGATAGTCATTTTGCATAAGAACGTATATGAATTTTTAATGAAAAACGGAATTGATTGTGATTATGATGAGGATAATGATGAAATAAAAATCTGCATTACAATAGAGAATATCAATTTTAAATTACTTATGAAATTCCCGCACTATTATCCATATGAATTCCCAGAGGTATATATTGATGATACAAAAGGACTCATTATACCTCATATGTATACTAACAATAGACTGTGTTTATATGATACAAATGAAGTTTTGCCTAATCCCCAACACTTTCTTGAAGATGCATTGGACAGTGTTATGCGTGCAAAAAAGTTATTAATAGAAAGTAAAAAGGGCGAGAATATAATTGACTATCAAATAGAGAATATTTCATTTTGGGAAGCAAAAGCTACTGGAAGAGTAGATTATTTGGGAGACAGAAATTTAACTACCCATCTATTATGGCGGTATGAATGGCTAGAAGAATATAATATAGTTGCTGATGATCGGGAAAAAATTGCCGAATTTATTAGTAATTC
>NZ_JACJLV010000085.1 GCF_016902415.1 Mordavella massiliensis | reverse complement strand
TTGCATTACTGTGTCTTCCATTGTCTTTCTCAACTTTCTACTTTTTATGCGATTGCCTTCCTTGGATCATTGCTGCGTTCCCCTGCAATCAGATAACTGTCCATCAGCTTCCGTCTGATTCTTTCATATTCTTTTTCTGTCAGAAGTTCCAAACGGAATAACTTTGCAAGCAAAGCTATTTTCTTTACATACTCCAGTTCTTTCCTCATTTCTTCTCCCCCCTTTCCTCATGATTTTTCGGCATCACTCCCTTCGATTAAAAATCTTGCACTTGTTTTGGCTTCCATTTGTACTATCTGCTGCCAGTGTTACAACTGACCTCTATCAGATCTGAATCTGAAAACTGGCAGCTTCCTCTAAGGCATACCAGCCGTTGCCGGAGTATCTTCAACGCTCGCCTGAATATAAAATACTACAGGGTCGTGGCATCTGTGTTGGCAGATCATACAGCTCATTTCATTTTCAAAGTCCAAACATTCGCTTTTATGCGAATCACATTATACTGTCATTATATTTCGCTTTTCTGTTAATGTCAAGCTTGTTATTCGCTTTTTAGCGAATGTTTCTGTTTACAAAACCGCATTATGAGGTTAAAATATTAATATCAATAAGAAAGCAGGGATCTGATATGACGATTGGAGATAAAATAAAAAAAATCCGGACATTCCGGAAAATGACACAGGCTGAACTTGGTGCAGCCCTTGGGTGGGGTGAAAAAGGGGCGAATCGTCTTGCCCAATACGAAACCAATTACCGGGTTCCCAAAAAAGAACTGGTAACAGAAATGGCTAAAATCCTGGATGTAAATCCATGGACACTATATGATGCTACAACAATGGATGCTACTGAATTCATGGAGCTTCTGTTCTGGATAGACGAATTCAATCCGTCTGCAATCAACTTATTCCAACTGGAAACTTATCCCGGAGAAAAATGCAATTCTTCCGAAGATACCGCTGTCCGTTATCACGATAACGATAGCTGGCCTGCACATCCACCTGTGGGATTATGGATTAATTATGGGCTTGTTAATGATTTTATGAAAGAATGGGTAATACGGAAAGAAGAACTCAAATCCGGTAAAATTACAAAAGACGAGTATTTTGAATGGAAAATCAACTGGCCGCAGACCTGTGATGACTGTGGGAAACATGAACCGATGAAGCAGTGGAGAAAATTTTCTGCAGAAGTTAGCGAAACTTAGCAGAACTTAAAATTTATTATGTATTTTACAATTATGGTGTTAAAAAGCACTGAAACTCCTAAAATAATGGCTTTTCAGTGCTTTTTTGTATCATTTTTTCAAAATCACTACACACACAAATACTCAAACAAAACTTAGCGGAAGTTAGATTATGCCCAATAAGGAATATATTTTTTGTATCTAGGTGCTGTATCAGGATCCATTACCTTAATATAACCACCATCAACAGCATTAGCAATAATTCTTGAAGCTTTTGACTTTTCTTTTTCTCCTAATCCAAAAATCTTACGTATATCAGCATTTGAAATCCCTTCAAAATTGACATATGCCAAACATGCCTGCATATAGCATGTCCTCATACGATCTTCCTTTGAAGTTAACTCAAAGGGCACCTTTGCAAACAATACTGCTTTTGTAAATTGATTATTCTGATTTTCAATTCTGGGAGCAAGCAACTCATTTTTACCTGTAGACTCAACTATCTTATCGTAGCCACTACCACGTTCTTCGCATATACCACATTTATGCATAAATCCAGCAATATTTTCATTTCGGGATATAGGAACAGAATCTACAATTCGTTCAATTGCTACCAAAGGCGCTCCGGCATTCGAAAACTCAATTCTATTCTTAAATACTTCAACCATAGGATTTGTGCCTCGTTGTTGGAGATCCTGATGAATCATTGCATTAGCTAGCATTTCACGAATCGCAATCTCTGGAAAACTGACAACGGATTTTCTGGTAGCTTCTACTATCACCTCTTCCTGTGGAATAATTGTCATAATGTATTGGACTATTTCTTCATGTGAAAATGCATAACCGGTACAAAATTCCTTTTCCCTAATTGCATCCAGCCTGGAATTTTCTTTGTACCAAATAACTCGAACAGATCTTCTATGCAAAGATTCGAATTTCTTCAAATCTTTTGCAATCATCAAAGCACCCATATTAGTAATATCCCATGTCCCGGCATCGTTTCTTTTTATAAATTTTTCATGCTGTAAGTCTTCCAATACTTTATCCCTGTTTCTTGGAATTGGCATTTCGAGTTTATCATAATACCTAGAATAATCCAGTAATGATATCATCTCATCCTCATCTAAACTTCCCATTGCAATTCTTAATTCATATGGTGTGCAATCAAAAGTCCTCCATAATTCCCGTTCTTTATCAGGATATTCTTTCAAATTCTTCTTATTTGTTCCAATTCGTATATATTCTACTCCTGAAAATTGAACCGGTTGTTTCTCAGCACATGGAATCTCCAATATAACAACTATTCCTTCATCCATAGGAACCTCAAAAAAGCGAAAGTTAATCCTTGGCGAAAGCATTCTGGAAAGCCACGCTTCTAATTCCTCATTTCCTTTTTTCATTTTTCGATACTGAAATTCAGTTCCCACAATTTTATGTGTCTCATCATCTATGCCCCAAATCAAATACGCTTTTGGCCGTTCGCATAGTGCAGCCGAATTGCTGAGGGCAGAAATATATTCACCAATCATTTGTGGTTGTTTATTATTGCATTTAAACTCTATCCACTCCGTCTCATCCGGTAGCTTTGCAAGTTCCCGTACAAGACTTTGCAGGTATTCAATTGACCGTGTTGCCATAAATCATTTCCTTTCTCATTTTACCATTTCCAGCTTCCATCCAAATTTTTCTAATTCTCTCCGATCTTGAACAGATACATTTTTACTGGGTATCGCTAAGCAAAGCAACCCTTTTGCACGTGTCATCGCTACGTAATGACATTTGAGCCTTTTTGTATTTCTCACCCCTAATTTTTTTGATTTCCCCGATAGCCATGGTAATATAGATGTAAGATTATATTCATAATATTTTGTTTCTACAACCAAAGTTGCTAAATGTGTTCTTCCCTTTGACGAATGTATACTTCCAAATTTTAAACTTATTTTATCACCCGAAGTATTTTCATATTCTTTTGTATTTACTAAGCTGTTGTTATTCTCATATTCTTCTGTTTTCTCACTGCCATTCCATTGCAGGAATTCATCATTTCTCGCTTCAATTTTTTTAATATATTCTGATAAAAGCTCTAAAATTTTAGTAATAATAATTTCCCATTCATTTTGGGTTTTCCAGTCTATAT
>NZ_JACJLV010000084.1 GCF_016902415.1 Mordavella massiliensis | reverse complement strand
ATCCATCAGATGGTTCAGAAAGTGAAGCATGACAGGGAGGTGTCACTGGAGTATATGAAAATATTTGAACGGGAGCGTCTGATACGTGAGGACGGTTATGCAAGTGGCAAAGAGGATGGTTACGCAAGTGGCAAAGAGGACGGTTATGCAAGCGGCAAAGAAGCTGGCAAAGAAGCGGAGTTGGTAGAGATCATTCGCCGGAAACAGCAGAAGGGACTTTCTGCAGATGACATTGCAGAATGGCTGGAACTGGATAAGGAGTATGTTGAAAAGGTGATGAAACTTCTGGAAGAGAACCCGGATGCGGATGATATGGCCATTCTGGCCATGGTTTGAAATCACTTGTAATAGCACTGGATTTTATGCTATACTACACATGGATTTGACAAGGAGGGCGCACAAATGGGCTGGAAAACACCATTTTTGATGATTCAAAAAGGCAGCTTTTTTGGTATTCACGCTATAAGTGCGCCCATTTTTAGATAATCTGTCATTATGATCTGTAATTCTAAAATGGGCATTATTCTTGAATTTATGAATGACTATGAAAGGATAATGCTATGAATATCAAAAAACAAATTTCCAGATTATATTTATATGAAATTGTCAGTGGTCTGCAGATCGTAGATGCTGTGTGGGTCTTTTTTTTGTTGGAGCGGGGATTTTCTCTTGCACAGGTAGGGATCGCAGAAGGGGTTTTTCATGCGGTGAGCATGTGCTTTGAAATTCCAAGCGGTATGGTTTCAGATACCATAGGGAGAAGAAAGACGTTGATGCTGGCCGGGATTGTATCGGCGGTTTCTGCTTTTTGTATGATCGTATCGGATGCTTTTTTTATGATTCTCCTGGCAATGGGGATAAACGCCGTCAGCTACTATCCGCGGCCGTGTATGTGGTCTACATGCTGCTTCAGGACCATCTGGTAGAGACCGGACTGGAACCGGGATTTCTCGGTATTCCGCTGCTTTTGATCTCTCTTTGTTCCATGGCCGGAGCTGTGCTGACAGAAAAAACCGGAAGAATGTCTCTCCGGTTCTTTTACCTGGCTGGTGGAATTCTGACAGGGATCTTCCTCTTTTTGAGCGGAAGGAAGTCTCTGGCTGTTTCTGTAGCAGGAGCTGGCGCCGCTCATTGTATCGGCGAAATGATCATGCTTCGTACAGAGGCCGAAAACCAAAAAGATTTTTCCGGAAGTTCCAGAGCTACTATGGTATCGGTGGGAAGTATGGCTTATAGCATATTCATGGTGCTTTTAAGTCCGGCGGCTGGAGTGGCTGCGGAAAAGTTCTCCATTTTGGCAGCCTTTTCCATGCTGGGACTTTTAACAGCGGCGGCCGGTCTGATCATGTTTGTCCGGCGTGCTGCTACAACTCAATCTCTTCCGCATGAGGAATAAAGGTTTGTGTATAGATAATTACCACATCCCGTTCACGCAGGATCATATTTCCATTCGGAATTAGAACCTTACCCCGCCGCTTGATCAGTACGATGATCGAGTGGCGGGAAATATCCAGATCCCGGATGCGTTCTCCGATCCAGGGATGATTGACGGAAAGGGAAATTTCCTTTAGTTTAATTTTCTGTTTATCGTCTTTAAAAGATTCGGCGCCCAATACCAGCACATCGTTCGCATGAAGCATCATATTCCCTCTTGGTACCAGGATCCGGCCATCCCTCTGGATAGCGGAAACAATAACGCTTGCCGGAAGTTTCAGCTGCCCTACCGTATGTCCGGGCCAGAAATCTTGTTCTGTCAGATGAATTTTGATGAAATGGATATCTGCCTCCGGACCGATCTCTGCGATTCGTTTGATCCGGGAATATTGATCTACGAATCCTGCAGATATGATACCGGTCGGGATAGCAACCATGCCTACGCCAAGAAAGGTGATAAAGATTCCGAACATTTTACCAAGGGTAGTAATGGGATAAATATCTCCATAGCCGACAGTCAGCAATGTGGATGCGGACCACCAGATTCCGGAAAAGGCATTGGTAAAGACCTCCGGTTGTGCTTTATGTTCCAGACTGTACATACAGAGGCTGGAACCGATCATCAACATCAAAATAATAAAGACTGAAGAAATGAGCTGCTGCTTCTTCCCTGCAATAACATCTGTGATCACGCTTAGCGAGTCATAATAAGCATTGATGCGGAAAAGCCGAAAGATCCGCACGATCCGCAGCATACGGAATGCCACAGCGCCTTCCGGGAAAAAGAAGGGAAGGTACTGGGGCAAAAAAGACAACAGATCTACAAGACCGGTAAATGAACAGACATAACGCCGCACAGCCCGCCACTGCGGAAGCTCCGGATATAAGTATTTGGCAGTCCATACCCGCAGGATATAGTCGATCATAAACAGGGCGACTGTAACCTCTTCCACTGCGGACAGAAGGGCACCATATTGTTCCCGGTAGTTATCAAACGTGTACAAAATACTGACTGCAAGATTCAAAATGATGCAGAATGCATTAAAAAAATCATAGATTCTGCTGACATAGTCATATTCTGTGCCGACCTCAATGATCTCAAAAATTCTTTTCCTGCGTTTTTCGTAAGTAGATTGATTCATGTTATCTCCTGTTATAAATCTGAATTAAAGGATAGTCTCCTGCCCTTCGAATCTTAATGGAACGACCTGTTTCTTAAAAAGGCTGCCTTTCGGAGAAGCGAGAAACGTAGAAATCATCTCATAGTCCTTCCAGAAATGCATCGGAAAGACATGAGCCGTTTTTGTGTGCTCCAGGATGTATAAAAAGCCTTTGTCATACCAGTCTTCCTGGCGGGGATCTAAAGGTAGAAAAGCCGCAAAGAGTTCCATTCCCTCTAACGGTGCAGTATATTTTTTAAAATTAGCAGTCATATTATGATTGTATTGTTTGGTTTCTTCTTTCCACACCCACCAGTTCAGATCTCCGGCGTGGTAAATCCATTTACCATGAAACCGTACCAGAAATGCCACGCCGAAATCCGTAGAGTGCAGCGTACGGATCAGAAGCTGTCCATTCATGAGAGACAGTTCCTGGCCGGGACGCATTGTATACAGATCCTTTGGAAGTTCTTCCGGAGAGATCTTCCTGTGGCGAAGGACATCGTGAGATAGAATATAAGTCGCACCCGCATGAGCTTGAATCTGAAAAATAGCAGGATTAAAGTGGTCTGCATGGAAATGGGATACAAATATGTACAGAGGTTTCTCTGGTGGAACATCCGGAAGTTTTCCTTCGTAATAATCAAACAGCCATATACAGTCCGGCCATTCCACCCAGAAGCCGCTGTGACCGATATACGTTACTTTGATCATGATAACTCCTTGAGTTTCATTACTTTTTCAACATACTCCTTATCCAGTTCCAGCCATTCTGCAATGTCATCTGCAGAAAGTCCCTTCTGCTGTTTCCGGCGAATAATCTCTACCAACTCCGCTTCTTTGCCAGCTTCTCTGCCACTTGCATAACCGTCCTCACGTATCAGACGCTCCCGTTCAAATATTTTCATATACTCCAGTGACACCTCCCTGTCATGCTTCACTTTCTGAACCATCTGATGGAT
>NZ_JACJLV010000083.1 GCF_016902415.1 Mordavella massiliensis | reverse complement strand
GTATGAAAAAGAGGTAAAGCGCATATATGTAGCACTGGATGCAACGGAGGAAGTAATAGAAGCGGCGATCCGGAAAGGGGCGGATCTTCTGGTCACACATCACCCTATGATCTTTGCGCCGCAAAAGAAGATCACAGATGCAGAATTTATCGGGAACCGCCTGATCCGGCTGATCCGGAATGATATCGCTTATTATGCCATGCATACCAATTACGATGTGCTCAGGATGTCGGAACTGTCAGCAAAGTATCTGGGACTCTCCGGCGCGTCTGTTCTGGAGGTGACCCGCGACGGGGAACACAAGGAAGGGATCGGACGGGTGGCGGATCTTAACGATCCTCTGGATCTTAGGGCCTGCTGCGAGAAGGTAAAAGATGCATTTGGATTAACGCATGTCCAGGTCTTTGGGGAGTTGTCAGGAACCGTAAAAAGGCTTGCCATCTCTCCGGGATCCGGAAAAAGCATGATTGGTCCTGCGCTGGCATCCGGCGCGGATGTGCTGGTTACCGGTGATATCGGCCATCATGAGGGGATTGATGCGGCGGCACAGGGGCTTGCCGTGATCGATGCCGGTCATTACGGGATTGAACATATTTTTATCGAAGATATGCGAGAATTTCTGGAAAAGAGGCTGGAAGGCGTCTCTGTGACGGCAGATCCGCCAAGAGATCCGTTTTTAATCGTATAAGCATCAGACGAGGAGGCAGCTATGGACAAAGAAATGTATCATGTGCAGATTGGGGATACCATCCGGGAATATCCAAAGGGAACCACGTATCTTGCGATCGCGAAAGAATACCAGAAGGATTATGAGGATGATATTGTTCTTGTGGTGGCGGACGGGAAACTTCAGGAGCTTGGAAAAGAACTGAGCGGAGACTGTGTGCTCCGGTTTGAGACTACGGGAAGCGACGTGGGACACAAGACGTATAAGCGGAGTATGAGCCTGATGCTGGTGAAGGCCATTTATGATGTTGCCGGCCATGAGAAGATCGAGAAAGTCAGGATCCACTACTCTGTGAGCAAAGGGTATTATTGTACGATTACCGGAGATGTGCCTGTGACACAGGAGTTTCTCGATCAGGTGACTGCGCGGATGGAGGAAATGGTTGCAATGGATATGCCCATCCGGAAGCGCTCCGTACATACGGACGACGCCATCGCTCTGTTTCATCAGCACGGGATGTATGATAAAGAGCGGCTCTTTGAGTACAGGCGCGTATCAAAAGTGAATATCTACAGCATGAACGAATTTGAAGATTATTTCTACGGATATATGGTCCCGAGCGCAGGATATCTGAAATATTTCAAATTGTATCCTTACGAGGAGGGATTTGTGATCCAGATGCCGACCCGCAGGGATCCGAAGACGGTGCCGCCCTTTGAACCGCAGCATAAATTATTCCAGGTTCTGCGGGAATCCACAAGATGGGGAGATATGCAGGGGATTGAGACGGTCGGGGACTTAAATGACAAGATCACAGGCGGGGACGTCAGCGAGATCGTTCTGGTCCAGGAGGCTTTGCAGGAAAAGAAGATCGCGGAGATCGCCGCCCGGATCGCATCCAGGCCGGAGATCAAATTTGTGCTGATCGCAGGGCCTTCTTCTTCGGGAAAAACAACTTTTTCCCACCGGTTGTCCGTACAGCTGCGTGTAAACGGCATGACGCCCCATCCGATCGCCGTGGATAACTATTTTGTCGAGAGAGAAGAAAATCCCAGGGATGAAAATGGCAATTATGACTTTGAATGCCTGGAAGCTGTGGATATCGACCTGTTTAACCGCCAGTTGAAGGATATGCTGGAAGGAAAAGAGGTCAGGGTTCCCACGTTTAATTTTGTGACCGGGCATAAGGAATATGGAAATGAGACGAAAAAGCTGGGGAAAAATGACGTGCTGGTGATCGAAGGCATCCACTGCCTGAATCCCAAGCTGACAGAACAGCTGGATGATAAGCATAAATTCAAGATCTATATCAGCGCGCTGACCCAGCTGAATATTGACGAGCACAACCGGATCCCGACCACGGACGGACGGCTGTTGAGAAGGATTGTACGGGATGCCAGGACAAGAGGAAGTTCGGCAAAAGACACGATCCGCATGTGGCCGTCTGTAAGAGCAGGGGAGGAAAAGAATATCTTTCCGTTTCAGGAGGAAGCAGATGTGATGTTTAACTCCGCACTGATCTATGAGCTGGCAGTGCTCAAACCCTATGTGGAGGCAAGGCTGTTTGCGATCGGAAGAGAAGAGCCGGAATACATAGAGGCAAAGAGACTTCTGAAGTTTCTGGATTATTTTGTGGGGATCGGAAGTGAAAACGTCCCGACGAACTCCCTGTTGCGGGAATTCATCGGGGGCGGATGTTTCAAGATATAAGAGTACAGGCGGTTTAGTTCCTGTAAAAATCCTGCAGGCTGGAAAGCCGGGCAGACATATTGCACATCATGGCGTCTGCAAGAGCCAGAGCGGCCATGGATTCTACCACCACCACAGCCCTGGGGACGATCACCGGATCGTGGCGTCCCCGGATGGCTATGGTGGTGTTTTTTCCGTCTCGGGTAATGGTGCTTTGTTCTCTTGAGATGGAAGGGGTGGGCTTTATGGCGGCCCTTAGAATGATCCGGCTGCCGTCGCTGATCCCGCCCAGGATCCCGCCTGCGTGATTGGAAGACTTTGCCGGGGCAGGGATGGATCCCGCTGCTTCTTTGGCCGGGGCCTTGCCCGGTTCCGGGAGATAGAAGGGATCGTTGTTCTGGCTGCCCGAAAGCTGTGCGGATGCAAAACCGTCGCCAATCTCCACGCCTTTGACAGCGCCGATGGACATGATGGCTTTTGCAAGGGAAGCGTCCAGTTTTTCAAACACCGGATCGCCGATTCCGGCCGGCACGCCGTCGATGAGGCATTCAACGATGCCGCCGGCTGAATCCTGCTTTTGCATGCAGGTTTCCAGGTAGGCGCTGGCTTTCTTCGCATATTCCTGATCTGGCATATAGAGCGGGTTGTCCCGGATCACCGTAAGGTCTATGGCGTCTGATGGGACCTTTACAGGACCGATGGCCCGGGTATAGGCGGTCAGACGGATGCCGAGGGTTTTAAGAAGCTTTGCGGCGATGGCTCCGGCAGCCACCCGGCCGATGGTTTCTCTTCCGGAAGAGCGGCCGCCGCCCCGGTAATCCCGGAAGCCGTATTTGGCGTCATAGGAGTAGTCGGCATGTCCGGGCCGGTAGATGTCTTTGATGTTACTATAGTCGCGGGAACGCTGATCTTCGTTAAAAACCACTACGGAAACAGGGGTTCCGGTGGTGCGTCCTTCAAAAACGCCTGACAGGATCTGCACCTGGTCGCCTTCTTTTCTTGCAGTGGTGTAACGGCTCTGCCCGGGTTTTCTGCGGTCCAGATATTTCTGAATGTCTTCGGCGGCAAGAGACAGGCCGGCCGGACAGCCGTCGATCACAGCGCCGATGGCAGGGCCGTGGGATTCGCCCCAGGTAGTTACGCTAAATAGTTTTCCAAATGTTGAGCCAGACATGTCCATATTCCTCCCTAAATTGCTGATATTTATATATTATACGAAAAAGAGAAGTGGGACGCAATCGCAAACTGTTCAAAAAACTCCAAAAAAACATCCTATTTTTTTCTGTTTTTATGCTGTACTTTTAAAT
>NZ_JACJLV010000082.1 GCF_016902415.1 Mordavella massiliensis | reverse complement strand
GTTCCTCCTGGGTTCCATTGTAGAATACAATGTGCTGAGGAAAGGGAAATTCCTTGGGCGAACTACTGTAGATATTAATCTCACGACTGGAAATGTGTCTGGTATAAACACCTGCGAAATACAGAAGCCCCCGCATAGGCATATTGGGATTATAAGTGCTCTGGTGCTCATACAGGTTCAGCTCCGCGTCGATCAGGAAGGACAAATCGTTCTTCATGGAAAGGTACAGCACATTTTCCAGGGTGTTGACCTCCAGTTCTTCCGGATTGTCATAGTCCGTCCCGTTGATCGCATTATATAGATCCAGAAGGTCCTTCTTGTTCTTAAACACAAAGCGAAACAGGCGATCCTTGTAGTTGCGGTTCGCAGTGGGATATTCCTGAGTATGAAATTGTTGCATCATTGATTTTCTCCTTTCATTATAGAAAACAAAACAAACCGTTGCAACCTTTAAGTGAGCTCAAAAAAGGTCTGGAATAAAGTAGCGGAAACCGCCGGATATAAAATGGACGGCCGGAAGATCCGGCCTTTGCGGGAAGAAGAACCCTCCCATTGATTGTTTGTTCATTATAGTGGATAAGCTGTTAAAAAACAAGATGGCAGAATAGACAAATCTATTCCCTGCCATCTGCCCTACAAATCACTCTCGCATATTTGTTTTCGGAATCTTCCAATACCTTAATTTTATCCTGCTGAATAAAATATTCGATTCGCTTTGCAAACCACCAGTCGCCCATGCCTATCTGAAAATTCCCAAGAATATCGCCTATCAATCTTGCCTCTTTGACTGGCTTATATGTAAGTTTTTTCCATATCAAAAAATCATGAAAATCTTCTTGAACACCGGTAATTCTTCCATTTATCACAGCTCTGAGCGGGCTGTTGTCCTCTGTCAATTCTGCCCATAACAGCGCATATATCCCCACCTCTTCTTTGGTCAGTATCCTTTCATAGGATAAGAACCCCGCAAATTCCTCCGCCGAGACTTCGCCCCAGTTTCTATATGAAATAACACTCGTTTTTCTTACTACATATTCAGGAAGTTTTACGACATGAATCTCATTCTTATAGTTTTTCAGCATTTGACACAGACTATAAAAGCCACATCTGAAATAGGGCGCGTCGCTGTACCATATCCGGATTATCTCTCCATCTTCGAGATACTTTCTCAAACGCAATAATTCATTCGTGTAAACTTCCCCTGTCAATTTCAGTTCTTCATCTATTTCCGGATTCTTACCATATTGATTTTGTGCGTACATGGAATAAATCAGATGTTTCCGGTACTGACTGTCTACGGCCTCTTTGATATTACCAATATCCAGCATAAAACCAAGACAGATCACTTCTTCCACCGTCCCTTCTACCCAACCAGTAAAAGGTCTCTCTGGCGGTGTCTTTTTCCCTGACTTCCATACCGATGTTGGTCCACTTACATGCCCCAATATTACCTTAGTTTTTGCAGCTTTCATGGAGGCTGCTTCGCTTTCTCCAAATAATACTTCAATCATATCTATTTCCTCGTTTGGTATCATTGTAACAACAAGATCCGTTACAAAGCCACCATTTAAGCATGGAAATGCGTCAACCCATAGTCGCGAAGTAATAAAATGTTCCATCACATCCTTTATCTTGCAACTATCCATTCCAGGCTATTGTAATTCCATAAACAAGATGGGGTACGGATTCCCCTGCTCGTCAATCTCTGACCTTTCCCGAACCCGGAATCCCATATGCTCATAAAATCCTTTTGCCTGTGGATTCTGCTCATTGACAGTCAGTTCTTTGACGCCATATTCTGTAATGCCATATTCCAGCAGCTTTCTTCCCAATCCCCTTCCCCGCTCTTCAGGCGCAAGAAACAGCATTTCCAGCTTTCTGCCGTCAATCCCCTTAAAAGCAAAGAAACCTTATTCTTCTGTCTCAGCATCCCCCATATCAAGTTTCATTACAACTCTCGTACGAGGCAGATACATTACATCCGCTATGTTTATACTATCCTCCCTGCTGTATCGTTTGTATGTGCTTTTGTTCACTGTGAACCGCCGCTTTTTTCCATCTTCATCCAGTCCTTCTATCTTATAGGGGATATAATAGTCCATTTCCGTATCAACATCCCATGAGATAACCCGCAATCGCGTACACTCTGGCTTAGAAATATATGGAATGTCAAGGATTATATTTCTCAAAAAAATAAAACAGAAAAAAAGCGAAATACAGAGAAAAAGAAGCCACAGCAAAGCACCTTTCCGGCTTTCTATCCTCCGGTAAGAATAAACCAGCAATCCTCCCGCTACTATGATAAGAATTACTCTTTTCACTATATGTGTGATATAGCCTGCGATCCCTTCTTCAAGATACCCGCCGCCTACCCACATCATAAATAGCGTATATAATGACAGCAAAACCAGTATAATAATTCCTACCACTATGTAAAAAGTTCTGTTTCCTTTTTCTCTTCTGCTGCTTTCCAAAAATCTCACTCCGTCTTTTTCTGTGGAAACTTTTATTTCGTATTCGCAAAGGTATACGCCTCTGCTACCCAGCCCAGCAGTTCTTCATCCACCTCATCTGCTGATCCGATCACGATATGCGTCGTCCACCGCCCCGGATAAGGTTCTGTCTTCACGGCCACCCGGGGAGATTCCAGCGGATAAGGCATGCCAAGCGTGATCACAAGGTAGGGATCTGGCAGCTCTTTCTTCTTTTTTACCCGGGCAAAAGATACGCAGGCAAAGAGATACCGGTTTGAAAAGGATATCTGTGATTTCTGCACCTTAATCCTCGTGTCCGGATATTGATCCATAACTGCGCCTGCAAATGCTTCATACAATGGAAGCGCTTCCGGCTGCTGTTCAAAAAACAAAAGTGTAGCTGTATCCATCTGTCTGTTTCTCCATCACATCTCATCTACCAATTTTTCTCTATATAACCCATTGCTTCCTCTTCCGTAAGCTGATAGGTGTCCTGAAGTTTTTGCAAAATCTGCCCCTTCGGAATATCGAATTCCTTCAAAGAACGGATCAAGCCACCGATTCCCCGCTCCTGCTCTTCCTTTTTACCATCTTGATATCCATCCTCATAACCCTCTTTTTTCATGGCTTTTTCGTATGCTTCCTGGTCAAATCCTTCCAGTACCATCTGTACCACCTCTGCTTTCTGCAATCTCAGGATATCCGCCAGGACCCCGCCGGCAATACAGCTTTCCACCGCCCCTTCCACTGCTTCCTGCAGATCTTGCCCTTTCGCCTGATTCTTCCGGATGGTATCCACGAAGATGGCGTATTCCTCCAGACGTCTGCATTTTTTCATCAATTCCCGGTTATGCCCATAATTGATATTCAACATCAGTGTCTGACATTCCAGGCAGGGCTCTTTCTCCCCGGTTGGCCGCTGGAAGAGATCTGACAGTTTTAAAATCTTCCGGTCCGGTTCCTCCTGGGTCCCGTTGTAGAACACGATGTGCTGGGGAAAAGGAAATACTTTAGGTGAACTGCTGTAAATATTGATCTCACGGCTGGAAATATGTCTGTTGTAAACACCTGCGAAATACAGAAGCCCCCTCATAGGCATATTGGGATTATAAGTGCTCTGGTGCTCATACAAGTTCAACTCCGCGTCGATCAGGAAAGACAAATCGTTCTTCATGGAAAGGTACAGCACATTTTCCAGGGTGTTGACCTCCAGTTCTTCCGGATTGTCATAGTCCGTCCCGTTAATCGCATTAT
>NZ_JACJLV010000081.1 GCF_016902415.1 Mordavella massiliensis | reverse complement strand
TATCACTATCATATCAGGGGTTTCCAACACTTTTTTAATATCTGACAGGGATAAATGTTTTTCTTTGTCCTCTATTCTGTAAAGAATATCCTGACCTATTTCGATATGCATCAAAGGTACCGTGTTCCTGTAATTTACCTGATATCTTTCTTTTTCTATTTTAATTGCCCTGCTGACCTTGACTCTTATGAGCAGCAGGAGCAGGATCGGCAGAAGTTCCAGAAACAGATAAACAAGATTTCTCCGTATGATCAACATCAAGAAAAAATACAGGAAAACCAACGCTGTTAAGATATAAGATACTATCAGGTTTTCTCTCCACCACCGTTTCAGATATTCCGGAATACATTCTTCTGTGTATTGAAATTCACTTACAAAAAAATTATCCATTTCTGATATTTCATGTTTCCGGCAAATGTTCTGCAAAAACATATTTTTTTATTCAAATATAATCTGAACTGTATTTTCACTCATACTTTCCTGCACTTCCCGAATGATTTCTTCTATTTGTTCTTTACTGAGTTTCTCATTCTCATGCGGTGGCTCCCATGTTTTCATAGTGTCTGTATATACTACAAATTTTCTCCCTACAAGCATTTCTCCTTCCGCTTTTATGATATAACCATTTTCCAAATCAAATTTAACATAGTTCATACTACCTGTAATTTTCATTTTCTCACCTCTCAAAAATAACATGCTCTATACCTGTTTTCGGGTCAATTGTTGTTATCTTTGTAACATTAGGATTATTCTTAAGACGTGGCAGCTCAATATTTTCCCATATATTGCCCGGTCTTAATTCTGAACCAATGACCGCTCTTATTTCTCCTGATACCTGTTCGGCATATGCTCCAGATGCCAAGTCCCAGGCTTCCATTGTACTTGGATTATTAAAATCCCATTCCGGCATAACAATTTTTTGTTTTTCAATTGTAGATTCTAATGTAACTCCACCTCTACTTTTAGCGATATTTGCTGCATTCTCAGCTCCACCTATTCCGTCTGTTCTTCCAGACCAGAAAAAAGCCGTATCAGGTTCAGTTTTTAACTTAGGACGTATTGCATCAATATCCAGCAGTGACGAACTGCTGATTTCATCTATACTATTTTTTGATGTAATAAAACTATCGTACGCGGTAGCCTCATTTGCCCTCAATTTAACCACGGCATCCGTATCCACCTTACTGATAGCGATATGTTCATCGAGTTTAATATCCGCTAATTTCCACGCGTCTATATCCGCCTGTGTCAGTCCAGGATGATCTATATGTACTCCCTTTTCCAACTCGTCCCAATACTGATTATACCGCTTTGCATCAGCAAAATTCCTCCTGATAGGTTGCGTCTGCTTCCAACAGCGGAGTGATCGTCTTTTCCCTCAGTGTTTCCACAGCTGCCTTGAACAGTTCTTTAAATTCTACGCCATCCATCATACCCTCCCGCAATCGTGTTGTACTTTGAGTTTTTTCAGCGGTGCGCCCGTAACCTTAAAAATCAGTTCGTCAACGCAGTCCGCATATCTGCCTTGCGCAAGGAGCTGATTTTTCAGTTCCACAAGGCTATGTAGCAGGATTGTCCTTTCGTGGCTATCCAGATAAATGTGGAATTTCTGTTCTCTCATACAAGCCACCTCCGTTTCTTCACTTTCATTATATGTAGGAACGGAGAGCAGCTCAAATGTGCAAAAATGTATAACTATTTCCGAGATAGCGTCAGATCATACGAAAATATTCCAATGCCTCTTTTATAGCTTTTTCTTTTTCTGGCGGGCATTTCGGCTGTCTGGAGTTTTCTGATTTCGGTAGGTTATAATTTACCCTCTCAATAATACCGCATTTCTGCTTTACCGGTGCGATATATAAATTACTGACCTTTAATCCCGTATGCTCCAGTACATACTTCTTGATTTCCTCATAAGTGGCTTTGCTCTCCGCAGCCGTCAAATCAAGCTCGTCCATTTTCACTTCTACCTCGATATGTTGGTCTGAATGAAGTTTGGACAATAAACATACCGTCTCCACATGTGTCGGCAGTCCCTGGGGAACATATTTCCCCAGCCCCGTTACTGCCTGATGAGCACATTTTTTCTGATACATTTCTTTCCAAAATATCTTTATTTTCCAGCTCCATTATGACACCTTTTTCCCTTTCTGATTTGCATTATAGTCTGCTTTCGCATCATCTACTTTCAAGTCCTGATTACATTTCAGAACAAAAGTCAGTTTATATGGAGAAGGATTGCCGTTTTCATCATAGCCACCGACAATTACCTTTTCCACGATGCTTTCAAACACGATACGGTCAAATTCATCCAGGATATCTTCATTTTCCAGTGTCTTCCGAAGCTGTTCCATACGCTTGCTTATATTCTTCTGCTGCCCGATATTTTCTTCCAGATAAGCCTTTTCTTCTGTCATCTGATGAAGTTTCCGCTGAAAACTCAGTTTCTTTTCATCATAATCTTCCTGCTCTATTTTACCATCAATCAGCAGATCTGTTAACCTGCTTTTTTTCGTTTCAATACTGGCTATATCCTTCTCCAGCTGTTTTACCCGTTTTAATTCCGTATCATCTTTCAATACATCTTCAATGGTACTCAATACGGAATCCAGAACATCATCAAAGTTATCTGCCAGTAACCGGAATGCATCCAGAAATGCATTTTCAATAATTACTTCATCAATCGCTTTGCAATTCGGACAGTTACTGATTCCATTCTTGGTTGCATTCATGCACTGCCAGACTGGTTTTTTCGTTGTGATCGTCTGGTGTCTTGTTCTGCGGGAAAGTTTATGACCGCAATACCCACACTCCAGCATACTGCTGAATGTAAATTGTCTGGTGTAGCGTTCTCTGTTCCCGGTTGTCTCCATCAGTCTTGGTCTTACGCGTTTCAGACGAATTTGTTCTGCTTTATCCCAGATTTCTCTTGAAACAATTGGTTCATGGTGGTCCCTGATATAATACCGCTCCTCTTCCCCCATATTGGCAAGCCGTCTCTTCGATATGGGATCAACCGTAAATGTTTTACCAAGAAGAACATCTCCCTTATATTTCTCATTTTTGATGATTCCCATCACTCCATGCGTATGCCATTCTACAGTTCCACACCTATTTTTGATTCCTAATTCCATCAACCTTCTAGCAATAGTCGAAGTACCGTATCCCTGCAGATACAGATCATAAATCAGACGTACTGTTTCTGCTTCCTGTTCATTCACAGTAATTGTCTTAGTCTCCCGGTCGTAATCATACCCCAGGCATCCATTGAACCCTATCAGTTCGCCCCGCTTCATTTTCATTCGTAATCCCATCTTCACATTCTCCGAAAGGGATTCCACTTCTCCCTGCGAAAGAGAACTAAGGATGGTAAGAAGCATTTCGCCATTCATATCCAATGTATTGATATTTTCTTTTTCAAATATAACGGCTATATTCCGGTCACGGAGCATACGCACATATTTCAACGTATCCTGTGTATTTCTGGAAAACCGGGAAATGGATTTTGTAAGGATCATATCAATTTTCCCATTCTGACACTCCCTTATCATTTCCTGAAATCCTTCCCGTTTGTCCACTTTCGTTCCAGTGATTGCTTCATCTGCAAAAATGCCTGCCAGCACCCATTCCTTATTTTGACGTATTTTTTCTTCATAATAAGATTTCTGAGATACAAAGCTGCCAAGCTGTTCATCTCCGTCCGTAGACACACGGCAGTATGCCGCAACACGGATACGCTGAACCGGTATCCCCATACTTCGTCTTCCCACACTATTTGTTGTTGTTTTCGTTGCTTCTAAAATCTCAACTTGTCTCATACCCATAAACTACCTCCATTTCTTTTACCTGCCACATTTTTCTTCTTTTCCATCTGGCTTGTTTCTTATTTTGCAATATGATTTTATCTAAAATAATAAATGTGAACGAATGTTGCA
>NZ_JACJLV010000009.1 GCF_016902415.1 Mordavella massiliensis | reverse complement strand
CTCCTATCTCCCCCGTAAAACTCTATAAATCCGCCATCCGTCCGATGATCTCCTGATAGAACGCTTCCTGGCTGTCTCCGTGATCCAGATTATCCAGGATCACGCCGTCCTTTAACAGGATGATCCGACTGCAGTAGCTGGCCATCTGCGGATCGTGGGTGACCATTACGATGGTCTTTCCAAATTCCTGATTGATCCGCACCAGTGCGTCAATGACGATCTGGCCGGACTTGGAGTCCAGGTTCCCGGTAGGCTCGTCCGCCAGGATCAGATCCGGGTCATTGATCAGCGCACGGCAGATGGCTACCCTCTGCTTCTCACCGCCGGACAGTTCATAAGGATTCTTTTTCAGCAGATGGCTGATCTGGAACTGCTCCGCATACTTTCTGGCAGCCTTCGTCATCACGTCTACCTTCTCCTGTCCCAGGATCATAGGCAGCATGATATTCTCCTCCACAGACAGGCTGTCCATCAGATAGAAATCCTGGAATACAAAGCCAATCTGCTCTCTCCGGATATCGGCCAGTTCATCGCCATACAACTTGCTGGTGTCTTTTTCCATAAACCGCACAACGCCGTCTGTCTGCTTGTCGATCATCCCCAGCACTTTCAGAAGCGTAGTCTTTCCACACCCGGACTTTCCCATGATGCCCACGAACTCTCCCTGCTCCACAGAGAAGTTGAGACCCTTTAAGACCTTGATGTCCTCGTCACTCTTTTTCAACGCTGACTTCTGATAATTACGGATTAAATTTTCCACCTCTAATACATGCATGATTTATTTCCTCCCACTTAAGATTTCTCTGTAACTTTTTTCGCTGTCCCTGCAGCAATGAACAGAATGCCAATAAATTGTAAGATAAAATACAGCAGAAGATGAATCGCTAATACTTTTATATAATCACCGCTCATATCATCCCCAGAAGCCATCAGAAGTTTCCAGTACTGTACATTATAATTCACACCATAGACAATACCGATAATCAATGGTATTGCAGCTGTACAGATCACCTCAAACCGCGCATTCTTTCTTCTTTCTTTTCGATGCATTCCCATGGAAGATAAAAAAGTGTATCTTCTTTGCATGCTTTCTTCATCAGCCATCGCCTTTATCTTCACAATAAAAACACTACTGAACAGAAGCGACAAGATCAGCAAAAGTTTACTGCTTATCTGAAACAGACTTCGCTTCTCAATCCCGTCTACCACCTGATTTACATCATAATAGTTCTCCTGCAATGAACTCATTTCTTCTACGCCATATTTGTCCGAATAATTTTTCAGTTCTTCTCCCGCCTGAGAACGATACTCCTCCGGAATACAAAGCAACGCCAGATAGACAGGTTCGTCCTCTTTCTCCTGGAACTGTGTCCAATACTTCTCAAACCTTGCGTCTGACATAATAATCCAGCTATCCCTGTAACCATCCGAAAGGCAGCCAAGATAATTTCCACTGACAGCTTTTACCACGTCAAACTTTTCATACCCATCATCTGTATAGGTATAGATATTTAAATCCTCTCCCCGGAATCTTCCCATGCGTAAAATTTCATACACTTCCAGAGTTGACGGATCATTAATCTCCCTATCCGACTTTTCATTATCTTCTTTATACAGTCCGACTTCATTGTCGTTCAAATCAAAAGAAACTCCCATCAATTCTTTACAAGCGCTTTGCGAAATACCAAACTCATCCAGTCCAGTCATATTTACAACTTTAATCATAGGGATCCATTCCAGTGTTCCTTCGTATTTTTCCACAACGTCTTCTACTATCTTCTGATCCCCTTCCCGAATAGACAAAATATAATCATAGGGATAAAGTTCTTTATCCACATATATCGGAAAGCTTCCCGCCAGTCCCTGCACCACATATCCGGTTGCAAAAAAATGAATAATAAACAACATAAAAATCACCAGAAAGTTACTGGTAAAATGATGATTTAGCTGATTAATCCGAAACAGATGCGACAGATAAATTTTTGGACGCTTCTTTAAAACTTCCAAAAGCAGGCCGATCCCGATATACATGACAAACAGTCCTGACAAGACCCATACTACCTGTGCACGGATAGGGCCAGCCCCTCCGTTCGGAAATGTAAAAACGCCATATATGGCAAGAATAATACCTATAACAAATACGATACTCCATTTACCTGTCCGTATCTTCTTTTCCTGTATCTCTTTTCCCGCAGCAAAACTGTCCAGGCTTTTGCCTTCCATAATTGTCAGCGTAACCATAACAACAACTACAACGATCGCCAGACTTACTATAAAAGTAAGGAGATATTCCCTGAATCCGATCATAGATTTTTCAATCATGTCCGGTTCCAGACCATACAATAGCTCCTGATAGAGATAATAGATAAGACTCCCGCATAGAAAACCTGCGGCTACAGACAACAGCCATCCAAGACCATATTCAGCAAAAATGATCGTTTGAAACATTTTTTTACGGATTCCCAGCAGCATCAGCATACTGTAATCCCGCACACGCACACGTACATAGTTTCTTACTGCATAAACGGTCAGAACTACCGATACGGCTGACAGCATTATAACAGCTATAAAAAAGTCAGAACTCATAATATAGTTCGTCGCCTTATCTTCAATATGATTCCCCAGATTGTTCTTTAATCCCAAAAATACCAGCGTCAGTGAAACAGCCAGCGTATTACTCAAAAAGAACAAAAGATAATTTCTTAAGTTATATCTGAAATTTTTCAGGATTACTCTTTTTAACATTTGTTTTCCCTTTCATAATATAATTCGTCTAAAAATATTCTTTTTGACAATAAAAAAGCGCTATTCGATGAACCGTTCGAGCCACATTTCTCTTCGCTCCTCTTGGGTTCATCATAGCACTTTTCTTTTTCAATTTCGCCCTTGTTGTTCCATATTGCATCTATCTTGTTCCAAACGGTTTAATTCAAATATAATTGTCGTCTGAAACCATCCATCTTGATAAGACGCAGCAAATTGTCCTCCGTTCTTTTCTGCCAGTCTCTTTACATTTTCCAGGCCGTAACCGTGTACCAAATCTGTTTTTTCCTGCTTTCCAGACGGTTGTTTTGATGTATTTCTCACAGAAAACATCAGTTTTCCAGTCCGCTGTGTCATCCTGACATGGATTTGTTTCTTTGTAGTTTCTTTGGCTGCAGTCAGTGCATTCTGGAGAATATTAGATAAAATAACTGCCAGTTCTTCTTCCGGGCAAGGAAAATGTCTGCCATACCCAAGATCAAAGTCTATCAGTACTCCCATCTTTCCTGCCTTCTGGCAATATCGGTTTAGGATCGTATCTGCCACCGCATTTCCCGTATGAATAACTTCCAGATCCAGCGCTGTAGTCTGTGCAAGATTGTTCAAATATTTTTCTGCTTCCTGATATTTCTTCTGTTTCACCAGACCCTCTATCACATACAGGTGACTGTTAAAATCATGCGTGAGACTTCTCTGTCTGCGGTAGTTATCCAGTATGATCTTCTGCCTGCTTTCCTCATATTTTAACTGTTGTTCCAATTCTTTATTCTGCGCAGACAGCTCTCTTGCCCTTTCCAGCCTGTTTTCTAAAAGTAAAAATAGTATATTGCTAACAACTAATAAGATGACATCAGCCAACAGCCATCCGCTGACTGCATTGGTTTGAATCGCATAATAAACTACCAGCCTTAAATTTAATACCGTTCCTACCGGTATCACCAATATCTGCAGCCAGTAATAGAAGGGCTGCCTGATCTGCATTCTATGATTTTTCATTGCCTTCCCAAGAATATAGCAGACAAGTAGGACCATAGCGTCAGACAGGATCACACCTAACATCCATAACCCTACTGTTGACAAAATATCTTCCACTGTCACTTTCCCGACCAGCATGATCCCTAATATGACTCCGTAGCTGACTGCATACAAGATTACATAATACACTAAGGCGAGAAATAGTTTCTTCCAAATGCTTCCTTTGTAAAAAAATACGAGCAGACAAATAAAAAGCAGCACCACCGGTACGGTTTTTAACAGTGTATTTTCAAAATCAAGAAAATTTCTAAACAGACTGCTCCCCAAAAAACTAATCAGCAGCACTGCACTGTATAACCATTTTTTCTGATATCTGCGTTCAAAAAAACCTTCAGCCAGAAGATAGAATGCTAAAATCTCTATTCCTATAACCATAAAAGATATCCATACTGTCATGATTCTCTCCCTACCCACAGAATGTACTGTCTGATGATCTCCTGATAATTTGTCCTGCTGCAGGTGAGTCTGATACCATTATCCATCAGTGCTTTTCCATTCTCAATGGTCTGTACATGTTTCCAGTTTACCAGATAACTTTTATAAATCCTTCCGAAGCCGTACTCCAACAACTCCTGTTCCAAATCTGAAATCTTCCGATATTGCTTGTAATTTTCATGAGAAGTATAGATTGTTACATATCGCTTATAGCTCTCAAAGTACAGGATTTCATCCAGTGGAAGAGTTTGCGTTTTCCCTTTTGTACGGATTACATAATTATAATTTTGCTTATGTAGCTTGGCGATCGCATCCTCCAGTGTATAGGCCAGTGTTTTCTCAATATCCTTTTTCAGAAGGTAACGAAAAGCTTCTACCTCATAGCCCATTGGAGCCATCTCAATATATGCTGACACATAAATAATAATCGCGCGCGAAGACTTTTCTCGCAACTTTTTGCCCAGTTCTATCCCGCTTTCCCCATTTTGCAGCTTTACATCCAGAAAAAGGATCTGATAACTCTCTATCGGCCCTTCAAAAAAACCGGCAGCGTCATAATAAACATCCACACTCAATTTCAGTCCCATTTTTCTGCCATGTTTCTGAATTTCCTGACCTATCTGATCTGCATAATATTTCTCATCATCACATACCGCTATTTTTATCATATGTCCCTCATATAGAAAAACCGCCGGTCCCGGGGTTCTGCCCGGTTCCGGCGGTTTCTTTACGTTTCTTAATTTCAGACTATACCAGCTCGATCAGAACTTCCATTGCAGCGTCACCTTTACGCTGTCCGATCTTTACGATTCTTGTATATCCGCCCTTGCGGTTCTCATACTTCGGTGCGATCTCGTCAAACAGTTTTGCAACCAAATCTACTTGTTTGGTGTTTTTCTTTCTTCCGGCCGGAGTTGTCGGAACTTCCTTTACCGGATAGAGAACCTTCAGCATCTGACGGCGTGCGTGCAGTCTGCTCGGCATATCTTTTTTGATCTTCTTGTCAACTTCGTCGTATACGGTTACTTTCTTGCCGTCTACTACTTCTTTGACTCTCTTGCCGTCTTTGTCTTTGCGTGCAACCTTTGCTTTTACGGTTACCTCTTCAAAGTTATCTTTTTCTTTTACTGCCATGGCGATCAGGCCTTCTGCGATCTTGCGGATCTCTTTTGCCTTAGCCTCTGTGGTAACGATTCTTCCGTTGTTGATCAGAGCAGTTACCTGGTTTCTAAGCAGTGCTTTTCTCTGGCTTGATGTTCTGCCAAGTTTTCTGTATTTTGCCATTTTTCATATCCTCCATATATTACATTTGGTTATGCATTCTTCGGGCTTACTAGCCAAATGCTCTGCCATGCGCTTCGGTCTTACTGACAGAAGATTTACTCTTCGCCTCTGCTGAGACTTAAGCCCAGCTCATCTAATTTTGCAAGGACTTCTTCCAGGGATTTTCTTCCCAGGTTCCGTACCTTCATCATATCTTCCGGTGTCCGGTTGGTCAGCTCTTCTACCGTATTGATGCCGGCTCTCTTCAGACAATTGTAGGAACGAACGGACAGTTCCAGTTCGTCGATGCTCATTTCCAGCACCTTTTCCTTCTCATCGTCTTCTTTCTCGATCATAACTTCTGCAGCCTGGGCTACTTCGGACAGATCGATGAAGAGCTTCAGATGCTCGCTTAAGACTTTTGCAGCCAGGCTGACTGCCTCATCCGGCATCAGAGTGCCGTTGGTATAGACATCCAGCGTCAGCTTGTCAAAGTCTGTAATCTGGCCTACACGTGTGTTTTCAACCGTCAGGTTCACGCGTTCAACCGGAGTATAGATGGAATCAATGGGGATCACCGCGATTGGCAGTTCCTCATTTTTGTTCTTGTCAGCGCTTACATAGCCTCTTCCCTTTGTAATGGTAAGCTCCATGTACAGCTTGCTGTCTGCTCCGCCGTTCAGGGTTGCGATCACAGTCTCAGGATTCATGATCTCGATATCCTGATCTGCCTGAATATCTGCGCCTGTTACCACGCCTTCGCCCTCGAACTCGATATAAGCAGTCTTTGGTTCATCTGTCTCAGATGTATTCTTGATTGCCAGAGACTTCAGGTTCATGATGATCTCTGTAACATCTTCTTTCACACCCGGAATGGAACTGAACTCATGAAGCACGCCGTCGATCTTTACCTGGCTGATCGCAGCTCCCGGTAAAGAGGAGAGCATGATTCTTCTCAAGGAATTACCCAATGTTGTTCCATAGCCTCTTTCCAGAGGTTCTACAACAAATCTTCCATACTTCTTATCTTCAGATATTTCAGTTATTTCAATATTAGGTTTATTAAAATCAAACACGATTGCTCCACCTCCTGTGGTGTTACGGATTATTATTTAGAATACAACTCGACGATCAGCATCTCGTCTACCGGTACGTCGATCTCGTCACGTCTCGGAAGCTCTTTTACAGTTCCCTTCAGAGCTTCAAGATCAGACTCCAGCCACTCCGGTACAAGACGTCCTGCTGTAACCTCTGTGATTCCTTTGTATCTCGGTGAGCTTTTGTGTTTTTCTTTGATCTCGATCACATCGCCTGCCTTTACCTGGTAGGAAGGAATGTTGATCTGCTTGCCGTTTACCAGCACGTGCTTGTGGTCAACGATCTGTCTTGCTTCTCTTCTGGTTCTTGCAAGGCCAAGACGGAATACCACGTTGTCCAGTCTGGACTCCAGGATACGCATCAGGTTCTCACCTGTCATACCGCTCATGCGCTGTGCTTTCTCAAAGTAGTTTCTGAACGGCTTCTCCAGTACGCCGTAGATGAATTTTGCTTTCTGTTTCTCACGAAGCTGAAGGCCATACTCGCTCATCTTTTTGCTGGCTCTCTTCAACTGTCTGTTGGACTTTTTATCAATTCCAAGATATACAGGATCCATTCCTAAGGATCTGCATCTTTTCAGAACCGGAACTCTATTTACTGCCATGCTCTAATTTCCTCCTGATATTCTATACATATAAAATATTTTTTCATGTAGTTCTTCTTACGAAATCCGCACGTGGCCGCGCGGTTTCTGCCGATTAGACTCTTCTGCGCTTCGGCGGACGGCATCCGTTATGCGGTACCGGAGTAACGTCTCTGATGCTTGTTACGTCAATTCCGCATGCCTGCAGGGCACGGATCGCTGCTTCTCTACCGGATCCCGGTCCTTTTACCATAACATCAACGGATTTCAGACCATGCACTAATGCTGCCTTTGCTGCAGTCTCTGCTGCCATCTGTGCTGCATAAGGGGTAGATTTCCTTGAACCTCTAAATCCCAGACCACCTGCACTTGCCCATGAAAGAGCATTACCCTGTGCATCTGTTAATGTAACGATGGTGTTATTAAAAGATGACTGGATATGTGCCTGTCCGTGTTCAACGTTTTTCTTGACACGTTTCTTTGTCACTTTCTTTGTAACTCTCTTTGCCATAATAAAACTAACCTACTCTTTCCTTTTTCTTATTTATTATTTCTTCTTGTTTGCTACTGTTCTCTTCGGACCTTTTCTGGTTCTTGCGTTGGTCTTTGTCTTCTGACCACGTACCGGAAGTCCTTTTCTGTGACGGATACCTCTGTAGCATCCGATCTCCTGTAATCTCTTGATGTTGAGGGCGATCTCTCTTCTCAGATCACCTTCTACAACCTGTGTCTCATCGATCACTGCACTGATCTTCTTAACGTCTTCGTCTGTCAGATCTCTGCAGCGGATGTCCGGATTTACTCCTGCTTCAGAAAGGATACGGTTAGAGCTTGCTCTTCCGATTCCATAGATATAAGTAAGTCCGATCTCAACACGTTTGTCTCTTGGTAAATCTACACCTGCAATACGAGCCATGTGAATTTCCTCCAATTTCTTTGTTTGTTTTTTGATACTGTCTTTAATAGGGACTATTGAACAGTTGGCGAGGTTTTCTCGAGCCTACTGTGAAAAGTCGTTCCCGTTCACTTAGCGAGGTCTTTTCGAGCTTAGTGTAGGGAACTTCCACTTTAGTCCAGGTGTGTCGGTATTCACACCCTTTCCGGCCACCGGCGTATACCGGTAATGACGGGCCGGCATTAGAAGCAATATACGAGGAATCTCACCGGCTACAGGTGTTCCTTGTATATTTGAAATAGCCTACACACCGCCTGGTGTGTCACTGCTATCAGCCGCCTAAGTTAATAAACATACGTCAGGGATTAGCCCTGTCTCTGTTTATGCTTCGGGTTCTCGCAGATAATGCGAATGCTTCCTTTTCTTTTAATTACTTTACATTTTTCGCAAATTGGTTTTACTGATGATCTAACCTTCATGGGGGATCCTCCTTTCATCCATTGCTGTCTCTAAAGCTTCTCGCGCTTTTCCCCCGATTTTTATCAGCCGCCGGGGCATGGGCATAAAAATGCCCGGAAACGCGCCTATACATTATAGCACCGGCATTTTCTCAAAGTCAATACTTTTTTACTTATCTCTCCAAATAATTCTTCCCTTTGAGAGATCGTACGGGGACAGTTCCAGTGTCACCTTATCTCCCGGCAGGATCTTGATGAAGTTCATACGCAGTTTGCCGCTGATGTGGGCCAGTACCTGGTGGCCGTTTTCCAGCTCTACCTGGAACATTGCGTTTGGCAGTTTTTCTACTACGGTTCCTTCAATTTCGATTACGTCAGCTTTTGACATTCCTTTACTCCTCCTGTTATCCTTCTTTCTGATTCCATGTTTTCAGTATCTGCCTGATCTTGCTGTCATCGGCGCCTTCCAGATCATGTTTTTCCAGAATGATCTGGACGTGCTTTTTCTTTTTTTTCTTGGGTCTGTCCGACGGTCTTAACTTTCCGTCCGACAGGTATACATATGCCTCGTCGACGCCGGTGATCACATAGACCCTGCCGGTGTCGTGCCCGGCTTTCGCCCTGGCAAGCATTCCTGTCTCGAATTTATCCATTATACATCCTCCTGATGTTCGTTCTGCCCGCTTAAAAGCACCGGATCGTTTTCTGTGATCAGCACGGTGTTTTCATAATGGGCAGACAGGGAATGGTCTCTGGTCACGACCGTCCAGTCATCATCCATCCAGTCTACTTCCCAGCCGCCGATGTTGATCATCGGTTCGATCGCCAGTGTCATACCGGCCTTCAAAAGAACACCTTTCCGGTTCATGGCATAGTTGGGGATCTCCGGCGCTTCATGGAGCGCATTGCCGATCCCGTGTCCGCACAGGTCGCGTACCACACCGTACCCGAAGCTTTCCGCATATCTGCCGATGGCTGAGGATATATCAAATAGATGGTTGCCTTCTCTGGCATATTTTATACCTTCAAAGAAACATTCCCGCGTTACCCGGATCAGTTTCTTTGCTTCTTCACTGATTTCCCCGACGCCGTGGGTACGCGCGGCGTCGGAGTGATAGCCTTTGTAGATCACACCTGCGTCCAGACTGACGATGTCTCCTTCCCGGATAAAGTGATGCGGGCTTGGGATCCCGTGCACCACCTCGTCGTTGACGGATACGCAGATTGAGGCAGGATAGCCATTATAATTAAGGAAAGAAGGCATACAGCCATAACTCCTTATGATCTCTTCGCCCAGTTCATCGATCTGTTTTGTGGTCATTCCCGGATGCAGCGCTTTCCCGAGTTCGTTGTGAACGATCTCCAGGATCCGCCCTGCTTCTGTCATCAGTTCGATCTCCCTGGGTGATTTTACTGTAATCGGCATCTCTTACTCTCCTAAGATCTCTGTGATCGCCTGGAATACTTCGTCAATGTCGACGGTTCCGTCTACACGTTTTAAGATTCCGGCATTGGTGTAATAATCGATCAGCGGCTGTGTCTGTTCATGATAAACGCCCAGACGCTTTGTTACGGTCTCCGGCTTATCGTCGTCCCTGAGGATCAGTTCGCCGCCGCAGGTATCGCAGATCCCTTCCTGCTTCGGAGGCGCATATTCCAGATGATATGTAGCTCCGCATCCGACGCAGGCGCGGCGTCCGCCCATCCGGCGCACAATGTTCTCATCCGGAACATCTACGTCAATGGCATAGTCCAGTTTCTGTCCCTGACCGGCCAGCGCCTTTGTAAGCGCTTCTGCCTGAGGAATGGTCCGCGGAAAACCATCCAGAACGTATCCGTTTGCACAGTCTTCCTGGTTCACACGGTCTACCACCAGGTCAACAACCAGTTCATCCGGTACCAGCAGTCCCTGGTCCATGTAGGTCTTTGCCTTCTTTCCAAGCTCCGTGCCGTTCTTAATGTTTGCACGGAAAATATCTCCGGTGGAGATGTGTGGAATAGAGTACTTTGCGGCGATCTTCTTCGCCTGGGTTCCTTTTCCTGCTCCGGGAGCACCTAACATAACAACCTTCATATTATACCTCCTCCTTAATAGCACTTTAACCCGCGAAAAATTTTTCCGCGAGTTGAAAATGCTAACTATTTAAAAATCCTTTGTAATTACGTACAAGCATCTGTGATTCGATCTGCTTCATCGTCTCAAGTACGACGCTGACGATAATGATCAGCGAGGTTCCTCCGAAGGAAACCTGTGCGCCAAGCCAGCCGTTGAAGAGGATCGGTACGATCTGTACCAGGATCAGTCCGCAGGCGCCTACAAAGATGATGTAATTCAGGATCTTTGTCAGGTACTCTACGGTGGGCCTGCCCGGACGGATGCCGGGGATAAAGCCGCCGCTCTTCTTTAAGTTGTTGGCGATTTCCATCGGGTTAAATGTAATTGATGTATAAAAATAGGCAAAGAATACAGTCAGGATAATGTATACGACCAGTCCCCAGCTGTACTGCAGCTGATCCGGATTACACCAGTTGCTCTGGTTTAATCCTCTTAAGATCTGGCTTCCGATGCCGTTGCCCTCTCCTTTTCCCATAAAGGATGCGATCACGACAGGTGTCTGCATCAGGGATGAGGAGAAGATGATCGGGATTACGCCGGCTGTGTTGACCTTCAGAGGAAGGTTGGATGACTGACCGCCTACAGACCGTCTTCCCACGATCTTCTGGGAATACTGTACCGCAATCCTGCGCACGCCGCCCTGAAGGATTACGATGAACACTACCAGGGCAAGGATGATAGCCAGGATAACAAGCGCTGCCAGCGCTGCGGATGCAACAGGCTTATCCTTTACGAACTGCTCATAGAGTCTGGTCATATCGCTTGGGATACTGGAAATGATATTGATCACAAGTACGATGGAGATACCATTTCCCACACCTTTTTCCGTGATCCTTTCACCGATCCACATCAGGAATGCGCTTCCTGCGGTCAGTGTCAGGATGACGATGGCGATATTGACGAAATTATACTCTATCAGGAGTCCCTGTCTTCCAAAACCGATAGCCATAGCGGATGACTGGATCAGCGCAAGGAGTACCGTAACATAACGGGTGATCGCAACGATCTTCTTCCGTCCGTCCTCTCCTTCCTTTCGCATCTCCTCCAGTTTGGGGATTGCGATAGTAAGAAGCTGCATGATGATGGAAGATGTGATGTACGGTGTGATACTCAGCGCGAATACAGACATCTGCTCAAAAGAGCCTCCGGTGAAAGCGTTAAACAAGTTAAACGCTTCCCCGGTATGCTGTTCAAAAAAGTTCTGAATAAACTGAGCGTTTACTCCGGGCGTCGGCAACTGTGATCCCACGCGGATCACTACCAGCATCAAAAACGTATATAAGATCTTCTTACGAATATCCTTGATCTGAAATGCCCTACGGAATGTATCTAACATTAGATCACCTCTGCTTTTCCACCTAACGCTTCAATCTTTTCTACAGCGCCTGCACTGAATGCATTTGCCTGAACTGTAAGCTTCTTTGTAAGCTCACCGTTTCCGAGGATCTTAACGCCGTCTCTCGGATTCTTTACGATGCCCTGCTCAACCAGTGTCTCTACAGAAACAACTGCGTCGTTATCGAACACTTCCAGAGCGCTGACATTGATTCCGACGATAGTCTTGGAATTTCTGTTGGTAAATCCTCTCTTCGGAATCCGTCTATATAATGGCATCTGGCCGCCTTCAAATCCCGGTCTTGTGCCTCCGGAACGAGCCTTCTGGCCTTTGTGTCCCTTACCGGCTGTCTTACCGTTTCCAGAACCGTGTCCACGTCCTCTTCTGAAATTATCACTGTGCTTTGCACCGTCTGCAGGTCTTAAGTTTGATAAATCCATGGTGACACCTCCTTCTTTCGAAATATGTTTCTTATGCTTCTTCTACTTTTACCAGGTGCTGCACCTGTTTGATCATGCCTCTTGTAGCTGCATTATCCGGAAGCTCCACGGTCTTGCCTGTCTTCTTCAGTCCCAGTGCTTCCACAGTTCTCTTATGCTTCGGTACGGCGCCGATGGTAGATTTTACTAAAGTAACTTTTAAATTTGCCATTTTCGGTCTCCCTCCTTACCCTAAAATCTCTTCGATTGATTTTCCGCGAAGTCTGGAAACCTCCTCCGGAGTTTTGATCTGACGTAATCCATCGATCGTAGCAAGAACGACGTTCTGCTTATTGTTGGATCCGAGAGATTTGGTACGGATGTTCTTAATTCCCGCCATCTCGATCACGGCACGGGCCGGACCTCCGGCGATCACACCGGTACCTTCCGGAGCTGTTTTGAGCAGTACAGAAGCTCCTCCGAACTTTCCGATAAAATCGTGTACGATACTTTCATTTTCATTCAGCGCTACTGTGATCAGGTGCTTTGCAGCATCCTCTTTTCCTTTGCGGATCGCTTCCGGAATTTCAGTAGCCTTTCCTAAACCTGCACCAACATGGCCATTTCCATCGCCGACAACTACTAAAGCTGTGAATCTCATATTACGGCCACCCTTAACAACTTTGGTTACACGTTTAATTGACACTACTTTTTCATTTAATTCTAACTGACTAGCATCAATACGTTCCTGTTTCATGTGTGCTCCTCCTTCTAGAAATTCAGCCCAGCTTCTCTAGCTGCGTCTGCTAATGCCTGGATTTTTCCCTGGTATATAAAGCCGCCTCTGTCAAAGACAACATCTTTGATACCTTTTTCCAGCGCCTTCTCGGCAATTACTTTTCCAAGGTATGCTGCCGCATCAACATCGTTGGTTTTTTCCAGATTTGCTTTCACATCTTTCTGAAGAGTGGAAGCAGATACGAGAGTATTACCAACTGTATCGTCAATGATCTGTGCATACATATGATTGTTGCTTCTAAACACAGCCAGACGCGGGCACTCGGCCGTACCGTTCAAACGGTTGCGGATCTTTCTGTGCTTATTAACACGAACTACACTTCTTGATTTTTTGCTAACCATTTTCACACTCTCCTTACTTATTTTTTACCAGTCTTACCAACTTTACGTCTGATCACTTCATCAGCATACTTGATTCCCTTGCCCTTGTACGGCTCCGGTCTTCTCTTGTCTCTGATTTCAGCAGCGTATTGGCCTACTTTTTCTTTGTCGATACCTTTAACGGTGATCTTGTTCTGTCCTTCAACAACAGTCTCAACACCTTCAGGATCGATCATTTCAACTGGATGAGAGTATCCAAGACTCAGAGTCAGCTTGTTTCCTGATTTTGCCGCTCTGTATCCGACACCGTTTACTTCCAGAACTTTCTGATATCCTTCTGTAACACCAACAACCATGTTGTTGATCAGTGTTCTTGTCAGACCGTGCAGAGATTTCATTCTCTTCAGATCGTTCGGTCTGGTTACAATGATTTCTTCGCCTTCCTTTTTGATTTCCATCTCGGTCGGCAGTTCTCTCTCAAGGGTTCCCTTCGGTCCCTTAACAGTCACTTTATTATTTTCTGCGATCTCTACAGTTACGCCTGCGGGAATCGCTACCGGCAGTCTTCCAATACGTGACATTGCCTGTTCCTCCTTAACTTAAATTTTCGGAGCAGATGCTTGCCTGCTCTGTTTTCAGTTGCTTTGTGATTGTTACCAAACGTAGCAGAGAACCTCTCCGCCTACGCCCTGTTTTCTTGCTTCTTTGTCAGTGATCACGCCCTTATTAGTGGAGATGATCGCTGTTCCCAGTCCTCCGAATACTCTCGGCAGATCTTCGCAGTTTGCATACACACGAAGTCCCGGCTTGGAGATTCTCTTCAGGCCTGTGATTACTTTCTCATTCTTATCTGCGCCGTATTTCAGGGTGATATGAATGGTCTTAAATACGCCGTCTTCAACAAGATCGTATTTCTCAATATATCCTTCGTCAAGCAGGATGTTCGCAATGGCGAGTTTCATCTTGGATGACGGTACATCTACTGTATCATGTTTTGCAGTATTCGCATTACGGATTCTTGTAAGCATATCTGCGATTGGATCACTCATTGTCATGATATTCTTTCCTCCTTACCAGCTTGCTTTCTTAACGCCCGGGATCTGTCCTTTGTATGCCAGTTCACGGAAGCAAACACGGCAGATACCATATTTTCTCAAATATGCGTGTGGACGTCCACAGATTCTGCAGCGGTTGTATTCTCTGGTAGAGAATTTCTGTTTGCGCTGCTGTTTTACTTTCATCGCTGTCTTAGCCATAATTTACCTCCTTATTTTGTAAACGGCATGTTGAACTGTGTCAGCAGCTCGCGAGCCTCTTCGTCTGTCTTAGCAGTTGTGACAAAGATCACATCCATACCTCTTACCTTGTCAACCTTATCGTATTCGATCTCCGGGAAGATGAGCTGCTCCTTGATACCAAGTGCATAGTTTCCTCTTCCGTCGAATGCGTTGGGGTTCACACCTCTGAAGTCACGTACACGAGGCAGAGCCAGGTTGATCAGACGATCCATGAACTCGTACATTCTCTCTCCTCTTAACGTAACCTTACATCCGATTGCCATTCCTTCTCTGACTTTGAAGTTAGCCACGGATTTCTTGGCTCTGCAGATTACCGCTTTCTGTCCGGAGATCTTCTCCAGGTCAGCGATTGCGGAGTCCAGAACCTTTGCATTGTCTTTTGCTTCGCCAACGCCCATGTTGATCACGATCTTATCAAGCTTTGGCACTTCCATGATATTTTTATAACCGAACTTTTTCGTCAGTGCGTCGACGATCTCGTTCTGATACTGTTCTTTCAGTCTACTCAATGCGTACACCCTCCTTCCTGGATTAATCGATCACTTCGCCTGTAGATTTAGCGTAGCGTACTTTCTTATCTCCGTCCATCTTGATTCCGACTCTGGTTGCCTTTCCTTTGTGAACATACATCACGTTGGAAATGTCGATGGAGCCTTCCTGATGGATGATTCCGCCGTTCTGGTTTGCAGCGCTTGGTTTGGTGTGCTTGGTCAGCATGTTGATGCCTTCAACCACTACTCTGCCTTTTTTCTGATCAACGGAAATCACTTTGCCTTCTTTGTCTTTATCTTTTCCTGCGATCACTTTTACGGTGTCGCCTTTTTTGATCTTTAACATAGACATCTTGCTCGCACCTCCTTACAGTACTTCCGGAGCCAGGGAGACGATTCTCATGAACTGTTTGTCACGGAGCTCTCTTGCTACCGGCCCGAAAATACGGGTTCCTCTTGGTGTCTTATCATCCTTGATGATAACTGCTGCATTCTCGTCAAAACGGATGTAGGAGCCGTCTTTACGACGTGTGCTGTTTACAGTACGGACAACAACTGCCTTTACTACATCACCTTTTTTAACAACGCCGCCTGGTGTTGCATCTTTAACGGAAGCAACGATGATATCACCGATACTTGCATATCTTCTTGTTGAACCGCCAAGTACACGGATACACAGTAATTCTTTCGCACCTGTGTTATCTGCTACTTTCAGTCTGCTTTCTTGCTGTATCATGCAGGTTTCCCTCCTTATACTATTTCACTTTTTCCATAACTTCGACAAGTCTCCATCTCTTATCTTTGGACAGCGGTCTTGTCTCCATAACTTTTACTGTGTCGCCGATGTTACACTCGTTATTTTCATCATGTGCTTTCAGCTTATAAGTTTTCTTAACAATCTTCTTATACAGTGGATGTTTTACATGATCTTCTACTGCAACAACGATGGTCTTATCCATTTTATTGCTGATAACTTTACCAACACGTGTTTTTCTAAGATTTCTTTCCACAGTCTATACTCCTTTCATTGTATAGGATGTTCTGCTATTTTGCGCTCTTTTCAGTGATGATGGTCTGAATTCTGGCAATATTTCTTCTCACTTCTTTGATTCTGCTGGTGTTGTCTAACTGATTGGTCGCGTTCTGGAATCTCAGGTTGAAAAGTTCCTTTTTAGCAGCTACTAATTCTTCGTTCAGCTCTGCAGCTGATTTTGTCTTTAAATCTTCTACAAATGCATTAATTTTCACTGTTATCACCGCCTTCTAAGTCTGCGCGAGAAACTATTTTACATTTACATGGCAGCTTGTGGGTTGCCAGACGAAGAGCTTCTCTTGCAACTTCTTCTGATACGCCCGCGATCTCGAACATTACACGGCCAGGCTTTACAACTGCTACCCAGTATTCCAGAGTTCCTTTACCGGAACCCATACGTGTCTCGGCTGGTTTCGTAGTTACAGGTTTATCCGGGAATATTTTGATCCAGACTTTACCGCCACGCTTGATGTAACGAGTCATGGCAACACGGGCAGCCTCGATCTGGTTGGAACGGATCCAGCAGGGTTCCATTGCAACAATACCATATTCACCATTTGTAATCTTGTTTCCGCGGAGAGCTTTGCCCTTCATAGTGCCACGGAACTGTTTACGACGTTTTACTCTTTTTGGCATTAACATGTTTATTTCTCTCCTTCCTTATCTGCTTTCTCCGGAAGAACTTCGCCTTTGTAGACCCATACCTTAACGCCTACTTTTCCATAGGTGGTATCTGCCTCAGCGAATCCGTAATCAATGTCTGCTCTCAGTGTCTGAAGAGGAATGGTGCCTTCGCTGTAGAACTCGGTACGCGCCATATCAGCTCCGCCAAGACGTCCGGATACGGAAGTCTTCACACCAAGGGCTCCTGCCTTCATGGTTCTGGACATGCAGGATTTCATTGCACGTCTGAAGGAAATACGGTTCTCAAGCTGCTGTGCGATATTTTCTGCTACAAGCTGTGCATCCTTATCCGGTCTCTTGATCTCTCTGATGTCTACGATCAGCTTCTTGTCTGTGAACTGCTTAAGCTCACCTTTTACTTTCTCGATCTCAGAACCGCCTTTACCGATAACAACACCCGGCTTAGCTGTGTAGATAGCGATTTTTACGCGGTCAGATGCTCTCTCGATCTCGATCTTGGAGATACCAGCGCTGTATAATCTTTTCTTAAGATACGTTCTGATTTCATGGTCTTCTACTAAGTAGTCTGCAAACTCTTTTTCTGCATACCATTTAGAGTCCCAGTCTTTGATAACACCGACTCTCAAGCCATGAGGATTAACTTTCTGTCCCATGTTTGCCCTCCTTATCTTTCATCAAGCACAAGTGTAATGTGGCTCATTCTCTTCTCGATTCTGTAAGCTCTGCCCTGTGCTCTAGGTCTGATTCTCTTCATTGTTGGTCCTTTGTTTGCATAAGCCTCTGCAATATAAAGGTTCTCAGCGTTCATACCGTTGTTGTTCTCGGCATTTGCAATTGCAGACTCTAATAATTTCTTTATTAAGCTAGAAGCATATCTTGGATTGTATGTCAGAATACCAAGTGCTGTTGTTACATCCTTACCTCTGATGGCATCCAGTACGAAGCATGCCTTCTGAACAGAAACCCTAGCGTAAGATAACTTAGCTGAAGGTCTTGTGTCCTTGTTAGCATTTCTTTCTCTCTTAATCTGGGATCTATGTCCTTTTGCCATGGATGAACCCTCCTTTCAAAATCTAATATTATCTAACCTTTGATTTCTTTTCGTCTTTTCCGTGTCCTCTATATGTTCTGGTAGCTACGAACTCACCGAGTTTGTGTCCTACCATGTCTTCTGTCACATATACCGGAACGTGTTTTCTTCCGTCATGTACGGCGATTGTATGTCCAACCATGCTCGGGAAGATTGTGGAACGACGGGACCATGTCTTGATAACAGACTTCTCTCCCTTTTCGTTCATGGCGTCAATCTTTTTGAGCAGGCTTGCATCTGCGAATGGTCCTTTTTTAATTGAACGTGCCATAGGTTCTAACCTCCTTAAATACTATTTGATCGCTTTACCATCTCTTCTTCTTACAATCATCTTGTTAGAAGCTTTGTTTTTCTTTCTTGTCTTAAGACCAAGTGCTGGCTTGCCCCAAGGTGTGCACGGACCCGGACGTCCGATTCCAGTCTTGCCTTCACCACCACCGTGCGGATGGTCATTCGGGTTCATAACAGAACCACGAACAGTCGGTCTGATACCCATGTGACGTTTCCGTCCTGCTTTACCAATGTTGATCAGGTTGTGGTCACCGTTTCCTACAACACCGATGGAAGCACGGCACTCGCTGAGCACCATTCTCATCTCTCCGGAAGGAAGACGAAGAGTTGCGTATCTTCCCTCTTTTGCCATCAGCTGCGCGCTGTTTCCTGCGGAACGTACCATCTGTCCGCCCTTGCCAGGATGCAGCTCAATGTTGTGGATCTGTGTACCTACCGGGATCTCGGAAAGAGGCAGGCAGTTTCCTACTCTTACTTCTGCTTCCGGTCCGTTCATAACCTGCATGCCGTCTGTCAGTCCTTCCGGAGCAAGGATGTATGCCTTTTCTCCGTCTTCATAACAGATCAGCGCGATATTTGCTGTTCTGTTCGGATCATACTCGATACCAAGAACAGTTGCGTGAATACCATCTTTTCTTCTCTTGAAGTCGATGATTCTGTATTTCTTCTTAGCTCCGCCTCCGCGGTGTCTTACTGTAATCTTTCCCTGATTGTTACGTCCTGCCTGTCTGCTTTTGGAAGCCAGCAGAGACTTTTCCGGAGTTGTCTTTGTGATCTCTGAAAAATCAGATCCGGTCATCTGCCTTCTGGAAGGCGTATATGGGCGGTATGTCTTAATTCCCATTGTTGTTCTCCTTTCAAATGTTTATTATCACGGTTTCTGTCCGTATGCTGTGCGCCGCTTTCGGCCTACAGGCCTGCGAAGATCTCGATGTCGGCGCTGTCCGCTGTCAGTTTTACAACTGCCTTCTTGGTCTTGGCGGTTGTACCGAACTTAAATGTTCCGCGGACTCTCTTTTTCTTTCCTTCACAGTTCATGGTGTTTACACTCTCAACCTTTGTTCCTGCAAACATCTTTTCCACTGCTTCTTTTACCTGAGACTTTGTTGCTTCCGGGTGTACTAAGAATGTGTATTTCTTTTCTCCCATCAGGTTCATGCTCTTCTCGGTTACTACCGGTTTCAGGATTACATCATAATACTTGATATCTGCCATTATGCGTACACCTCCTCGATACTAGCAACAGCCGCTTTTGTTGCGATCACTGTGTTGTACTTCAAGATGTCGTATACGTTGATCGTATTTGTCTTTGCAGTCTTAACGTCAGCGATGTTTCTTGCGGAAACTTCTGCGTTAGTATTGCCATCTTCCAATACAACTAATGCTTTGGAAACCTCCAGGTTCTTCAGCATGTTTGCCATGTTCTTTGTCTTCATATCAGCAAAGCTGATCTCGTCGATCACGATGAACTTCTTCTCTTCTACTCTGGAAGTCAGGGCAGACTTAAGAGCTGCTCTCTTCTCTTTCTTGTTCATCTTGAAGCTGTAATCTCTCGGTACCGGAGCGAATACCACTCCGCCGCCTGTCCACTGGGGAGCTCTTGTGGATCCCTGTCTTGCGTGACCGGTTCCCTTCTGTCTCCACGGTTTTCTTCCGCCGCCGGAAACTTCAGAACGTGTTTTTGCTTTCTGTGTTCCCTGACGATTATTTGCAAGCTGGTTTACGACAGCCATGTGTACCAGGTGGTCATTTACTTCCACACCGAATACCGCATCGTTTAATTCCATCGTACCAACTTCTTTACCTTCGATATTATAAACAGATACGTTTGCCATTCTAAGCGTCCTCCTTTCTTCGCCAAAACCTAGTTAGCTTTTACCGCTTCTCTGATTGTTACCAGGCACTTCTTCGGTCCCGGTACGGATCCCTTAACCAGAAGCAGGTTGTTCTCTGCATCTACGCGTACAACCTCAAGGTTCTGGATGGTGATCTTCTTGTGTCCCATCTGTCCGGGCATCTTCTTTCCTTTGAATACCTTGCTCGGGTCAGATGCCGCACCGTTGGAACCTGCATGACGATGGAATTTGGAACCATGAGTCATAGGTCCTCTGTGCTGGTTGTGTCTCTTTACCGCACCCTGGAATCCTTTTCCTTTGGAAATCGCAGTTGCGTCGATCTTCTCTCCGGCCTCAAAGATATCAGCCTTGATCTCCTGTGCCAGCTCATACTCGCCTGCGTTCTCAAATCTGAACTCTTTTACATATCTCTTTCCGGATACGCCGGCTTTTGCGAAATGTCCCTGCTCAGCCTTTGTAAGTCCGTGACGGTGAACGATCTCTTTCTTACCGCTCTTGTCTTTGTTTACGATCTTGTCTTTCTTGTCAACGAAGCCAACCTGAACCGCATCGTAACCGTCGTTCTCTGCAGTCTTGATCTGTGTTACTACACAGGGACCTGCCTGAAGCACAGTTACAGGTGTCAGTGTTCCATCTTCGTTAAAGATCTGGGTCATGCCGACCTTTGTAGCTAAGATAGCCTTCTTCATTATGATTACCTCCTGTGATTTACAGCGGAACGCACATCGGCGTTCATCCTAAATGTTAGGAACTACTGCGTTTTTTTACTTGTTTTTCATTTTGATATCAATGTACACGCCAGCCGGCATTTCCAGTCTGGAAAGTGCATCTACCGTCTTCTGGGTCGGTGTGATGATATCGATCAGTCTTTTATGAGTTCTCTGCTCGAACTGCTCTCTGGAATCTTTGTACTTGTGTACGGCACGCAGGATGGTAACTACTTCCTTCTTTGTCGGAAGCGGCACCGGTCCGCTCACCTTTGATCCGTTCTTTTTCACAGTTTCGATGATTTTCTTTGCGGATGCATCTACCAGCTGGTGATCATACGCTTTCAGTGTGATTCTCATTACTTGACTTGCCATAAAAAAAGTCGCCTCCTTTTCGTACTTCTTACTTCAGTACGACAAGCGGTGACTGTACACTCTCCCGTGTGTGTCGTGAGCTACTCACGGGTTGTTGCCACATCTCAGTGGCTGTTATAGTTTCGTACAGTGACTTGTCGCCAGTTTCCTAACTTGACATTCGCTCCACGGAAAACCTGCCACTTAAGGGCAGCAACCTCACGCTTCACAGCTATCAATGTCACAGCTTTTATAGTATATCGGAATATCCCCGGTTTTTCAACCCCTTTATCGGAAATATTGTATTTTTTCAGGTACAATCTCATTTTTTTACAAATATCTCCGTTTTTCTTGTTTTTTTCCGCGGATTCCGTTACCATTTTATCAGAAACACTGACAAATGTACAGGGAACAAAACTGTTCCTTTATAATAGGAAGAGAGGCGATTTTATGGATATCAGAAGATGGAAAGTCATGCTTGCGGTCAGCGACGCAGGCAGCTACACCCGCGCGGCCGAAGAACTGGGGCTCACCCAGTCCGCCGTCACCCAGATGATGAAGGCTCTGGAAAAGGAGATCGGGTTTTCCTTATTCGTAAAAAGCGGACGGGGCATGAGACCCACCCCCGAGGCCCAATCCCTTCTCCCTTCTGTACGCGCACTTTTAAGCGCCGACGAGGTTGTCCGCCAGGAAATTGCCTCGTTAAACGGCGTTCAGACCGGTACGATCCGCATCGGGACCTACTTAAGCTGTTCCATTCACTGGATCCCCGGTATTCTCAAAAAATTCCATGCCGACCACCCGGGGATCCATTTCCATGTGATCGAGGGAGACGAAGGCGAACTTGCAGACTGGATCCAGGAACGCCGGGTGGATATCGGATTCATCAGCCGCCAGGAGGGACAGCGCTATCAGTTTCTCCCGGTGATGGAAGACGAGATCTATGCAGTTCTCCCTTCCGACCATCCGCTGGCAGGGCAGGAGACCGTCCCCCTTACAAGCTTTGAAGGCGCGCCCTTTGTGACCACCGCCTATGTTCCCGGAAGCGACGTCCACCGGGTATTAAAAGAGCACAACCTCTCCCCGGACATCCGTTTTATCTCCATCAATGAATTTTCCGTCCTTTCCATGGTGGAGCAGGGACTGGGCGTCTCTCTTCTTCCGGGCCTCCTTCTCAGGAAGCTGTCCGGGAACTTTGTCCGGCGCAGCACCAGCCCCAGGCTCTACCGGCAGCTGGGACTTGCCTACGCCTCCCAGGAAGAGTTATCCCCTGCCGCCCGTATTTTTCTGGAATACGCAAAGGATTTTCTGCTGGACGACGAGTAATTTTATTAGTTTTTCTAATATTTGCATTAGTTTATCTAATATATTTATTGACACTCTTCTCGGAAAGGAATATACTGAAATAGAGGTAATCTTTTTTATAAAATCAAGAAAGCACTCTCACGATCCGTGGGGGTGCTTTTTTAGCCAGAAAGGAAGGGGATATTATGAGTAATCAGAGTAACCAGAACAACAATGTAACTCGTCAATGGGGCTCACGCTTCGGCTATCTCATGGTTGCCGCCGGCGCCGCTATCGGTCTTGGCAATATCTGGCGGTTCCCCTACCTGGCATATGAGGGCGGCGGCGGTGTATTTCTGGTGGTATACATCATCGTCGTGATCCTGATGGGCCATCCTATGGTAGAGATGGAAACCGCCATTGGCCGCTATACCGGCAAAGACACGGTCACCTGTTTTCAGCGGATCCACAAGAAATGGGGATTTGCCGGATGGATGGCTGTGGTCTGTACCACCCTGCTGTGTATGTACTATGTGGTGGTAGGCGGCTGGGTGGCCAAGTACGCGTTCCAGTATATTGTAAGCGGTGATTTTGGTTCGGATAAACAGGCCTATTACGACCAGTTTACTTCATCGGCGGTGGAGCCGATCATCTGGACCCTGCTTTTGCTGGCGCTGGTATCTTTCCTTTTGTATTTTGGCATCACCAACACGGTGGAAAAGATATCCAAAGTGATGCTTCCCCTGCTGTTCGCCCTGCTGATCATCTGCGGGATCTGGGCGCTGTTTGTCAATGATAACGCCATCGAGGGCGTAAAGTATTATCTGCTCCCGGATTTCAGCAAATTCAGCTTTACCACCTTTGCCCAGGCGGCCACCCAGGTACTCTTCTCCATCGGGATCGGCTGGGGGCTTTATGAGACGCTGGGCGCAAACATTTCCAGAGAAAACAACTTAAAAAGCGACGCCATCATGGTGTCTGTCTTCGATACCGCCGCGGCAATCCTGGCAGGATTCGTCGTAGTTCCTTCCGCCTTCTCCGGCGGTGTGGACATCGAATCCGCCGGCCCCAGCCTGGTATTCAATGTAATGACCGACATATTCGACCGGCTGGCAGGAGGACGGTTCATCGGCGCCTGCTTTTTCCTGGCGATCCTCTTCGCCGTGATCTCATCGCTGTTCAGCTTCTTTGAGATCGCCATCCGGACCTTCGAGGACAACTGCCACATGGGCCGCCGGAACGCCACCATCCTGACCGCCGTCATCATCGGCGCCGGAAATATCATCGTATCTCTGGGCTTTGGAAAATTAAGCAGCCTGAAACTCCCCTGGATCGACGCAAATGGATTTGCCTCTTACGGGCTTTACGACTGGCTTGACATGTTTACCGCCTATATCCTGATGCCCATTGGCTGTATCCTGGTCTGCATCTTCATCGCAAAAGTCTGGGGCTTCAAAAACTACGAAAAAGAAGTTACCAATGACGGAAAATTCGGGCGGGTCACCCTGTTTGACAAGATCCGCACCGTATTTCTGGTGCCCTTCTTCATGATCGTCATCCTGCTGACCGTCTTTGGCTTTATTAAGTAGAAAGCATTTCCCTGATCAGTTCTGCCACGCGAAATACCAGGCCCTTCTCCGGTGAGAGTTCCATCACCGGAGAATCCTGCCGGATCAGGCGGATGACATACACGGTCAGGATCACTGCTATGACCAGCACAAGGACTGCCGTTTCAGCTTTATCGCTCCAGCGCAGTCCTTTTTTCACGGCGTTTCTTCTTATTATATTGCGGTGGATCCCATACAGGAACAGAAGCACATTCAAAAAGAACACCGGCTGATAGGCAAATGCTTCCGGTATCTTCAGCTTCAGCACGCTTAAGCAGGCCCTGGTCGTTCCGCACCCCGGACAGGGGACGCCGAACAACAGCCGTATGGGACAATGCCATATCCATGCGGCCATTACAAAAAACACGGCCAGGACTCCCGCGTGCAGCAGAATCACTCTCCCTGTATTTCTCCTGTTTTTTCTCTGCGTTTCTTCGTGATTATGCATAACTTTTCCGTCTTTCTGATTCTGATATCTTCCGTCTTTTCTTCTATGATAAAATCATTGTATCAATTCTACACGGCAAAGACCAGTGTCAAGCATATTTTTCTTAAGTTTATTAAATTCTGTTTTTTTATTCAACTTTCACAAAATTTATTCCTTCATGTCTGGAACACGTTGACTCGTTAAATTTTTAATGATATAATTAGCGTGATAATCGAACCTGTCATCTGCTATAATCGGGGATAGCTGCTAGGACAGATTCACTGTTATAATTTATAATCTGGAGGGATGTTTTATGGCAATGTACATCATGAAGGGATTATGCGTGATCGGTATTCTTCTGAATGTGATCCTGATGATCCGCAAGAACAAAGAGCTTCGCGCTAATCCGGAAAAAGACCCTGGAACTGGCATGACCGGTGAAGAACTGTGGCAGAAAGGCAAACAGCCAAAGAACCTGGTAGCAACATCAATCACCGGATTCGTAGCGAACTTCCTGGATACTCTGGGAATCGGTTCTTTCGCTCCGTCATCTGCTTCCTTTAAGCTGACGAAGTCTGTAGACGATATCCTGGTTCCTGGTACTCTGAACGTAGGTGATACCGTTCCTGTATGTGTTGAGGCGTTCCTGTTCTTCGGTTTCGTAGATATGGATATCCTGACACTGGTACTGATGATCGTAGCTTCTGTAGTTGGATCTTTTGTAATGGCTGACATCGTAACCAAGTTCGACCGTAAGAAAGTTCGTTACGCGCTGTTCGTAGGTCTCTTTATCCTGGCTACCGTAATCCTGATGAAGGTTATGGCCATCGGACCGTTCGGTACAGTTGGTACAGAGCTTGGACTTCGCGGCGTGAAACTCGTGATCGCTGTTGTCGGCAACTTTGTATTCGGCGCTCTGATGAGTATCGGTGTAGGTCTTTACGCTCCTTGTATGGCTATGGTTCTTGCACTTGGTATGGATGCCGGATGTGCATTCCCGGCTATGATGGGATCCTGTGCATACCTGATGGCATTTGGTAATGGCCCGAAATTCATCGCTCAGGGAAGATACGACATGGTTGCATGCTGGACACAGGCAATCTTCGGAGCAATCGGTGTTTACTGTGCATACGCTTTCGTTTCCAGCTTACCGCTGGAGACCCTTACAAAGGTTATCGCAGTCATCGTTTACATCACCGCTTTCCTGTATCTGCACGATGCGATCAAGAAAGGGTCTGCTGCTTAATCCTACAGCACACATAATAAAATACAGAAATGAATCAAGGGAGTTCGTATCATACGAACTCCCTTACTTTTTACCTTTCTGATTCCGGTCCCGTTCACGCGCTTCCATCTGCAGGTAGGTGATCCGGTTCTTTGTCTGTGTCAGGAAATCCTTCCACCGGTTCACAAGCCCCAGCGGCTTCCACCGGTAATCCGCTCCGCTCTTATCCACCAGGAACTCCCGGAAGTCTTCTGCGCTTCCTTCCTCAAACCGGTCTTTCGGCAGGATCAGAAGATCGTCTTCATTCATCCCCACATAAAAGGTCTTCTCGTCTTCCCAGATCCTGTACACAGCCTTGTAGAAGCCCATGTTCTCTTCCTGTCCGTCCCTGACTGCCCGGATGCCGGCATTTCCGAAATAATAGGTGATCTCTTCGTTTTCTTTGACCTCCGGATTATTTCTCATCATGGAAAGCGTCAGGTACTGGCGGAACAGCCCGGTCAGGATCAGCAGGGCGCCCACCCCGTAGCTGACGATCACTCCCGGCATCGCCAGTTTTTCCACCAGCGTCGGAACCAGCGCCAGAAGGATTCCGGTAACCACCAGATTAAACGTGACCCTCGGATGGCTGACACGGTTCTGGAATTTGATAAATGTCATCATCAGCGACGTATCTCTTCGCACATGCACCCGGTAATAATTTCTGCGCGGATCCGCCGTTTCCTGTATTTGTTGATTGTCCATCTGCCTCTCATTATCCTCCGTCTCTAGTATTGCACCTTTCACAGATCTGCCGGTGCATATCATGGTTATTGTACCATATCTTCCTCTTTTTTCCTACTATTAATTCAAAAACAGCCCTTGTATACGTTACTACGTTAAACTGCTACCAGTCCGCTTCGTTAAAGTGTACAGTTTTTTGCATAAATATGTAATTTTACTGCCCAATATATACAAAATTATTTTTTCTCCGTTCATTGCCTTGACAGTAAAAAAAGCGGGTGGTATATTTATACCATCTTAAACAGCACACCCGTTTAAGATATGATTTCGGTTGTATTTGCAGTTTAGCCCGAGCCGATCATTTCCCCCAAAAGTGATCCTGCAAGGGTAAACTCCAATTGATATATACATCTCTTAATCCAAGAGAAGCATTCCCCAGCTTTGTATATGAAACAAAACTGCAATGCAACGAGGAAAACCTCTCAATGACATACCAAAAAGAAAGGGCACGACATTTCGGATGTCGTGCCTTTTCTTTATCTGATCTGTGATCTACTGATTTCTCTTCTGTTCCATCTGGCGCATCTTCAGCTTCAGAAGGGCTTTTGCCTTCAGGCAGTCCAGTTCTACCATGTTATTTTCTCCTACGACATTGGTCTCTGTACCGTCCTCGCTCTTGTTGATGTCGATGATGCCGTCCAGATAATCGTTGACTACCACAAACTGTGCCACCGTACCGCTGAAATTCAGGCCTGTCACCGGAATCCCGCGGATCCCCAGCTGTTCGCAGGTATTTGTGTAATCCACGTCGCTGTTGCCCCATCCGTCAGAGGAAAGGATCACACCGTCCGCACGCATAGCTTCTGCCCATACGGCGGTTCTGGTGCCTACCAGTAGCTTATCTTTATTATCATCCGGCGTTCCCACAATGATAATACCCATCAGGTCCAGGTCCGTATCAGCAGCCACTACTTCCAGCAGTGGATCCCGGAAATGATGCAATGTCGTTTCTTTTGTCGATGGTCCAATACCCATATCTTACACCTCCTACTGCATAGAGCGGATAATACCGTCTCTGTACTCATTCGGAGTGATCAGGATCGGCATATTGCCCATATCTATGATTGAACGTCCTCCTTCAACACCAGACGGCTCATTTGAGAACAGGTGGGTGTCATACATCGCACCCTGTCCGGCCACCTGTCTTACGATCAGGACACGTTTCTTTCCAGGTCTTACGATATCATGATATTCATGACGCTCCGTACACTTTTCGCCTTTGAATTTTTTCAGTTTCTCACGGTAGGTCTGGATAAATTCATCGCAGACGCGGTGTGCCGCTGTGGGACCCGGCCGTTCCTGTCCCATACCCGCCGCCAGTGTCACGTCAAAGGAAATGATATAATCATTGTCCCCCGGTGTTCCCGCGCGGTTCAGATACAGCTGATCCTTCAGATTCCCTTCAGAGGAGCCAAATTCATGGCACTGTTTTCCGTTTACGTCCACGCCTGTCAGCATGACGTACACGCCTGTGATCGTATGTGTGATGCCCTCGCCCAGTTTACCCAGCACCTTTGTGGAGATCGGGATGATATCCATGATGGTATTGGTCCACCGGTCATGGTCGCCTGGTTTAATGATCTGAATATCGATCTTTTCAATATGTTCTTCTTTGGCAACAAGCTCATCCAGCATTTCTTTGCTGACTGTCATATGTCCGTCCACAGTAATATCATTATGCTCGCCAAATTCCACATCTGTCATATGGAAAGCCTTGATCACGAGACGTCTCAAATCGATTTCTTTTTCTGCCAAATCGTTCACCTCCTGCTTTTATAAAAGAAGGGCAGATGAAGATCATCTGCCCTTTCCATACGTTTCCTTAGATCTTAGCTACATACTCATACGGCAGCGGTACGATAGTTCCAGGAGTCTGGATCTTGATCAGCTGCTCAAGAGTTGCTTTTACGATCTGTGTCTGCTGTTCAACATTGTGCGGTCCACCAGCGTTAGCTCCCATAGGAACCAGCGGAGCAACTGCACGAGGAGTACCGGTCTGACGAACAACCGGCGGAAGAGCTGCAATAATGATTGTAGGAATTCCAGCTTCTTCAATCGCTCTCTGCACCAATACTGCAGAGCGGTGGCAGGTACCTCAGCCAGCGGTGAGGATTACTGCGTCAACATCCTCTTCTTTGAACATCTGCGCGATGGCCGGACCAGTCTCGTGTTTGAATTTCTCCTGGTTTCCGCCGCCGCCCATGAATCCGGCGTGTACCGGAGCGCAGGCTCTGATGAAGCCTTCTGCTGCCAGCTCATGGATTCTGTCGATGGGGAACATGCAATTGATGTCTTTGTTAACATCACTGTTGTCATATCCACCATGGGATACCATCAGATCACTGGATGGTGTGGTGTTCTCGATTTTTCTCCATGTCCAGTCACCAGCAAGATTGAATCTTTCCTGGGATTTCTTATGAACACCTGCTGCTGTCGCAAGAGCGATAGACATATCTTTCAGCTCTTTTGTTACAGGAGTCCATACTGCCGGTGGAGTAATAGGTACGAAGATTTCTGATTGTAAACCTTTAACAACCGTTAAACTCATTTTTAGACCTCCTTATTATCCAAACGAGTGCGCATTTCTTCTTGTTTGCGCCGTTCTTTTTCGATATTGCTGACATATTTATCATTTATTTCCGGTCCTAGCTGCTCCGGAAAGCTCATGTTCCATCCGATCTCCTGGCCTACTTTCGGCTCAGTGTCACAGATGAACATCCGCTTCGGCGCTTTGAAGAACCCCAGGCGTCCTTTCAGGTCGACGCTGATACTGCAGTCGTCAACATCTACTACAACACCTTCCATATAAATGATCTTGTCACCATAATGCAATCGTTCGTTATTCATGTAACTGCCTTCTTAATTAGTCGTATTTTTCCTTACGCTTCTGGCTCATCGGCAGAGACTGCTCGTTCTCAACAAGCTCAACCTTCTTGCCGTAAGCAGCTTCGATCAGCTCTACGTTTGTAGATTTTACGTTCGGATTCCACTTCTTCTCAGCAGCCTTTACTTCTTCTCCAGCCATAGCTGTCTTCAGCATAGCCAGTGCACGGATCGCATCCTCTTCGCAAAGGGTGTTGCAGCCAAGAACCTCGTTCTCGATACCGGACTCGGACTTGTTGTTGTCAACCATGTAGGTCATGTACTTGTTACCAACAACCAGCGCGCCCTGTACTGCACAGTAGGACATACCTACTACCGGAACGCCTCTCATACCGATCTGCTCGATATGGCTTGCGAAGTCGATGTGGTTGTTTCCGAAACCTTCTGTTGTAACGAAAGCTCCGTCTACGTCCATCATCTCTACAGTGTGTCCGACACGTTTGGATACATAGAATTTCTCAGCGTTGATCTGCGGGCTTCCTACGAATACAACGCCGCAAAGGTCAACTTCCGGATCATGCAGAGCTTCCAGAACCAGAGGCTCTCTCCAGTAATGTCTGGACATTTCCTTGGAAGCAGGTCCGATACAGGTCAGAGCATGGATACATCCATCCAGAACCTCCAGCGGAGATACGCATACCGGAACATTTCCTAAGTCTACGTTTGCTCTTGCGCCAAGGATTCCTACAGGCTCTACAGGAAGGATGAAATTATCATGCATAGCTCCCTGTCCCATGATCTCCTTAACGATAACGACTTTCTTCTTGCCAGGACGACGAACCTGTTTCAGTTCCTCTGTATCAACTACCAGGCTCTCATCCAGTTCTTTCATCACTTCACGGATCTCCTGAGTGATCACATCAAAAGCAGTGTGGGCAGCCATAGGTCCACGACGCTCCATGTTGGTCTTCTCCTGGATCACGATGTTACCTTTGATAAAGATCTCTCCTTTATCCGGGCAGCTCGGACGGTTCCACATAATGTTCTCATCCAGGTATCCTTCGGAAGAACCGAACTCACCGATCTGAACTCCGCCTTCATCTGTACCGGTCAGCATCATTACAACGCCGTCCAGAACTCTTGTTACACCTGTACCAAGGTCAGCGTCGCCTTCCTTTGTAGCGATCGGCTGAACGTCCATGATGGTCTCAGAATAGGTGTGATATTTGTCAGGAGTGATGATCTCCAGGTGGAAATCTTTAACCAGTTCCTGATTGTCGATAACTTCCTGCTCAATGCCTTCACGGATGTAAAGAGTAGTTCCCTCGATCTTGGTCTCCGGTCCTCTCTTAACTTCTGTAATGTTGAAGTGCTTTCTTGTCAGGCTTCTTACGACTTTCTCCTCGCCAGCTTCTGCTGCCGGTGCTGCTGCGCCTGCTGCAACTTCAGCGCCTGCCGGTACCGGAACTGCTGCTGCGCCGCCTGCTCCAAGTGCTCCAACCGGGATCTCAAGGTCGATGTCCTTTCCTTCTCCGATGTGGATCTTAAGAACTCCGCCTGCTGCCGGTGCTGCCGGTGCAACCGGTGCCGGTGCTGCAGGAGCCTCCGGAGCTGCTTCCTCTTCTTCCTCTGCCGGTGCGCTCGGTGCTTTTACTCCGTCCAGTACATCTGCTGTTAACGGGCAAAGAGAATCACAAGTTTTTGTAAGCTTTGCTCCCAAAACTTCTTCGATGGTAAGGCATCCATCGAGGCTTAATAATCCTGAATCTACCAAATCATCAAAGATCGCCGGATCTTCCAGATTCGCAGGTTCAATTGTGATGCCAGCTTCGGCTCTGCAGCAAAGAACCGCAGGATCATGTGCATGAGCTTTCGCTGTTTCAGCTGTGATTGACATATTGTTTTCCCTCCTTGTTAGGTTTGCTTAAGTCCACCCTTCCGGGCTTTGTTTGTATATAACAGCCGCAGGACCGCCGGGGAGTCCTCTCTTTCTCCCTGGACAAAAGAATCGGGGGCCTTTCATCCTGGCTGCCCGCGACAGCAATACCGATATTAGAAATCGATGTCCTGACTAACCTCTTTGGAAATCTTCAGTGTTCTGTAAAGAGGATGTCCCACTGCTCTCATAACGTGGTCTGTCTGATGGAATACCTTCAGTCCCATCTTCGGACCGGATGCCATAACTGTGTTGGAGCAGTCTGAGCAGTTTCCGATAATGATGTATTCACATTTATCTTTCTTAAACTGCAGGTTGTTCTTTACCTGTCCCGGACAGTTTCCAGGACGCAGGCACTTGAGCGGTGCGCCCGGCTTGCTCTCGATCGCCTGTTTACATCTGCATACAGATACGACCTTGCCGTTCATCTTCTCTGCGATCTCGCGCATACGGTCTTCGCTTCCGCCGCATGCACAGACTAAGAGTCCTACGTTTGCGCCGTGAAGATCCGGGAACTCTACGCTCACCAGGATACCGCCTGTCGTCTTGGTGATCGGCTCTTCTACTGTAGTGGACTTGCCTGTAAAGGCTCCGCCCATTACGATCTCGCCGTATTTTCCATCAATGCCGCCGGCCTTTTCAATCAGTTCGCCGACGCTTACGCCTACCGGCACGTCCATGAATACATGTGCTGCATTTCCGCCGTTTAATTTTCCGCGTACTGTCAGGTTCTTGGTGATGCAGGGCTTCTTCTCATCGATCGCCTCTGCTACCTTGGCTGCGGTCTCCAGATTCACAACTACAGATCTTGCTGCAGAAGGAAGCTGTGTCGGCAGAAGGTTTACACCCAGACATTCTCTTACTACCGCACGCTCCTCGCCCATCGGGTAGATGTCTGCCAGGAAGTGCATGGAGATGTCTGCCTCGTCTTTCAGCGCTGCCTCCAGATGCTTGATCGCGTCGTGATGTTTCTTCTTAATAGCAAAGATCGCTTTGTCTGCATGAGTCATCTCCATACAGTATTTCACGCCGCGGATCACTTTATCCGTCTGTTCAACCAGCTGCTTGATGTTATGCTCCAGTCCCGGCTCGCACTCAGCTGCATTTACCAGGATATAGCTGTGCTCCAGTTTGAAATCAGCCGGCAGTTCCGGGTTGATCTCCGGATCCAGCTCTGCAAGCGGTGTCTCCGCAAGGTTGATGTTAAGCTTTACACCGGTGGGGAATCCTGCTCCGCCCATGCCGACGATACCTGCAGCCTTCACCATGTCCAGCTTGCTGGCATCTTCCGGAACATCGATCGGAACAAATTCATCCGGCTGCTCTGCAGCAGGCTCAATGATGATCCTGTCGTCGGTGATCTCTGTGACCTTGCCATAGACACTGGAGAAAATATTTGCTCCAAGTCCTGTGGGGGTCGCGATGAGTGTACCTTTTTTTACGTCCGCCCCAACCTCAACACAGGGTGCACATGGCGCACCAACGTGCTGACGCAATAAAATTTGTACATTTCCCATGACACATATCTCCTTTTTCTTTTTTATAAGTAAAAACGAAACTTCACAGTCTCCTTACTTATTCCACAACATCTTGTTTTATAAAAATTATCTATAGGAACATCTTGCTATTTTTTTAACAGCAAAAAGGTCTTTTCTGGCGAGGGCATGTGGGAATCGAACCCACCCGGGACGCTCTTAACGCCCCACACTAGTTTTGAAGACTAGGAGGCACACCAGTCACCCATCTACCCCCATCTATGCCCAAATACCATAACACAAATTCTCGCAGATTTCAACACTTTTGTTCATTTTTATAATAGCAAAAAAGCATTGACTTTTCAACCTCTTTCCCCCATAATAAAATTAAAGAACTGAACGCGGTACTAGAACGCAGTCTATTTGTTAAAAAACTATCGTTCTGGCCCTTTAAAATCCACAAAGGAAAAAGACACAAGAAAAACCAGGGGAGGTTTTTTACGTGTTTTTATAAAACCTTATAGTTTTTTTCTATAAGTAACTTCATGAAAAATATTTAAGGAGGGACATTATTATGAAGTTAGAAGCAAAGGTTAATTTTGACCGCTTTGAGGCAGCTCTTCAGGTTGTTGACGCACATACTGAAGGCGAGTTCTGCCGTATGGTCATCGGAGGTTTCCCGGAGCCAGAAGGAAGCACCATGATCGAGAAGAAAAAATGGATGGAGAAAAACTACGACAATGTTCGTACCGCTCTGATGTTTGAGCCAAGAGGACATCACGATATGTTCGGCGCTTTTCTCTGCGAGCCTGTTAATAAGGAAGCAGACTTCGGCGTAATGTTCATGGACACAGGCGGATACCTGAACATGTGCGGACACTGCACCATCGGTGCTGTTACCGTTGCGATCGAGGCTGGTCTGGTAGAGTCTCATGAAGGAGAGAACGAAGTAGTTCTTGACGCTCCTGCAGGACTGATCCGCACCAAGGCTATCGTAAAAGACGGCAAGGTTGAAAGCGTAACTCTTACCAATGTACCGGCATTCGTATACAAAGAGAACCAGAGCGTGACCATCGACGGAAAAGAGATCAAATTCACCATTTCCTTCGGCGGAAGCTTCTTCGCACTGGTAGACACCACACAGCTTGACATCGGCGAGATCAACGCCAAGAGTGTTCCGGCTTACCAGAAACTTGGTATGCAGATCCTGGACGCTATCAGCAAAGAGATCCCGGTAAAACATCCGCTGCTTGACATTGACAGCGTAGACCTTGTTGAGTTCTACGGACCGACTCCGAACCCGGACAAGGCAGATCTTAGAAACGTAGTTATCTTCGGCGACGCTATGGCTGACCGTTCTCCGTGCGGAACCGGTACCAGCGCAAAACTTGCTACCCTGCATCACTGGGGAGAGATCAAAGTTGGCGAAGAGTTCCGTTATGAGAGCTTTATGGGAAGCATCTTCAAAGGTGTGATCAAAGAGACCACAAAGGTTGCTGACTATGACGCAGTAATCCCGATGATCACAGGAAGCGCTTACCTGACAGGTGTTGCTACCTACCTGATCGATCCGACCGATCCGTTGAAATATGGTTTCCAGGTAGGCTAATCTTCTGATCAGCACACAGACTTGTATAAAACAGCTTAGAAACAGGAGCGGATCAGGACTACTGATCCGCCCCTGCTTTTTATTTTTATCCGAAAGAGGTGACGACCGGGATGCCGAGAAAAAGAATCTCTACCAAGAGCAGGATCGTAAAGGCTGCATGGAATCTTTTCTATAAAAAAGGATACGAACAGACAACCGTGGAAGACATCATCAATGCATCCAGGACCTCCAAGGGAACCTTTTACCACTATTTTAAAGGAAAAGAATCCCTGCTGAACTCGTTGTCCTACTTGTTTGACGAAAAGTACGAGGAGCTCTCCGCTTCTATTGATCCGGATATGTCCGCCTATGACAAGCTTCTCTACCTGAACCACGAGTTGTTTTACATGATCGAAACCAGTGTGGACATCAGCCTTCTGGCATTTCTCTATTCTTCCCAGCTGGTGACAAAGGACAAGAAATCGCTGGCCGACAGTAAGCGTTTTTATTTCAAATGGATCACCGAGATCCTGGAAGGCGGCTTAAAAAGCGGTGAGTTTAAAAACACCAGTACTGCGAAAGAACTGATGAAGATCTACGCCATGTATGAGCGGGCCATCCTCTACGACTGGGCGCTGTACCGGGGAAAATATTCCCTCTGCGAATATAGCGACAGGCTTTTGCCTCATGTCCTCGATACCTTTGTAAACGGCATATAAAAACGCTGTATCCCGAAAAACCGGCATACAGCGTTTTCTATTTTATTCACTTACCAGCCCATTCGGCTTCTCAGTATCTTCGTCTTTTCCCGTCCGACAGGGATGACCGTCCCTTCATAGCCTTCCATTTTCAGTCCCAGACTGTTATTTCCCCAGGGAAATACTTCCTTGACTTTTTCCAGATTGATCAGATAGCTTTTATGGCAGCGGAAAAAGGAGACATTTTCCAGGCTCTCCAGACGTTTCTCAAAATCGCCGATCCCCCGGCTGTCATAATATTCCCTGCCGGCCGCATGAATGAGGCATCCCCGGCGGCAGGTCTCCAGAAATACCAGATCCTTCGCATTTTCAAAGATGGTTTTTCCTTCCGTGTTAATGGCGATCTTCTTTGGATGCGGCTTCTCTCTCTTTTCGTCCGGAGTATCGGAGGCCAGGCAGCGGGAAAGAACTTTCCGGATCCTCTCTTTTTCGTAAGGTTTAAGCACATAGTCGTCCACTCCCAGTTCAAATGCCGTCACTGCATACTCGGAATAGGCCGTCACGAAGATAATACCCGCCTCGGGCTGCATCGACCGGATGGCCTGCACCAGATCCGTCCCGCTGATATCTCCCAGATTGATGTCCAGGAAAAACAGGTCATATTTTCCTTCTCCTGCAAGTCCGAGCGCCGCGGCGCCGGAATCGCCTTCTGCAAAGTCCACGTCTCCCAGCAGCTCCCGCAGCTGCCAGATCAATTCGCCTCTGGCCGGCCTCTCATCATCAATTACCGCTATTCTCACGTTCTTTCTCCTCTTCCTTTTCCTTTAAAAACCTTAACGTAACACAACTTCCTTCCGGGGAACTTACAATATCAAGCCCAAAGGATTCCCCGTAAGCCTTCTTCATCCTCTGGTTTACATTCCGAAGACCGATACTTCTCCCAAAAGGCTCATTTTTCTTAAATTTGTCCAGCACCTCCTGAGGAAATCCTCTGCCCTGATCCCGGATGGATACCTGATACGCTTCCTCTGTTTCCTGCACGCTGATATGAACCCTGCGCCTCCCGTCCGGGCTGATCCCGTAGCGGACCGCATTTTCTACCAGTGGCTGCAGGATCAGGGTCGGGATCCTGATATCCATCTGCTCCGGCAGATCATAGGAAACCTCCAGCTTATCTTCAAAGCGGGCTTTTTCAATCTCCAGATAATTGCGGACATGCTCCAGCTCTCCTGCCATAGGCACCATATATTTTCCTTCATTCAGATTGTAGCGGAAATAATTTGCAAGGGTGATCAGAAGCTCCCGGGCTCTGTCCGCATTTTCCCTGCACACGTAGGAAATCGTGTTGAGGGCGTTGAAAAGAAAATGCGGGTTCACCTGGAACTGCAGTGCCTTGAACTCTGCCTGCTGGCGGAGAAGCCTCTGCCGCTCCAGCTCCGACATGGCAATCTGGGCGGAGGCGATCTGTACCAGGTTCTGCAGAAGTTCCACATCGCTCTGGCGGAAAACCCACTGTCTTTTCGTCCACACGATCAGACAGCCGATGGCCTCCTTTTCAATCATAAAGGGCGCCGCGATCATGGAATACTCCCGCATCCATTCGTACCAGGCGCTGGATTTTGGCACCTTGTAGGCGATTTCCAGTTCCCCCTTCTTCATGGCGGCAAGCCCGATCTCCGGGATACCGTCCAGATCCGGAAGCTCCGGCAGGCCTTCTTCCTGCGCTCTGCCCGGGGATTTTCCTTTTCTTCCCGGAAGTTCTCCCGGCCAGATGGTTTCCTCCCCGCCGCTGTCATCCGGCTGCTGCTTCCATGCCAGGATCCGCTCCCGGTCCGTCAGGATCACGCCTGTCCAGCCGCTGGCTTCCAGAAGCACCGACACCAGTTCCTTCATATTCGCTTCATCCTCAAGACCGTTGCCAAGAAGCGGGATGCAGCGCCGGCCAAGTTCCGACGCCATCTGCAGCTGACGGCTGCTCTCAATATCCTGCCGGATAAAAATATTGTTGAAACTGGAGATGAAAAGGAGAATACCCGCCGCATTCATCAACGTCATCAGGATTCCGGCCTTTTGCACGGTGGCAAGAGCCAGGGAAAAAGGACTGACCATCCGCAGAATAATCACAAGATCGCAGATCTCCGCAAAGCAGGTCAGGAAAAACAGGTCTCTGTATTTCCATTTTCCACGCTGAAAATACGGGTAGAATCCCCCTCCCAGAAGCCCGAACAGAACCGTGGAGAAGGCGGACGCCATCGCAAAAGCCGCCGGCCCCGCAAAAAAATAGATATAGACCGCCCCGATCATGGAGGCATACATCCCCACCAGCGGACCGCCAAGGATCCCGGCCGCAATCGCGGCGATCACGCGGGTGTTCATATTGTAGCCGTCCATATCGATCCCTGTGTACACAGACAGAACGATCACCGCGCCAAAAACCACCGACAGAAACACCTGGCCCGCGCCGCTTCGCCGCTCCTGCGAGATAATCGTCTGGATCAGCTGCACCTTCGACAGCAGAGTCGCCACCAGCACAAGCAGCGCAATATTCAAAATCACCTCAAAAAGCAAACTCTCCATGTGAATCCTCATACTTTCCACCCTCCCGGACACACATACCTGGAATTATCATACCACAAATCCCCAGGATGTGGATAATACCTGTGGATAAAATGTGGAAAACATAAATGGGGGACGGGGGATTTCCAGAAATCCCCCGTCCCCCATTTATGTATGATTTGTTAGGAAATGGTTGGCTTATTCGTAAGCGACGGTTTTTTTGTCGTTGTAGACATCCAGATCCAGTTCGCCAAGCTTCTTGGCTACCAGCATGCCTACCATGACATCTACGTCTACGTTCATCAGTGTACGGAACATTCCTGCGAACCAGTCGATTCCGATCAGGACTGCGATGCTGTCCATCGGAAGTCCCAGCGAGGATGCCAGGAAGGTGTACACGATCACGGAGCCGCCCGGTACGGAAATGGTTCCCATGCACATCAGGCAGGACAGAAGGATTGCCATACCCATCTGGTATACCGTCATTTCGATTCCTGTGGACTGTGCCATGAAGAAGATGGCGGTTACATAGCACATAGCTGCGCCGCAGCTGTTCATGGACATGGTAATGGGTCCTGTAAAGTCTGCCACTTTACGGCTGACGCCGAATTTGGTGACTGCGTCTTCCATTTTTGTCTGAAGGCAGATCGCGCCGGATGTGGTGGTGACTGCCATCAGGGACATTTTGCCGAATTTCTTCGGCATCTTAAATGGATTGACGCCGCAAAGTACCGCTGTGATCGGTCCGTAGATCAAAAACTGGATCACATCGCCGATCAGGAGCACTCCCAGGAATTTAGCCATCGGGATGATCACTGCAAATCCTGTGGATCCGGCTACGTCTGCCAGCAGGCAGAAGATACCGATCGGGGCAATGTACATAACTGTTTTGATGATATTGGTAATGACTTTATTTAAGCCGATCACCCAGTCTGCCATGTTGCGGTTTCCGCTCTGGCGGGTGTAGGCTCCCATGGCCACGCCAAAGAAGATCGCAAATACGATACACGGCACCATGGATCCATCAGCCATAGATTCCACTACGTTTGTAGGAACAAAGTTCAAAAGGGTATCCTGAAGGGACGCGGCCTCTACTGCCGTCTCTGTTACTTCTTCTGCTCCGGAGAGGTCAATGCCAAGTCCCGGTTTTACCAGCATGGACAAAACCACACCCAGCACAGCGGCAATCGCTGTAAAGAACACGATCCATTTGATCGTATGCACGCCCATTTTTCCGACGTCTTTTCCGTCGCCGCCGCCTACTGCAGCTGCTACAGAAGACATAACCAGAAGCACAACGGACATCTGGATCAGTCTTAAGAAAATATCTCCGATAAACTTAAGATTCTCCGCCCAGGGTCCTATCAGTGCGCCGAATACGATACCTCCGACTGTTGCGATCAGAATCTGCGTGGTCAGAGATATTGAAAATTTCTTTTTCTTTTCCATCTCTCATTCCTTCTTTCTTTTTACTTTTCTTTGCCGTTCCTTTAAGCTATGCTTTATTTTATCTATTTCAATTTGAAAATCAACAGTTTTTGCATAAAAGGGAGTTTTACATGAGGGAAATGTTGTTTTCTATGTGCAAAAAACGGAGAGACAAATAATATTATTCGCCTCTCCGTTTTTAAAACATTTGGAAATTTTCTATTAAAAATATTTTTATCTTATCTTTTACGCTTTTTCAAAAGCACTGTTCCAACAACTAACATTGATCCAACAAAAAGTATCGAGTAAAGAGCCAAATGATTGGAATCTCCTGTTTTTACCCTGTTCACGTTATTCTTATCTGAAACGATATTTTTATCTGAAACAGGTTTATTTATATTTTGCTGATCATCTGCATCTCCGGGATCTCCTTCCGCCGATCCCCCCGATCCCTCTTCAGTTTTTTCTGGCTGAATCACGTATGTTGTCCACCCTCTGGAAAGTGGAATATTATACGTTGCTCCTTCTACCGTAACTTCCTGTGTCCAGGCTCCTCCTTCCGGAATAAATTCAGCCTGAGCATAATATGTGCCAGCCTTTGAAGGCGCCTCTTTTAGTTGTTCGCCTGGTTGTCCGTTATCATCCGCATAATAAGTCATTTGAAATGCAATATTGGGTATTTCCTTATCTAATACATAAGCATGGAAATAAGATGATAAATCAATCGGTTCTCCGGTTTCTATGAATGTTTCATCATAAGCCCGACTCAATATCGGCGCATAATCTGTCCCATACCAGGTATAGTACAGCGCTTTTAAAAATTCCAGTCTCTGTGCCTCTTTTTCTTCCTCTGTAGAAGCTCTGTATCCTTCCGGCTGTGAAGTAAAGTAATTCAACAACTCGCTTGCCGCATACTCCATTCCTGCTTCATCGGGTGTTGCATACACAGTAAAACGTTTATTTGTAACGGTTGCCCCTTCCTTCACATTTTTATCATTTACAATCACTATAGTCGCTTTGTAATATGAAGTGATCACATTATTTCCTATATACATTGCCCCCTGAGTCGGATAGTCTCCATCTTCTGAAACTATTTTTCCATTCTTGTCATAAGAAAGACGGAAATAACTGTTCTCTGAGGGTACCTTTCCTATTCCCGACTGATCAGAAACCGCTTCCACTGTATGATAATTAAAATACAGATCTGCTTCTTTATATGGCTCTGTATTTCGGAAGTAATCAATATACTGTTTAGCCAATGTTTCAAATTCTTCCTGCTCATCAGCTGTAAATCCCTCTCCGGTAAAAACAATCGTTTTATTATTATAATAAGGCATTGCTCCCGGGTAATCATTCGTATCATGATTTGATATTGTAGTAGACTTAAAAGAAATCTCAAAATCCTGGGCTTTTCTGCTGATAGGGGTTCCTTCTTCATCCCTTACCGTTAAAGTCAACTTATACCGTCCCGGTTTAATAGGAGCTTCATCACTATCATATACACTGGTGATCTCTGCCGCGTAAGGAACCGTACCGGTATAATGTGTCTCTACACTATAGGAACCGTCATAATCCACATCATAACTAACAGTTGCAGGCTGTCCATCATAAACTTTAGATTCGACAGAAAGAGTGATCAAATCCGGAAGTTCTATTGTGTATTCTGCCGTCTGTTGACATGCACTATACGTTTCATTTCCCAGAAACTTCGCTTCAATTGTATACGTACCCGCTTTCGCTGGAATGCCTTCTACAATCTGCCCGTCACCGTCTTTATACGTCAATTGCAGTGCATCTCCAAGTTTATCTCCTGTAATTTCGTTCTCACCACGGCGCAGAATAAAATATTCCTTCATATCCTTTCCGCTATCATCCTCGTAAAACATATCCGCATAAGGCTGAAAGAATAGTTTTGTAACATCAGAATCACTGCAAAATGCTTTCCTTAATTCCTCTTTACATACTTCACAATATTCATACTGCTTTCCTAAAAATCGCATCTTGCAATTTTCATGCGGGCGATACCATCCATCGCCTCCATTATCATATTCATAAACACCCACACCGTTCTTTCCAATAAACCGGGACCATCTTACTTTTTCAGGGTCTGATTCAGCTGTCATGTTTGCATATTCACGGGCATAGCTGGCTCCTGCAAAGTATTCATCAGCCAAATCCGCAACCGTATGTCCCAATTCATGAAGCATCATCTCTAATGATTCATTATTTAAAGAAGCCACACAAATACTTCCGCCGCTCCCTCCATAAGTCTCAGAGTTTACCACGATCACATTATAATCTGCCGAAGGAAGATATTCCGCCGATAAGGCTCTCGCCTTTTCCATTCCTTCCTGATCAACCGACACCAACCTCTGCATTCCACCGCTCCAGAAAGAAGCCCCAAAATAGGTGTCTCTGGTATCAGCATCAGCCTGTTCCTGATTGATTGCATTATCACCCTTTGCTCCCGATTCATTCGAAATTACACCCAAAGCATAAATTTTAATAGTGTCTGTAAATTCATCCCAGGGCGATGTATCCATTACATATTCAGCAATTCGCTTCGATTCCGAGTAGAATGTTTCCTGTTCATTTGCTGTAAACCCATCTCCGAACATCAAAAGCACAAAGGCATCTTCATCCCGCAATTCTGAATTTCCATAGACCAGATGAGGAGTTTTATCCGGCACAGGATCCATAACACCCTCATTTGTTTTCATCTTCTCTTCCTGCTTTTGTCTCCCTGTTTCTTCACTAAACGCTTTTATCTCTTGCTTATTTGCATCATTCATCGATCCGATCACTTCCCCTTGTGATCCTTCTGTAGAATTTTGGGGGCCTTCCTCCTTTATAGCCTCTGTGCTTTCCGGTATCTCTTCACCAGAACCATCCTCTGTTTTTTCTTCCGGTTGATCCTCTGCAGGTTCCTCAATTTGTTCTTCCGCCGGCGCAGAATTTTCTGCATAAGCCACGTTCCCAAAAAACGGGACAAAACACAACGAGAATACCATAACAAATACAATCACGGAATGTTTTTTTGATTTTCCGAATCTCATTTTCTTCATCGCTATATTCTCCCTCCTTTTCATTCTTTGACGCAACAAAGAAAAATCTCTATATTCAGAATATCATATTATTCGACTATTTCAATGCAAATATTTACATTTCAGAATATTTATTTTTTAACTTTGCAATTTCCTGTTAATAAAAAAGCCAGCAGTTTTCCTGCTGGCAAAAAAATATTTTCCTGTGTTACATTTACACCATGCACTCGTGCATGGCTTCTTCTTCGATCCCGGCCGCCTTCATCGCCGCTGCGATCTCTTCCCGCTCTTCCAGCTGTGCGCACCAGGCCAGTCCGCAGCCCGCTGAAATCGCTCTTGGCACAGGGATGATCCGCCCTGGAACATTTTGTTCCTTGCAGACCTTTTCCATAGCCATGGCATCCGCAGTCGTATGAAATGTTATGACCAGTTTCAATTCTTTTTTTCTCATTTACTCAATCACCACTTCGATGTATCCATCCTTCTCGGCAGATGTGGTCTTTTTGCCGTGATCTTTGGCGTATTTCTCCACATTTGTCTTCTGATGGGGCTCTGTAACCAGAACCTTTACCGGGCCGTCCGCGCTTTTGAGCGCTTCCGCAGTCAGCATCAGCGGTTCCGGACAGGATAATCCTCTTGCATCTACTTCTTTCATTGATCTGTTACCTTCTTTCCTAGAATACTACGGTTCCTATCATTTTTCAACAAAAATCCTCTGCCGTCCTGCTTATTTCGACTCGCGTTTGTTGGTAAATGCGATGATAAACAGAACCACAATACAGATCACGCATGCCACTTTTCCGTTTAACGGTACGGCGCCTGCAACGACTTCCTGCGTCTCGGCGTCCAGAGCGGTTCCGCTGGCTGCCAGTCCCAGATTGTGGCAAAGCGCTGCTGCCACGAACATTCCGACAACCGTCATGGCCGCGTCAGAAGAGCCCTGGCCCGCCAGAATCAGCTGGCGAAGCGGGCATCCGCCTGCAAGCACTGCCGCAAAGCCGACTGTGTACATTCCGAGGATATTCCACAGATGATCGGAATGAGCGATGATACCCGGTGTGTCAAATCCAAGAACGAAACGTCCTGTCGCAAGATTGAACACCAGCATTACAACGAACAGTCCTGCGATCACACAGAACAGGTCGAAATTTTTCATCAGGATGATATCGCGGATGCTTCCTGCAAAGCACATTCTGGACTTCTGGGCAAATGCTCCAAATACCAGTCCGCCGATCAGAGCCAGGATCACCGGCGCATGCATGCTGCCGGGGCCGGTCTCGCTGCTCTTAAGAAGCGTGGTAAATACAGCCAGGATCAAAATGCCCACTGCGATCACAGAGATCACAACGCCGCTTTCTTTGTTGGACACATAAGAACGTCCCAGGCTGAATCCTTTCTTTAATGCAAATACGCCGGTTGCAATACCCAGGATAAATCCGATCAGAGCCACCCATGCGTTCAGGTCGCCGGCTGACATACGGATCACCATACGAAGCGGGCATCCCAGGAATACCAGGGCGCCGATCATAATGATCATACCGAGGATGAAACGGATCATCGGAGATGAACCCGCGGTAGAACGATACTCTTTGGTTGCCACGGAGATCAGGAAAGATCCCAGGATCAGGCCGATGATCTCCGGTCTTGCATACTGTACCGCCTCTGCCTGGTGCATGCCCAGCGCTCCTGCTGTATCACGGATAAAGCAGGCAATACAAAATGCCATGTTTGCCGGGTTTCCAAAGTATGCAAGAAGCGCCGCTACGATACCGCATACCACACCGGCCAGTGCCAGTTTCTTTTTTGAATCTGATAAATTCATGCTGCTACTCCTCCTTAGATAGTTCGCGGATCGCCTCTATGGCAGTATCCACTTCTTCCTCCGTATTGTAGTGAGAGAAGCTGAATCTTACAGCCCCCTGTTCCACCGTCCCCAGCGCCTCATGCATCAGGGGGGCGCAGTGGCCGCCGGCTCTGGTGGATATTCCATATTCTGTAAGGAGCTCGTCGCTCACTTCGGAAGAATCATAGTCGCCGATATTCAGCGTCACGATCGGGCAGCGGTTCTTCGAACTGAAGTCTCCGTATACCTTTACGCCCGGAATATCTTTTACTCCCTCGTAAAAACGCCACATCAGATCCTGTTCACGGGCGCGGATGTTGTCCACGCCCGTTTTTTCCAGGTATTCCACGGCTGCATGAAGGCCTGCGATGCCGTGTCCATTGAGCGTACCCGCCTCCAGAGCGGTGGGCATCTCGATCGGATGCGTTTTACTGTAGGTCTGCACTCCGCTTCCGCCTGATTTCAAAGGCCGGATCACAAGTCCTTTTCTCACATACATTCCGCCGGTCCCCTGGGGCGCCAGCATCCCCTTGTGTCCTGTAAAGCAAAGCACATCTATCTTCATTTTCTGCACGTCAATCGGAAATACGCCTGCTGTCTGGGATGCATCCACTACAAATACGATCCCCCGTTCTCTTGCCAGTGTCCCCACCGGTTCGGGATCTACGTAATTACCTGTCAGATTGGAGCCGTTGGTGCAGACGATCATCTTCGTATCCTCCGCGATCGCGTCCTCAATATCCTTCAGGTTAAAACGTCCGTTCTGATCGCTCTTTACGATCGTGAGCCGGACGCCCTTTTTCTCCATCTCATACAGCGGACGAAGGACGGAATTGTGTTCCAGCATGGTCGCGATCACATGATCCCCAGGATTCAGGATTCCCTTGATGGCAATATTCAGACTCTCCGTGGAATTCGGCGTAAAGACGATCTGTCTGGGATCCTCTGCGCCAAACAGCCGGCAAAGCTTTTCCCTGGTATCGTAAATGATCCGGGATGCGCTGAGTGAAGCCTCGTTCACTCCTCTTCCTGCATTGCCCATAGAACTCATGGCCATTACCACTGCATCGATCACTTCCTGCGGCTTATGCATGGTTGTCGCCGCATTATCCATATAAATCATTTCTGATTCCATCCTTTCTTTTTCAGAGGCCTGTCCGCCTCCTCTTACTAGTATATTCTGATTTTCCTGTTTCGTCTAACTGAAAACACCTATAAAAAGGGCCTGTTATAGAAACCATCTATATCAGGCCCTCCTGTTCCTATTTATCTACCTGGTATACGTCTTTCACGATCCGGATAAAGCGCTCCGCAGACCGGGAAAGCTGATAGTTTTTGTTATACACCAGATTAATATCTCTTCCGCTGTCCGCTCCCGGGATCGGAAATGCCAGGATGTGTCCTTCTTCCACCTCATCCTTTGACGCAAGGGCGGACAATACCGAGATCCCCAGTCCCTGGGACACCGATTTTTTGATGGTCTCCTGGTTCTCAATGCTGGCGATCACATCCAGTTTCTCCACGCTGATCCCGGCGCGGGCAAACTGTTTTTCCGCTTCTTTTCTTGTCCCGGACCCTTCTTCCCTCATAATAAAGGATTCCTGGCAGATCCAGGAGATATCGTCCGCAGATTCCGCCTGCAGCTTCCGGTATTTTTCAGTATTGGGAGTGATCACCACCAGCTGGTCTTTGTAAAACGGCACATACCGGCAGTGCTTCTTCTCCAGCGTCGTGCCGGTCAGCCCTACATCCACCATGTGGTCAATGACGCGCAGCACCACCTTGGCGCTGTCCATCTCCAGGATCTTCAGCTGCTCTTCCGGATATTTCTCATTATACCGCTTCAGGATCGCAGGCAGAAGATACTGGGCCGGCACAGTAGACGCCGCAATGGTGATACAGTGTTTGCCCGGCTCCTCCCCGCTGCCGAACCTCTCTTCGATCTTGTGTTCCAGATCCATCATCGGCTTGGCATATTTATAGAGTTCCTTTCCGTCTTCCGACAGGCTGACCTCTTTGGTGTTGCGGATAAATAATCTGACGTTTAATTCTTTTTCCAGAGACGCGATGTGAGCGCTGATGGTGGGCTGCGTCAGATATAACTCTTTCGCTGCTCTGGAGAAGCTGCCCCCTTCCGCCACCTGGACAAATGCTTCTAATTGTTTCAAATTCATTAGTATGCTACCCTCTCACTTTCCGCGCCCATCTTCTTTGTAATCTTCAGGGCGTCCATGTATTCCAGGATCGGCTTGGCGCTTTTCCTGCTGGTCTGGAACATATCCCGGACCTGCGCGATGGTGATCAGCGGATCTTCTGCCAGATGGGCCTTAATCTTCTCCTTCGCCTCTTCCATATATCCAGCCAGCGTGTACATTTCTTCCGTTACACGCACCACCTCTCCCTCGGTGATCAGGATATTCAGGATATCATCCGCCGTCTCTTTGGGAGTGCCTCTCATATCGATCTCCGAATAACGGACAAAGTCGAATCCTGCCTTCTCAAAGGTATCCAGAAAATAAGCGGATACTTTCTGATAAACGCCATCTTTTCTCACTTCGTATTCCGGCGTGCACAGGAATTCCTCCACCCGCCTGATATCGCCCTGGCTGACAAAATATTCTACGATCCGGTCGAATACATTGGGCCGGATCTTCTGAAAATAGGTGGTCTGAACCTCCGCCTTTTTCATTCCATAACGATAGGGGTATGTTTCTTCGTATTTTTTCAGCGCATCTGTCAGAACCGTCCTGGCTTCCCGGATGGAATCCGCATGCCACACATACGTGTCTTTGCGCATCTCAAATACCGTCAACAGTCCCTGTTCTTCCAGTTCTCTTACATCTTCCTGCACCTCTTCCAGAGAAAGCGCCGTCAGCCTGGCAAGTTCTGCCACTGTGATCAGCGTATCACCGTGTTTCTTTGCATGCAGTTCGATCACATCCGCAGAGGAGCCGGACTCCTTGCGCTTAAGTTCTTCGATCACACTCTCCTGGAATCGTTTCTTTACTCCCGGGTTTGGTTCCAGGATCACGCCGCCGCCAATGGTTTCCATGGGAGAATAAAACCGCACAACGAATTTATCTCCTCTTCGCACGGCAATCTCCTCCTCCAGCCGAAGCTGCACGTATCCGCTCTCTCCCGGCCCGATCTCCTCCTTATCGAGAAGAACCGCGCGGCACAGGATCTCGCTGGTCCCGGTAAAAAAATGAAGTCTGGTATGATTGGTCAGTACCCGCATGGAAGAGTCCAGCACATTCAGCTTCACATCCAGAAGATCTGTATTTTTCATACTGTCAGGAGGAGCCAGCACGCATCCTCTCTTAATCTCTTTTTTCTTTACGTTGGACAGATTGATGGCCACCCGCTGTCCGGCATAGCATTCCTTTTTGTCCTGTCCGTGAACCTGGATGCTGCGGATCTTACATTCCTTGCCGATGGGATACATTTCCAGTGTATCTTCCTTGCGGATCGTGCCGGACACCAGCGTTCCGGTAATGATGGTTCCAAATCCCGACATGGTAAATGCACGGTCTATGGGCAGTCTCGGGATCGTATGGATGTCTTTTTCGATCACCTCATCGCTTGACATATGTCCGATCACCTCGATCAGATGGTCAAGCCCCTCTCCTGTGGCAGCCGATACCCTGACCACAGGCGCTTTCTCAAGAAATGTCCCGGAGAGTTCCTCCCGGATCTCTTCCTCTACCAGCTCGATCCATTCTTCATCCACCAGGTCACATTTATTGAGAACAATGATACTCTTCTCAATCCCCAGAAGGCCCAGGATATCCATATGCTCTCTGGTCTGAGGCATGATCCCTTCGTCCGCCGCGATCACCAGCAGCACCAGATCCATCCCCACGACTCCAGCCACCATATTGTTGATAAATTTCTCGTGTCCGGGCACATCAATGATACCTGCCCGGTCTCCTCCGGGAAGATCAAAATACGTAAATCCAAGGTCGATCGTGATCCCTCTTCTCTGCTCCTCTTCCCAGCGGTCTGTATTTCTTCCGGTCAGAGCCTTGATCAGGGTCGTCTTCCCGTGATCAATATGCCCTGCCGTTCCTATGATGATATTCTTCATGCTACATGCTCCTAAATTGATCTGCTATCACTTTAAACTGCCGGCTGTCTATGGTCCGGACGTCCAGAAGGATGGTGTCGTTCGCCGTCCTTGGGATGATCGGCACCGGAAGATGTCGCATCTTTTCCTCCAGTTCCGGCACGCTCATCTCTTCCGGAGAAATGGCCGCCGCATAACTTGGGATCCGCTCCAGGGGCAGCGAACCGCCGCCAATCTGGGATTCACAGGGCATCACCTGGAACCGCGCCGCAAATCCGGTTCTCCGGAGCATCCGCACCAGGTTCTTTGCCTTTTTCTCCATCTCTTCCTTAGGTTCCGTGATCATCCGCAGAACCGGGATGTTTTTCACCGCTTTCTCCTCTGACAGATATTCCTGCAGCACCAGTTCCAGCGCCGTGGCAGTAAACTTATCGATCCTGAGCGCCCGGGTCAGCTGGTTCTTCTTCATCTTGTCAATGTATTTCTTCTTGCCAATGATAATGCCGGCCTGCGGTCCTCCCAGCAGCTTGTCTCCGCTGAAGCAGACCACGTCCGCTCCTTTTGCAATGGACTCCTGTACCATAGGCTCATGCGTCAGTCCGTATTTTGCCAGGTCGATCAGCACGCCGCTTCCCAGGTCTTCAATGATGGGCAGCTCATGCTCGCCTGCCAGGCCGATCAGCTCGTCGATCTCTACAGATTCTGTAAAGCCTACGATCCGGTAATTACTGGTGTGAACCTTCAGAAGCGCTTTCGTCTCTTCTGTAATCGCGTTTTTATAATCGTCATAGTGGGTCTTGTTGGTGGTTCCCACTTCCACCAGCGTGGCGCCGCTTTGCTCCATCACATCAGGAATACGGAATTTTCCTCCGATCTCCACCAGTTCTCCTCTGGATACCACGACCTCGCCGCCCTTTGCCAGGGAACTTAAGATCAGCATCACAGAAGACGCGTTATTATTCACGGCCATAGCCGCCTCTGCTCCGGTCAGTTTGCACAGAAGTTCTTCAAAATGCGAATACCGTTCCCCTCTTCTTCCGGCTTCCAGATTATACTCCAGATTGGAATAGCCGCATGCCACTTCTGCAATCCGTTTCATATGCTCCGGACTGATAGGCGCCCGGCCCAGATTGGTATGAAGGATGGTCCCTGTTCCGTTGATCACCGGCCGCATGTTGGGGGTATGCATTTCCTCCACAGTCTGTCCAATGGCGTCTGTGAGCCCGCCGATGGCCGCCTCGATCTCCTTCTCATCCTCGCATTTCCCAATAAAAGCCCGCAGGCGGTCCGTCTCCTTCCGGATCGACTCCATGACCGTTTCCTTGCTGTAGCGGCAGATCAACTGCCGGATCCGTTCCTCCTCCAGGAGAATGTCTACTTTGGGTATTTTCCGGTAAAACACATTTTTGTTCATTCTTTGTTTCCTCTCTTATATCAAGCGAATCAATTTATCACTTTTTTCTTTTACTTCTCCGATCACCGCGGTCTTGGTCTCCATGCCGGCCGCTGCAAAATCCGCCATCATCTGCGGCAGTTCTTTCGCAGACACGCTGATCAGAAGGCCGCCGGAGGTCTGGGGATCATACAATAGATCCAGGTAATGTTCCTCTATACCCTCAGTCTCCACCTTGCCAATGGAATATCCCCGGTTCTTATAGGCGCCTGCCGGCACCAGCCCCATTTTGGCATAATCGATCGCGTCCGCAAGATACGGAACATCTTTTACCTTCAGTTCCAGCGTCACTTCACTGGCCTCAGCCATCTCTACACCGTGACCGAGAAGGCCGAATCCGGTGACGTCCGTACATGCAGATACATCATACTTTTCCACCACCTGCTTGGCCTTTTTATTCAGGGATGCCATAACCGTCTGTGCTTCCCGGATCGCGGAAGGCGACGCCATCTCGGCCTTCACGGCCGTATTGATGATCCCGCTTCCGATCTGCTTGGTCAGTACCAGCACATCCCCGGGCCTGCATCCGTAATTCTTGAATATTTTATCCGGATGTACAAACCCTGATACACACAGTCCATACTTCGGTTCATCATCCTGTACCGAATGTCCGCCTACGAGAACCGCTCCCGCTTCTTTTACCTTGTCTGCTCCTCCTGCCAGGATATCGCCTAAAATGGCCGGATCCAGGCAGTTGGGAAATCCCACAATATTCAGAGCGACTACCGGTTCTCCTCCCATCGCCCACACATCGCTTAAGGAATTGGCAGCGGCAATCTGTCCAAACATATAAGGATCATCTACGATGGGGGTGAAAAAATCCACAGTCTGGATCATCGCGATCTCGTCAGTTACTTTATAAATAGCCGCATCATCGGACGTCTCAATGCCGACGATAAGGTTATCATCATGAAACTTCGGCAGCTTACCCAGAACCTGGGCAAGGGTCTCAGGACCTATCTTGGCCGCTCAGCCGGAAGTTTTGCTTAAGCTTGTTAATTTTACATCTGTCTTCATAACAGCATGCCCTCCTTTTCTTTTCCCTGCAGACGCGCCGGGCCGCATAAAAAAGCACAGGGAACTCCCCTTCCCTATTGCGGCGTTCCCTGTGGATTCTTTCAAACACGATTTTCTCTCATAACATTTCCTGTTATGGTTTGATGATCTTAGATGCTCCTGCCAGTGTCTCAACAATGCTGTACATATTGGTCACAGATCCGACAGCCAGTTTCTCTTTCAGTCCGTAGTAATCAAGACAGGTACCACATGTCATGATCTCTACTCCCAAAGCTTCCAGAGACTTCAGATCCTCCAGGGAATCTGATCCTTCGGTGGTCAGAGTCGCGCCGCCGTTGTAGAACAGCATGGTTTTCGGCAGCTCATCCAGCTGTGTCACAGCAAAGATAAAGCTTTTGATCAGGACTTTGCCAAGCTCATCATTTCCACTTCCCATACGGTCGGAAGCAATGGCTACGACCAGATTGCCTCTTGCGTCCGGTGCGCAGGATACTTCCTGTGTATCTTCTGCCGCCGGCGCCCCGTCCATCTGGATCGTGATCTTATATTCTGCATCACCCAGCTTTTCGGAAGACACCTGTCCTCCTGAAGAAGCCGCCATCTTGGTCACATTCTGGACAGCAATCTCATTGTCTACCAGCACTTCGATCGTCTCAGGTCCTGTAAGCGCCTGCATTGCCTTTTTGGTCTTAATAACCGGGATCGGGCAATTATCTCCCATAGCGTTGACTGTAATCATGATTTCTCGCCTTTCCTTTCTGCCATTACCTTCAACACTTATAGACACATTCTATCATTATGCTCCTGAAAGGTAAATGGCTTTTCCTTGATTTATGAAAAAATATATTTTCAGGCAATGTTTACTTTCCGGGGGCTTTCGTACTCCCGCATCTGGAGGATCTTATACTGTCCCTCCGACCAGCAGGCCGGCTTGAGCCCGCCTCTTTGAAAGACTTTGATAAACTCATCGAGGGTCCGTACTTCCTCCGGAAACCAGGTGGCGCACACGCCCACTTTTTCCGGTACATGGCAGTCACTTGCGCCAATGGTGCGAAGTCCGAGTCTTGCCGCATATCTGGCCGCCTTCCGGCAGGCCGCAGGCGACGTGCTGCCATTTAAAACCTCCAGGCCGTCCAGGCCCGTCACCTCGCACAGATGCTCTTCCAGTCCCCGTCTGTTATTGCGGAAAGGATGTGCCGCAAAGCAGACGCCTCCCTGGGCTTTCACCAGGTTAATAAACTCCTGGGCAGGAATCCGTTCTCTGGGATAATCTTCTATCCCAAAAGCCACGATGTCTCCCTGCAGGGAATAATATTCAATCCCGGTAAAGATCGGAAAGCCTGTCTTCCTGGAATACTCCTCTGCAAAATCCTTCAGGCCCATACTGTCATGATCTGTAATGCAGATCCCGTCAAGCCCCTTTTCTCTGGCAATCTCTACCATCCGGGGCAGGGCAAGGAAACTGTCTTTGGAATATGTCATCTCATGCATATGCAGGTCGATCAGCATCTCTAACACCTTTCACTTTCTTAAAAGACTCACTACTGCCACTATTCTTATTATAAGAAGGTAAATGGCCGGATTCAAATCGAGTTTTTTTATAAATGCGCTTATTTATTGATTGTATCTATATATTTTCTTTTCTCTCTCCCCATGCTATAATAGTCGCATGTAATGCCTTTCCGCCCATGTGCATGTGGCATAATGATTACCAATATATGAGAGGATTTTGAATATGTGGATTGCTGATCAATGGAAAGATTATGAAGTCATAGACTGCAGCAAAGGAGAAAAGCTGGAACGCTGGGGCGATTATATCCTGGTGCGCCCGGACCCTCAGGTGATCTGGGACACGCCCAGACAGGACAACCGCTGGAGAAAGAAAAACGGCCACTACCACCGCAGCAAAAAAGGCGGCGGTGAATGGGAGTTTTTCGATCTGCCGGGAGAATGGCAGATCCACTACAAGGACCTGACCTTTAACCTGAAGCCTTTTAGTTTTAAGCATACCGGCCTTTTCCCGGAGCAGGCCGCCAACTGGGACTGGTTCTCGGAAAAGATCCGTCTGGCCGGACGGCCCGTCAAAGTGCTCAATCTCTTTGCCTACACCGGCGGCGCCACTTTGGCCGCAGCGGCCGCAGGGGCCAGCGTTACTCACGTTGACGCTTCCAAAGGTATGGTCAACTGGGCAAAAGAAAACGCTGTCTCATCCGGTCTGTCCGACAGGCCGATCCGCTGGCTGGTGGATGACTGTATGAAATTCGTAGAGCGGGAGATCCGCAGGGGCAATCATTACGATGCCATCATTATGGATCCGCCTTCCTATGGCCGCGGACCCAAGGGTGAGATCTGGAAGATCGAAGACGCTATCCATCCCCTGATCCGGCTGTGTACCCGGATCCTGTCGGACAAGCCCTTATTTTTCCTGGTAAATTCTTATACCACAGGCCTTGCCCCCGCCGTTCTCACTTACATGATCGGCACGGAACTAAAGCCTTTCCACGGCCATGTGGAGTCACAGGAGATCGGACTTCCTGTCACCAGCTCCGGCCTGGTGCTGCCCTGCGGAGCATCCGGAAGATGGGAAGCCTGACTGTAAGAAACCTATGATTTGATATAAGTAAAGTGGTATCCGCCAAAGTCGGAATCACTTTACTTTTTTATTGCCCAGCTCAGAAAAAATATGATAAGATAAGGAAAAGCATATGGAGTTTTCTCTGAAGAGCGAATCTCCTGACTCAATCGTATAAGGAGGTTTGACGTATGGAGGAGTATCAAAAACATACAAAAGATAAATTATATCAGTCCGTCATGGATATTATTGTAAGAGCAAACCACGAAATGTTCGAGGAGGCGAAAGAAATGTGCGATGCATTAAGAGAATTATTTGCGGATGAATTTAAAGAAAACCGCCAGGAAGGGCTTCAAGAAGGACGCCAGGAAGGACTTCAAAAAGGAAGAAGCGAGATCAACCGCCTGATCCTGAAGCTATCAGAACTGGGAAGAACAGATGATATCCTGAAGGCTGCGCAGGATCCTGCCTATCAGGAGCAGCTTTTGAAAGAATTACATCTTTAACACAAAAGGGAACGTACGAAAGCACCTGTACGTTCCCTTTTACTTAAAACTCAATTCCTTTCCCCAGTGCGTCCTTCAGATATGTGGCCACATCTTCCAGTTTATGCACTGCCTCCATTTTTTCTTCCCAATCTTCGCCTTCCATGTCCACGTTGATCAGGCACTGCTGGATGTGTTTTACTTCTTTGATCAGATCTTCTGTCATAAGATAACCCCCTGTCCTGTGTACTTGTATTTAGTATACCATATTCTCTGCTTTTACGGCACTGTATTTTTATGATACAATGAATCTTAAGATTTTAAAAATCCTTTAACTCAGGAGGTATTTATTTATGAAACTAATGATCGCATCGGATATCCATGGTTCCGCATATTACTGCAAGAAAATGATTGAAGCCTATCAGCGTGAGCAGGCCGACCGCCTTCTTCTGCTGGGAGACATCCTCTACCACGGCCCAAGAAATGATCTGCCGGAAGGTTACGATCCCAAAGCGGTAATTGCTATGCTGAATCCCTTGAAGCAGGAACTTCTCTGTGTCAGAGGCAACTGCGATACAGAGGTGGATCAGATGGTACTGGAATTTCCCATTCTGGCAGATTATTGCCTGTTGGAAATCAACGGGCAGACTATTTTCGCCACCCACGGCCATCATTTCAATCCCCAGAATCCTCCTATGCTGAAAGAAGGGGACATCCTTTTAAATGGGCATACCCACATCCCGGCCAATCAGAATATGGGCGCCTATACTTATATGAACCCGGGCTCTGTATCAATCCCCAAAAAAGGCTCTGCCCACGGATATATGATCTTTGACGGTAATTTTGTCTGGAAAGATCTGGACGGAACCACTCTGGACCTGTAAGAAACTACCGGGCCGCCCCTTCCCGGATAAACCGGTCCAGGGTCTCAAAAACCTCCCGCATCTCCTCTGCTGTCTTTGGATTTGTATAGGGAATCCGCTTCTCCAGCCTGGAAAGATAATTTTCTTCTACGATCATGGCAAATGAGGCCGGAAAATTGATGTCAAAAAAGTAGGCCAGATACGAAAGCCAGTAATCCATCTTCGTTTTTCGAAGCGGGGAGAAGATGGATTCTTTCTTACGAAACTCATTCATGACTTCCTCGCTTATCTGGTCTCTTCCCACCTCTTCAGCCGAGGCTCCCATAAAGGTTTCTACGGGATCGTAAAGTTTCACCCGGCAGTTATCCAGCTTGTCTGCATCCCGGATGATCTTCGCATGGAGAAGTTCCCTCTCATCCGGGATTCCTTCCAGCCGGAAATCACTGTGTTTTGCAATTGCCGTCCGGATGACCGGATCCCAGGTATCTTCTTCTACAAATTCCCGGATCAGGCCTTCTCCAAACAGGATCTCCACCCCGAATCCGGCATGATCCATGGTGCCCGGCTCAAAGCTGTCATAGCGTTTTACCTGCTCAAATCTTCCGATATCATGGAGCAGACCGATAATCTGCGCCAGTGTCTGATCTTCCGTGGAAAGTTCCATCCTTTCCGCTATTTTTTTACTATATTCCATCACCCCGTAGGTATGAGTGATCTTCAGACGGATCTTATCGTCCTCCCTGTCATAGTCGTCCAGATATTCCTCAAATCTGCGGATCGCATGTGTAAGATCCATTTTTATTCCTCCTTCTTTCTCCCCCGAAACAAGGGCTCTTTTTGGATCGCCTGTACCGGACAGGCCCGGATACAGTCGCCGCACCGGATACATTCCGGGCTGTTTGGCTGTTTCCAGGTCCGGATGTCCATCTTGCAGGCCTCCTGGCATTTCCCGCACTGGATACAGGTATCCTCTACCCGATACTGGTAGCAGGCTACGGAATTAAAAAAACTGTACACCGCCCCCAGCGGACAAAGATATTTACAAAATGGGCGGTATACTCCGATTGCCAGCAAAAGTAACAGTAGCAGAAGCGCAACCTTCCAGTCAAACAGGAATCCTGCGGCCTCCTGCAGCGCCGGAGAAGACGCCACCAGCGGCAGTCCCGCCATCAAAGTCCCGCTGGGGCAGAGATACTGGCAAAACCAGGGTGATCTCTGTCCAAATTCCCCTGTCACAACCATTGGCAGTAAAATTACCAGAATCACCAGGACCAGATACTTCACTCTTACCAGCCACTGATGCCCAGGCAGATTCTTCCTCTTCCGGGGAAACAGGATCTTATAAAGCAGATCCTGCGCCAGTCCGAACGGACACAGCCATCCGCAGATAAAACGGCCAAACAAAGAACCGAACAGCAACAAAAATCCCACTGCATAGAAGGAAAATCTGGAGCCGCCGGTCAGAACTGCCTGCAAAGCTCCGATGGGGCAGGAGCCAAGCGCTCCCGGGCAGGAGTAGCAATTCAGCCCCGGCACACAGATGGTCTTTGTGGGACCTGTATAGATTTTCCCTGTAAGAAAGCCAAAGATATACCCGTTGGTCAGCGCAGTAAAAGCAATCTGCACCCAAAATCTTATTCGTTTACCCAATTCCAATACACTCCAGACATATATAAATCGCTTTGATCCACACGGTCTGCGCCTCCCCGCGCCAGATCCCGATGCCTAAAAAGCAAATCCCCGCAGCCAGCAACAGCGCCCACAGCCATCTGCGGTATCCTGCCCCGGCCATGTTTGTCTTTCTGCCCTTGTTCACTGTACCTCGCCTCTCAATTCTTCAATGATTTCCGTCCAGTCTTCCTTAGACCGGCTTCCGGCATAAGCCTCCCCGACCTGATTGCCGTCGGCATCCACAAATACTGTGGTCGGCACCACACTGACCCTGCTTAAAATATTTCTCTGCAGATCAGGAGAAGCAATCAGATGCACATAATCTGCCTGTGTGGAATCAATAATCTCTTTTGCGTCCGCATCCTGCGGTTCCATAACGTCGCTGATCAGCCCGATCATCTGAAATTCACCAGTGTCATAGGAACGGCTGATCTCGCCCAGTTCCGGCATCTCCTGGATACAGGGTCCGCAAAAAGTCCCCCAGATATTTACCATCGTAAGCTTCGACTGACCAAAAATGTCCTGTGTCACGCTCTCTCCATCTATTGTTTCTGCCTCAAATTCCCCAAACAGCGCTTCCCCGGAAGTATCCGCCGGCTCCTGTGTACTTTCAGAAACCTTCGTATCCCTTGGTTCCTCTTCTTTTCCGCAGGAACAAAGTGCTGCCACAAGCACAGCCGTCAGCAATATCGCGCTCAACCGTTTTTTCTTCATGGATCTCCTCCTTACCAACCTTTTTCGTACATGATCATCATCCATAGATTGCGTCCAGTATAGCATAGAATCCTGCTCCCTTCCACCAAAAGCTCTTATTAAAGCGAGATCAACCGCCTGATCCTGAAGCTATCAGAACTGGGAAGAACAGATGATATCCTGGAGGCCGCGCGGATCCTGTTTATCAGGAGCAGCTTTTAAAAGAACTACATTTGTAAAAAAGCAACAGCCCATTCTATACAGAACAGGCTGTTCTTTTCTTTTTATCCCCACAGTTTTTCCGGATAAACCCCGTCTTCAATCAGCTTTGCAAAAGCAGCTTCCACGGCAGGCTTGTCCTCTTTATAAGTAATTCCAAACCACTTATCCTGGGTTTCCAGCACCTTTACCTTTGCCTCTCCCTTCCGGATCAGCTGATCTACGATCGTAGGCAAAAGGTATTCTTTTTTCAGAGGATCACCGGAATCATCCGCAAGGAATTCCCGGAATCCCTCTTCCAGATACTCAATAAATACAGGTTCACCGGCCCACATATTCATGGAGACCCGTTCCTGCTCGGAAAACCACTTCTGTACCTCCGGATCATCGCAGACCAGACGTCCATCTGCGTCTCTTCCGATCCCTGTCGTCTCTACCACGTGCGTCAGCATATCATTCTCATCTGCTTTGCAGATCCCGCGGGTAACAGTCCCGTTATCACTCAGCGTATTTTTCAGCACAAAGCCGGCCATTCCCATACAGTACCTGGCGCCGCAGTCCTTTTCACGGATCAGGAAATCATGCAGCTTACGGAACGCTTCTTTTCCATAGTAGTCATCCGCATTGATAATGACAAACGGCTCTTTTACCACATCTTTACAGCAGAGAATCGCCTGTCCGGTTCCCCAGGGCTTTACGCGGCCTTCCGGAACCCGGAATCCTTCCGGGATATCGGAAAGTTCCTGGAACACATATTCTACTTCAATCTGTTCCCGGATGCGGTCTCCGATGGCTTCCTTAAACTCCTTTTCAATATCCTTGCGGATAATGAAAACGACTTTATCAAATCCCGCCTCTTTTGCGTCATATATGGAATAATCCATGATGATCTCGCCGTGCTTCCCCATTTTTGCAAGCTGCTTGATCCCGCCGCCATAACGGGAACCGATCCCGGCCGCCATGATAATCAGTGTTGTTTTCATACTATTTTCCTCTCACGATACATTACAGTAATATTGAGGTCAGATGACCCTGGCTGCATTATAAGCCCAGAACATCGGCGATCGCGCCCATCTCCTCCAGTGCTACATCGATCAGGTCATCCAGGCTTAATCCTGTAAATTCAATTGCTTCCATGTAATCCCGGTTTGCGCCCGCCGCAAAACGATGCTCATTGAACCGCTTCATTACAGATTTATGCTTTACGCTCGCGATCTTTTTATCCGGATAAATCTGTGCTACCGCTTTTACAAATCCACTCATCGGATCTGCCGCCAGAACAGCATACTGCAGTTTTGTCTTCGCCTTCACGCCGCTCTTGGGATTGTGGGCGCAGATGGCGTCAAACAGCACCTTATCATCGATCCCTTCCTTTTTCAGGATCTCTACGGATGTCGGTCCGTGGGTGCTCATATCATTACGCCAGTCGCACTGCTCCTCATCCAGATCATGCAGAAGACCAACGATCCCCCAGTATTCCACCTCGTCGGGAGCCAGTCTCTTTGCCAGACCTCGCATGATGGCTTCTACTGCATAGGAATGTGTGATATAATTCTCTCCCTGCATATATTTCATCAGTATCTCATGTGCCTGTTCACGGTTCATTTCCAATGCCTCCTTTGTTCCTTTCGACTGCACCCATTGTAACATAAAAGGAGCAGAAATTCTACAGATAGAATCTCTGCTCCCTGGAATTTTTGGCGTGATTCCTTCAGGTAAGGATTACTCTTCTGGAACTACGATCAGATCTTTTGTAAAGTGGTTCAGAACTTCACATCCATCTTCTGTAATGATTACCAGGTCCTCAATACGAACACCGATATTCTCATCCGGCAGATAGATACCAGGCTCAACAGAGAAGCACTGTCCTACCTGGATGATATCCTCATTTACAGAAGATACATCCCCGAACTCATGGTCTTCCAGACCGATAGAGTGTCCGGTTCTGTGAGTGAAATACTGTCCGTATCCCTTCTCTTCGATGTAATTTCTTGCAGCCAGGTCTACATCACACATACGGTTGCCCGGTTTAGCGGCCTCAATACCGCGTCTGTTGGCTTCGCATACGATATCGTAGATCTCTCTTGCACGGTCGGAAACCTCGCCGATGAATACGGTTCTGGTCATATCAGATGCATAGTTGTCCTTGAATGCTCCGATATCCAGGATAACGCAGTCGCCACGTTTTCCCTTGGAGTCATCTGTTACGTGATGCGGGTCTGCAGCGCCGTGTCCATATGCTGTGATCGGATCAAAGGATACATCCTCGCATCCCAGTTCTTTGTAGATCTCACGCATCTTGGCGTTCAGTTCTTTCTCTGTCAGTCCCTTTACTACCCAGGGAATGATCCGCTCCATAGCGATATCATTGATTCTGGAGGATTCTCTCATCAGTTCCTGCTCTTTTTCATCTTTGACCATACGGATATAGTCAACGATCGGAGAACCGTTTACAAACTTGCTGCCTCCGCCCAGTTCCTGCAGACGGATCAGGAATTTAGACGGCCAGGTTTTGTCGATTCCCATAACCTTATCTTTGTCCACATATCTGCTTAAAATCTCTACGCCGTCCTCAATATCATCATAGTAAATGATATCTACGCCAAGATCCGTCTCCTGCGGGAACAGTTTGTTGATGATCATCTTGTGGTTTCCATTCACATTCAGGTACAGCGCCAGGAGTCTTTCTCCCGGGAAGATCCACTTTCCTGTCAGGTAGGAAATCGCTACCGGGTCGGATACGATCATCTGTGGAACGCCTTTTTCTTCCATTGACTTTAATACTCTTGATACTTTGTTCTGGTCCATTTTTTCCCCAACCTTTCTTAAATAGACGTGGAAAAGCGACCGCTTTCCCTGTCATTTTTTCCAAATTTATTATAGTCTTATCCCCAGAAAATGTCAATTTTTATCCTCCGGTTTCCGGAAACTGCATCCTTTACAGTCCGTACACCCGCCGCAGCCGCAGCCGGGTCCCTGTTCTCTTCTTTTCTTCCATAATCTGCGCGCCGCAAAAAGCAAGGCCGCCACCAGGATCCCTCCCACTATGGCAGTAGAAAAGAGTCCCTCTGCGGCAAGTAGCGCCATCTCATATCTCATACTTACTCCTGTCATTTCATGCGAAAAACCCCGCAGGGAAGCCCGGGCTTTTGCTCCGTTCTTCCGCTGCGGGATCTCTTTTTTATTCTTCTGCTGTTACCAGTTCTTCTGCTTCCGGTTCTTCAGATGCTTCCGCAGCTGCTTCTTCCACAACTGCTTCTTCCACATCCTCTATCACGCCGTCTTCCGGCATGTCTTCCATTTCACCGGTAAGAGACAGTTCCAGTTCTTCTTCCTCTTCCGGAACAATGCCTGTATCCAGTCGGATGTCACGGTATTTGTGCATTCCGGTACCAGCCGGGATGTGCTTACCAATGATGACATTTTCCTTCAGACCTACCAGCGGATCAATCTTTCCTTTGATCGCAGCCTCGGTCAGAACCTTGGTTGTCTCCTGGAAGGACGCGGCAGACAGGAAGGAATTGGTTGCAAGAGATGCCTTGGTGATACCAAGCATGATCTGCTCTCCGGTTGCCGGAGTCTTTCCTTCTTTTTCCATCTCTTCGTTCACGTCCTCAAATACCAGACGGTCTACGTTGGTTCCCGGCAGGAATTCCGTGTCTCCCGCCTCTTCTACGCGGACTTTCTTCAGCATCTGACGCACGATCACCTCGATATGCTTGTCGTTGATATCAACACCCTGGAGACGGTATACACGCTGTACTTCCTGGATCATATAATCCTGTACGGCGCGAAGTCCTTTGATCTTCAGGATATCATGCGGATTAACGCTACCTTCGGTCAGCTCATCGCCGGCCTCAAGCTCTGCGCCGTCCTGGATCTTGATCCTGGATCCGTAGGGGATCAGGTAAGCCTTGGACTCTCCGGTCTCATGATTGGTAACGATGATCTCGCGTCTCTTCTTTGTATCGTTGATCGTTGCGGTTCCTGCAAACTCTGTGATGATCGCAAGTCCCTTCGGCTTTCTGGCCTCAAACAACTCTTCTACACGGGGAAGACCCTGTGTAATATCGTCTCCGGCCACACCACCGGTATGGAAGGTACGCATGGTAAGCTGTGTACCAGGCTCTCCGATGGACTGTGCCGCGATGATGCCGACAGCCTCGCCCACCTGTACCGGCTCGCCGGTAGCCATGTTGGCGCCGTAGCACTTCGCACATACGCCTCTGTGGGAACGGCAGGTAAGGATGGTACGGATCTTAATCTTCTTAAGCGGCTCGCCGTTTTCATCCACACCTTTTTTGATGATCAGTTCGGCGCGCTTCGGTGTAACCATATGGTTGGCTTTTACCAGAACATTTCCGTCGATGTCTTTAATATCCTCGCAGAGGTAACGTCCTGTAATACGCTCCTGCAGGCTTTCGATCTCTTCGTTTCCGTCCATGAATGCTCTCACATACATGCCCGGGATCTCCTGTCCTTCACCCACACAGTCTACATCATGGATGATCAGTTCCTGAGATACGTCTACCAGACGTCTGGTCAGATAACCAGAGTCGGCGGTACGAAGAGCCGTATCAGACAGACCCTTACGTGCGCCATGGGCAGACATGAAATATTCCAGTACGTCCAGACCTTCACGGAAGTTGGACTTGATCGGCAGCTCGATGGTACGTCCGGTTGTATCGGCCATCAGACCACGCATACCGGCAAGCTGTTTGATCTGCTTGTCAGAACCACGGGCTCCGGAATCTGCCATCATATAAATATTATTGTATTTGTCCAGACCGGAAAGCAGGGCCTCTGTCAGTTCGTCGTCGGTAGCCTTCCAGGTCTCTACTACTTCTTTGTAACGCTCTTCCTCTGTAATGAGACCACGCTTAAAGTTCTTGGTGATCTTATCAACAGTATCCTGCGCTTTCTGGATCATCTCCGGCTTCTGCGGCGGAACGGTCATATCAGAAATCGATACGGTCATAGCCGCGCGGGTGGAGAACTTATAACCAATGGATTTCACCGCATCCAGCACTTCTGCGGTAGCGGTAGATCCATGGGTATTGATAACCTTTTCCAGGATCTGCTTCAACTGTTTCTTTCCTACATGGAAATCAATCTCCAGCTTCAGCTCATTTCCTTCCTGCTCTCTGTCAACAAAGCCAAGATCCTGCGGAATGATCTCATTAAACAGGAATCTTCCCAGGGTAGACTCGATGATACCGCTCTTGACTGTACCATCCGGCATCTCCTTGCTTACCCGCACCTTGATCTTAGAGTGCAGGGTAATCGCCTGGTTCTCGTATGCCAGCAGCGCCTCATTCACGCTCTTGAAGGCTTTGCCCTCTCCTTTTGCACCAGGTCTTTCCTGGGTCAGATAATAGATACCAAGTACCATATCCTGAGACGGAACGGCAACCGGTCCTCCATCGGAAGGTTTCAGAAGGTTGTTTGGCGACAGAAGGAGGAACCGGCATTCTGCCTGCGCCTCTACGGACAGCGGAAGATGAACCGCCATCTGGTCACCGTCAAAGTCCGCGTTGTATGCGGTACATACCAGTGGATGCAGCTTAATGGCCTTGCCTTCTACCAGGATCGGCTCAAATGCCTGGATACCCAGTCTGTGCAGTGTAGGCGCACGGTTCAGCATCACAGGATGCTCTTTGATCACGTCTTCCAGAACATCCCATACCTGGGGTTCCAGACGCTCAACCATCTTTTTCGCATTCTTGATGTTATGGGCTGTTCCGTTCTGCACCAGCTCTTTCATAACGAAAGGCTTAAACAGCTCGATCGCCATTTCTTTGGGCAGACCGCACTGATAGATCTTCAGTTCCGGCCCTACTACGATAACGGAACGTCCGGAATAATCCACACGCTTTCCAAGAAGGTTCTGACGGAAACGTCCGGATTTTCCTTTCAGCATGTCTGACAGGGATTTGAGCGCGCGGTTTCCGGGTCCTGTCACCGGACGGCCTCTGCGGCCGTTGTCGATCAGGGCGTCTACCGCCTCCTGCAGCATTCTCTTTTCATTTCTTACGATAATGTCCGGCGCGCCCAGCTCAAGCAGGCGTTTCAGACGATTGTTTCTGTTAATGATCCGGCGGTACAGGTCATTAAGATCGCTGGTGGCAAAACGTCCGCCGTCCAGCTGTACCATCGGACGAAGATCCGGCGGGATGACCGGAATATTGGTAAGGATCATCCACTCCGGCTTGTTTCCGGATTCACGGAATGCTTCTACCACTTCCAGACGCTTCACAATACGTGCGCGCTTCTGTCCTGTGGATCCCTTTAAGCCTTCCTGCAGTTCCTCGTAATCCTTATCCAGGTCGATCGCCTGTAAGAGCTCCTGGATCGCTTCCGCGCCCATGCCGACACGGAAGGTATTTCCCCAGTTCTCTCTTGCCTCCTGATATTCCTGTTCGGACAGAACCTGCTTATACTGAAGGTCGGTCTCTCCCTTATCCAGTACAATATAAGAAGCAAAATACAGTACCTTCTCCAGAGTCCGCGGGGACAGATCCAGGATCAGTCCCATACGGCTGGGGATTCCTTTAAAGTACCAGATGTGAGATACCGGAGCGGCCAGGGCAATATGTCCCATACGCTCACGGCGCACGCTGGATTTGGTAACTTCTACGCCGCAACGGTCGCAGACCACGCCTTTATAGCGGATCTTCTTGTATTTTCCGCAATGGCATTCCCAGTCTTTGCTGGGTCCGAAGATCCTTTCGCAGAACAGGCCGTCTTTTTCCGGCTTCAGCGTTCTGTAGTTGATGGTCTCCGGCTTGGTAACCTCACCTCTGGACCATTCAAGGATCTTTTCAGGCGATGCCAAGCCGATCTTAATTGCATCAAACGTCATTGGCTGATAAGTTTGTTCTTTATTATTTTCTGGCATCCTGGCACTCCTTCCTATTCATCATCTGACAGATCATCATATGCAAAATCATCTGTTTCCTGGAATTCCATCTGGTAGTCGTCCTCTTCCGGCTCCTGATCTACATCCACCAGTTCTTCACCCTGGAATTCCTGCTCTGTATAACCCTGTTCGCCAAGGTTATCCTCCTGACGATATTTCCTGTCTCCTTCGATCAGGGAACGGAAATCGGTTTCACCCATGTCTACCGTCTCCATGATCTCAACCTCTGTGTTGTCATCCCGAAGAACGCGCACATCCAGTCCTAGAGACTGCAGTTCCTTTAAGAGTACCTTGAAGGACTCCGGAATACCGGGCTCCGGAACGTTCTCGCCCTTGATGATCGCCTCGTAGGTCTTCACACGGCCGATCACATCATCGGACTTCACAGTCAGGATCTCCTGCAGAGTATAAGACGCGCCGTATGCTTCCAGCGCCCATACTTCCATCTCTCCGAAACGCTGTCCGCCGAACTGGGCTTTTCCTCCCAGAGGCTGCTGGGTAACCAGAGAGTATGGTCCGGTAGAACGTGCGTGGATCTTGTCGTCTACCAGGTGGTGCAGCTTCAGATAGTGCATGTGTCCGATGGTAACCGGGCTGTCAAAGAACTCGCCGGTCCGTCCGTCACGCAGGCGCACTTTTCCGTCTCTGGAGATCGGAACGCCCTTCCACAGTTTTCTGTGCTCACGGTTGTCAGACAGATACTGGAGCACTTCCGGAAGCAGCTCTTCTTTATGCTTAGCTTCAAACTCTTCCCAGCTTAAGTTTACATAATCATTCGCCAGGTCAAGCGTATCCATAATGTCGTTCTCATCTGCGCCGTCAAATACCGGTGTGGCAATGTTAAAACCAAGAGCCTTGGCAGCCAGAGACAGATGGATCTCCAGCACCTGTCCGATATTCATACGGGACGGTACGCCCAGAGGATTTAACACGATGTCCAGCGGACGTCCGTTTGGCAGGAAGGGCATATCCTCCACAGGAAGGACACGGGAAACGACACCCTTATTACCGTGACGTCCTGCCATCTTATCACCCACAGAGATCTTTCTCTTCTGGGCAATGTAGATGCGGACAGCCTGGTTTACGCCCGGTGACAGTTCATCACCATTTGCTCTGGTAAATACTTTGGCGTCTACTACGATACCGTATTCTCCATGCGGTACTTTCAGAGAAGTATCTCTGACTTCACGTGCCTTTTCACCGAAAATAGCGCGAAGCAGACGCTCTTCTGCTGTCAGTTCGGTCTCTCCCTTCGGGGTTACCTTACCTACAAGGATATCTCCTGCACGCACTTCTGCGCCGATGCGGATGATACCTCTCTCATCCAGGTTCTTCAGCGCGTCATCGCCTACGCCCGGGATATCGCGGGTGATCTCTTCCGGCCCAAGCTTGGTATCGCGGGCCTCCGCCTCATATTCTTCAATGTGTACGGATGTGTAAACATCATCCTGTACCAGTCTTTCACTTAACAGTACCGCGTCCTCGTAGTTATAACCTTCCCAGGTCATAAATCCGATCAGCGGGTTCTTTCCAAGAGCCATCTCGCCGTTAGAGGTAGACGGGCCGTCAGCGATCACTTCGCCGGCCTCAACCCGGTCTCCTTTAAACACAATCGGTCTCTGATTGTAGCAGTTGCTCTGGTTGCTGCGCATAAACTTGGTCAGCTTGTATTTCTTCAGATTGCCGTCATCCTGACGGATGGTGATCTCCGCGGAAGTAGAGCGCTCTACCACACCGCCTTCTTCAGCCACTACGCACACGCCGGAGTCTACTGCAGCTTTTTCTTCCATACCTGTTCCCACGACCGGAGCTTCTGTCATCAGAAGCGGAACAGCCTGGCGCTGCATGTTGGATCCCATCAGCGCACGGTTGGCGTCGTCGTTCTGCAGGAACGGAATCAGAGCTGTCGCAACAGAGAATACCATTTTCGGAGATACGTCCATGTAATCGAACATGCTTCTTTCGTACTCCTGAGTCTCCTCACGGTAACGACCGGATACATTTTTATGCACAAAATGTCCTTCCGCATCCAGAGGCGTATTCGCCTGTGCCACATGGTAATTGTCTTCTTCATCTGCTGTCATGTAAACAACTTCATCGGTTACGCGCGGATTGGACGGATCAGACTTGTCGACCTTGCGGTACGGCGCCTCTACAAATCCGTACTGGTTGATCCTTGCATAGCATGCCAGAGAGTTGATCAGACCGATGTTCGGTCCTTCAGGCGTCTCGATCGGGCACATTCTTCCGTAATGGGAATAATGTACGTCACGCACCTCGAATCCGGCGCGGTCTCTGGAAAGACCTCCCGGTCCCAGGGCGGAGAGACGTCTCTTGTGTGTCAACTCTCCAAGCGGGTTGTTCTGGTCCATAAACTGGGACAGCTGGGAAGATCCGAAGAACTCCTTCACAGCCGCTGTCACCGGTTTGATATTGATCAGGGACTGGGGAGAAATTCCCTCCAGATCCTGTGTGGTCATACGCTCACGTACCACTCTTTCCAGTCTGGACAGACCGATCCGGTACTGATTCTGCAGAAGTTCTCCTACAGAACGGATCCGGCGGTTGCCCAGGTGGTCGATGTCGTCATCATTTCCCAGGCCATACTCCAGATGGATGTTATAGTTAATGGAAGCAAGAATATCTTCCTTTGTAATATGCTTCGGGATCAGATCGTGGATATCTCTGCGGATGGCGCTCTTAAGCTCCTCAACATCCCCTGCCGTCTCCTCCAGGATGCCGGCCAGCACCGGATAGTATACCAGTTCTGTCACGCCCACTTCCTTGGGATCTACGTCCACGATGGAAGTAATGTCCACCATCATATTGGAAAGAACCTTGATATTTCTCTCCTCATCCGGACGCGCGATCCATACATAAGGAACCGCTGCATTCTGGATCTGGTCTGCCAGTTCTCTGGTCACTTTAGTTCCCGCTTCGGCGATCACTTCGCCTGTCAGCGGACTTGCCACATCCTCGGCCAGTACATGGCCGCTGATCCGGTTTCTCAGCATCAGCTTCTTATTAAATTTATATCTTCCTACCTTGGCAAGATCATAACGTCTCGGGTCAAAGAACATGCTGGTGATCAGGCTCTCCGCGCTGTCCACAGCCAGCGGCTCGCCGGGACGGATCTTCTTATACAGTTCCAGAAGCCCTTCCTGATAGTTCGTGGCCGCGTCTTTCTCAAAGCTTGCCAGGATCTTCGGCTCTTCTCCGAACAGCTCGATGATCTCCGGATTGGTCCCGATTCCCAGCGCACGGATCAGCACAGTGATCGGTACCTTTCTTGTTCTATCTACTCGTACATAAAAAACGTCATTGGAATCAGTCTCGTACTCCAGCCATGCGCCGCGGTTCGGGATCACGGTACAGGAAAATAACTTCTTTCCCAGTTTATCGTGCGCGATCGCATAATAGATTCCGGGAGAACGCACAAGCTGGCTGACGATCACTCGCTCAGCCCCATTGATCACAAAGGTACCGGTGCTTGTCATCAGCGGAAGATCTCCCATAAAGATCTCATGCTCATTGATCTCATCCGTTTCTTTATTATGAAGCCTTACTCTTACCTTCAGCGGTGCCGCATATGTTGCATCCCGCTCCTTGCACTCTTCGATCGAGTACTTCACATCATCCTCGCACAAGGTAAAGTCAACAAATTCCAGGCTCAGATGTCCGCTGTAGTCAGCGATCGGAGAAATATCATCAAATACTTCTTTTAAACCTTCATCCAGAAACCACTGGTAGGAATCTTTCTGGACTTCGATCAAATTCGGCATCTGAAGCACTTCTTTTTGTCTGGAATAGCTCATGCGTGAACTCTTTCCGCTTTTGATGGGACGAATTCTGTTTTTCTCCATATTGACGTTTCACTCCTCATTTATTTTTTGTCGGGCTGCGAGCCGCCCATAACAGTTGCAAAAGCTGTGGATTTCTATGGTTTTTGCCCGTGTATACAGGGTTTTATGGCATAAGTTTCCACAATAGCGCATTTTTTACTATAGCACAGGTTGTCAAGAGTTGTCAACGATTTTTCCTGAGAAAACTTTTCTTACGCCGGAGCAAACTGGCTGTTATACAGATTCGCATAAAAGCCGCCCTTTTTCAGAAGTTCTTCATGCGTGCCCTGTTCAATGATATGTCCTTTGTCCATTACCAGGATCACATCCGCCGTCTGGATGGTGGACAGCCGGTGGGCCACAATGAAACTGGTCCTTCCCTTCATCAGCTGCTCAAACGCCCTCTGGATCCGGAGTTCTGTCATGGTATCAATGGACGATGTCGCCTCGTCCAGGATCAGCATCGGCGGCAAGCACAGCATAATGCGGGCAATGCACAGAAGCTGTTTCTGTCCCTGGGACAGGTTCTCCCCGCCTTCCGTGATGACGGTATCATAGCCTTCCGGCAGCCGCATGATAAAGCTGTGGGCATAGGCCTCTTTTGCAGCCGCAATGATCTCTTCTTCCGTAGCGTCCGGTTTTCCGTATGCAATATTCTCCCGGATCGTGGCAGATTTCAGCCAGGTTTCCTGCAGCACCATGCCATAGCTGCTCCGCAGGGATTCCCGGGTCATCTTCCGGATATCACAGCCGTCCACCTGGATGGAGCCGGCATTTACATCATAGAACCGCATCAGCAGATTAATCAGCGTTGTTTTTCCACAGCCTGTAGGGCCGACGATGGCGATCCTTTGTCCCGGCGATACATGCAGGTTCAGATTCCGGATCAGCGGAACCTCCGGCGTATAAGAAAATTCCACGTCATTCAGGCTGATCTCTCCCCGGGGATCCGTAAGCTCCGCAGCGTCCGCCGGTTCCGGCGTCTCCGGCGCCTCCTCCAGAAAGGCAAATACCCGCGCCGCTGAAGCAATGGAATTCTGGAACTCCGTTAGCACACTGGTAATATCGTTAAATGGCTTCGTATACTGATTGGTATAACTTAAGAAACTGGAAAGCTGTCCTACTGTCAGCATACTGCCGATCACGCCAAAGCATCCGGCAATGGTCACGCCTGCGTAGATACAGGAATACATAAACCGGGTGGCCGGATTGGTGATAGAGGAAAAGAACGTCGCTTTCAGGGAATATCCCGAAAGGCGTTCGTTGATCTCCTCAAATTCTCTGATAGCCTCTTCCTGATGGCCAAACGCCTGGACCACTTTAATGCCGCCCAGCATTTCATTGGTAAATCCGGTCAGTTCTCCTCTGGTCTCCGACTGTTTCTTAAACATGGTAAATGATTTTTTCGAAATAAAATTCGCCACCAGGAAAGACATGGGACTTAGCACCACCACTACCAGTGTGATCCAGGGATTGATACTCAGCATAAATCCGATGGTTCCAAGAATGGTAACCGCACTGGTAAAAAACTGGGTAAATCCAAGAAGCAGACCGTCGGAAAACTGATCAATATCCGTTACGATCCGACTCATCAGATCTCCGTAGGGATGGCGGTCCACATATGATAATGGGAGCTCCTGGAGATGCTCAAACGCCCGGGTCCGAAGAGACCGCACCACCCGGTAGGTGATCAGATTGTTTACATGATTCATGATCCACTGCGCCGCAGCCGTAACGGAAATAGAAACTGCGATACTTGTGATCAGGGCAAATAAGGTGTGAAAATTCACCAGGTCTTTTCCGGCAATGGCATCCACCGCCCGTCCGGTCAGGATCGGCACATACAGGGTAAGCGCCACAGTCACTGCCGCAAGCAGGAGGGACAGGATCACCAGATACCAGTATGGACGGATATAACGAAAAATCTTCCGAAGCGTCTGCTGATTTTGCGATTTTACAGATGATGTCTGATCAGGCATTTGCTGACTCCTCCTTTCCTTTCGATGCTGCTTGATCCGCCGGCAGGTCTCCGGCAGACTGGGACGCGCAGATTTCCCGGTAGACCGGGCATGACCCCAGAAGCTCCGTGTGGGTGCCGCATCCGGCCAGTCTTCCGTCTTCCAGCACCAGGATCTTGTCTGCGTTCTGAACCGCCGATACCCGCTGGGAGATCAGAAAGACCGTACTTGCTCCCGTGTCTCTTTTCAGCGCGCTCCGAAGCTTTGCGTCCGTGGCAAAGTCAAGGGCAGATGCGCTGTCGTCCAGGATCAGGATCTTTGGCCTTCCCACCAGCGCTCTTGCAATGGTCAGGCGCTGGCGCTGTCCGCCGGACAGATTGGAGCCTCCCTGCTGGATGGACAGATCCAGCCCCTTTCCCTTTGCATCTACAAACTCTCTGGCCTGGGCCGTATCAAGAGCCCGGTAAATCTCTTCATCCGAAGCATTTCGTTTGCCCCACTGCATATTTTGCCGGAGAGTCCCCGAAAAAAGAGCCGCTTTCTGCGGCACGATGCCGATGCGCCGCCGGATGGACGCAGGATTTAAGTTCTTGATCTCCTGGCCGAACAGCCGGATGGAGCCCTTCCCGATATCATAAAATCTGGGAATAAGATTCGCCAGAGTGGACTTGCCCGAGCCGGTTCCGCCGATGATGCCGATCGTTTCACCCGGCATGGCAGAAAATGTCAGGTCATGGAGCACTTCGCTTTGCGCGCCGGCATACGAGAAGCTGACATGATCAAATTCCACAGCCGGGACTTCCGCTCCTGCAGGCGCCGGCACAGAAAGTTCTTTTCCTTCCGCCGATATGGAGGGCTTCACCTCAAAGATGGTGTTCACACGGGACAGGCTTGCCATGGCCCGGGACAACAGGATGATCAGATTCGCAAGTTTCACCAGCTCCGTCAGGATCTGGGACATATAGTTGATCAGCGCGATCAGCTGGCCCTGGGACAGATCTCCGGCGTCAACCTGATGCCCTCCGTAATACAGAATGGCAATGATCCCCAGGTTAATGATCACATAAGTAAGCGGATTTAAAAGCGCGGAGATTTTTCCCACAAACACCTGTCTCTGATAAAAATCCTTTGTTTCCTCACGGAACCTGTCTTTTTCCGATTCCTGTCTGGAAAAAGCCCGGATCACACGGATTCCCAGCAGATTTTCCCGGGTGCTTAAAAGGATCTTGTCCAGCTGTTTCTGCACTTTTTTATATAACGGCATGCTAAAAAGCAGGATGGCAAACACCACCACAAGAAGCGCCGGGATCGTAACCGCAAAAGGCACGGCCGCCTTCACATCCACAGTAAACGCCATGACCATCGCGCCAATCACCACAAAGGGAGAACGAAGGAAGAGACGCAGAAACATGTTGACTCCGTTCTGCACCTGATTGATGTCCACTGTCATCCGGTTGATCAAAGTAGAAGTTCCGATCGCGTCAATCTCCTGATAGGACAGCCGGTTGATATGGGCGAACAGATCCCGCCGGATCATCTTGCCGGTAGAAATGGCCGATTTGGCCGCAAAATACTGAGCGGTCAGGGAAAAGGAGAATCCCACCACGCCAAGAAGCACCAGAAGCGCGCCCATCTTCCAGAGATACGCCGGCTGATTTCCGGCGACACCTACGTCGATCATCTGCGCGACCACCAGGGGCACAAACAACTCAAAGGTGGCTTCCAGCATTTTAAAAAGCGGCGCCAGCACAGTGATGACGGGATGATATTTTAAATATCCCAACAAGCGTTTCATAAACAAACATTCCTCCAGATAAAAATTAATCATTCTATTTTAACATATCCTTTCCCGGAACGCCATAGGTCTCCTGACGCAAAAACCCCCGCAGGAAATCCCGCGGGGGTCTTCATTACAATCTTACAAAGGACTGCAATTATTTCATGTTAACTTCTGCGCCTTCAGCCTCAAGTTTAGCCTTGATCTCCTCAGCCTCTGCCTTGGATACGCCTTCCTTAACTGTCTTCGGAGCCTCGTCTACGAGAGCCTTAGCTTCCTTCAGTCCAAGACCTGTGATCTCACGAACAACCTTGATAACTTTAACCTTGGATGCTCCAGCGGATACAAGCTCTACATCGAACTCATCCTTCTCTTCTGCTGCTGCAGCTCCGTCTCCGGCTGCTGCTGCAACTACAACGCCTGCTGCTGCAGATACGCCAAACTCTTCTTCACAAGCTTTTACGAGCTCATTTAACTCTAATACAGATAACTCTTTGATAGCATCAATAAATTCTGCTGTTGTCATTTTTGCCATTTTATTTTCCTCCATTTTATTATTTTCATTGAATCTCCCCTGTCTCATGCCCGGGGAACAGCTTTAAGAAGCTTTCTTCAGGCTACTCTGCAGCCGGTGCTTCTTCTGCTGCAGGTGCTTCCTCTGCAGCCGGTGCCTCTTCGGCCGGTGCTTCTTCTGCAGGAGCTGCTTCGCAGTTTTCTGCGCCGCCCTGTTCTGCGATCTGGTTGAGAACGCGTGCCAGATTTGTGATCGGGGACTGCAGGCTTCCAAGCAGCTTGGACAGCAGTTCTTCTCTGGACGGGATCTTGGACAGTTCTGTCAGTCCGTTTACGTCATAGAGAGTTCCTTCAACCACACCTGCTTTTAACTCCAGGGCTTTTGCGTCTTTTGCAAATTTGCACAGGATTCTTGCCGGAGCTGTTGCGTCATCTTTTGAAATAGCGATCGCGCTCGGGCCTTCCAGATGCTCTTCCAGAGCAGCAAAATCTGTTCCTTCAAAAGCTCTCTTCATCATGGTGTTTTTGCAGACCTTGTAGATGATCCCGGCTTCTCTCATCTGCTTACGCAGTTCTGTATCCTGCGCAACAGTCAGTCCGCGGTAGTCTACCAGCACAACGCTTGCCGCATCTTTCACGTCTTCTGCAATAGCCTGTACGATTGGTTGTTTTAATTCCACTTTTGCCACGAATGGTATACCTCCTTGTAAGATTTTTGACTGCTTCTAAGGAAATATAATAAGCCTCTGCGCCATAAGACACAGAGGCATTGTAAATTCATCACTCGAATCTAACTCTCCTCGGCAGGCGTATCTCTACTTACGCTTACGCACCTGCTGTCTTCGGCAGTCTTTATTAAAAATATCACACTCTTTTTCGTATGTCAACTGTTTCTTTCCAGAATCGCGCATTATTTCAGGAATCCGAAACTTCTGATAATATACGGCTCCTTCGCCTTTCCTCCGCAGATGGAGAAGAACGCGATGATCCTGCACACGAACAATACCACCAGGAAGATTCCTGTGATAACCGGTATCACGATCGTCCAGATAAAGACCAGCGTCACGATAGCTGTCAGCGTTGTGATAACCTCAAACTTCAGAGCCTGTCTTACATGAAACATGGCATACTCGGACTTGCTTCCTGCCAGCAGGGCAATAATGATCCCGATGGTTCCGGTCAGATAAGCAACCATCGCGAACACCTTGTTATCAGAAATGTCCTTTGCGTCAAACTGTGCAGTATGATCATAAGGATCCACCGGCTGATAATACTGCTGCTGGTACTGCTGCTGATACTGCTGCTGATACTGCTGTTGATACTGCTGTCCCTGATCCGCGGTCTCGCCTGCGTTTCCTGCAGTATTTCCCGCTGTGTTTGCCGCCTGGTTTGCTGCTGTTTCCATCTTGCTTCCGCATTTTGCGCAGAAAGAAGCGTTATCGTTTACTTCTGCCCCGCAATTCTGACATATTTTCATAATTATTACTCCTTTTCGCAAAAGGAGTACCGGATACCCGATACTCCTCATTTATTATTCTATTATGGATCTGTGACCGATTAAACCAATTTCATCGGGTTGATCTTCACAC
>NZ_JACJLV010000080.1 GCF_016902415.1 Mordavella massiliensis | reverse complement strand
GTATGCACTGTATCGTGTAGATCTTAATACTGCCGGGAAAGACCTGTGGAAAAAAACGTATGATCAGTTAAAGAGTGAAAACCGGCAGATACGGATTGACTTCTACCGTCAGATCCATATTTCAAATCTTTCCGCAAGAGAAGCGATAATGGATATATGGGAAAGAACTGCCGATATAAGAGACGTCAGTGACGTCATTGTTGTGAATCGGGATGGAGAAGTATCCTGCTTTTATGTGGATGAGAATACGCCCAGAAGGATTTCCGGTTTTATACGGATCAACTCATCAGGGGCGCTTGTGACGCTGGATACGAAAGATTACAGAATTGACGGCATGGAAGGAAACTGGCTGGCTGCGGATGAGATCATCATAGATGGGCGACAATTCTTTCTTATGGAACATCAGGACTATCACCGTCAAACCACAAGAGTGATTCTTGATTGTTATGGGAAGAAGATCATGGAAGAGTGCGGAAATGGATTTGATCAGCAGACAAAGGAAATCCTTCATGGGTATGTGCGAAATAATCAGATAAAAGAACCAGATGCTATTGAAAAACAGAATAAACCTGATCGGTTGAAAAGACTGGAGCTATGGCAGAAAGCATATGAGAATGGTCACTATGAGAGAAGCTGGGAATCCGGGATGGAAGTTAATTATGATGCTATAGATGGGTGTGTGAATCATCAGAAAGATCATCCTGGGAAGGCACTCCCGGATCCGGAAAAGAAACCTAAAAAACGCCTGTCTGTTATAAAAAGACTCCGGGAGAAACAGATTGCTATTGCCAAAAGGACCGGGAGGTCAGTTCCCAAGTATCTTGAACAGCAGCTGGCGAGGGAGAAGGACTGATTGTGTATGTCTCAGATGCGTTTTTGTGATGAAAAAGCCTCATCGCGATGGCACTTTTTGAACCTAAAAATCGTAAGGTGATAGTTTATATACCTGAGCAGGTTAGTGTTCAGTTCATATTTCAGGAAGGAGGCAGTATTTGAAGCTTACAAAGTATGAAAAAGAGACAATCATTCTCTTTAATGAAGCAGAGGATCAGGTTAATGTTTTTACTTATAATGTCAGTCTGAAACGGCGGTTGGCTAACTTTAGCAGGAAATATCCGGAGTTATGCAGGAGAAAAGAAGTAAATAAGCAGGGCGGTGTGACGTATCTTATTGATAAAGCCAGGATTTCGTTTAATCTGATACCGCCATATGATGTGAAGAGGATAGAGACTGTGATTCAAAATCTGCCACCAAAGGGTGATAACTGATAGACCGTAAGGACCTGGGAGATAATTTCTCAGGTCTTTTTTTATATTTATTAAGAAGAGGTATTGCCATGATAATTCTAACTTCATGGCAATACCTCTTTGTTCTAAAAACTATCGAATGTAAAGCAACAGGTAGATGCTATACCAAGTTCTTGGATCCAGAATGCCTCGACAAGATATTCTCGTGGCTCAGATAATACTGGAACGATAAGTACTTCCAGGGGAACATTAAATATTTTAGCGAACACAATCAATTTTCACAACGAGCTGAAATATTGTGATCGGATTTCTCGGGTTTCTTCATAGCACTCATTTGGCAGTTTCTCAGATGAACTACCAAGTGAGTGCTCCCAGGATTTATTATATTGGTCCGCTTATATTGATCAAGCTTCTCTTTTATTAATACATTTTCTAACACGAAAAAATACAGTGTGTTACATATTTTTAAATTATTCAATATCAAATGGCATCTCGATTCCGCAATATTCATCACAAACCCATTCCCATTGTCTAATTCGTTTTGTAAAAACAAGTTTGTTCAATGGATCTTGAATATAGATAGCTTTATCGTCAAAAATCAAGCATATATAATACTGTTTTCCATATTGATGTGCAGCGGTATACTCATTATTTGTTATTGTAAACTCAGTATTTACGTTATTTAGGGATTTAACTTCAATATACCTTTTTTCACCTTTAGAAGTAGTACTTTCTATATCATAACCAACATTCATCCTGCTTACATCTTGCACCGAATGTCCCATAAATTGTTCAAGCTGAACTACCCGCTGTTCTGCGGATCTCCATTTTGCAACTTTAGGCTTACTACTTTTTACTTCTTGATAAGATTCTCTTTTAAAAAGATTAGTCAGATTCTTGTTTTCTACAATATAGGGATCTTCTTTATTCTTCAACTCAAGCTTAGCATTCGTATTTACATACTGTAGTTCTGATTCGCTCAATTCGCCACAAAGAGCATCCAATATCTCTGTTCCTTTTTTTGCTCTTTTTATATTATGGAAAGCATATTCAATATTGGTCTTTTTTCCATAGAGTCTTTGAGTTAATGATGCCTTTTTTACAATTTTTGCTGACATTTTCGTTATAGTATCTTTGGGCAGCTTTTCTAATATTATTTTTTCTTCTAAAATGCAAATTAATTCCTCATTCGAATACTCCAATGAAGAAAACTCTGTCAAAAACTCTTCTACCTGAAAATAATTTTGGTAAACTTCTATTGGTAAGGAAGTATCTCGTATTGTTTGACTATATATCCTTATAATTGCTTTTTCTTGTGGATCAAGCCATTCCGGAAGATTTTTATATTGTGCTATTGATATCTCTGAACTATCGTTCATTTTGATCCTTACGTCAGCAATCTTTTTCTTTAACTTACTAATCAGTTTTTGATTAGTTGACGAAAAGCTTTTTTGTCCTCGAAACAGAGAAAGCATTTTTGCATCAGCGGTAACCTCACCGCGCAGTACACTTGCAACCAATTCACAAATTAAAGAAACCAAGTCATCTAGCGCTGCATCTGTAATTGAATCATTTACTAAATGCTTCCTTGATGGATCTGTTGAAAAATCTGCATTTATTTTAAAATCAAAAGGAGACCTGTCTAAAGTAGGTAAAAAGCAATGATAGACAGCTTCCTTAGCATTACAATTAATTATTTCTCCATTTTCTTCCTTAAACGCTAATGCTGCGGATTTTGATCTCATAATTCTCCAAGATGTATCTTGAATAGAAAAGCATTCAATCCCATCAACTGTAATTCTTTTCATGATATAGTTTTGAGTAAAACATTCTTGAATAGAGATAAAACATTCTTGAATAGATTTCAAAAAAATAAATGAATCTGATGAAAATTCTCTAATCTCATCTACTATTTTCTGAACATTAGCATTTTTAAAAACGAATACAGTTGTATAACCTTGTTGAATAAAACTTTGTAGTTCCTTCTCTATATCAAAATTCACATTAGACACAAGAAATGGAATTCTAACTGTCGGTACTTGATTTGCATTTAATCCAAGTTTTTGTTGAGGAAATATAAAAATTCAGATAGCAGGCTTTCTTGATATTTTCTTTTGCGAGTGATGATGCTAAAACTTCTGGTTAAAGGGTAATCTCCTATAAAAGAAATGCTATGAAATTTGTTGTTTTTTAATTCTTCCTTAATAGAAAACTCTGAGATAAAAGTAATACCCAGATTATTTTTTACGGAATTTTTAATTGCTTCGGTATTATGCATTTCATAAATAAAAGCAGGTTTAATATATTCAGAATTAAAAATATGTTCCGTAATTTTTCTTGTGCCGCTACCCTTTTCTCTTAATATGACAGTTTCATCAGAAAAATCTTTTGCACAAACATCAGTTTTGCCCTCGATAATCCAATGATGGTTATTAGAACAAATAAGGCAAAGCCTGTCATCTAAAAAAGGAACAACTTCCAAGTCTTGGGAATAGTTTTCTCCTTCAACAAATCCGACGTCAAGTTTATAGTCTAATACCATTTGTTCAATAATATCACTATTATTAATGGTAAGAGATAAATTAATATTAGGGTGTATTCTTTTGAATTCTGCCATAATATCGGGCATTATGTATATTCCAATGGTTGTGCTGGCACCAATACGTAACTGACCTAATTTTAAATTAGCGATTTCTGTCATTTTAGAATCTAAATCATTTGCGAAACTCATGATCTTTTCAGAATATTCAGAGAAAATTAAACCTGCATAGGTCAATTCCATATTTCCATGACTTCTTATAAATAGTTTACAATGGTATTCCTTCTCAAGTTCGTTAATAGTCTGGCTGACAGCAGATTGAGACATAAAAAGCTGTCTACCAGCTTTTGACATGCTTTTGGTTTCTAAAACAGTCAAAAAAATACGAATATTTCTAAGATTCATAGTTGATACCTTTTTAATTCCTTTCATTATCTCTAAAATATATAAGTAATTACTTATA
>NZ_JACJLV010000079.1 GCF_016902415.1 Mordavella massiliensis | reverse complement strand
TATCTGTCCCCCTCCTTTACCAGCTCGATCGCATCAAATTTACACAAGCTTTCACACAGACCGCAGCCAGTACACATGGTATCGTCAATGTGGATGGTTCCGTCTGCATTTCTGGTCATCGCCGGGCAGCCGGGCCGCATGCACATGCCGCATCTTTTACATTTGTCTGTATGTACGGTATAAAGAGGCTTCTTTGCCTTGCTCAGAAGCACGCAAGGCGTCTTGGTAATGATCACAGACACCTCGTCCTTTGCCACCTCTTCTTTGATCACCTTTTCCAGATTCTCAATGTCAAATGCATTGATCTCCACTACATTTTTTACTCCCATCGCTTTGCAGAGCGCCGGGATATTGATCGCGTAGGTCGGATCTCCCTGCAGAGTCTTTCCGGTAGCCGCGTGATCCTGATGCCCGGTCATTCCGGTGGTGGAATTATCCAGGATAATCACTGTACCGGTGGCCTGGTTATACATCATATTCATCAGGGAATTCACTCCGGTATGCAGGAAGGTGGAATCTCCGATCACTGCCACCCAGTTCTTGATATATTCTTTTCCTTTTGCCTTCTCCATGCCGTGAAGACTGGAGATGCTGGCTCCCATACAGATGGTGGTATCTACCACGCTTAAAGGCGCAACCGCTCCAAGCGTATAACATCCGATGTCTCCTGCCGCATGAAGCTTCAATTTATTCAACACATAATAGACACTTCTGTGAGGACAGCCCGGGCAGAGGATCGGCGGTCTTCCTGGCGCTGCGGCCGGCTGATCCAGCCCCAGATCTTCTTTCAGGATCGCTTCCCTGATCATGTTGGCGCTGTACTCGCCCTGCACTGTAAATATTTCTTTTCCGATAGCGGAAATGCCCCAGGATTTTACCTGTTCTTCGATCACCGGATCCAGTTCTTCTACAATGTACAGAGTCTCTACCTTCGATGCAAAGTCCTCGATCATCTTTCTTGGCAGAGGATTCACCATGCCAAGCTTCAAAACAGATGCCTCCGGCAGCGCTTCCCGCACATACTGATAGGGAATACCGCTGGTGATCACACCGATCTTCGGATCCCGCATCTCCACACGGTTAATAGAAAGCGTATCCGCTGCTTCTTTCAGTTCCAGATTTCTCTTTTCAATCTCTACATGCCGAAGCTTTGCATTACCCGGCATCATGACCGTCTTACGGATGTCTTTTACATAAGGTTTATCTTCCGGGCAGACACGTTCTCCCAACTCCACCAGTCCCTGGGAATGTGCCAGTCTGGTCGTGGTCCGGAATACAAACGGCCGGTCAAACTTTTCGCTCAAATCAAAGGCCAGTTTCATAAACTCCTTGGCCTCCGAACTGTCAGACGGCTCCAGTACCGGAAGCTGCGCAGCTCTTGCTACCATCCGGGTATCCTGTTCATTCTGGGAACTGTATAACCCCGGATCATCCGCTACCACGATCACCAGGCCCCCGTTTACTCCCATATAGGAAACGGTATAGGCCGGGTCTGCTGCCACGTTAAATCCCACATGCTTCATGCAGGACATGGCACGCACGCCCACGACAGACGCACCGATCGCCACTTCCGTTGCCACCTTCTCATTGGGCGACCACTCGCAGTACAGGTCGTCCTTGTATTTCACCAGACATTCGCTGATCTCTGTGCTGGGCGTGCCGGGGTAAGCAGCGGATACTTTGACTCCCGCTTCATATGCCCCTCTGGCAATGGCTTCATTGCCCAGCATGATCACTTTTTTACTCTCTGCCATGTCATTTTCATCCTTTCACAAATCACATTACTACACCCGTTTATTGTACCACAATACTTTCGCGAATTAAAGCACAAAATTTAAGAAACATGTCGTTTACAGGTGTATGTTTCCACTTCCAGCTTAATGATCCCCACGGTCTTTTCAAGCCCCGGATTCTCCCGGAATTCTGTAAACTCTTTCCCGGTCTGGTGCTTCATAATAATTTCCAGCGCAGTAAGTTTCTCCGCCGGGTCTTCCAGGATCTGCGCTTTGCCTGTTCCGATCACACTGGCAAAATAATAGCTGTACTGACAGGCCTTCTCTCCCTCCTGCAGCCCGTGGCCGCAATCCATCTCAAATCCTGCCCTGGGATCTTTACGGATCATTTCCACTTTCTTTCCTTCTTTTGCGCCGTGGAAATACAGGATCAGCTTTCCGTCCTGCTCCCGGTATCCGTAATTCATGGGCACCATATAAATCCCGTCTTCATCGGAAAGCCCCAGCCTGCACACCTTACATTCATCCAGGATTTCCCTGATTTCTCCGGCATCCGTTACTTCTCTTTCTTTTCTTCGCATCTGATACTGTTCCTCCTGTCTGCTTATGAAATCAATTGTAAAACTTCCCCCTGACAGTGTCAAATCAGAAATATAAAATCGCCTCTTTCCCGCCTGTGTGCTATAATTACACATATATGCAATCTGTCCCGCCCTGCGGGAGTTCAATCAGGAGGTATCCCATGACAACCGATCTTTCCACACTCCAGGTCCTCTATCAGGACTGCACCCTCTGCCCCCGCATGTGCCATGCCGACCGCCGGGCCCGTCCAGGCGTCTGTGGATGCGGCGCTTTTCTTACCGCAGCCAGGGCCGCCCTTCACCTGTGGGAGGAACCCTGTCTGTCCGGTCAGGGCGGAAGCGGCGCTGTCTTCTTCTCCGGCTGTACGCTGAAATGCTGCTACTGCCAGAACTATCCCATCAGTCAGGAAGGTCTGGGAAAAGTCCTCACGCAGGAGCGTCTGGAAGAAATCCTGCTGGGACTTCAGGAACAGGGAGCCCAGAACATTGATCTTATCACTGCCACCCAGTTTCTTCCTTCTCTCCTTCCTGTCCTTGACCGCATCCGGCCACACCTTCACATTCCCATCGTCTGGAACTGCAGCGGATATGAGCGGACGGAAACCTTACGGATGCTGGACGGCTATATTGATATCTATCTGCCGGATCTGAAATACTTTTCTCCGGATACGGCAAAAAAATATTCCGGCGCGCCGGATTATTTCTCTTTCGCATCAGAAGCGGTAAAAGAAATGATCCGGCAGACCGGAATCCCTGTATTTGCCAGCGACGGAAGCCTGCAAAAAGGCACGCTGATCCGCCATATGGTCCTGCCCGGACAGAAAGAAGATTCTGTGCGCATCCTGGAATGGATGGCAGATTCTCTCCCAAAGGGCAGTTTTCTTCTAAGTCTGTTAAGCCAGTATACTCCTTTTTTCCGGGCAAAGGATTACCCGGAGATCAACCGGCGCGTCACGTCCTATGAATATAAAAAAGTTCTGGACAAGGCCCTTGCCCTGGGGCTTAATGAAGGTTTTATGCAGGAGCGTTCCAGTGCAAAAGAAGAATACACACCTCCTTTTGATCTGGAAGGCCTGTAAGAGGTTAGCCTTCTTTCCAGATGAAAACCGGTATCGGAGGATGATTGTCCCGGTTGTAATAGTCATTGCGGATCACCGTATATTCTTTTGCAGGAAGGCTTTTTAGATAGGCAAGCAGCCGGTCCCGCTCCTCAAATCCGGTGTCCCCTCCGCTGTAAATGCAAAGACTCATAAGACCACCCTTCTTTAATAGGCGAAGTCCCTTTTCCACTGCCTGCACACTGGTGTCCGCACGGGTGGCAATGTCATGATCCCCGCCCGGCAGATACCCAAAGTTAAAGCAGATCGCGTCTACCGTTTCTGCTTCTGCATACCGATCCATATGTTCATGACCGTCCAGGATCAGTTCTGCTCTCTTTTCCAGTCCCTCCCGGACAAGCAGGCGTCTGGTTTCATCCAGCGCCTTCTGCTGGATATCAAATGCCAGGACCCGTCCCGTTTCTCCCGCCATCTGACAAAGCAGCCGGGTATCATGGCCATTTCCCATGGTTGCATCAATATAAAGTCCCTCCCGGGGCGCCAGTGTGCGGAGGATCATCTGACACCATGCTGTAATCTGTGACGGACGCATCACGATCTCCTCCTTTACAGGTTTTCTTTCACCCATGCCTCGATGTCACCGCCATTTACCAGCCGGCCCGCCTGCCAGTCAGCCTCCGGGCAGTGCTCCTTTAAGCTTTTTTCTGCCTGACTGATCCCGCTGCCTCCGGAGGTTGCAAAAGGAATCAGTTTCTTGCCCGCAAAGTTACCGGACTCCAGAAAAGTATCTACAATCCTCGGTTCCACATACCACCACACAGGGAACCCGATCCAGATGGTGTCATACTGATCCATATCCGGTACCGGCTCCGCGATCTCCGGCCTGGAAGCCGGATCATTCATTTCCACAGAACTGCGGCTTTTGCTATTGTTCCAGTTCAGATCCGCAGAAGTATAAGGCACTGCCGGCCGGATCTCATAGAGTTCCGCTCCTGCCGCGTCCGCAATCTTTCTGGCTGCCTTTGCAGTCACGCCGCTTGCCGAAAAATAAGCTACCAGTTTCTTTGTATTCATATTGATTCCTCCTTATTTTCGATCTTTTATTCTGACATTATGTCACTATTTATATAAT
>NZ_JACJLV010000078.1 GCF_016902415.1 Mordavella massiliensis | reverse complement strand
TGATGTTGAATATCAACTACGGGCATAACAGGGAATTGATGAAGAAGTGCAGGCGTCTGGAGGAATACGCCATATTCGTGGATACCATCCGGAAGAATCAGGCGAAAGGACAAGATCTGCAGGAAGCAGTGGAAACGGCGGTGGAAAGCTGTATTGCCGGCGGGGTCCTGGCGGATATCCTGAGAGCGCAGAAAGCAGAGGTGGTACAGATGGTACTGGAAGGATTTGATCAGGAAGCATACGAGAAAGCCATGAAAAAAGAGGGTTATGAGGACGGATATCAAGAGGGAAAAGAAGACGGGAAAAGGGAAGAATTGGAGCGGGGAATCTGTGGATTGGTCCATTCTTTGATGGAATTCGATATTCCCAGGGAGCGGATTTTGCACAAACTTCAGGACATCTATCAGATTACGGAAGAAGAAGCCATGGGTTATATAAAAAAATACTGGTAAATGAGAGACCGGGAGTAAAGGGGGAGTATGAGGAAATGCAGCTTCGGGAATATATTCCGTCTGATGTTGATCAGCTGGCAGAATTGTTCCATCAGACGGTTCACAGTGTCAATGGGAAAGACTACTCCACAGAGCAATTGCATGCATGGGCAAACGGGAAAGTGGATCTGCAGGAGTGGAACCGTTCGTTTCTGGAACATTACACTATTGTGGCGGTTGAAAATGACAGGATCGTAGGATTTGGGGATATCGACCGATCCGGCTATTTAGACCGGCTGTATGTGCATAAAGACCACCAGAGAAAGGGGATTGCCTCGGCGATCTGTGACAAACTGGAGCAGCAGGCCGGAAAGCAGGTCATTACAACCCATGCGTCTATTACAGCCAGACCCTTTTTTGAACGCCGGGGCTACCGGGTGATCAGGCGGCAAAAAGTTGTCAGATGCGGAATAGAGTTGACAAATTATGTGATGGAGAAATAAACGGTCCTGGTTGCTATATTCTTCCTGAATGCGAGATCATGTTCTACAAAAATCATGGTTGGAGAGAATTCTTCTATCAGTTTCTCGATCTGCATGCGGGAGTAAATGTCGATATAGTTCAGCGGTTCATCCCAGACATACAGGTGCGCCTGCTCGCAAAGGCTTCTGGCGATCAGCACTTTTTTCTTCTGACCCGCTGAAAAATCCTCCATTTTCTTTTCAAACTGTATGCGTGAAAAATCCATTTTCCGCAAGATCGCCTTAAATAAACTTTCGTCTATCTGGCTGGTTTTTGCAAACTCTGATAGAGAACCGTTCAGCATGGAAGTATCCTGCGGAACATAGGACAGGATTACTCCAGAACCGATTGTGATCGTGCCGCGATGATCGGTCTGCTGACCGGTCAGAAGTTTTAGAAGGCTTGTTTTTCCGGAACCGTTTTTCCCGTCCAGAGCAATGCGCTCCCCCTGTTTCACGGAAAATGAAATTGGCCGGCAGACATCTTTGCCGTCAAAAACCGGCACAACATCCGAGAAAGTCACTAAGGTATCTGCATGGTAGAGCAGCGGGGCGATCTTCAGATCTTCTGCGGTCTCCAGATTTTTGAGAAGGTGGGACTTTTCCTCAATTGCACGTTGCTGCCGTATCTGGACAGACTTTGAGCGCTTCATCATTTTGGCGGACTTGTGGCCGATATACCCGCGGTCAACCGGGCCGTTTCCATATTTGGAAGCCTCCATCCGGTCTGACCAGGCGGACGTTCTCTGAGCGGACTTTTGCATAGTAGCAATGCTTTTCTTTAGTTTTTTATTTTGCGCGAGTTCAAATCCCTGCTGGCGCTGGAAGTTGGTGAACCAGGTGGAAAAGTTCCCTCTTTGCACTTCTATGTCTGACCGGTTGATGGACAGGATATGGTCAACACAGCCATCTAAAAAACAACGGTCATGGGAGACCAGGATGAAGCCCTTTTTTCGTTTCAGGTATGCGGAAACGGTTTCCCTGGCTTTCATATCTAAATGGTTTGTCGGCTCATCGATCAGTAAAAAGTGGCCACTATTCAGAAACAGTGCGGCAAGCAGCACTTTGGTCTGCTCTCCGTTGGACAGTGTAAAAAATGGCCTCCAAAGTGCATCTTCACGGACTTCCAGATAGGACAGTTCTCTCAAAAGTTCCCATTCTTCCGCCAGCGGGCACACTTCCGAGAGAATGTCCGTGGTGAGTCTGTCCTTGTTGCTGACAGGATATGGGAAATAGTCAAATTGTACAGAAGCCTGTATTTTTCCTTGGTATTCGTATTTTCCAAGCAGGAGATTCAGGAAAGTGGTTTTCCCTCTGCCATTTCTTCCAATAAACCCAAGTCTCCAATCGGTATCGATCTGAAAACTGACATTTTCAAAAATATTGTCATAGCTGGATGGATAGGCAAAAGTAAGGTTTTCCACCCGGATCATCGACATATTGCATTCCTCCTTCGCTGTATGGATAAAGAAATTAAAAAAGAGTTGCAAGAAAGTCATTTTCTGCAACTCGTCATAGCATAACAGTATCACCTGTATCAAGAGTGATAGAATTACAATATATCGAGAAAATAGATGGTTCACTTTCTTGCAAATGGACGCAATAGCACTGTAAAACACAGCATCCATGTATCATTCAATTATTTGCAAGAAAAGTTAATCATCTTTTCACCCCTATCTTACTGTTTATGTGTGTCAGTGTAGCACAAAGATGGTGGCAAGTCAAGAATGACGGGTTGTACCGCGAATTACTTACGAGGATAATATTTTTGGGTTATTTCTTAAGAGGTATAAAATTTATACTGTGGTATGTATTTTGACGATGAAAAATAGTACGTTGTCATGTGGGAAAAGAAATGACAGGGTGGCATTGGAATGGTATAATAGACGAAATGATCAACAAAAGACATAAGAGGCCGGGGAGGTATGACAATGACACGAGAAGAATATATGGCAAGATTGAATTCCGAGGACGACTGGGCGCCTGGCTGGGATGCGGTTGAGGAGGAATTTGCCCGGTTATATCCAGGAAAAGAGCCTGCCCATTATGGCACGGAGATCCACGCAAGAGCCATGTTTGGAGGGGATAATTATCTTGACGGTTATTCGCTTTACGATTCCGGAAAAGGCTACCAGCATATTGTTACATACGGAATGAGTGAGCTTTATATGAATGAAGAGGCCTTTGGCGGGGAATACAGCAGGTGGGGCTATGAGATGACTATAAAGCTGAAGGAAAATAGGCCCGAGGATTGTCTCTGGGCTCTGGATATGCTGTCCAATCTTGCCCGGTATACCTATACGACCGAGCGGTTCTTTGAAGCCGGGGAGTGCGTGCCCGGAAACGGTACGTCCCTTCATATGGGGACGGATTCCCTGATCACTGCGCTTGTTACGGTAAATGATACTTCTGCCCAGACACTGGACACGGTCCACGGAAGAGTGGAGTTTATCCAGTTTGTGGGAATAACAGAGGCGGAACTTGATAAGATACGGGAAGGTTCTGATAATCTTATGCTTTTGATTGAGAAAATGAGAGAAGATAATCCAGAATTGATTACTGATATGCGAAGAACAAGATCCTATTTGTAAAGCGGGAATTGAATGAAGATTACAGGAACAAGATCTTATATACAGATTGAAGAGGAAAATGGAAATATCGCCAGATTTGACGGAGAAGCCTGCCTGGGAGAATTTTATGCATATGCCAGTCCTATCCGGTGGATCCGCCACAGGGGTGAGGCGACCGATGGGGACCGGATCGATCTGATCTACCGGGCGACCAGATATGGGAAGGAGACCGACACCAGAGTTCTTTTTTTCGACGTTGATGGCAGCGTGATGTTTGAGACAGAGTTGGGGTTGAAAACAGAAGTATGTTTTTTCAAAGGCCAACTCCTTTTCCCGGTGGTGGTTGTTTTATCTTTGCTTTTCTCCGCGCTGCTGATCGCGGCACTGAATGTGGTAAATCCGGGGTTTTATCTTGCGTTTTGTGTGGGCTTCCTTATATTTGCCAGTCCGTTTCTCATCTGGATGCTGCGGATCTGCAGGTTCCGGCTCGTAGCAGAGGGTTGCGACGTTACGTTTACTCCTTCCTTTGGAAGAAGAGATCGCTTCCCTGTGAGTGCGATCACCCGGGTCGTCCGCAGCACCAGGAAAGACTGCGGATGTGAGGAAGTGAAAAAGATCTGGATTTATACTGATAGCAGGCGGATTACCATAACCCGGGAAATGGAAGGGATCGACGACATGGACGCCTATCTTCTGCGGCATGTGGATGCAGAAGACATCATCACCAGACGGCGCTAAACTGCAGGTAAACTACCAGTCGGGGAAAGGAAACCGGCAGTCGGTTGAGTTCCGCAGGCAGGGAATGTTAACATGCAGTCATCAAAGCAAAGGAGTGAACACATATGAGACAACAGACATTTGGAACGATGATCGCAGCGCTTCGAAAGGAACAGGGAATGACCCAGCTTGATCTTGCGGAGAAAATGGGAGTTACGGACAAGGCAGTGTCAAAATGGGAGCGGGATCTGTCCTTCCCTGATATAAACAGCCTTCCCAAGCTGGCGGAGATTTTTCATGTCTCTGTAGATGAACTGATGCAGGTGAAAACGGATACAAAGGAAAATGGAGAAGAGAAGCATAAAACTGCTGAGATCGTGGATCTTGTATTAAAGGGCGTCGCCCTTGCGATGGGAGTTGCGGTTGTGGTTCTTTCCATCCTTAATGAGATGGAAAGTGACAGTGCCGTCCGCATGCTTGGAATTGGGCTGGCCTGTCTGGCGGTCGCGCAGCTGGCGCAGAAGAAAGATGGCAGGGAATAGATTTGTCTATTCTGCCATCTTGTTTTTTAAGAACTTATCCACTATAATGAACAAACAATCAATGGGAGGGTTCTTCTTCCCGCAAAGGCCGGATCTTCCGGCCGTCCATTTTTATCCGGCGGTTTCCGCCATTTATTTCCAGACCTTTTTTGAGCTCACTTAAAGGTTGCAACGGTTTGTTTTGTTTTCTATAATGAAAGGAGAAAATCAATGATGCAACAATTTCATACTCAGGAATATCCTGCT
>NZ_JACJLV010000077.1 GCF_016902415.1 Mordavella massiliensis | reverse complement strand
TCCGCCTGCTGAACTGTCGTTGGTCAGGATCCACGGGCAGGTACATACTGCCAGGATACCGATCAGGATAACAGCGGTCTTATGTTTCATCTTGAATGCATCCATAAAGGCATATGCCGGCGGGATGACGTTACTTGCCAGGTTGGTGGTCAGCTGTGCGAAGATAATGAACGCCAGTGTTACGATCATAACCACCTTGTTGTCAACCATCTGTGCAAATGCATTGATCGGGTTTGCAACGCCTGTAGCGGTGGAAGCCATGGCTCCGATCACGCCCAGAAGGATGGTTGCAGGAACCATTGCCAGGAAGTAGGAAGATCCACGCTTCATTACTGACATTCCGTCCTTCATCTCACGGGAATAGTCGCCCGCATTCAGCATAACTGTGGTACTGTTTCCAAAGAATGCGATGATCGCTGCCACGAACGGCATGCCCCAGGTTCCGGACTTGTCGATCAGCTTGGTGCTTACCACATCGCCATACTCTGTGATACACAGATACAGAAGATAAATCATGGCAATGGAGATAACCACGCCTCCGATATTTCCAACCATCTTTGCTCCCTGGAATCCCTTGATGGACAGGAGGATCTGAATGATCTGGAATACGATAAAGAAGACCCAGATATTGTCAAATCCGAACAAAGCAATGGAAATGTTGTTGATCGCAGCGCCTCCAAGCCAGGTCTGATAGCCGTACCATACGATCGCCGGCAGGCCCCGGATCAGACTGGGCACTACGTTACCTTTGGTACCAAATGCGCTTCGGAGCTGTACCGCATATGGCGCGCCGGTATTGTAACTGAACTGGTCGTTAAGGGCAATGCCCACTACCAGGATCAAAGATCCGATGGCAACGGCCAGGAACAGCTGCAGCAGGTTCAGACCCGCCTCTACCTGTGCGGAACCCTGTGCCAGTGTACCGATGGAAATACATCCTCCCAGCCACAGCATGGTGTTGGATCCCCATCCCATGATTCGCTTTTCCTTGGAAATCGGGGCCAGTGATGACTGTTCCTGTTTGGGTTTTTCGTTTGTGTTTACTTCACTCATCTCTTTACTCCTTCCTTTGATGTATTGCTATTTTACCGGGGTGATGTACTCACCATATCCGATAGCATCCTCTTTATAAGTCTCGCCGTCAGCGACAACTTTTCCACGGATCACGGTGCAGACCGGAGCGCCTTTTCCTTCCAGTCCGTCGAAGCAGGATACATGGCCTTTGGTCAGAAGCTTCGTCTGGTCGCACTTCCATGCCTTCTCAGGATCAACGATCACGATATCGCCGTCGAATCCCAGTTCAAACGCACCTTTTCTTCCGTACAGACCGAAGATCTTCGCCGGATTGTAATCCATAACTTTTGCGATCAGGCTGGGGCTTAAGCCCTTCTTGTTAACAACCATATCAAACATCATCGGCAGGAAGAACTGGATAGAGTTCAGGCCGCCCCATGCATGCCAGATATCCTTGGTCGCATTATCTTTCTCTTCGTCAGCTGCCGGTGAATGGTCGCTGCCTACGCAGGAAAGTGTGCCGTCCAGCACGTAATCCCACAGCTTCTCCATAGCTTCTTTGTCTCTCATCGGAGGCGTACATTTTGCCGGAGCTCCCTTTTCAAATACAAAATCTTCTGTAAATCCAAGGTAATGCGGGCAGGTCTCTGCTGTGATCGGAAGACCTTCATGGATCGCGTCTTTGACAACCTGCGCTACCATCGGATGGCTGACATGGCAGATATGTACGCGTCCGCCTGTGGCTCTTGCCATATCAATGACATTTTTAGTAGCCACATACTCGGTCCATACATCGTGGGAATCCAGGAAGTCCCGGATTTTTTCCTCATTGGTCCGTCCTTCTTTGGCTTTTGCCTCTTTTTCTCTCTCCAGAACCTGTCCGTACTCCTCGCAGTGGAATCCGCAGAGTGCATTGTACGGTTTCAGGGTCTCCAGTGCTTTCCTCACATTTCCAAGATTCACGGTTGGGAAGAGATCGCCGTTGGGGCAGGTAAAGCCCTTAAATGCAGCAACGCCGCAGTTATGAAGATCTACCAGATCGTTCATGTTATTTTTCACAGAACCTGGCTTGTCGTCAAAATCGCCGACCAGGCCGCCCCACAGAGCGTAATCTACCAGAGAGTGTCTGCTGATCTTGCTCATCTTCAGATCAAAGATCTCTTTGTTCATCAGAGACGGATCGTTGTTCAGAGGCATGTCGATCAGGCAGGTGCAGCCTGCAACTACCGCAGCTCTGGAACCGGTCTCAAAATCTTCACGATACTCAAATCCAGGCTCATTCAGATGGGCATGACAGTCAATGATGCCGGGGAATACATAATTTCCTTTTGCGTCGATGACTTCTTTTGCTTCCGCTTCCGTTCCTTTAGCAAGAAAAGCCGCATACTTGCCATCCTGAATGGCGATGTCTGCTTCATAGATGCGGTCAGGAGTAACGAGTTTACCATTTCTTACCAACAAATCATACATAAAAAACTTTCCTCCTATCAAGTTTTCTGATTTTAGTTTAAACAAAATTAAACTAATAATAAAAATAGGTCGACCAAACCACTATTTATAAAAAACATTTTATTCTAAATTTCTCCGAAAAACAATGGAATAAAAGAGGGAAAAATCTCCATTTTTTTGTCTAATGTGTATAAATTTATTTTTTTATTTCTCCGTTTATTGTAAAAAATCGCCTTTTTGCAAATGCCTTTGTATTTTTGTTTTTTTCCTGCTAAAATGTGTATGCAGGAGATCTTCTCCTTTCGTTTACGGAATCATTATGCAAGATTATGAATAAGGAGCATTCGTTTATGCAGATTATGATCACAGACCTTTCCCTATACGCAAAAACGATCCTGGAGCAGCACAGCTCCTGGACCGTTCATTCTGTCTACCGGAAAACCATCAATCTGCAGTCCGGGGATTTACTTCTGGCTCTCCAGACAGCCGGTTCCCCGCTTTCCCCTATCAGCCTGATCACAGATCTTTCTGAAGCCGGAATGGACGCGCTGAAAGCCGTACCAGGGATGGAGATCCCTTCCTCTGCCCTTCAGACGGACCAGGCAAATGTCCGGGATCTGTTCCTGTCCCCCTTCTCCGGCAGTTTCGGGAAATTGTCCGCCGCCATCCATCAGGCAATCTGCCAGGCAGATGACCAGGGCTTCCGGCTCCTGTTTCTTCCGGACCGGCAGAAAAACGCTTCCCTTATCATGGAGGCAGCAAAAAAAAGCCTGACAGACTGCAGGCTTTTCCTTCAAAAACAAGAGACAAAAGCCGCGGCTGCGGCTCTTGTACGTCTGACCGGACTTGGCATCGGCCTGACCCCCTCCGGCGACGACTTCCTCTGCGGTGCACTGGCAGGGCTGATCCTTACAAATAGTTGGAATCTTCCCTTCACCACAGCTCTCCGGCAGGAAATTTACGCCCATCTACATGATACCAACGACATCAGCCGGGCATTTCTTGCCTGCGCGCTGGAGCGGCAGTTCAGCCTGCCCGTCGTGTCCCTTGGAAAATCTTCCGGCGCGGTTACTTCCGATGAGATCCTGACCGCATTTTCAAAGATTGGACACTCCTCCGGGATCGACACCCTGTGCGGGATCTATTACGCACTGACATGCATCCCGTAATAAAAATAAATATTATATTTTGCTAAACCACTGCTTCCACGTAACAATTCCCGATCCCATTAATAATCGGTTTAAAGGTCCTTTTCTCGAAGTCCTTCATCATATATCTTACTATCTACGTATTCTTCTGACATAAACAGATTATATCTTCGCGCCGTGCAGCATATTTTTTTGCCAGACTCCGAAAAATAAATGCTTAAGAAAATTATTTTTTGTATGTACAAACTTGATACTTTATATTATAATAGTATCAAGTTTCAACGAAAGGTGGTGCAGGCTATGACTGATTTAAATTCTTTAAAAAAACTTACCAGGGAAAACGGATATTTATATACAAAAGATGTAACCGAATCCGGCATCCGCCGGGAAATCCTAAAAAAATATCTGGATCAAGGCATTTTGATCCGGGAAAGCCGTGGAATCTATTCTTTTTCAGGCAATAACAATGATGAATTTGTCCTCTTGCAAAGCAGATGTAAAAAAGGAATTTTCTCTTATGGAACAGCCTTATATTTCCATGGATTGTCAGATCGCTTCCCGCATATGATCTCACTGACTGTTCCAAAAAATTATAATGTATTTTATTTAAAAGAAAAAATGCATAATGTAGATTTTCACAGAACCATCCCTTCATTGTGGAATGTCGGAATCACAGAAACCATCTCCCCCCAAGGTGGGAAAATCAAGATTTACGACAAAGAGCGGTGTATCTGCGATACGATACGAATCCGCAGGCAGACAGATCCACAAATTTATTCACAGGCGATAAAAGGATATTTTTCCTCCAAGGAAAGTAATTATATCCGTCTGATGGAATATGCCAAAAAATTTCATATTGAAAAAAAAGTAGAAGAATATATGGAGATATTATTATGATGAAAACACCTGAACAATTGAAAGGAGCTATCCGCAACCTGGCAAAAAGAAAAGGAATCCACGCGCAGGAAGCTCTTCAGATCTTTATGTTTGAACGAATCATTGAACGCCTGGCCGTTTCCCCATATCGAGATAATTTCATTCTCAAAGGTGGCCTGTTGATTTCAGCAATTCTCGGCATTGCAGAACGTACTACCATGGATATGGACACAACTGTAAAAGGACTGGCGATGGATGAGAAAAATATCCGAAAAGCCATTATAGAAATTTTAAACCAACCCATTGATGACGGAATAAAATTTCATTTCTTAGATCTCTCCCCCATTCGCGAAGATGACGAATATAACAACTTTCGTGCTTCTATCCAGGCTGTCTATGGAAAAATGCAAATCCCTATGAAAATCGATATCACAACCGGGGATAAAATTATCCCCGGAGAAATCCAATTTTCCTATCCTTTTTTATTTGACAACCGCCAGGCAGCAATTAAAGCCTATACAATAGAAACAATACTGGCAGAAAAATATGAGACGATTATCCGCAGGAATATAGGAAACACCCGCGCAAGAGATTTTTATGACTTGCATCTTTTGTATCGGCTATATGAAGAAAATGCAGATTGGAATCTTCTTAAGCAGGCTGTCCTCGCAACAGCAGAAAAAAGGAACTCTCTACCTGTTTTGCAGGATATAGAACCCATTCTATCAGCATTAAAAAACTCATCTTTTCTACAAGATCTATGGAAACGATATCAGGCACAAAATACTTATGCAAAGGAAATCACCTATTCTTC
>NZ_JACJLV010000076.1 GCF_016902415.1 Mordavella massiliensis | reverse complement strand
ATAAAAAGGTGTCTGATGATGCAATTGGGGCATTAAAAGAATACGGTATTAAGCCTGCGCTGTGGACAGAAAAGGACAAATATATTTCAGAACTTACAGCATAAATAAATTTGATATAGTAATTGAAAATATCCGATGAATTGGTATTATACCGAGTTACGCATCGGATGTTTTTGTAGCAATGTAAAAAGTTGTCTCTCATATCAGAAATGACGGGAGTGAATTTAACTCTGCCAGAGAACTTGCTCCGGAATTAGAGTACAACAAATGGTAAAATTTTCATAAAGTAATCAAACGAGCTAAGATTGCTTGTGAAAACAGTGGTCATATTATAGTAGACGATTTTCCTGAAGTCTGGAAAATCATAAGTGCCGGCGTGATAAGTAAACCAGTTAAGGATAAGGAATCGTTTTGCAGAATAGTTTGTTTATGGGAGGTACAATGGGGAGATAATTAAAGATACAATTCATGCGAATGGAATAGATATTGGAATTTATACGCAGGATTTTGAAAATGAATTTCTTTCTTTGACAGATATTGCACGGTATAAGAGTGATGAACCGACAGCAGTTATTCAAAACTGGATGAGGAATCGGGATGTGATAGAATTTTTGGGTCTATGGGAAAGGCTGCATAATCCGAATTTTACCCCCCTCGAATTCGAGGGGTTTAGAAAACAGGCTGGCGCGAATGCTTTTACAATGTCACCTAAGAAGTGGATAGAAGCCACGAATGCTATTGGTATTGTTTCAAAAGCCGGACGCTATGGCGGGACATATGCTCATAGTGATATTGCGATGTCTTTTGCGACATGGATTTCTCCAGAGTTACAGGATACATACAGATGCAATCAAAGGAAATTTGATTCCGCCGGAACTGACGCCTACACAGGTGGCATATACCTATGCAAATGAAGCGGATATGCTGAATGTTGTCTTGTTTGGAAAGACCGCGAAGCAATGGAAAGATGAAAATCCGACTGTTAAAGGGAATATGCGAGACGCAGCCACGCTGAATCAATTGTTGGTACTGGCAAATTTGGAAAGTTACAATGCCGTTTTAATTAATCAGGGGAAAAATCAGAAGGAACGGATGGAATTGTTGCGGCAGTTAGCAGTACAGCAGTTACAAACGTTGGAAACGGTAAGTTTAAATGATTTACCGAGAATTGAAATGGAAATGCAGAGGAGATAAACGGCAAATATACGAGGAGAATATTGATATGAAGGATAGACGAAAGTTTTCTATTTTTATAAGCTCTACCTATGAAGACCTTAAAGAAGAAAGACAGGCATTGGTAGGTGTAGCACTTGAGAATAATTTCATCCCTGTAGGAATGGAGCAATTTCATGCTGCTCCTACAAGTCAATGGAATGTTATAACAAAGATGATTGATGAGTGCGATTTGTACCTTCTTGTTATTGGAGGAAGGTATGGATCAATCGATGAAGAAAGCACAATGGACAGGCCCTTATAAATGGATTTTCAACAAACTTTACTCTTCCTTTACCCAAATTTAAACTTATTCTGGCATATACAAGCGCTTTATGTTATGATGAACACTAGGATTTTAATGTGAGGAAGAATAAAGCATGAAGTTACTGAAATGTATTTTATTAAAATTGTTAGCAGCAGTGGAGACTACGTTACTTCTGATCAGCGCACTGATCGCTCCACTGCTTTTTTTTAGTGTGCAGTGGATGTTCCGCACCTGGAACCATCTGTCCATGGATGAACTGGTATTCCACCTGCAGAGCCCTTTGGAGGGAACCAATACAGAAATGGTACAAGAGTACCTGAGCGAGTGTCTGGCTCCGGCGCTGATGGTCTTTCTGGCAGTCGTAATCGTTGCCGTGGTTAGCAGTAAGAAAAAATGGAGGTATCGTTATTTTTCTAATGGAGTAATCTTGACGGCGCTGTTGCTGGTCGCAGGAGGGAGCATCTATACAACTGTACAGAAGCTGGATGTAGACGGATATATGGAGTCTAAAGGATCATATTCTGAATTTGTCGACACTTACTATGTAGATCCTGCGGATGTGACAATCACATTCCCGGAACAAAAGCGTAACTTGATTTACATATTTCTGGAGTCTATGGAAACTACCTATGCGGATCAGGAGAATGGCGGAGCTTTTCGAGAGAATGTGATTCCGGAACTTACAGAGATTGCACAGGAAAATGAGGATTTTTCCGGCGAAAGTGAAGAGTTAAATGGTGCATATATGACAACAGGGACAACCTGGACGATGGGAGCGATGTTTGCACATACATCGGGTCTTCCGCTCAATATATCGATTGGTTCAAACGATATGGACACCCAGGATCACTTCTTCCCGGGAATCTTTACACTTGGCGATATATTAGAGAATGAAGGGTATTCTCAGACACTTTTGATTGGATCGGATGCGACTTTTGGAGGAAGAAGATTATATTTTACAGAGCATGGGAATTATGACATGGTAGATTATCCCTATGCAATTGGAAATGGAATGATCCCGGAAGATTATTATGTGTGGTGGGGATATGAAGATCATTACTTGTTTGATTTTGCAAAAGATAAGTTAAGAGAATTGTCACGTCAGGACAATCCCTTTAATCTGACAATGTTGACAGTAGATACACATTTTGAAGACGGTTATGTATGTTCTGAATGTCAGGATGCATATGGTGATGATCAATATTCTAATGTTATGGCCTGCTCCAGCAGACAGTTGGATGAATTCCTTCAGTGGATCCAGAAACAGGATTTTTTCGAAGATACTACTATAGTATTGGCCGGAGATCATCTGACCATGGATAGTAATTATTGCGAGGATGTTGGGGGAGATTATGAAAGAAAAGTGTATACGGCTTATATTAATGCGGCAGTAGAGCCAGAGGTTTTAAAAGAAAGAACCTATACGACGATGGACCATTTTCCAACAACCCTTGCTGCGCTGGGAGCAGAAATAGACGGGAACCGGTTGGGACTTGGAACTAATCTCTTTTCGGCGGAACAGACGTTGACAGAGCGGTTTGGGATAGATAAACTTGAACAGGAGATGCAAAAAAAATCTGGTCTGCTAGAGGAACTTGCGGAAATAGACAGAGATACGGAATCATTAAAAGTAAGGGAAGGAAGAGTTCCGACCGCTACAGTGCAGGTTGGTACATATTCCTATACGCAAGGACTTTTGCCTGTAACTGTAATAGATATAGAAAATGTTGAAGCGGGAGTTCAAAGTATCCAAATTGCTGTATGGACACAGGAAGATCAGAGTGATCTGCAGTGGATCCAACTGGAAAATATGGGAGATGGAAGCTACAGTGGAAATGTTAATGTAGCGGCATCCGGATATCGTACAGGAGAATATCAGATTCATGCATACGTGGTGGATGGAAATGGTGAGCAAAGTGTTTTGGGAACAGCGGTTGGCTTTGTTGAGTAAATTTATAAAAATCTGTAAAAATATCTTATCTTCTTTAAAACAATAATTGGATGTGTTATAATTTTATTGCGTTTATCTTATTAGTAAAATAATTTGTGTATGCAAATATATTATAAAGAAGCCAGGAGGGATAAGTTATGAAGTTACAAGTGCTAAAAAGATTTGCAGCGATTGCCCTTGCGGGAGTGATGAGTTTTTCCGTTGCCTTTTCTGGGAATCTGACTGTGTCCGCTGAAGAGATGCAGAACGGAATAGTGACAGAGGGAGAAGAAGGAGAAGGTCAGATGCCTGGAAACGGAAACGAGGGAGAGGAAGGAGAAGGTCAGACACCCGGAAACGGAGAAGAAGGAGAAGAAGGGGAAGGTCAGACGCCTGGAAACGAAAACGAGGGAGAAGAAGGAGAAGAGGAAGACCAGACACCGGTTGCCCCGGTACAGGATGGATGGCATCTGACAGGAGAAGGCTGGTATTTGTATAAAGATGGACAGATGCTCACCGGCTGGCAGTGGGATGGCGGAAGCTGCTATTATATGTATGATAATGGAATTATGGCAGCGGATACATGGATTGATAATTATTACGTAAATGCCAGCGGAGCGTGGGTTCCAAGTTATGAGCCGCCACACTGGATCTTGTCGTCAGCAGGATGGTGGTACCGGAATGCAGATGGCAGTTATCCGGCCAATGCATGGCAGCTTATTGATAATCAGTGGTATTACTTTAACAGCGCCGGATATATGGTAACCGGCTGGCAGCTTCTTGGGAATACCTGGTATTATCTGAGCGGAAGCGGAGCGATGCTGACAGGTTGGCAGTACCTTGGAGGCGCATGGTATTATCTGGATGCCAGCGGAGCGATGCAGACGGGCTGGCTGTTAGACGGAGAGACATGGTATTACTTGAGCGGAAGTGGAGCCATGCAGACAGGATGGCTTCTTCTTGGAAATACCTGGTATTATCTGAATGGAAGCGGAGCCATGCTGACAGGAAGACAGGATATTGCGAAACAGACGTATTTCTTTAAAGACAGCGGAGCCATGGTTACCGGTTGGAATTTAGAAGAGGAGATCTGGTACTATTATAGTGGTTCTGGCGCTATGCAAACCGGCTGGATCTTGGTTGGATCTACATGGTATTACTGTGAACCTAAAACAGGTCAAATGCAGACTGGATGGGTCACCGTGAATAAGGTTCAGTATTATATGGACGAGAGCGGTGCCATGAAAACGGGCTGGTATGAGATAGAAAGCGAAACAGGTAAAAACTGGTATTATTTTGACGCTAGCGGAGCAATGATAAAATCCAAATGGGTTGGAGATTATTATCTGCTGGCAGATGGAAAAATGGCTGTCAGCCAGTATGTCGGCAATTATTATGTTGGTGAAGACGGGAAACGGATTCAGACTAGCGGTAATGATAAGGTTTATGAAATAGAGCTGGCGGATGGGAAAAAGACAGTTGTGGTCGGACAATATGATGAGACCGCTTCCAAGGAAGTCTTTACATTATTAAACGAATATCGGGTAGAAAAGGGATTAAACCCATTACAGCCGGCAAACATGGCGCTTCAGGCGGCGGCAAATATCCGGGGATGTGAACTGGCGAAAATGTTTGAGCATGTACGCCCGAATGGAGAAGATTGCTTTTCTGTTTATGAAGCATCCTGTGCAGAAAATATTGCGAGTGGAACTGGAATGACTGCAGAAGGTGCAATGGCTGTTTGGAAAGGCTCAGAAGGACATAATAATAATATGCTTAGCGAGGTAGCCGGATCAGTGGGAATTGCAGCGTTTAAGTCAACAGTTGGTGGAATGAGTATTACATACTATGTCCAATTGTTTGCGTTGTAAAAGAATTGATAATATTTTGTATAACAAAGATGATAAAAGCAGGAGGAAACCTTTCAGAAACGAAAGGTTTCCTCTTGCTTTTTATTGCTATATATTATATAC
>NZ_JACJLV010000075.1 GCF_016902415.1 Mordavella massiliensis | reverse complement strand
GCACTCCTCCCAAGCGCAGTCCTTTTTATTTCTGTACATTCTATATCCTAGATATCCCCGTGCTTATTCCGGGATGCCTTAAGCCTTGCCATGGCTCTCGCCAGGGAAGCCTGGGACAGGTGATACTCCTGGATGCTCTGCTTCTGACGCAGCCGCTCCTCCGCCCGTTCCTTCGCCTCTTCGGCCCGCTTCACATCAATATCCTCCGGGCGCTCCGCCGTATTCACCAGCACAGACACCCGGTTGTTCATAATCTCCGCAAACCCCATGGACACAACGGCTTCCACCCATTCTCCGTCCGGCTTTTGAAACTTAAGTTCCCCCGGGTCCACTGCGATCACCATGTTCTCATGGTGGGGCAGAACACCTTTTTGTCCGTCAGGAGCCGGGATCGTCAGATACTGGCACGGTCCCTCGTAAAATATTTTATCGCTGGATATGATCTTCAACGAAAATGTTCCCATTTTTTCTTCACTCCTTATGCCTTCTGCATCTGAGCTTTTGCCTTTTCTTTTACGTCCTCGATGGTTCCCACGTTAAAGAATGCACTTTCCGGATACTCATCCATCTCTCCGTCAATGATGGCCGCAAAGCCGCGGACCGTTTCCTCAAGCGGTACATATTTTCCCGGAGTGCCCGTAAATACTTCCGCCACAGAGAAGGGCTGAGACAGGAATCTCTGTACCTTTCTTGCACGGTTTACTGTCATCTTATCCTCTTCCGACAGTTCTTCCATACCAAGGATCGCGATAATGTCCTGAAGTTCTTTATATTTCTGCAGAATCTCCTGTACCTTTCTTGCCACCCGGTAATGCTCTTCTCCAACCACGTCCGGTTCCAGGATCCGGGAGGTGGATTCCAGCGGATCTACCGCCGGATAGATTCCCTGCTCCACGATCTTTCTGGAAAGAACGGTGGTGGCATCCAGATGGGAGAATGTCGTGGCAGGCGCCGGATCTGTCAGGTCGTCCGCAGGCACATAAACCGCCTGAACGGAAGTAACAGATCCCTTTCTTGTAGAAGCAATACGCTCCTGCAATGCACCCATTTCCTGCGCCAGGGTCGGCTGATATCCGACCGCGGACGGCATACGTCCAAGCAGCGCGGACACCTCGGAACCCGCCTGTACGAATCGGAAAATATTGTCGATAAATAACAATACGTTCTGATGCTCTTCATCACGGAAATATTCCGCCATGGTAAGCCCTGTCTCCGCCACACGCATACGCGCTCCAGGCGGCTCGTTCATCTGTCCAAACACCAGGGCCGTTTTATTGATAACCCCGGACTCGCTCATCTCGGTCCAGAGGTCGTTTCCTTCACGGGATCTTTCTCCCACACCGGTAAAGATAGAATATCCTCCATGCTCCGTAGCAATGTTGTGGATCAGCTCCTGGATCAGCACCGTCTTTCCTACTCCGGCGCCTCCGAAAAGACCGATCTTTCCGCCTTTCGCGTACGGGGTCAGAAGATCAATAACCTTGATCCCGGTTTCCAGTACCTCCACCGCCGGGCTCTGATCTTCAAAGCTCGGCGCTTTTCTGTGGATCACCCAATGCTCGGTATCCTCAGAAATCGCTTCTTTATCATCAATCGTTTCTCCCAGCACGTTAAAGAGACGTCCCAGAGTCTGTTCGCCTACCGGCACCTGGATCCCGGCGCCTGTGGCCGTAACTTCCATTCCCTTATAGAGTCCGTCGCTGGACGCCAGCATGATGCAGCGCGCCACATTATTTCCCACATGCTGCGCCACTTCCATCACACAGCGTTTCCCGCCGTTGTCAACTTCCAGCGCGTCCTTGATGCGGGGAAGCTCTTTCTGGCTTTCAAATTCCACGTCTACAACAGGCCCCATGACCTGCACGATCTTACCCTTTGTCATAATGTTCCTGCTCACTTCCTTTTCTGTGCATTTGCCCCGCCGATGACTTCCGTCAGTTCCTGGGTGATATCGGCCTGGCGCACACGGTTATATGTTATCCTAAGCTCATCCAGCATATCCGATGCACTGTCCGTCGCATTCTGCATTGCCTGCATTCTGGCGTTATGCTCACTGCAGTAAGACTCCACCAGACAACCATAGATCAGCCCCACCACATAGTTTGGCACAATATTATCCATAACGCTGTGGGCCGATGGATACAGGATCATCCCTTCCTGATATACGCCCGGAATAGACATCATATTCTGGGGCGCGAAGCTGACCCTGTGCAGCGGAAGGATCTTGATCTTCTCTGTCACCGTCTGCATGGCATTTTCCATCCTGGTATAGATAATATAAATGTCATCCAGCTCTCCTTCTTCAAACAGAGACACCATTTCCTCCGCGATCACGCGGGCTCTGTACAACGTCGGTTTCTGCACCGTATACCGGAACGAGGTGTCCAGCAAAAGGCCCTTCTTCTTGGAGAAATACTGTCTGCCCAGTTCTCCAAGGACATACATCTTATGGATCCCCGGCTCCGCCAGCATCTGCTCCGCCATCTTGATGACATTATGGTTATATGCCCCGGCCAGACCTTTATCCGCTGTGACCACGATACATCCGATCTTCCGCTCCTCCGGCGGGATCTGATCCCTTATGTCGAAGAAATGGCTGTGCATATCCGGAACATGCCGCAGGATTCTTGATATCTCCGCCTGGATCCCGAAAAAGAACGGCTCTGTGTCGGCAAGCTTTTTCCTTGCCTGCTTCACTTTTGACGAGGAGATCAGATACATGGCATTGGTGATCTTTCTCGTCTCCTGGATGCTGGCCATCCTCTCCTTCAGCTCTCTTGCATTTGCCATAGTTACACCTGCTTATCTTGTTTCTTTGAATTTCTTTACCACATCTATGATCTGCTGTTTCAGCTCATCGTCCAGCACTTTCTTTTCTTCCAGCGTCTCGCCGATCTGCGGACACTCCCGGTCGAAATATGCCAGCATATCCATCTGAAATGTTTTTACCTTCGCAGTTTCCACATCCATCATCAGACGGCTGGTCGCCGCTACCAGTGTGATCACCTGCTCATGCATGGAAAGAGGCCGTCCCAGCGGCTGTTTCAGAAGTTCTGTCAGGACCGCTCCGTATTTCAGCTGCTCCCTGGTCGCTTCATCCAGATCCGAACTGAACTGGGTAAAGGATTCCATTTCCCTTGCCTGTGCAAGATCGATACGGATACTTCCGCTGGCCTTCTTCATCGCCTTGGTCTGGGCAGCGCCGCCCACACGGGATACGGAAAGTCCTACGTTCACAGCCGGACGCATACCTGCGTTAAAGAGGCTGCTCTCCAGAAAGATCTGTCCGTCTGTAATGGAAATGACGTTGGTCGGAATGTACGCAGATACGTCTCCCGCCTGCGTCTCGATGATCGGCAGAGCCGTAATAGAGCCGCCCCCAGCCTCTTCGTTTAACCGGCTGCTTCTCTCCAGAAGTCTGGAATGCAGATAGAAAACGTCTCCCGGGTAAGCCTCTCGTCCCGGCGAACGTCCAAGCAGAAGCGAAATGGCGCGGTAGGCCACCGCATGTTTGGACAGATCATCGTAAATGATCAGCACATCTTTTCCCTGGTACATAAAATATTCTGCAAGCGCAGTCGCAGAATAAGGCACGATATACTGCAGCGGCGCGCACTCGCTGGCCGTTGAGCAAAATACCGTGGTATAGTCAAGCGCGTCGTGCTTGCGAAGGGTATTCACAAGCTGCGCAACTGTAGATGATTTCTGACCGATGGCTACATAGATACAGATCACATCTTTCCCCTTCTGATTGAGGATGGTATCCATGGCAATCGATGTTTTTCCGGTCTGGCGGTCTCCAATGATCAGCTCACGCTGTCCCCGCCCGATCGGGAACATAGAATCAATAGACAGAATTCCCGTTTCCAGCGGTACGCTGACCGACTTACGTTCCACAATGCCGGGAGCCTCCTGCTCTACCGGCCGGTACTCGCTTGCCTTAATCTCGCCCCGTCCGTCGATGGGGGATCCCAGAGCGTCCACGATCCTTCCGATGTAGGCCTCTCCTACCGGAATGCCGGCGCGTCTTTTTGTCCGTGCCGCTTTTGTTCCCTGTGTAACTTCGCTGTCATCTCCAAATAAGATGCAGCTGATCTCATTTTGTTTGATATCCTGAACCATACCCTTCAGACCGTTTTCCAGGGTAATGATCTCGCCATACATCGCGTGGTCCAGACCATAGATCGTAGCGATACCGTCTCCTACCGAAACAACGGTCCCTACCTCCTGGTTGCGGCTGATCTCGTCATAGTTATGGATCTCTTCTTTTATGATAGAAATAATCTCGTCTGAACTGATTGCGCGCAATCCTTTCACCTCCAGGTTAATTTTTGTTCCAGTCTGTTCAGCCTTCCCTGCACACTGTAATCATACTCTTTGCCGCCGGCCGACAGGATAAAACCTCCCATCAGAGACATATCCTTAGTCAGCTCCCAGTTTACACCGGAAGCATGCAGCGTCCGGCACAGGAACGCTTCCATTTCTTTTTTCTGTTCCTCTGTGGGCAGCGCCGTATACCGCAAAGTGGCTGTGATGATGCCTGCAGCCGCCTGCTTTCTCTCTTCATATGCCTGGAAAACCTCTTCCAGGATCCCTGCTTTTTCATGATCCGTCAGAACTTTTAAAAAGCTGCGGATCTTCTCCGGAAAGATCCGGTCAATGATCCCGTGCTTCTGTTCCCCGGATACCACCGGATTTTCCAGGATCTCCCTGAGATCGGCAGAAGACTCCCAGATCGCTTTGGTCTCCTCGATATCCTCTTCCGGTATCTCAAGCTCGTACAGAACCTGCCCATAACGCAGCGCCGCAAGTGAACAGTATTTCTTATTACTCTTCTGTTCTGCCATGCGGATCACCTGCTTCTTTCAGAAATTGGTCATAAACCGACTGATCATCTGCTCCATGGCCGCTGTCAAGAAGAGCTTTTCTTGCCGCGTCCACTGCAAGAGATGCAACCTGCGATTTCATATCTCTTAATGCCTGCTCCCGCTCCATATCCATGGTGTCTCTGGCGCTTTGCATCAGCTTTTTGGCTTCTGTTCCCGCATCATTTACAATACGGTCGTACTCCGCCTTTGCCTCCTGCTTTGCCCGCTCGATCATCTGGGAAGATTCTTCCTTCGCGCCCTGGAGCTTCGCCTCATACTGATTCTTAAGCTCCAGCGCCTCTGTCTGGCTGGTTTCTGCATTTTTCAGCCCGTCGGCGATCATCGCCTCACGCTTTTCCATAATGTCCATCACCGGCCGGAACAAAAATTTTCGCAGGATCAAAAACAGGACCACCAGATTGATCATGGTAAGGACCAGGTTAAAATCTACTCTCAGCACTTATTTTCCCTGCCTTTCTTCTTCCAACTGCCGAAAACCTTCCTGAATGTAAGGAACATTTTCTTACTGCAGGAAGAAGATGATCAGGATCGCGATAATAAATCCATAGATAGCGGTTGCCTCTGCCAGCGCACATCCAAGGATCAGGTTCTTACTGATCTTGCCCTCTGCCTCCGGCTGTCTTGCGATCGCGTCTACTGCCTTTGCGGTTGCGATACCGATACCGATACCTGCTCCAATACCTGTTAAAACTGCTGCTGCTGCTCCAATTGCAATAATTGTACCTGTCATAATTGTCTGATCTCCTTTTCTTTACAAAAAATTTTTATTATATGAAGTTTTTGTCTTGCTATTCCATCTCCTCATTC
>NZ_JACJLV010000074.1 GCF_016902415.1 Mordavella massiliensis | reverse complement strand
CACCAACTGATCCGCCGCCTTTCCGGCGCCCTCCTTTCGGCCCTGGCCCAGGCCAGTATCTGGGCCAGGGCCGAAAGGAGGGCGCCGGAAAGGCGGCGGATCAGTTGGTGTGGTTTATCACCATCTGTGCCGTGGGGATTACACTTCTCATTTACGCCTGCAGACACTGGATCCTTCACGGAGTGTTCGGCCAGATTGACGCGGACGTGATGGGTCACGCCAATACCTATCTTCTGATCGTGACGGCCTCCATTCCTTTTATCGCGCTGTATAACGGCGGCGCAGCCATTTTTCGGACCATGGGCAATTCCAAGATCTCCATGCGGGTGGCTATTGTCATGAATATCATTAATGTCACAGGAAATGCGATTCTGATCTATGGGGTGAAGATGGGTACCGCCGGTGTGGCGATCCCTACGCTGGTGTCCAGGATCGTGGCGGCGGTGCTGATCATGGTGCTGCTTTGCGACAGCAGGCGGGAGATCTCGGTGACCCGGTCCCTCCGCTACAGGCCGGATTTTTCCCTGATCCGGAAGATTTTAAGTGTAGGTGTTCCGAACGGACTGGAAAATAGTATGTTTCAGCTGGGCAAGATCATTGTGCTCAGTCTGGTATCTACCTTTGGAACCTACGCCATTGCGGCCAATGCGGTATCCAATACTCTGGCGTCTTTCCAGGTACTGCCGGGGATGGCCATTGCGCTTGCGGTGACTACGGTCATTGCCCGCTGTGTGGGGGCCGGGGATTATGAACAGGTGAAATATTACACCAAAAAGCTGATCCTTATTACCCACGGAGCGTTGATCGTTACGAATCTTATCATTGTCGTGGCGCTGCCTCTGATCCTGAAGATCTACAATCTGTCAGACATTACGGCAGAGACGACGTCGCAGATTGTGATCTTTTACGCGGTCTGCTCGGCGCTGTTCTGGCCTTTGTCCTTTACGCTGCCGGCCACCTTCCGGGCCTCCGGAGACGCCCGGATGTGCATGATCATTTCCGTGACATCCATGTGGATCTTCCGGGTGATCTTCAGCTATGTGCTGGGCAAATACCTGGGCATGGGAGTGTTTGGCGTCTGGGTGGCCATGATCATCGACTGGCTGGTACGGGAATTCTGTTTTGTGCTCCGGTATCGCAGCGGAAAATGGAAGCACCATGCCATTTCTTAAGAAATGATGACCGGATGCGTGCGGGAAAGTGGAAAATAGCATTGTCAATCTTGTTTTCTTACTTTATAATGGAATAGATTTGACAAAAACGAAAGGAGAAACGAGGGTGAAAAGAGAGTTAGTCATTGTCCTGGATTTTGGCGGCCAGTATAATCAGCTGGTGGCTAGACGGGTCCGGGAATGTAACGTATATTGCGAGATTTATTCCTATCGTATTGATATTGAAAAGATCAAGGCCATGAATCCGAAGGGAATTATCCTGACCGGCGGCCCCAACAGCTGTTATCTGGAGGATTCCCCTACCTATTCAAAGGAGCTGTTTGAGCTGGGGATTCCGGTGCTTGGCCTGTGCTACGGCGCACAGCTGATGATGCACGTGCTGGGCGGCAAGGTGGAGAAGGCGGATGTCAGAGAATATGGCAAGACAGAGGTCCTGATCGATAAAAAGGATTCCAGGGTATTCCAGGATGTGTCTGAGAAAACCATCTGCTGGATGAGCCATTTTGATTATATTTCCAAGATCGCGCCGGGATTTGAGATCACAGCCCACACAGCAGACTGTCCGGTGGCTGCGGCGGAAAATGCAGACCAGAAACTGTATGCGATCCAGTTCCATCCGGAGGTGCTTCACACCGCAGAGGGAACCAAGATGCTTTATAATTTTGTGCGCGGTGTCTGCGACTGCGCCGGAGACTGGCGGATGGATTCCTTTGTGGAAAGTTCGATCCAGGCGATCCGGGAAAAGGTGGGTAACGGAAAAGTCCTCCTGGCCCTGTCCGGCGGCGTGGATTCTTCCGTGGCGGCAGGTCTTCTGTCCAAAGCCATCGGCAGACAGCTGACCTGTGTGTTCGTAGATCACGGTCTGCTTCGCAAAAATGAAGGCGACGAAGTAGAGGCAGTCTTTGGACCGGAGGGTGATTTTGATCTGAACTTTATCCGGGTCAATGCCCAGGAAAGATATTATGGGAAGCTGGCCGGCGTGACCGAGCCGGAGCAGAAGCGTAAGATCATCGGCGAGGAATTTATCCGCGTCTTTGAGGAAGAGGCAAAGAAGATCGGAGCCGTAGACTTCCTGGCTCAGGGAACCATTTACCCGGATGTGGTGGAAAGCGGTCTGGGCGGCGAGTCTGCAGTGATCAAGTCTCACCATAACGTGGGTGGCCTGCCGGATTTCGTAGATTTTAAGGAGATCATCGAGCCCCTGCGCGACCTCTTCAAGGATGAGGTCCGCAAGGCTGGCCTGGAGCTGGGACTCCCGGCTGAGCTCGTGTTCCGCCAGCCCTTCCCGGGCCCGGGACTTGGCGTGCGCATCATCGGCGAAGTGACCGCCGAGAAGGTACGGATCGTTCAGGATGCCGACGCCATTTACCGGGAGGAGATCGCAAAAGCCGGGCTGGATCAGGAGATCAGCCAGTACTTTGCGGCGTTGACCAACATGCGCTCCGTGGGCGTCATGGGCGACGAGCGGACCTATGATTATGCAGTGGCGCTGCGCGCGGTGAAGACGATCGACTTCATGACCGCTGAGGCGGCGGAGATCCCCTTTGAAGTGCTGCAGAAGGTGATGAGCCGGATTATTAATGAAGTCAAGGGGGTTAACCGGGTATTCTACGATCTGACCAGTAAACCCCCGGGAACAATAGAACTGGAGTAGAATAAGAAATTAAAGCCCGCATTCCCACATTTGCGTAGGAGTGTGGGTTTTGTGTTTGGTATTATGTTGAAAAAAGAAAGGGATGATTACTATATGAAAGATAAGGGACAATTCCAGGAGTGGCCGGATGATAAGCTGTGTCCTTGCGGCAGTGGGAAAGTATATGGTGAATGTTGTAAAAAGAAAAGTTTTTCTTATGGCATGTCAGAGCGCGGAGTTATTAAAAAAGTACCCTTGTCAGATGAGGCTATGGATATACTGGACTGTCTGAAGTCCCAATTCCGGGAATATTATGGGCGCGATCCGAAAGAGGAGTATGTGTTTTCATTTTTACCAATTTATAATGACCGTTCTTTGCTCTCACTTGTAAATGCGTTGCAGAAAGCAGGGATGCCGGAAGAGAAGATTTATGCGACATATAAGATGGACGGTCTTATGCCGTTTGAAGACAGACTTGATCAGATTTCTGAGCAGGATCTTCAGGAGTATGAGGAATGGTGCGAGGCTTATCGCACAGCCGTTAATGGAGAACTTCAGCATACAACAAACGCTCTGCAGTATGTGGTGCTTGCGAATTCTTATCTTGAAGATAATCTGGATTATACGAATGAAGCCTTGATCTCATGTCTGAATGATTATATCCGCCGTCATTCCGGAAGTCTTAATATTCGTGAGTTCGAGATGAAGACAGAGAAGGATTACTGCATGTTTTCAGCGCTGAAAACGATCAAGACAATAGAAAGTATCAGGCAATTGAGGGAAATAAATCTTCCTGAATGTATTTATGCACTTGCGAGAAGTATATTTGAAAATTATATGTATCTTTGCGCGATCAATGGAAAGAGAGGCTTTTTTGATGAACGTCTGTTGCCGCGTATCGATAAGGAAAATTATTGTTTTGCGAAGAAAAAGGATGGTTCGGTTAATTATCGGAAGATTATCTATATAAGTACAGGAAAGATACAGGACGCAGAAGTCGGGAATGCAGAACTTAAAAAGTATTTGTTTTGCAGTGAAGATCAGGAAATATACGGGATATTCTATCGGCAGGCGTGTCAATACGTGCATGTAGATGTGTTAAGTGCAAAAAGTTATTTCTCGGTTGTTGATCCGTATGATGAAGTGAATCCGACGTTGATCGCAGAACTGATAACAGATGTTCTGGCAGTAATGCTGCTGGATCAGCTGCGCAGAAATCCGACGGTTGGAGATCAGTTCCGGGAGGATGCGAAATATTTATGCGGGCAGCTGTATGATAAGCTGGCGAGTTGTCTGGAGATAGCGCGGACAGATCCGGAACATCAGAATGCAGTTCTTGATCTGCTGGTAGAACGGCTAAAGGTAAGAGAATAAAAACGCAGGAGATGGCCCTATGGAAGAGAAAAGTATTGGAATGTAAAATTTCATTTTTGGCCGCGCAGAAGGACATACATCTTCTCTTATATTCTCCATATCTGCCTGTTAAAATATAGATGTAGAAAAGCAAGGTTTTTCGCCACGAGGCGGGGGATTTTCTCTGATGCGGAAAACCGCAGGATCCAAGAAAAGAGAAAAACGAACAGTGGTTTCTCATGCCAATCTGTAGCAGGAAATATTTATCGGGTTTATGCCGCTGATGAACACGTCCTTTACGCCGGAGAGCTGCCGGGATTATATACAAGGTATGGAGGATGGGCCAAGGAAAGATATCGCGTTAGTGGAGTATCATTATTTCAGCGGTCAGATGGATAAAGCCATGCAGGAGGCAGAACTTTATCTTATCTGTCCTGATGTGGCATGCCGGTTTTCTGCCTGTTTGATCTATGCGTATGCAAATCTGTCTGTTGGACAGATCCAGCATGCCCGGTATACTCTGAATCCCTTCCCGGCGATTTGCCTTCATCTGGTCGCGGAGATGGATTATATGAATTTAAAACAGACAGAGGCGCACACCGCCATCTGCTGGTGCATAGGAAATCGCATGGCCGGACGACCTGTTTGAAGGATTTGGAGAACATCACGGGCTTTTGGGTGGAATGCTTGAGGCGGTTATCAAACCTGGCTGGCCGGAGGATTTTAAGCGGATCATAGCGATTACCTACTGGTTTTTTGATGGATGGAGAAAAATACATAATCCGGAAACCGGACACCATGTTGCGGATGACCTGACAACCACAGAATTTGCGGCTGCCATGCTGGCGGCAAGAAGGTGGACGAACCAGGAGATTGCGGCACACATGAACATATCCGTGCATACGGTAAAAAGATATATATCAGCAGTCCTGCAGAAGCTGGGGATCCATCAAAGGCAGGAACTGAAACAATATATGTTGAAATAGCCTTCGGAAAACCAGCCGGGAAGTGATATGATACCCTTAAACTGGGGTTACATTTTGTTTTTGACAGGAAACAAGGGAACCGGACGGGAGGAAACAAACATAAAGAGATTTGTGAAGAGAATGACAGTGCTCTTGCTGAGTGTTGTCCTGACGATAACGATCTTTCTGAACACAGGCTTACTGAAGGTAGAGGCTGCGCCTGAGAGTGGTGAGGGCGTATTTGAGTTTGGAGAAAACGGTATCTATGTGCTAAAAGAAAATGCGCTGATACCTAAAGGGACGTATGAAGTCGTATTTGCAGGAGGGTTGGAGGACTACGATGCAACCGGACAGGCGATAGAATTGGGAGAGGGTCCCGTAGTGTACAATTTTGAGTACTTTACGGTCAGCATATCTGCAGACGATCACGGAACGTCCTGGATCGGAGAAAAAGGGACCGAACAGAAGAAAGTCTGGTTGGGAACACAGGTGTCGATAGAACTGGAATAACAATTTAGGTACAAAGAAAGTTTACCGCTGACCGATATGCGGTATAGAAATGGTCGGGTTGAAAGTGAAGCTCTTCGCCGAAAGGCGGAGAGCTTTTCTTGCCCAGAGAATTTTTTCATGCATCTTGTTTTCCGGAGCAGGCTGTGTTATGATGATTTCACATCAAATTCCCGGATATTTTTCTTCTAAATTTTCTAACATCCGGACAGAGTTTTCAGGCGTTTCAGC
>NZ_JACJLV010000073.1 GCF_016902415.1 Mordavella massiliensis | reverse complement strand
ACTGCTCCGCATACTTTCTGGCAGCCTTCGTCATCACGTCTACCTTCTCCTGTCCCAGGATCATGGGCAGCATGATGTTCTCCTCCACAGACAGGCTGTCCATCAGATAGAAATCCTGGAACACAAAGCCAATCTGCTCTCTCCGGATATCGGCCAGTTCGTCGCCATACAGCTTGCTGGTGTCTTTTTCCATAAACCGCACAACGCCGTCTGTCTGCTTATCGATCATTCCCAGCACCTTCAAAAGCGTGGTCTTGCCGCACCCGGACTTTCCCATGATGCCCACGAACTCTCCCTGCTCCACAGAGAAGTTGAGACCCTTTAAGACCTTGATATCCTCGTCACTCTTTTTCAATGCTGACTTCTGATAATTACGGATTAAATTTTCCACCTCTAACACATGCATAATCATACCCTCCCCTTCTTGATTTTATGCTCCATGTACCTGACAATCCCTTCCGAAACCAGCCAGTTCAAGCCACAGTATAAAACAGCAAACAAAAGCCATAACACAAAGAATCCATCCCACAGCGCCCGGCCATATTCTTCGGCTGTCTGGATACTACATACGATATAAATACAGGAAAATACAACAGCTGCTATCGAAGCGATCCGTGTGTCCGCCAATATTTCTCCGCGGATTGCTCTTTTCTGTTCCTTCCAGCGCATTCCTAAATTATTCAGCACTTCATACTTTCTTCGGAACAACTCAAAATCTGACATCAGCTTTACTATATACAGCAGCAGGCTACAGCAAAATAAATAAATTCCTAATATCGCACCGTATACCAGCACAAACAGATTATTATGTTCCATTCTCTGCAGAACCTCTTCCGCAATATAGAAGTTTTCCTGTGGATAATTCCCATACGAAGCCTGCAGGGCGTCTTTCAATCCATATTTCTCAAAATGCATTTTTAAGTCATTACACCCATCCGCTTTTTCGCCATTCGGGAATCTAAATATAAAAATAACAGTTGGTTCTTCCTCCAGGTCGCAAAAACGAACATACTGTTCTTCAAAAAACTTATCGGAAAAGACCACCACCTGTTCAGCATTTATAAAGCCAAAAGATGACGTTGTATATACCGTTCCTGTATAATCCCCAAATACATTTTCGGAAACCCTGGCTACTTCCCGAAACGTATTCTCCGGCCGGAAATTACCAGAAACGGTCTGTTTCATGATATCGCTTTCATGCTCTTTTGTATATTTCCCGGGGAATAAGTAGATCTCCCTGGGCTTTTCAGACAGCACCTGTCGCTGTTCCGTCTTTCTGCTTGGTTCGCTGACCAGCACATCTCTTTCTTCCAGCTGAATCTTTTCACCCGTTAACCGTTCATAATCTGACTCCGAAATTCCTATCCACTCGGTGAATTCTGTATTCATCACGCGGAACATGGGGACCGCATCCATTTTTCCGTTATACTTTTCTGTCACTTCTTCTGCATAATCCCGATCCGTGTCCCTCGCCATCCAAACACAGTCATAGGGATATTGCTCCAACCCCTGTTCCAATGGGAATCTTCCCGCAATCAAATTGCCTGCAAATCCTAATACAAAGAAATGGATGACCACCATCGTAAATATGATGCCGAAGCTTCCCAGATATCTGCTGTACAGCGTATTCAGCCTCAATAAATGGCGAAAATAAAACCCTTTTTTCTTTTTCAGCTTTCCGAGGATCAGACCTCCAAGCGGAAGAAGGATCAAAGCAATGGCCGCAATCCAGAAACCATGCGCATAAATCCAGTACCACCAAAGCGCTTTGTAAAGCCGGTATCCCACGAACAGAAACATAATACCCAACAGGGAAAATATCAGCCACCCGTAACTTTTCGGATATTTCCCGCCTGTTTTTCCAAGGCGCATCAGATTACCGGCGTCTTTATTCTCCAACCAGGTGGCCAGCACCAGAAAAACAACGATTGACAGCACCAGCCCTGTAGCAAAAGTCAACAGCCATACACGAACATCTCCTCCTGCATAAGGCATGTCCTGCAGAAAATATGTCCGTATGATTGCCGTTATTCCCCACAGGAGCAGATTCCCCAGTAACAAGGCAACCACAAAAGAACAAATACATCCAAGGAAATATTCCAGTCCGAGGGTAAGAAAGAATCGCTTCTTTCTCATTCCCAAAACTAACATCATACTGTAATCTTTAAGTCGATACAGAACATAACTTTTCAGAGAATAAAACATCATCAGGATAGTAACAACTGTAACAATCACACCTGACATCAACAGTTCTCCGGAAATTTCTAAGAACAGCCCGTTTGTATCCATCGATAGAAAGGCTTCCACAATCCCCCAAAAAACAAACATAACCGCAAGGGTAACAATATTACAGATATAAAAGGACAGATACTGCATACTGTTTACGCGATAATTTTTCAGGATGATTTTCATTAACATCTCTAAGGCTCCTCTCTCTTATAGCATTTTTATCATAGCTAAATCTTATTTCGCTTCCACAATCTTCCCGTGATCCAGCCTCAGCACCACATCCGCTTCCTCCGCCACAGCATCCGAGTGTGTCACCACGATCACGCATCTCCCCTGCTTATGCGCATTACTTTTTAAAATCTGTGTAATCTCTGCCGCTGTATCTTCATCCAGATTCCCGGTGGGTTCATCTGCCAGAATCACCGGCGCATGGCTCGCCAGGGCTCTGGCGATCGCCACTCTCTGCTGCTGGCCGCCGGACAGCTTCAGTACATTCCTTCCTGCTTCTTCCTTCGTAATCCCCAAACTTTCTAATACCGGTATCGGATCTTCCTTTGCCGTCAAAAGTACATTCTCCTTTGGTGTCATATATTCGATCAGATTATAATTCTGAAAGACGAACGCCACATTATTTCTCCGGTGCCAGGCCAGTCCTTTCCCTTTCTCCATGATATTTTGTCCTTCATACAGGATTTCTCCGCTCTTTGGCTCATCCAGCCCTCCGATCAGAGACAAAAGCGTTGTTTTTCCACAACCTGATGGGCCACAGATTGCATATAATTTCCCCTTTTCAAAAGAAAGGTTAACCCCTTTTAGCACCGGTTTATCACTGAAATAATAGTATCCTACATCCTTTACTTCTAACACTGCCATATGCTCCCTCCCCCTTTCCTGGTTCTAATTCGATGACAAAATTGCCTTGGGCGTCATCCTGACAACCGATAAAAACGACATGCCTACCGCCGCCAATACAACCACAAAGCCTGCCGCTGCCGTCGCCAGCATATATCCTGCTTCTCCCGAATACCCTGCAAGCTCCGTCATTCCTGCCGCCATCATCCTTCCGACCACTCCCGACAGAGCTCCTGTACACAGTCCGGCGGCGATGGCTGACACTGCATAGAGCAGAAGGCTTTCCAGGATCAGCTGTCCAAAAATCTCTTTCTTTCCTATTCCAGCGGCCAGATAGACTCCCATCTCATGTTTTCTGTCTCTCATCCACAAAAACAGGATCAGATACAAAATAACGATCCCCAGCACAATCATCACCACGATGAAGATTCCCGTCAAAAAGCCCACCCGTTCCAGCGGCCCGGCAGAACTTTGATACTTCCCGTTGTTTTGCTCTATCTCATATCCATCCGTATCAAAATGAAACATCTCTGCGGTCTCTTCTAATGTCTCTTCAAATCGCGCCGAATCCCGGATGTAAAAATTCACGCCATTCCGATACCAGTCAAATTCGCCGCCGCGCAGATCTGATACAATCTTCCGATCTGTCTGTATATCGATAAAAATATAGTTTTCCGGAAAATCAAACTCCGCACGTTCGGCGTCCGGCTCAGATTCTTCCTTGACCTGAAAGATCCCCTTCACCTGATAGGTATATACATTTCCCAGCGCCGCTTCATTGGTTCCCCTGTAATTTTCCGTCACCATGCTTTGAAAGGTATCTCCGATCTCCAGCCCGTTATCTCTGGCAAGTGCTGTTGATATCAGCGCCTGTCCTACATCGTCTTCCTGAAGATGCTCTCCTTTTACCAGATTCAGATTATCCAGATAAAACTGTTCCTGATACTCGCTTCTTGTCGCGGCAAGAAAACAGGCGGCATGTGCACCCTCTTCCTCTCCTGCTGCCGTAAATCTTCCCGGCGTCAGTGTCACATCCGGTAGACTCATATAGAACACGTCATTTCCATTGTATGTAAGCATGTTTTCTGTCTGGACTATTTCTTTGCAAAGGCCGTCATTCAGATTCCTTGCAGCCCCGTCTACCTCCAGGTTCGGTATCACGGTAAAATATCCGCTTAATTTCTCCTTTAGTCCGGCTGTCACCGCCTGGCTGGTTTTTCTGATGCCAACTGCTGTCATTACACTGAGAAGACTGATCCACATGACCAGAAACAAAAGCAGGCTTTTCTTTTTCCTTCTGCCGACATAGAGAAGCGCCCTTTTCCAACTGTTCATAGCTGGTCTCCTTTATTGAATAATCTTTTATTTGATAATAACTTTTTTGCAGGAAATGTTCATACTCTTTATCAATACTTGCTGTTCCCAAACTCATACATACAATATCGACAATAAGCAAAACTTTATCTTGTCAATTCATTTAAACTTGTTCTAAAAATCTTTCCGCTTTCCAGCCAGACCACCAGACCGAGTATCGCATATAACAATACACCGCCAACCATAATTTCTGAAACTTCCAGCCTGCAGGGCAGTTTCTCCACTGGATCTACTTCATTCTTAAGCTGAAACTGCTCATTCATGATTTCCACCTCTTCCATACTGGTAGGCTCTTCTATCAGATCCGTCTGTGAAGCCTTTTCCTCCCGGTAATTCATCTGATCCAACAGGCCGTTCCCAATACGTTCAGCGCTCCACGCTGTAATTCCTGCTGCCAGAATCAGTGAGGCAAAAAGTAAAATCCCACCTTCCAAGAACATCTGCCCCAGTATTCTGCCTTTCGTCTCACCTAAGGATATCAAAATCCCTATCTCCTTCTTCCTGGCTCCTATCCAGATCCGAAGCACCAGAATCAAAAACAGAAGACATACCGCCAGAAGAAATACTATTAGAAAAGTCACCAGACTGTTCATACTTTCCAATGGCTGCAGCGCTGATTCAAACAGGGACGTCTCTACCCGAATGTCATAATCACTCCAGTTAATCCCCGGTATCCCTTTTACAGCTGTTATGATTTCGTCCAGCCTGGCCGGATCATCTACAAAAAACGAAGCCGTATATAAAGGATCAAGCGCCTCTCCATATTTCGCTCCATCTGCTTTGTACATCTCCGCCAGGCTGTCAATATCTATAAACATAAAATTATTGGCAATATCTTCCTCAACAGTCCATTCATTGATATACTGTCCGATATTTACATGGAAAATTCCTGCTATCGTGAAACAGGACTCTACGGTGATTGGAAGCTTTTCTTCTTTCCGCTTATCCTCCCGGCTCATTTTATCTAACGCGGGATAATATAAGCGAGCCGCCCGTATCTGATCCCCTACCTCCAATTGATTATCTTTTGCTACTTGATCGGAGATCAGAATCTGATACTTATCCCCCTTGCGAATCGGATCTCCTTCAATAAGCTCCAGAGTATTACTCCGAAAATAAGGAAGCAAGGTGCTGTCCGTACATCCCTGCAATCCAACTATCTTTTTATTAAGCCATGGCGTCGTTAACCCCAAATCATCAAGTGGTCCTCCATTTTTCTCTTCTTCTTTTTCCATATATGTGTGAAGGCCATCAATCAAGTCTATTTCCGGCAGATAGGTAGACAGCAGCGTATATTCTTTACAATACGCCGTTACGCCTTCTACTTCCCTGATCCGTCTGATCAGTTCATCATCTACCTTGGATCCTTTATAGCGATACTGTGGATATCCGGGCTGATCTCCGGTTTCCTCCCAAAGTCTTTTATCTTCCGCCGTTTTGGGAATGATCGCCGTTACCTTAAAGCTGTTTCCATAAGTCATCTGGAGTTCCTTCATTTCGTCCCGGCTACCTTTCCAGACCACCATTCCAATCAACAGGCCAGATGTTATCACCGTCAGCGTCAGAAACAATAGCATACTTTTTATTTTTTTCCTTTTCAGGTAAAGTAACGCTCTTTCTAAAATATTCATATTTTCAACTTTTCCTTCCTTGTACATTATATTACATTCGTGTTTACTCTTTGTAAATACAATTGATCTTATTATAGTATACTATTTCCGTTTTTTCATCGCTTTGGCCATGAGTTTTTTCACCTGTATACCAT
>NZ_JACJLV010000072.1 GCF_016902415.1 Mordavella massiliensis | reverse complement strand
GCAGTGATCAATGACTTGTCCGGTTTTGGGAAATGTTCTCTGACAGCGGCTGTTTCGGCTATTGCGGCTATGGGGGTTCAGCCCTGCCCGCTGCCGACAGCGGTTTTGAGCGCCCAGACGGGCTATCCCAGTTACTATTGCGATGATTTTACGGATCGGATGCCCCGGATCTTCCGGGAATGGGAGAAAATGCAGGTGCGTTTTGACGGCATTTACACAGGCTTTCTGTCCGGTGAGCATCAGATCCAGGTTGTGCTGGATTTTCTGGACATTTTTGAAACAGACGACAATTTCCTTCTGGTAGACCCGGTGATGGGCGACAACGGCGCCCGCTATCCGGTATTTTCGCCGCAAATGGAGAGCGAGATGCGACTGCTGGCGGCCCGGGCGGACCTGATCACGCCGAATCTTACGGAGTTGTGCCTGCTGGCCGGCGAGGACTGCCGGGTGGTGAAGGAAATCCGGGACGGGGAGCGGCTGAAAATGCTGGCCGAAGAGATGGCAAATGCGCTGTTGACGGGAAGGACCAAAGAAGCGGTGGTTACCGGCATCCGCTATACCGATGAAGAGACGGGCATAGCGATGATAGGCAATCTGGCGGTCACAAAAGAAGGGGCGCATTTTGCGGCGCTTCCGTTCATCGGCGAGAGCTATTCCGGAACCGGCGATCTGTTTGCGTCGGTGGTGGCGGCCGGGAAGGCCAGGGGCGACCGGCTGACAGATTCCGTCACCCTGGCTGCAGAGATGATCCGGCGGGCCATTGGGGATGCCGTGCGGGAGCGGGTTCCCAGAAATGACGGCGTAGAGTATGAGCGGTATCTGTGGATGCTGACCGAGGAAAACCGGGCGCTTCTGAAAGAAGGATAGAATTCCAGGAAAGAAGGGAAAGAAAATGGCAGATATTTTGTATACCTATCATGACAGTGTTTATGTAAATCTTACCAACAAATGCGACTGTGCCTGCACATTTTGTATCCGCAGCCACCACGACACAGTGGGGGAATCGGGAAACCTGTGGCATGAGAAGGACCCGGAGCTTTCGGATGTGATCGCGGCCGTGGATGCTTTTGATTTTACAGGATATCAGGAGCTGGTTTACTGCGGCTACGGCGAACCCACCTGCGCTCTGGACATTTTGATAGAATCCGCAAAATACGCCAAAGAAAAGTACGGGCTCCGGATCCGGGTAAATACCAATGGCCTGGCAAATCTGTATCATGGCCGGGATGTGGTGCCGGAACTGGCTGAAGTGGTGGATGTGGTGTCCATCAGCCTGAACGCGCCTACGGAAGAAAAATACGTGGCTGTGACAAGGCCCGGATTTGACCATGCCTTTGAAGGAATGCTGGCATTTGCCGCCGCGTGCGCGAAACAGATCCCGGAAGTGAAGTTTACAGTGGTGGACGTTCTCCCGGAAGAAGACATCGAGGCCAGCCGGAAACTGGCCGAAGAGCTTGGCATCCACCTGCGGGTGCGCAAATATGTATAATCGTATTTATGAAGCCGGAAATCTGTGGTATCATATCTGACAGAACATGATTTTTACGCGTGCGAGGAGGATAAGGGATGTCAGAAACAGTTGTAACATTGAAAAAAGGCGGGGGCCGGACCCTGAAGCAGGGCGGCCCCTGGATTTATGATAATGAAGTGGACACCGTGCTGGGAACATTTGAAGACGGAGACATGGTTCTGGTCCATGATTTTGACGGGTATCCGCTGGGAAGAGGATTCATCAACCGCAATTCGAAGCTGATGGTCCGCATGATGACCCGGGACCGGGATACGCAGGTGGACGAGGCATTTCTCCGCATGCGGGTGAAAAACGCCTGGGAATACCGGAAGAAAGTCATGGACGACATTTCCAGCTGTCGCGTGATCTTTGGCGAGGCGGACTTCCTGCCGGGGCTGGTGATCGATAAATTTGCTGATGTGCTGGTGGTGGAGTCCCTGGCGCTTGGCATCGACCGGTTCAAGGTTATGATTGTGGATATCCTGAAAGAACTGATGGAAGCGGACGGCATCCATATCCGGGGCGTTTATGAGCGCAGCGACGCCAAGGTGCGCGAGCAGGAAGGGATGGAGCGCATCAAGGGCTTCATCGGCGAACCTTTTGATACCAAGGTCGAGATCGTGGAGAACGGCGTGCGCTACTACGTGGATGTCAAAGACGGGCAAAAAACAGGATTCTTCCTGGATCAGAAATACAACCGCCGCGCGGCGGCGAAACTTTGCAAAGGCGCCCGGGTGCTGGACTGCTTTACCCATACCGGCTCCTTCGCCCTCAACGCCGGGCTGGCCGGGGCGGAGCACGTGCTGGGCGTGGACGCATCCGAACTGGGCGTGGCACAGGCAAGAGAAAATGCGGAACTGAACGGCCTCTCCGACCGGGTGGAGTTCCTCTGCGAGGATGTGTTCGAGCTGCTCCCGCGGCTGGAAAAGCAGGGAGAGAAATTCGACGTGGTCATTCTGGACCCGCCGGCCTTCACCAAGTCCAGAAACTCCATCAAAAAAGCAGTCAAAGGCTACCGGGAGATCAACCTGCGGGGCATGAAACTGGTCAAAGACGGCGGCTACCTGGCAACCTGCTCCTGCTCCCACTTCATGGATCCGGAACTCTTTGCCAAGACCATCGGCCAGGCTGCGCAGAATGTACACAAGCGGCTGCGGCAGGTAGAATTCCGCACCCAGGCGCCGGATCATCCGATCCTGTGGGGAGCCGGGGATTCGTACTATTTAAAATTTTATGTCTTCCAGGTGTGCGAGGAGAAGTAATGGAAATGGGGACGTAGTATTTTTGCATTTTACTACGTCCCTTTTTGCGTTTTGCCCTGTCCCTTTTTGTATTTTACCCTGTACCCATTGACTTTCCTGATTGCGCATGCTACTCTACATTTAACAATTAACAAAAATGTTAAATGATAGTGATAAGCCATTTCATCTGAAAGGGGTTTTGTCTATGGGATTGCAGAATACGTTGAGGGCGCTGGCGGACCCTACGCGCCGGGAGATTTTGAATCTTCTGAAGAAGGGGCGGCTTTCGGCCGGGGAGATTGCGGAGTGTTTTCCGGTTACGCCGGCATCTGTTTCCAGGCATCTTTCGGTGCTGAAGGATGCGGATCTGATCCGGGATACCCGGGAGGGGAAGTTTATTTTTTATGAGTTGAATGCGACAGTTCTGGAGGAGGTAATGCTCTGGATCGCGGATCTGAAAGGAGAGGGTGACGATGAAAATGCTGCTGATGGAAAATAGGCGGGGGCTGTTTTGGTCTTCTCTGCTGATCCTTGTCCCGCAGGCGGCAGCGTTTCTGATGGGCGAGACGATTTATTTTCTGTCTTTGCAGTGTCTGGCGGTGCACTGGTTCTGTATTCTGGTGACGTTTGCCGACTGGCGCAAAAAGCCGCAGGGGAAGCGGGCGGTTCATTTGCTGCTGTCCCTGATGCCGGTGTTTTCGATTGCGGGCGGCGGTCTGGTGCTGCTAGTGAAAAGCGGGCGCGTCGGCGAAGGCCTGGTGAGCTATTTCTTCTATATCGGGTTTGGCCTGATGTTTATCCTTGTGGGGAACTATTTCCCGAAGATCCGGCAGAATCGCACCATGGGGATTAAGGTCAAATGGGCGTTGGAAAATGAAGAGAACTGGAATGCCACGCACCGGTTCGGGGGAAAGGTGTGGGTGATTTGCGGATTTGCCTGCCTGCTGGGTGCGCTGTTTCCCTTTTCCGGGGCGGGCACGGCTTTGATGGTCGTCAGCATCCTGTCGGCGGCAGCAGTTCCGACGCTTTACTCTTATCTTTACTATCGCAGACAGCTGCGGGAGGGAAAGGTGGAAAAAATCCGGATGAGCCGCCTGGGCGTGGCGGTCACCGGGATCCTTACGGTGTTTATCCTAGCGTTTGTGGCGTGGGTGTTGTTTAGCGGAGACATGGAAATCCGCTGGCAGGAGGACGGATTTACGGTGGAGGCTTCCGGCTGGGGAGATTACCAAGTGGAGTATGCGAAGATCGACCGGGTGTCATACGAGCCGGACGGCCTTGCAGAGGAAGAAGACGGCAGACGTACCAACGGATTCGGCAATCTGAAAATGTCGATGGGCCAGTTTTACAACAGCCGGTTTGGCGATTATATCCGTTACACGTTTAATGATTGTCCGGCCTGCGTGATCCTGGAGGCAGACGGGGAGATTATCGTGATAAATGGCGAAAATGAGCCCGCAACAGAGGAAATCTACGAAACAATAAAGTTGACGGGGACGGGGGATTTCTGAAAATCCCCCGTCCCCAATGGAGGTGTGTGATGAGAAAGACCTGGTGGAAGGAGTGTGTGGTTTACCAGATCTACCCGCGAAGTTTTTGCGACAGCAACGGCGACGGTATCGGGGATCTGAACGGGATCACGGAAAAACTGGATTATCTGAAGGAGCTGGGGGTGGACGTGGTCTGGCTCTCGCCGGTGTACCGCTCGCCCATGGATGACAATGGTTATGATATCAGCGATTACCGCTCGATCCAGCCGGAGTTTGGCACCATGGAGGATTTTGACCGGATGCTTGCGGAAATGCACAGGCGGGGCATCCGTCTGGTGATGGATCTGGTGGTGAACCATACCTCTGACGAGCATCCCTGGTTTGTGGAGAGCCGCAGTTCCAAAGAAAATCCATACAGAGACTACTACATCTGGAGAGAACCCAAGGAGAACCAAGAGCCCAACAACTGGGAGTCTGTTTTTGGCGGGCCGGCCTGGGAGTTTGACGCGGGCACCGGCATGTACTATCTTCATCTTTTTTCCAGAAAGCAGCCGGATCTTAACTGGGAAAATGCAAGGGTCCGCCGGGAGGTTTATGACATGATGGACTGGTGGTGCCAGAAGGGTATCGACGGGTTCCGGATGGATGTGATCAGCATGATCTCCAAGGATCAGGCATTTCCGGACGGGGCGGTGAAGGAAAATGGCTACGGGGATTTTAGTCCTTTTGTGAGAAACGGCCCCAGGGTCCATGAGTTTCTGCGGGAGATGAACCGGGAGGTGCTGGCAAAGTATGATCTGCTGACTGTGGGGGAATGCTCCGGCGTTACGGTAGAGGAGGCAAAGAAATATGCCAATGAGGACGGCACGGAACTGGATATGGTGTTCCAGTTTGAGCACATGGATCTGGACGGGGGAGAGACGTTTAAATGGAATGACCGTAAGATCGACCTTGTGGAGTTAAAGGAGGTGCTGTCCCGGTGGCAGAGGGAACTTGACAGCAAGGCGTGGAACAGCCTTTACTGGTGCAACCACGATCAGCCAAGGATCCTGCCAAGGCTGGGGAGCCTGGATCCGGCGTACCGGGAGATTTCTGCGAAAATGTTGGCTACTTGCCTTCACATGATGCAGGGGACGCCCTACATTTACCAGGGCGAGGAGCTTGGCATGACGGGCGGTGATTTTGCAAGCCTTGCGGATTTCCGGGACATTGAGAGTATCAACGCCTGGCATCAGTATGCGGATACCGGGAAGATCTCGCCGGAGGACATGATGCGCTACCTGCAGTATAAGAGCCGGGACAACGCCCGGACGCCCATGCAGTGGGACGATACGCCAAACGGGGGATTTACGGAAGGGACGCCCTGGATCCGGGTCAATCCCAATTATAAGGAAATCAATGCCAGAGACCAGCTGGCCAGAAAGGATTCGGTTTTCCACTATTATCAGCAGCTGATCCGGCTGCGGAAAACGCACGAGATCGTGGTGTACGGGGAGTATGAGCTGCTTTTCCCGGAGGATCCGGATCTGTTCGTCTACACCCGGACCCTGGGAGAAGAAAAGCTGCTGGTGCTCTGTAATTTCAAAGAAAAAGAGAAATGCATCGCGCTTCCGGAAGGCTGGCGCCCAGAACAGATGACCCGCCTGATCGGAAATTATCCGGAACCGGGGTCAGGAAATGAAAATCCGCCGAGGCCGGAAAATGGCGATGCGGCGGAACTTCATCTGAAGCCTTATGAAGCCAGGGTCTATCGGATGTAGCACCGGCCTATTCCTTTTCGGGAGAGAATTCCCGGGCCAGCAGGCTTAGGAACCGCTTCATTACGGGGTGATCGTTGTCCCGCTTGTAATACACGCCGTAGGAAACGCGGGGGAGATCGGTAACGGGGATATAGCAAAGTCCGGGTTCCCTTCCCCGGGGAATATCCGGGGCCAGGGTGTACCCCATACCGGATTTTACCAGAGTGAAGATGCTGTCCGGGTGGTCGGTGAAAAACCGCTGTTTTGGCGGCAGGGCAAGGAGCAGCTGGCTCTGGATCCGGAAGATCTGTTCCGGCAGCTGCCTGGGAGAGCCGGCGATAAAGTTTCCTTCCAATTGTTCCAGAACAAGAGAATCATGAAAGGCCAGCGGATGGTCTGGGGGACAGACGCAGGCCAGAGGAGCAGAACAAAGCTCCCTGTATTTCAGGGAAGACTTTTTCTGCTCATTTTTTATGCTGAGAGAAGCCTGAAGCTGGTCATTTTCCACCAGGCTTAATAAGGAAACAAAGGGAACGATGTGGACATTGGGCCGAAGTAGCGGATACTCGGCATACAGTTTTTTTAAGACCGGCGGAAAGACGCCGGATTCCGGGTAATTGTGGCAGCCAAGGTTCAGGGGGAGAAAATCCTCCTGGATGCCCAGCCGTGTCTTTGCAGAGCGTGCGGTTTTTAAGATTAGCTGGGCGTCAGGCAGAAATAACATGCCCTCCCTTGTAAGAGTCACGCTTTTGCTGGTGCGGACAAATAATTTTACATCCAGCTCTTCTTCCAGAGTCTGGATCTGATGGCTGACCGCGGGCTGGGTGATCTTCAGGACCCGGGAAGCCTTGGAAAAGTTCAGGTGCTCGGCCACGGCCAGAAAACATTCTAATTGTACGGTATTCATAAAAACCTCCTTATCCGGACAGGGTGCGGGCAGGCCAGATGCGGGGCGCCGCGCGGATTATGGGTATTATAACACAGACAAGCTAGAAATGAAACGGATTGATAACAATAAAATATATTTATAGATTATAAG
>NZ_JACJLV010000071.1 GCF_016902415.1 Mordavella massiliensis | reverse complement strand
CTATATGCATAATTTCCAACAGCCCAGTTCTTATTTTTTTTCTGTTTTCCGGCTGCACTGTTTTAAGAATAGAATTAAATGCCGAAGAAGATCTATTAATTTCTTTCAAAGGATACTTTCTCATTAATTTGTAAATTCCTTTAGCTATGTACTCTACCTTTATGGAAAATTCTCCTTTTTGTCTCATCTGTTCCTCAGCAATCCAAAAATAATCAATCAACTTATTTGGCATTTGTTTCTTTGCTTCAGGATTATAATCTGCAAAATAATTACTCACACCCATTGTGTTCTCTGATTTATGAACCATTCCTAATACATGGCAGCCATATTTTCTATACTTTACTAATTCCTCGTGTGTAAAACTTTCAAAGATCAAATCTGCAAACTTATCTATAACAACACTTTCTGCTCCCTCATCAAATAAAAAAATCGTATGTTTTATATCCCTTTTGGTAAAAGGTAAGCACTCTCCTATCATTTTGCTTTCATTCAAGGCAACACCATTGGCCAATTTCGCTATTTCAGGAACAAATCTTTTACTGTTTAACATTTGTAACGCATTTGCTCTTGGGAAATGCTTCACATCTTCCATTTTTTCATATGAATTAAAAATTGCCTGATTGCTATCTCCATACGCCTGATAAAAACTATTATAGAATGGCTTTTCATAAATTTTATCAAATAATTCCCATATTTGTTTTTTTGTATCCTGAGCCTCATCTATAAAAATAATAGGAAATCTCATCTGAATTAGTTTTGAAAGTATTGCTTTGCATTCTAGTCCTCTTGTTGCATACAGTTCCATTTCATTGAAAGTAAATTCCCCTCTACGTCTTGATTCCGTAATAGATTTTACTACATTCTTATAGGTAGTTGTCTCTTCACCCAATTTAACATCTAATTTATAAGGTAACTCCAGCGGATCACACACATACTTATCTTTTCCGTGTGCCTCTAACCATGTTTTTGTCCATATGTTACCCCATCTCCGCTCAACCACATAATCTGTATCAACAATATTTACAGGACATCCACAACTCCTCAAAAAAGGCATTGCAAAAAATGTATCAAAAAATGATTGAATTGTCCCTATAAAATGCGGGTAAGATAATAATCTTTTTCCAACGCTCAAACTTCCTAAACGTTCTTCTATTTCTTCCCGTGCAACATTCGTGTGAGACAATACACAGATTCCACGGTTTGACCATTTCCATCTTCGAGATAATATTGCCAATTTAGCCACTAAGATCGTAGTTTTTCCACTTCCCGGACATGCATGAATATCTACCGATTCCATATTCTTTAAAATCCGGATTCTACACTCGTCCAGTTGAATATCTGGCATTATTGTTTTGACCCATTCAATATCCTCATCTGTGATTTGAATTTCGAACATTTCTTTATCCATACCCTAGATTCCTTCTATATCAGCTGTCACATATTCTATCGCTTTTACTAAATAATTTGGTAATATTTTCACTATATCTTCAACTGGTTTTTCCTTAAATTTGCATTCCAAATCGAGCCCAAATTGCTGAGCAAACTCTGCCTTAGATACAAGCTTATGCGAAAAAAATGAGTAAATATATGATGCTTTTGCTTCTTTGCTATCATATTCATTATATTTTTCTTTATAGTCTTTTAACAATTCCTCGTTTTTCTTACTCTTTAACTCTGCTGCACGTAAAGTTGCAATTGTCTCCAGCATTTCTTCACCTAATCCATTTGCAGCCATCTCATATTCTAACGTCCACTGTTCTGGAATAAATGTTTTGACTTTCTGCCCATTTGCTTTTTCTTCAATCTCATGTATATACTTCTCTTTATCTGTTATCTCAGATTCCACTTTCCATTTACGATTTTTCTTTGGCCAATTCTCTTCTTTGTCATATGTTTCATCAATACAAATGGCAGGCGCACAATCCGGCATTACATCTCTATCTGTAATACATGATACAGGAATGTTTATCTCATCCCCATTTTTTCTCTGGAAAATCCTTGCATATCTTCTAAGTCCTGTGCTCTTAACATCAACAATAGATACTCCATAGTCTGTCAAATTTCTGTGCAATAAATTTGCAAGTGTTGGCAGTAGCAGTGCTTCTCCTGGACCTTCTACAATAATCACACCCCTTGCGAAAAAAAGATTTGCTTTCGTAGCATCTAAATAGCGCTCCAAATACTTATAATCTGAAGCATCCAAAAGTGTTTCTCCTGCTCTCATAGAGAATGCTTTTCGATTTTGAATCAAAAGTAAATTATTAAGTTCCACTACTGAAGCCAATAGTGGAGAATGGGTTGTCAATATTATCTGTTGATTTTTCCCTTTGTTTTGCATAGATTGAATGAGTTTTAATTGTCTTTGGGCATGGATGTGCGCCTCTGGTTCTTCAATAAGCATAAATGTACTTAATTCCTTATCATCCTGATTCAGCAACATCTCACAAGCCATACTCATCAAATTACTTGTTCCTAGCCCTACATGGCCATAATTCGATCCAGAATCCCTCTGAATATTCAAATCTAATTTTTCTAACAAAGAATGTATTTTTTTCTCATCCGTATTACCATCTCCAGAAACTGTAATTTCAGTTTGTACAGCATCACTACTTAACATCAATTCAGCATTCAAAATATCGCTAATTCCTTGATTTACCCCCTTTATCTTTTCATGGTTAGCAAGCAAATGATTAGACAAATCAAAAATGCCAGCAAGCGATAATTTGTTGATATCAATTCCTTCCCTATATTCTCTTTCACCTGTATTCAAATCTGGTACACTACTTAATATTTGAGCTAAGCGAGAACTCCTTCCAGATCTCATTTGTGCTTGTGCATCTCTTAATGGTTTTAAATACGTTACTCGCAGCAATTCACGAGCTTCTGCTGATGGTGCAGATACATCGCCATTCCTGCCACAGTTTATACTCACAAACGTCCTATGTGGCTTTACATTCGTCATATACTTGGCAGTCCAATTAAGTATTAAAATTTCTTCACTTTTTGTATATGTTAAGCACTCCATAAAAGCAGCTTTTTCTTGAATCGTAAGATCAGAGAATACCACTGTAATATGTATTTCATTCTGCGTATTTTCTTGATAATAATCGGACAGTTCCACACGTTGCCACGTCTGATCTGTTGTTCCTAATACATACCGAATTGCATCTATGACAGTTGATTTTCCACAATCATTTTCTCCAATAAGTACAGTTACTCCTGGATTAAAATGAAATATCGTCTTTTCCTTAAAAGCTCTAAAATTTTCGGTTTCAACTGAAGATATATACATAACACATCCTCCATAAAGTTCTTTATAAAATATCTACATAATATCTTCCATCAATCAGTGAAAACAATACTTCTTCCGGAAAATAATTCTCGCCTCTATTAGCTAGTCCAACAGTCGCCATGGCCCACTCTTTATATTCATTTGGTAACCTATAGCAAATCAACTTATCATTATCGGAAATTGTGACTAATGGAACTCCGTTTTTCGCAAATCCAACTGACCATACATAATACTTATTCTGTCCTTCATAAAGTGGTAACATTGGTTGCTTGTCTATATCCTTATAAACTTTTGCACCTCTTTGATTACAAAAAAAATCTTTGCCATCATCCGGCAATGGATCAAGTGGCAATTTATTTCTCATAATTCTGTAACGTTCTTGCAAGCTCTCACAGACATAAGCATTATAATATTCTGGTTGCATCTCCAACTTACCTTTTCGGATTTCATCAACATTTTTAAAATGATTCATATACTGTAGTAACGCTATAAAAGAAACTAAATTGTCAGCATAAATTCCTGCATACGTTTTATACCAATAATCGTTGTTCTCACAAATAACTTTGTATAATTTCTTATACAAATCAAGTTGTCTTTCGCTAAGGACAAACCAACCAGAGTCGAGAAGTGTTTTCTCTATTTTTCCATCCTTATAATCACCATTCAACGATACCTTCAAAGACTGCATCAATTTGGATATTAATCCTGCTAACATATCAGCCATTCTAATTCCAACATAATTCCTAGAATCTTCTTCGGTAACATTTTCCAAGCCGACAAGCATTGCCGAATTTAATGTATTGGATGCAACACCCTCTCTGTCGATTAACAACTTATAGTCATTAATGTTCATCTCAATCAATAATTTCTTGAATCCATCAAAAGATGGAAAATATATCCATTCTAAAGACTTTGGTAGTTCAACATCTTCAAGTAAAAAGAGTATATCCTCAAATGCTTTACTCTCACGTTCTTTCAAAGGAATGCTAGCTTGATTTTTACTAATCTGCTCTTCCAAAAACAATCTTAATTCTTTTACAAAAGTATACGGATCTTTATAAATTGCCTCTATCACCTTTTGTGGACGATATACATTAATTGCTTTGATAATTGAATATTTCATATAATCAACATCTACAATCATCGAATTATGATAATCTACAAATAACTGATTAATCACATATTCAATTTTGCTGAATACTGAAAAATAAACAATAATCCTGCTATCAAAGAGTGAAATAAGATCCTCATAAAATTCGATTGTGTGTTTATTAAGTGATGCAAAACCAAGAGTAAAATCCTTTGCCTTCATAGTCTGACTTTTCAATTCACCATTCTTTTTTCTATAATCATACTTTTCTTCAAATGCAAGATATTTTTCAGAAATATTTGCATCTTCCTCCGAAGACCAGCCAACGATTGCAGTTATGAAATTATCATAATAATTACTGGATATAACAGTCTGATAATTAATCTTCCTACTATGCTCAGTTTCATCATAAAAAAACATATATCTCATATAATTTGCTTTATAACCTCGACTAATATCTATAACACTTGAAGTAACTCTTCTATACGGTCAGCTATTCTCCTCTGCTCAGCCAGAGGTGGTAAAGGAATAATAGCTGATGACACTTTGTCTTTATTCAAATTGTCTACTGTTGCACCTGATGCCTTTTGTACAAATTGTCTATATGCGTATTTTGAGGAAAGAAGCCAATATAAATAGTCTAAATCAAAAACATTTTTACTATTTCTCAACAATAGCCAACCATCATGAATACATCCCTCAATTTTTGATATGTATGGCCTACCAAAGCTCATAGAATTTGTCAGAAGGAAATCCCCCGGATATACTTTCCTACTTTTCTTTTCTCCTTCAGGTTTGATTTTTTCTTTTGTTGAATATATATATTTCCCTTCCTTCTCAACATCACCAATTTTAATCCAATTAATTCCATTTTCTTCTTCTGTCATATATGCTTTTATTGGTCTTGGCGAACCCCCTCTCTCAATTTCCATTGCCCATCCAAGTCTTATCCATCTCCAATTCTTTGGAATATCAAAAGGCTTATCTTTATCCGGTATTTTTTCTTCACATAAAGTATTCGCAATTCCATCATCTGGTAACTGAATAGTTAATTTTCCCTGAATACCTGCATCAATCAATTTACTTTTAAACAACTCACAATCCGCCATCAATTTATCCTGTAGTATTTTTATTGAATTAAAACGCTCTCCTTGAATAGACGAATTATTTAACATCGCTGTCTTAATTAACATAACCGCATCAGAAATTCCTTCCGCTTCTGCTTGAATATTTTCAGTAATTTCTAATAACGTTCGTTCATCATTTTCATCCAAATTTATCCATTTAAAATCAAGATTATTCATATCTTGGATTTCTTTTTCTGAAAAACATCGCCAACGACCATTTGGATTTGCAACTGTATATGTAGGTTTTCTATCTTGTTCATGTCCAGAACAATAGCAATCAACAAATTCTTGCAAATCCACTCTTTTCAGAGGCTTTGTAACTAAAGTATGTTTAACGCCAGTTCGATAATCATAAACCCAAATATCTTTAGTCGGTTTTCCTTTCTCAAAGAATAAAATATTTGTCTTAACTCCATTAGCATAGAAAATACCCGTAGGAAGTCGAAGAATTGTATGTAGATTGAAATCCTTAAGGAGTTTTTCTCTTACCTTTTCGGTTGCGCCTGTATCTGTAAGCACACTATCCGGAAGTACTACACCAGCTCTACCACCTGTCTTAACAATAGACATGATGTGCTGCAGAAAGTTAACTTGGTTATCGCTTGTCCTCACAAACTCGGGCCTGTTGGCTGCAACTTCTACACTGCCTTGAGGTCTTGTACCAAATGGGGGATTAGCCAGAATCACATTGTACATCTTATCAGATGTATCAATAAGCGAATCCTGATATGCAATAGGACTCTTATTCACGCCAATATCATGAAGATACAAATTCATAGATGCAAGCGTTACTACAAGTGCTGTATTATCTGCACCAAACAAAGCATGGTTCTTTAAGAACTTTTGCTTCTCCACATCCTTACTCTGACCTTTCATATGTTCATAAGCTGCAAGTAAAAATCCTCCTGTTCCACAGGCAGGGTCTGCCACTGTTTCACCAATTTTAGGATCTACCACTTCCACAATTGCCTGAATAAGTGCTCTTGGAGTGAAATACTGTCCTGCACCACTTTTCTTATCCTGTCCATTCTTTTCTAAGATTGATTCATAGATAGCACCCTTTAAGTCCCCCTCCATCATGTACCAGTCTTCATCTGCTACCATTTCAATAACCTTAGCAAGCATAACCGGTCTATCAATCTTATTACTTGCTCTTGTAAAAATTGTTCCAATTAAGCCTTCATCCTTAGAAAGCTCATCGAGGATTTCTTCATATTTATCTATAAGATCTGTTCCGCTAAGATCACATAAATCTTTCCACTTGCAGCCATTAGGAATTGAACTTCCAAGTCCTAATTCTTCTTTTTCATTATCCATCTTGAGAAATAAAATATATGTAAGCTGTGTTATATAATCTGTATATCCAACACCTGCTGCTGCCATTACATTTGCTATATCTCCAACCTTTTTAATTAATGCTGCTTCACTTTTTTGATTTGCCATACTATGCCACGTATAATCCAATCATATTAGATAGTGATTGGATTTTCTCCTTTCTCCCAGTTTCTACTGGGTAATTCAATCCTAATCTGATATATTTACTTAAGCACTGTGGATCT
>NZ_JACJLV010000008.1 GCF_016902415.1 Mordavella massiliensis | reverse complement strand
AGAATATTATGATCGTCGGCGTTGGCGGACAGGGAACACTTCTTACCAGCAGGATCCTGGGAGGACTTGCGATCGCCGGCGGCTATGATGTGAAACTTTCCGAAGTGCATGGGATGGCGCAGCGCGGCGGCAGCGTGGTTACGTTTGTCCGTTATGGAGAAAATGTAGCGGAACCCATCGTGGAAGAAGGCCAGGCGGATGTGATCATTGCCTTTGAACGCCTGGAGGCTCTTCGTTATGCACATTTCCTGAAGAAAGACGGGGCGCTGGTCGTCAATGACTGGCGGATCGACCCCATGCCTGTAGTGATCGGAGCAGCCGAGTATCCGGATCATATTATCGAAGACTTAAGGGAGCGTCACAAGGTTTATACCGTGAATGCCACCGAAGAGGCCAAGAAGCTTGGCAATCCCAGGGTATTTAACCTGGTTGTGCTGGGGATTGCCGCCCAGCATATGGATTTTACAAAAGAGCAGTGGTATGAGGTGATCGAAAAAACGGTTCCGCCAAAAACCATTGAGATCAATAAAAAGGCGTTTGACGTAGGATATCATTTGTAAAGAACCAGGTACTGGATTTTGGAAGAATAGAAACAATTTAAGCAACAGGAGGAAAGAGAGAAATGGCAGGAGTAGCACTGGAGAACTGGGTGGAACAGATCCGGGATCCGAAGATCGAGTGTATGAGCAGGGATGAAATGTCTGCCCTGCAGAGCGAGCGGCTGGTAAAACAGGTAAAAAATGTGTATGATCACGTGGAGTTTTACCGCAAAAAGATGGATGACCTGGGAGTAGAGCCGGGGGATATCAAAGGGATCGAAGATATCAGCAAACTTCCATTTACGACAAAGGAAGATTTGAGAGATCATTATCCATTTGGGCTTCTTGCGGTTCCGCAGGAACAGATCGTCCGTGTACAGGGAACTTCCGGAACTACCGGAAAACTTACGCTTGCTTCTTATACACAAAGGGATGTGGATGTCTGGGGAGAATGCGTGGCAAGAGGACTGACTATGGCGGGACTTACGTCAAAAGACCGGATCCATATCTGCTATGGATATGGACTGTTTACCGGAGGAATGGGTCTGGATTACGGCGCTCATGCCCTCGGAGCGATGGCGATTCCGATGTCCGCAGGAAATACCAAGCGCCAACTGATGTGTATGGAAGATTTCGGAGCCACAGCATTTGCATGTACACCGTCTTATGCGGTATATCTGGCAGAGGCGGCCCAGGAGGCAGGGATTGTAGACCGTCTCCAGATAAAAGCCAGCATCAACGGCGCAGAGCCCTGGACCGATGAGATGCGAAAGAAGATCGAGAGCATTTTACATATCAATACCTTTGATATTTACGGACTGTGCGAGATCACAGGACCGGGCGTGGCAATGGACTGCATCCATCACAAAGGACTGCATGTGCATGAAGATTTCTTTTATCCGGAAATCTTAAATCCGGTGGATCAGACGCCTTGTGCGGACGGCGAGACCGGTGAACTGGTATTTACCACCCTTGTAAAAGAAGGCATGCCGCTTCTGCGTTACCGGACCAAGGATCTGACCAGCATTGATCACACCACTTGCGAATGTGGAAGAACACTGCCCAGGATCCAGAAGTTTACCGGACGTACCGATGACATGAAAGTTATCCGCGGCGTCAATGTATTCCCGACGCAGGTAGAAGCAGCGCTTCTGTCCATGGGCGGCGGTGTGGCGCCACATTATCTGATGATCGTAGACCGGGAGAACAATCTGGATGTGCTGACAGTTATGGTAGAAGTTGACGAAAAATATTTCTCCGATGAGATCCGTAAACTGGACGAACTCAAGAGCCGGGTGGCCGCAGTCTTAAAGCAGGCTCTTGGCGTATCTGTAAGAGTGAAGCTGGTAGAACCAAAGACCATTCAGAGAAGTGAAGGCAAGGCAAAACGAGTGATCGATAACAGAGTTCTGTAAAAAGGGGGAAAGATCCATGAGTATCAATAACACAATTCAGCAATTATCAGTATTTCTGGAAAACACAGAAGGGCGTCTGGACGAAGTGCTGGATATCCTGGCAAAAAACGATGTAAATATCGTGGCGCTTAGTCTGGCAGACACTTCCGATTACGGAATGCTCCGTATGATCGTATCTGAGCCGCAGAAAGGCCGCGCAGCCCTGAAAGATGCAGGGATCACCGCCATGCTGACAGACGTAGTGGCGCTTCGCGTTCCTCACGCCACAGGATCCTTAAGCAAGGCGATGCATCAGATTGTAGAAGGCGATGTAAATATCGAATATATGTATGCATTCGCTAACGGCACAGATGCTGCTGCAGTATTGAAGAGTGACGATCCCGGCCGGGTGATCGATATCCTGAAGGGAAGCGGGTTCGATGTATACAGCGCAGACGAAGCATATCGCGCAAATCGGTAATCGTAAAGATTATGATAATGATAGTAGCAAAAAGACATCTTCGAGAACGAAGATGTCTTTTTTTGTTCGGGTACACCCTGAAATCCATTTGGGTACACCCTGAAATGCAATTGGGGACGTAGACCTTTGCAAAAGGTCTACGTCCCCAAAAAAAGGTGTTGACAAATAAAGTTGTCAATGTTATAGTTTAGATGACAAGGAAAGTTGTCAAAATGAAAACTATATTTGTCATGACAAGAAAAGAAGTTTATACATGCATGAATATTTACGAATGGATTTCCATGGCTGCTTTAGCGAACAGCTACGCGGAGAGGAGAGGTGTATATGGGGCTTAAGAACCATGTGAAGGAACATCGGGCAAGATTGAATGTGAATCAATCGCAGCTGGGCAAGATGGCTGGAGTATCCAGGCAGACGATCAGCCTGATCGAGAGGGGCGATTATTCACCGTCAGTGGCACTGGCGTTGAAACTTGCGAATATTTTTGGAGTTCCTGTAGAAGAAATTTTTGAGCTTGAGGAGGATGAGTAATATGAAGACAAAGAGGGAAAATAAATTGAATTCATATGTGAAAATGATACTTATTATGTGTGGAGGCGGAGTGATCGGTGCATTTTTGGGCGCGGGGATATTTATGCTGCAGGATGGAATAGATGAACCGTTCCCGCCAGTAGCAGAGTGGCTTGGCAATCAGGTGGCTGTAATCTTGTGGATTTTTGTGGTGATATCTCTAATTTTAAGCCTGATCTGCTATCGAAATGCAGAACACTATATCCGGCAGATGGATGTGGAAGATGATTCTCTGATGGAAATAATGGACTGCGGATATGAGCGGTGGAGTTCTTTCGGAGTAGCAGGGGCGAACGTGATTGTGTGTCTTGCAATGGTGTTCTTTGCGTTCGGCTTTTCGGTTGAAGACGAGGAGACCGCAAAGCGCCTGCTGGGAGCGATAGTGCCGTTTCTTCTTACAGTCATTGTGTGTACGATGTATCAGGTTGCCGCTGTCAGACAGGTGCGTAGAAAAGATCCTTCCAAGAAAGGGGACGCGGCGGATCTGCATTTTGAAAAAGAGTGGTTGGAAAGCTGTGATGAAGCAGAACAGACGATAATCTATAAAACCAGTTACAAAACATTTGTCCTGATGAAGACAATCCTGATGGTATTGCTGGCAATTGCAATGCTCGGCCAACTTTGCTTTGGAACAGGGATGATGGCAGTTGTGTTGCTGGCATTTGCCAATATTATTATGCTGACCACATATTCTATCTATTCGGTAAAGCTTCAGAAAATGAAATATGAGGGATAAAGCTGGTTGGGTACACCCTGAAATTCATTTGGGTACACCGTGAAATGCAATTTGGGACGTAGACCTTTGCAAAAGGTCTACGTCCCAAATTGCGTTGCAAATTACGTTGCTACTTCCCGGAGCATTTCCTGCACGGTCTTCCCGCTTGCCGGATGGTGAAGGTAAGGTGCGATTTCTGCCAGGGGTTTTAGAACAAATTCCCGATTTGCCAGATCAACGTGTGGGATGCACAGATTGGGATCGCCAAGGATCAGGTCGTCATAAAACAGTATGTCCAGATCCAGTGTTCTTGGCCCCCAGCGGCGGATTCGCTCGCGTCCGGCCTGCTGTTCTATCTTGTGCAGCTCGTCCAGAAGTTCGTAGGGTGTGAGCAGGGTGCGAAGTTTCAGGCATGCGTTCAGGAAGTCATCCTGGTCTGTGACGCCGTAGGGGCTGGTGACCAGATAATCGGAAACTGCCTCTACCTGGCAGGTTTTGTGTTCTTTTAAAGCCTGCACTGCCTGGTCGAGATAGGCTTTTTTATCGCCCATGTTGGAGCCGATCCCCAGATAGGCGGTGTGCCAGCTGCGGCGGATTTTTACGGCGACGGATTCCAGGGGGAGTCCTATGGGCGCCCAGGGCTTCTGGATTGTAAGTTCTACGGCATCCAGCCCGGGTGTGTGCAGGAGAAGCTCTTCTGCCAGCGCCTCTGCCGCGCGTTCGATGAGATGGAAGGTGTGGTTTTTCAGGAACTGGTCGATAAACTGGCAGATAGCGCCATAATCAATGGATGTCGTTAAGTTATCGGTAGTCCCGGCTTCCCGGGTGTCTGTGAACAGTATAGCCGAAACGAGAAATTTCTGGCCCAGTTTATTTTCTTCCGGAAAAACCCCGTGATTTGCGAAGATTTCCAGATTTTTAATGATGATCTGATCTTTCATAAAAACTGCCTCCCTGATCTAACGTATCGTTTGCATTTAAAATTTGTCTGCTTTTCGGATTGCTTCCGTCATCTGGATCGCCCGCCTGTTCGCCCGTACATCGTGCACCCGGACAAAGGAGCAGCCGTGAAGCATGCCGTAAACGGTGGTGGCAAGGGTTCCTTCTTCCCGCTGATCAGCCGGCAGATCAAGAGTCAGGCCGATCACGGATTTCCGGGATGTTCCAAGCAGCACCGGGTATCCCAGTTCCTGCATCCGGTCAAGATTCCGGATCACTGCCAGGTTCATGTCATAAGTTTTCCCAAATCCGACGCCTGGATCTAGCATGATCCGGTCGTCAGAAATACCGGCAGTTTTGGCGGAACGAATACATTTTCTAAGATCTTCCAGAAAATCCGGGAAAAAATCCTGATAATCCGCTTCTCTCCGGTTGTGCATCAAGCAGCAGGATGCCTGGTATTTACGAATCACCGGGCTCATTTCCGGATCGTACTGAAGCCCCCAGATGTCGTTGACCAGGTCGGCTCCAGCTTCCAGGGCGGCTCTTGCCACCCTGGATTTATAGGTATCAATGGAAATGGGAATGTCAAACCGCTGGTGTATGGCTTCGATCACGGGTGCGGTCCGCGAGATTTCTTCTTCATCCGTAATCTGCGTGTGGCCGGGGCGGGTGGATTCTCCGCCTATGTCCAGGATATCTGCGCCTTCCCGGATCATTTCTTCCGCATGAAACAGGGCGCTGTCCAGGCTGGTATATTTCCCGCCATCCGAAAAGGAATCGGGAGTTGTATTGAGGATTCCCATGATATAGGTGTGATTTTTCGTGTCAAACTGTCTGTTTCCAATAATCATGATCAGATAAAAATCTCCTTGTTTTTCTTGGTTTCCGGCCAGTCGCAGGAGCCTTTCGCCGCGCAGTGAAAGCAGGCTCTGGAAGCCTTGTCGCTTTCGTAGAGCAGGCGCTCCAGCGGTTCTGCGCCGGATCTTAATGTCCGGTGTCCGCGGATGGCGGTCAGGATCTGCCGGATATCTTCCGGGGAAAACCACGCCCCGCCTGGAAATGCCTCGGCGGTAGTTACAATATCTTTAAGGATACAGGAAGCGATCCTGGCGCTGGCAATCTCATGGGGCGTTCCATCTTCATACTGCTGCCATTTTCCGATGTCATGCAGAAGGGCGGCCGCATAGATCTGGTCTTTTGAGACCGGGATATTTTCTTCCAGGGACCGGATATAGGCGATCCGGGCGGTATCCAGAAAATGTTCCATCCCGTGCCGGCAGTAGATCCTGTCTTTTTCCCATTCCTGGATCCGCTGAAAAGAGCTCTGAAAAAGCGGATGCTTCCAGATGGCTGTCATTTTGCGTGAGAAAAGGTTCTTTTCGTTTCCTTCTTCTGTTACAGGATCCATATTAAACATTCCTTTCTAACATCCGGAAGAAACGCGCTTCCAGTTCCGGATCTGTGGCAAAAAGTCCGCGTCTGGCCAGACACACTGTTTTGCTTCCCGGCTTTTTGATGCCGCGCATGGTCATGCACAGATGCTCGGCTTCGGTCATAACGAGAACGCCCTTTGGCTGCATGCAGGTCATCAGAGCTTCTGCGATCTGGTCGGTCAGCTGTTCCTGCAGCTGCAGTCTTCTGGCATAGACTTCCACAGTCCGCGCCAGCTTGCTAAGGCCCACTACCTGACCGTCGGGAATATAAGCGATATGTACCTTTCCAAAGAAGGGCAGCATGTGGTGCTCGCAGGTGGAATAAAAAGTAATGTCCTTTTCCAGCACCATTTCACTGTTGGTGGTCTGAAACATTTTGGAGAGATGTGTGGAAGGAGTTTCCTCCATGCCTGCAAAGAGTTCCGTATACATCCGGGCAATCCGGTCCGGGGTCTCAAGAAGCCCTTCCCGGGAAGGATCTTCGCCGATCCCTTCCAGCAGCAGGCGTACGCCTTCTTTGATTTTGTTCTGATCGATCATGATGGATTCCTCATTTCTATATAAATATGTTGTTTACAGATCCTGCATAAATAGGTGTTCTACAGATTCGGCAACTGCGCCAAGATAAGAGAGCGAACCAAAGGCAACAATGACGTCGTGCTTTCCTGCTTCCTGCAGGGCTGACCGGACTGCTGCATCTATGGAAGGCTCTGCCTGCACCGGCACATTTTCATTGCAGTATTCCTGCATCACCAGGGCCAGTGTCTGCCCCGGAAGAGAGCGGGACGCGTCCGGAAGTGTGACTGTGTGAACGGAAGCAGCAAGGGGAGCCATAATGGCCGCAATGTTCCGGTAATCTTTATCTTTAAAAACGCCCATGACCAGGATCAGACGTTTCCCGGGAAAGCAGCGTTCCAGAGTTTCTCTCAGACAGCGCGCGGCTGCGGGGTTGTGGGCGCCGTCCACGAAAAAGAGAGGTTCCCTTTTCAGACAAGTGAACCGGCCGAACCATCGGACGCCGGAAAAACCACGCCGGATGGCATCTTCCGGAATAGAATAGCCCTGCTGTTTCAGCCCTGCGATCACCTCCAGAGCCACTGTGGCATTGACCGCCTGATGAGTCCCGGGCAGAGAAACCGGCAGATCCTGATATTCCTGATAGGAAATGCTCTGTCCCAGGTAATCCTCCCGCAGGATCTGAATATCCGCAGCATTTACCGTGTGAAGGGGACATCCATTCCGGGCGGCCTGGTATTTTAGTACGGCAAGCACTTCGTCATCCTGCGGAGCAGAGACCACCCGGCAGCCCGGCTTGATGATGCCGGATTTGGTCCGGGCGATTTCTTCGGGAGTGTTTCCAAGAATTCCCAGATGATCCAGACTGACGGCGGTAAACACCGCGCACACAGGAGACGGGATAATGTTGGTGGCATCACTTTCCCCGCCCATCCCACATTCCAGGACGACAAAATCACAATGTTGTTCCTTGAAATACAAAAAAGCTATTGCCGTTTCAATTTCAAACACAGTCGGACTTGACTTACCGGCTGCCTTCATACGGTCAATAGCTTGCATTGTCTGCTCTGTCAGTCTGGCGAAAGTATCTTCAGATATCGGGATCTGATCCACCTGAATTTTTTCCAGATAGGAAACCACTGTCGGCGATATATATCTGCCGGTCCGGTATCCTGCTTCGCTTAAGACTGATGAAGTGTATGCAAGCACAGATCCCTTTCCATTGGTTCCGGCAATATGTATGAAATTCAGATCCTTCTGAGGATCCTGAAGCTCACGCAACAGCTCACGAATCGTATCCAAGCCAAGTACACTTCCGTATTTCGACACATGGTCCAAATATACCCTTGCTTCTTTATAGGTCACGTTCTTCGTTTCCCTTCTATCTAATTTTTCTTTATACTGATGTTCATCATATCACTAAACAGCAATTACGACAAGGGCAAATTGGGGACGGGGCATTTTTGCAAAATGCCCCGTCCCCAATTTGCACATGAAAAGACCGGCAGTTTTTACTGCCGGTCTTTAGCCATAATCGAAAGTTTAGTGTATTGCTTTTTAATATCTAAATATATCTAAATCAAAGATGCTTTATATATTCAAAAAGGTACATTCAAATTACGATTACCGCCCAGGGAATTAAAGTTTTGTCACGTTTACTGCCTGCGGTCCCTTTGCGCCTTCAGTTACGTCGTACTCTACTTCCTGTCCTTCGTCCAGAGTCTTGAACCCTTCCATGTTCAGTCCGGAGTAGTGTACGAATACGTCGTTGCCAGATTCATCAGAGATGAAACCATAGCCTTTTTGGTTGTTAAACCATTTTACTGTACCCTTCATATGATACCTCCATAAAAATGAAAAAAATTGTAATGGATCCCGGTAATCCGGGACCAAAAGAATACGAAGTCAGCGTAGCATAAGTGAGCCGAAAAGTCAATGGAAAAGCAAGCATCTTGACGAATTGAGAGCAAACATGTAAAGTATAATTAGTTCAAATTTTAACGGATTTTAGAAAAGGATTAGAGGCATATGATAACACTGACAGGGAAAAAAGTATCCGAAGGGATTGCCATTGGAAAACTCTCTTTTTATAAGAGGGAGGCAAAGGAGATCCGCCGGATTTATGTGAAAGATGTGGAAAAGGAGATCCAGCGGTTCCAGAAGGCCCGCATGAAGGCGATCCAGGAACTGAAGAATCTGTATGATACGGCGGCAAAAGAAGTGGGAGACGCCAATGCCGCGATCTTTGAAATGCAGCAGACGATCCTGGAGCGCCAGGAGCTGGTGGACCAGGTGAATCAATTTATCGTGGAACAGAAGCTGAATGCGGAATATGCAGTTCAGAGCGTGGCGGAAAATTATCTTACCGAGGAAAACACAGAGCAGAAAATCTATACGCAGGGACATGATGTGGATGTGAAAGATGTGGCAAACCGCGTGCTGAAGATCCTTTCCAGAACCTGGAAGGACCGGATGCTGATGGATGAGCCGTTCGTTCTGGCGGCAGGAGAACTGTACCCCAGCGAGGCGGTTCAGCTGGATAAATCCAAGGTGCTGGGATTTGTGACCAGATACGGTACGATCAACTCCCACACAGCGGTTCTTGCCAGAACCAAGGGCATCCCTTCCGTGATCGGCCTTGGAGAGGCCCTGAAAAAAGATTACGATGGCAAGATGATCATCATAGACGGATACGAGGGGAAAGTCTATATTGAGCCGGATTATTCCACGCTGACTAAGATGAAACAAAAGCAGGATACAAATGTCACGCATGTGAAGAATCTGGAACGTCTGAAGGGAAAAGAAAATGTTACGCAGAGCGGTCAGAGGATCGACGTCTGTGCAAATATCGGCACCAGAGAGGATATTGAGAATGTGATCCGGAGTGATGCCGGCGGTATCGGATTGTTCCGCAGCGAGTTTTTATATATGGATAACGGGGCAAAGCTTCCTACCGAAGAGCAGCAGTTTCAGGTCTATAAGCTGGCGGCAGAGTCCATGGGAGTGAAAAAAGTAGTGATCCGTACCGCTGATCTGGGCGGAGAAAAGCAGGCGGACTGTCTGGATATAGGCAAAGAGGCCAACCCGTCCATGGGACTTCGGGGGATCCGGATCTCTCTGGAGAAAGAGGAGATCTTTAAAACCCAGCTCCGCGCCATTTTGCGGGCATCTGTCTATGGAAATGTATCCATCATGTTTCCCATGGTCACATCAATGGAAGAAGTGACCCGGGCAAAGCTTCTGTTAGAAACGGCAAAACGAGAATTAAAGGCGGAAAAGAGCGCGTTTGACGAGGAGATACAGGTGGGTGTTATGATCGAGACGCCGGCTGCTGTTATGATCAGCGGAGAACTGGCCAGAGAGGCGGATTTCTTCAGCATCGGAACGAACGATCTGACACAGTTTACTCTGGGGATGGACCGGGAAAATGATAAGCTGACCAAGTTTTACAATCCGCATCATCCGGCGCTGATCAAGATGATCCGGATCGTGGCAAATAATGTGCATCTGGAAGGAAAGAAGATCAGTATCTGCGGAGATCTGGCCGCAGACCTGGATCTGACGGAAACCTTTGTCCAGATGGGAATTGACGAGTTGTCTGTGGCGCCGGGACAGGTACTGGCGCTCCGCAAGAAGATCCGGGAGATCCAGTAAAAAAGTTCGGGAAAAGAGAAGTCTTGTACCAGGAAGGAGGAGCGAGTATGGAGCATCTGTATGAAAAAGATCCGCTGATACAAAAAATCGCGGCAGCAGAGGAAATCTGCTGGATCAATGAAAAAAAGAGATCCTGGGAGTCTGCAAGGGATCAACTTCCGGTGACTGCGGAAGAAATCGGAGACGCCAGAGAACGGCTGGACCGTTTCGCGCCCTTTATCCGGAAATGTTTTCCGGAGACAGAGCCGGAAAATGGACGGATCGAGTCGGTCCTTACTCCGATCCCCGGGATGCAGAAGACTCTGGAAGAAACGTATGGATGCCATATCCCCGGCGCTCTTCTTTTAAAGCAGGATAACGCTCTGGCAGTGGCGGGTTCCGTAAAGGCACGAGGCGGTATCTATGAAGTGCTGAAACACACTGAAGACCTGGCGATAGAAGCAGGGATCATTACTGGGGAAGAAGATTATTCTGTACTTGCTTCCGAAAAATGCCGGGAATTTTTCAGCCAGTATAAGATCCAGGTGGGCTCCACCGGAAATCTGGGGTTAAGTATCGGGATCGCCAGCGCGGCCATCGGATATCAGGTAACAGTACACATGTCGGCGGATGCCCGTCAGTGGAAGAAAGATATGCTGCGCAGCCATGGCGTGAAAGTGGTGGAGTACGCGTCCGATTACAGCGAGGCGGTAAAAAACGGAAGGAAAGAGTCTGACGCAGATCCGAAGAGTTATTTTGTGGATGACGAAAATTCCAAAAATCTGTTTATGGGATATGCGGTTGCGGCCGGACGGCTGCACGCGCAGCTGGATGATCTAGGCGTGACAGTGGATGAGAGGCATCCGTTATTTGTCTACATTCCCTGTGGGGTCGGAGGAGCGCCGGGCGGGATTACGTTTGGCCTGAAAGAAATCTGGGGAGATCATGTCCATGTATTTTTTATTGAACCGACACAGGCTCCCTGTATGGTTCTGGGAATGGCAACCGGGCTTCACAATCAGATCTGTGTACAGGATGTGGGACTGACAGGCATCACCCATGCGGACGGACTGGCGGTGGGCCGTCCCTCCGGATTCGTGGGAAAGGTAATGGAACCTCTGCTGTCCGGAGAATTTACGCTGGAAGACAGATGGCTATATGAATATATGCGGATGCTGTGGGACAGGGAGGATATTTTCATAGAACCCAGTTCCTGCGCGGCTTTTGCAGGACCGGTAAGACTGATGGATTGTGACGGGACCAGAGAATATATCCAAAAGCACGGCCTTACGGATCGGATGGATCAGGCGGTACAGATCGTATGGGCCACAGGCGGACGTCTGGTGCCGGAAGAGATCCGCGAAGAATACAGGAATACCCGGCTGTAGGAACATCTGTATCATAGATTCCATATGCTAATACTGTAAATGTGAAGCGCAGGTTTCACAAGGAAGGAGTGATATGGTATGAGCATGAATGGAATCGATATCTCCAGCTGGCAGACAGGGATCGATCTGTCTAAGGTGCCCTGTGATTTTGTGATCATCAAGGCTACGGAAGGCGTGACCTATGTCAATCCGGATTGCGACCGGGCGTTCCAGCAGGGGGCGGATCTTGGGAAAAAGCTGGGAGTATATCATTTTGCAGGAAAAAACGAAGCTTTTGCCGAGGCAGAGTATTTTGTTGATCATATCCGGGGTTATATCAAGAAAGCAGTTCTGGCATTAGACTGGGAAGGAAACGGAGTGTCGCGGGGGCCGGCCTGGGCGAAAGACTGGCTGGACCGGGTGTACCAGCTGACCGGGGTAAAACCGCTGCTCTATATGAGTAACAGCACGGTTCACGCTTATGACTGGACGTCTGTGGTAAACGGAGATTATGGATTGTGGAACGCCGGATATTATAAAGGAAATACGCTGATGGGATACAATCCGGGAGCGCCTCTTCTGGGCGGAACCGGAGCCTGGAAATTTGCGGCGCTTTATCAATATACGTCGAACGGCCGTCTGCCGGGCTACAGCGGAGATCTGGATCTTAACGTATTCTATGGAGACCGGGCGGCATGGAACGCCTATGCGGGAGGAAGTCCTGCCCAGGCAGCGCCCGAACCGGTGTATTATACTGTGAAAAGAGGAGATACCTTAAGCGGGATCGCCGCAAGATACGGAACCACCTATCAGAGACTGGCAAGGATCAACGGGATCAGCAATCCCAATCTGATCTATCCGGGACAGAAGATCCGTATCTCTTAGAAAACAAAAGAAGACGGGAAAAGATCATTCATAAAAAGAAGGAGATATGCACAAAGCAGTGCGTATCTCCTTTTCTGTGAGCGGAATTCTTTTATCTTACCGGTTTCACCGGCCCGGTGGAATTTCGTACGATCAGTTCTGCGTGGAGCAGAAGCGTTCCGATCGGGACCTGGTTCCTCAGGCTTTCCAGCGCATAATATCCGCTTTTGCCAAGCTGCAGCCGGTCCTGGCGCACCGTGGTCAGAGGAGGTGATGTGTAGGCGCAAATGGGCAGGTCATCAAAACCGATGATACTGATATCCTCCGGAACGCGGTATCCCATCTGCTGGCACTGCACCAGAGCGGCGCTGGCGATCAGGTCATGGCTGCAGATGATGGCGGTCGCCTGTTTTTCGGACAGGAGACGGGGCAGGTGTTTCTCTACACAGCAGGAAGTGTAGTGAGAACTGCCGGTGTCGGAAAGATCAGCAGAAAGTTCCTGCTGTTTCATGGTTTTAAGGAAAGCGTCCAGACGGACCTGCATGATGTGGGAGTCCAGGGCGTGGCTCAGATAACCGATTTTCCGGTGCCCCAGACTTTTTAAGTGGGAAACAGCCAGTTCCATGCCCTCCCGGTTGTCAATCCCTATGGCGGCCATACAGGGGTTGGCGGAAACGTAATTATCATAAAGGACCGCCGGCGTATGGCTGGAGGGAAATTCTTTCATCCAGGGATCTTCCAGGGAAAAACCAAGAACAAAGGCGCCCAGATAGTTATATTGCAGCATAAAGCTATCATAGGAAAGAGAATGCTGCAGACCTTCTGTGACCGGGATCACATCCACCGTGTATCCGGCGGGCTCAGCCATCTGGCGGAATCCCAGGATCAGGTCATATCCGAACGCACCCGGGGCCTGGTACTCCATACGCTGGATCAGGACACAGAGCCTGCGGCTTTTCCCGGATCTTTGGATCTTGCGATATCCCATCTCTACGGCAGTGTCGATGACGGTCTTCTGCAGGGATTCACTGATGTCGGGCGCGCCGTTCAGAGCTTTTGATACTGTTCCTTTTGAAATTCCGAGCTTATCCGCAATATCCTGCAAAGTTGCCATAGAAGACCTCCTGGTGAAAAAAGATTTCGTAATATTTCGAAAACCTGCATATTTTTAATGCAGATCCTGTGTTCATTTGGAATTATTATAGCATGAAATAAAAAGAATACAAGAAAAAAGGAAAAACAGATTGACGAATATCCAGACATGGATTAAGATGAAACCAAACGAAACAATACGAAACTATCTTGAAAGGAGTAGAAAGAAATGGAACAGGCATTACAGCATGTACTGCAGGAAAAATTTCAGAAAGATTTGAAAGAAGCAACCAAAGAGGAGATGTATACAGCGCTTCTTTTTGTTACCAAAGATAAGATGAAACATATGAAACAAAAGGAAGGAGACCGGAAGCTGTATTATATTTCCGCAGAGTTTCTGATCGGCAAGCTGCTTTCCAACAATCTGATCAATCTGGGCCTTTTTGATGAAGCAAAAGAGGTGCTGGCAAAATACGGATTCGATCTGACCGAGGTGGAAGAAGTAGAAGCAGAGCCTTCCCTTGGAAACGGCGGGCTTGGACGGCTGGCCGCCTGTTTCCTGGATTCGATCGCAACGCTGGGGCTTGCCGGAGACGGCGTGGGGCTAAACTATCATGACGGCCTTTTCCTTCAGAAATTTGCAGATCATAAGCAGCGGGAGGAGAAAAATCCCTGGATCACAGAAGAGAGCTGGCTTACCAGGACGGACCGCCATTTTGAGGTGCCTTTTCAAGACTTTACCCTGACTTCTACGATGTACGATATTGATGTGCCGGGATATGGAAAGGATACCTGCAACAAACTGCATCTCTTTGACCTGGATACCGTGGATGAAAGCATCATCCATGACGGGATCCAGTTCGACAAACGAGATATCCCTAAAAATCTGACGCTCTTCCTTTATCCGGATGACAGCGACGAGGCGGGACAGCTGCTCCGGATCTATCAGCAGTATTTTATGGTCAGCAACGCGGCCCAGCTGATCTTAAAGGAAGCAGAGGAAAGAGGGGTAAACCTCTACCATCTTCACGAGCATGTATGTATCCAGATCAATGATACCCATCCGACCATGGTGATTCCGGAACTGATCCGGCTTTTGACTACGCAGAAGGGATTTAACATGGATACGGCCATAGACGTGGTGAGAAAAACCTGCGCGTATACGAACCACACGATCCTTTCCGAGGCGCTGGAAAAATGGCCGGTCTCCTATCTTGAGAAAGTAGTGCCCCACCTTCTGCCCATTATCAGAGAACTGGACGCAAGAGTCAGAAGAGATTTTCATGATGAAAAAGTCTATATCATTGATGAAATGGACCGTGTACATATGGCCCATATCGATATCCACTACGGATATGCGGTAAATGGCGTGGCGGCGCTTCACACAGAGATCCTGAAGGAATCCGAACTGAAGCCTTTCTATGACATTTATCCGGAGAAATTTAATAATAAGACCAACGGCATTACCTTCCGCCGGTGGCTGGTTCACTGTAACCATGAGCTGGCAGATTATCTGAAAGAACTGATCGGCAAAGATTTCGTGGAGAATGCGGACAGCCTGGAGAAGCTGCTGGCCTTCCGGGACGATGACGCAGTGCTTGAAAGATTAAGAGAGATCAAGAAGGACGCCAAGCTGGAGCTGAAAAAATATCTGAAAGAAACCCAGGATGTGGATATTGATGAAAATGCAATTTTCGATATCCAGATCAAGCGTCTCCATGAGTATAAGAGACAGCAGATGAATGCGCTGTATGCGATCTATAAATATAAAGAGATCAAGAAAGGACATCTTCCCAAACGTCCGGTTACCATGATCTTTGGCGCCAAAGCTGCGCCGGCCTATACCATTGCAAAAGACATTATCCATCTGATCCTGTGTCTGCAGGAACTGATCAATCACGACCCGGAGGTCAGTCCCTATCTGCGGATCGTGATGGTGGAAAATTACAATGTGACCAAAGCGGAAAAGCTGATCCCGGCCTGCGACATTTCCGAGCAGATCTCCCTGGCTTCCAAGGAGGCTTCCGGCACCGGCAATATGAAATTCATGCTGAACGGGGCGGTAACGCTTGGAACCGAGGACGGCGCTAATGTGGAGATCCACGAACTGGTGGGCGATGATAACATTTACATTTTTGGAGAAAAGTCTGAAACAGTCATCGACCTCTATGACAAGGCGGCTTATAATTCCAGAGCCATTTACGAAAGCGATCCGGAGATCGAAGAACTGGTAGATTTTATCATCAGCAAGCAGATGATCCTTATCGGAGATCCGGTGAATCTGGGCCGGCTTTATAAGGAGATCGTGAGCAAAGACTGGTTTATGACGCTGCTTGACCTGAAAGATTATATCCTTACCAAAGAAAGAATGCTGGAGGATTATGAGGACGAGAAGGCCTGGGCAAAGAAGATGCTGGTCAATATCGCCAAAGCAGGATATTTTTCATCTGACCGCACCATTGCAGAATATAATCAGGATATCTGGCATCTGTAAGAAAGAGGAGAGCATATGAGACAGACAGGAATCTTAATGCCTGTTTTCTCCCTGCCGTCCAAAAGCGGGATTGGAGAACTGGGAGAGGCGGCATATCATTGGATCGATATCATGGAAAAAGCGGGGATGAAGATCTGGCAGATCCTTCCCCTGAACCCGGTGGGCTACGGGAATTCTCCCTATCAGCCCTATTCCTCCTATGCAGGAGATGAACTCTACATCAGCCTGGAGGAACTCTGGAAGGAAGGGCTTCTTGCCAGGGAACCGTCGCCGTTTCGGGAGTATGCCGGAAAGGTGGACTATGACGGTGTGCGGGAATGGAAACTGCCGCATCTTAAAGAGGCCTGGAAGACGTTCCGGGAAAAGAGCCTAGATGAGACTTCAAAATTCCGCTCTTTTGCAGAGCAGAAATGGGTGCAGGAATACGGTGTGTTCCGGGCTTTGAAACGGAAAAACGGCGGGGTCTGCTGGAATGAGTGGGAGGAAGCGGATAAGAACTGGATCAGCAATCCCCGGAAACTGACGGCAGAAGAAAGGGAAGAGGCAGATTTTCAGATCTTTCTTCAGTATCTCTTTTATTTTCAGTGGATGAAGGTCAAAGAGACAGCCAATGCAAAAGGGATCCGCATTATGGGCGATGTGCCATTTTATGTGGGAGTAGACTCGGTAGACGTATGGGGCGGAAAGGATCAGTTCCTTTTGGATACCGATGGACGCCCCATCTTCATCGCAGGCGTGCCTCCGGATTATTTCAGCGCTACCGGACAGCGGTGGGGCAATCCTATCTATGACTGGGATCATATGAAAGAGGATCACTACCGGTTCTGGCTGGAACGGATCGGTTACAGCGGAAAGCTGTTCGACATCGTCAGGATCGATCACTTCCGGGCATTTGATACCTACTGGAAGATCCCGTCTTCCTGTCCGACGGCCATGGAAGGGGAATGGATCGAAGCTCCGGGCTATGAGGTGCTGGATCTTCTGACCAGAGAACTGCCGGAAGTAGAACTGGTGGCGGAGGATCTGGGGGAACTGCGTCCGGAGGTGCTGACGCTGAAAGATCATTATCATCTGAAGGGCATGAAGATCCTGGTGTTTTCCATAGATTCGGGCGGGAAATATGCCAGAGACATCAATGCAGATAAAGAAAACATGATCCTTTACACAGGAACCCATGATAATGATACCCTGATGGAATGGTATCACCATTTGAACTGTGCCTCCAGGCGGAAGATCCGCCGGTTTCTGAAAAAAGAAGGATGCGGCAGCGGTTCAGTCAAAGACCGGCTTCTGGCTTATACCTTAAAGAGCAAAGCTTCTTATGTAATCCTTCCCATCCAGGACATCCTGGGGCTGGGAGAAGAAGGCCATATGAATACGCCGGGAACCGTAGGCTCTCCCAACTGGGAGTGGAGGATGCCGTCCTTTGAGGAAATAGAAAGAGCCATGAAAGAGTTTGGAACCTTAGTCAGAAAATACAGACCGGCTATTTAAAAGGCCGTTCGCAGGAAAAGGAGAGAATTCCATGAAAAAGCAGTATGAGAAAAAATGGTGGCAGCAGGCGGTGGTCTACCAGATCTATCCCCGCAGTTTTCAGGATAGCAATGGTGACGGGATCGGAGATATTCCCGGGATCATCGAAAGACTTCCCTACCTGGAGAAACTTGGCATTGACGCCATCTGGCTTTCACCGGTCTGCAAGTCGCCCCAGGATGACAATGGATATGACATTTCAGACTATCAGGATATTGACCCCATGTTCGGCACGCTGGCAGATATGGAGGAACTGATCCGGAAGGCGAAAGACCACGGGATCCGTATCATCATGGATCTGGTGCTGAACCATACTTCTGATGAACATCCCTGGTTTCTGGAAGCGAAAAAGAGTAAAGACAACCCTTATCATGACTATTATGTCTGGGAAGACGGCGTGGAAGGAGAACTGCCCAATGAGATGAAAGCGGGATTTGGCGGCCCGGCCTGGGAATGGGTGCCGGAACTTGGCCAGTATTATTTCCATCAGTTTTCGGTAAAGCAGCCGGATCTGAACTGGGAGAATCCCAAAGTGCGCCGGGAGATCTATGATATGATCCTCTGGTGGATGGAAAAAGGCGTGGGAGGCTTCCGCCTGGACGTGATCGATCAGATCGCCAAGGAGCCGGATCTGGAAATCACGGCGAATGGTCCGATGCTCCACGCATTTATCCGGGAAATGAGTAGAGAGACCTTTCAAAAGGGCGACCTCATTACCGTAGGAGAGGCATGGGGCGCAGACGTGGAACGGGCAAAGCTTTACAGCCATCCAAACGGCAGCGAATTTTCCATGGTATTTCAATTTGAACATATCGGCCTGGATCAGCAGGAAGGAAAAGAAAAATGGGATCTGGCGCCGCTGCCCCTGGTGAAACTAAAAAAAGTGCTTGCCAAATGGCAGACCGAACTTCATGGAAAAGGCTGGAACAGCCTGTTCTGGAATAATCATGATCTTCCAAGGATCGTCTCCCGCTGGGGAAATGACGGGAAATACCGGGCGGAATCTGCCAAGATGCTGGCAGTTCTGCTTCACGGCATGCAGGGAACGCCTTATATTTACCAGGGGGAAGAACTGGGCATGACCAATGTGCAGTTTGAAGATATCAGCCATTACCGGGATATCGAGACCCTGAACATGTACAAAGAACGTCTGGAAAAAGGCTATGAAAAAGAGGATATCATGGCATCCATCTATGCCAGAAGCCGGGATAATGCCCGTACGCCCATGCAGTGGGATGATACCCCGAACGCAGGCTTTACGTCCGGCACACCCTGGATCGAAGTGAATCCGAATTATACCAGGATCAACGCCGGAAAGGAACTGGAAGATCCGGAATCTGTTTTTTCTTTTTACCAGAAGCTGATCCGGCTTCGGAAGGAGCATCCGGTGTTTGTAGAAGGAGAGTTTCACCTTCTCCTGCCGGAGGATCCGCAGATCTTTGCCTATACCAGACGCCTGGGAGATACAGAGATGCTGGTCTGTGCAAACTTTTCCGACCAGCCGGCCACCTGTCCTCTCTGGAAGGAGTGGAAGGATGGAAGGGTACTGATCCACAATTATCCGGGAGAGTATGAGGAAGAGTTGAAGCCTTATGAGGCTGTGATGATACTTCTGTAATCATAAAAAAGATTGCCGCCTGACGGATCAGGCAGCAATCTTTTTTTGCATATCCTCTTAATTCCAAAGTGTAAGGTTCCGCTCCAAAGCTCCGGTATAGGTGATCCGGCCATCGGATGAAAGTTGAATGTCTGACAGATTTTCCGGATTCTCATAGTCTTTGCTGACGCCGTCATCGCTGTAGAGGGTATAGGAAGCTTCTGTACCTGGCCAGGCGATGACCTGAAGCCTGGTATCATCCACAGCAGCAGTATTTTTTGCAGGCGCGGCCAGCGGAAGGAGATGTCCTTTTCGCAGGAAAAAGATCAGTTCGTTTTCCGCTACAGGCACATAGTGGTGTCCTGCAGTCATCAGTTTCAGACGGATATCCTCCGGACCTGTTGTGGTGATAAGGAGCATGTCTTCCGGCAGGTATACATAACGGCCTTCTGCGTTTGGCTGATAAACAGGGGCCAGCATCAGGCTTTCGCCAAGAAGCAGCTGATCTTCCACCTGAACAGCCTGTGTATCCTGCGGGTAGTCAAAGGCAAGAGGACGGAAGAGCATCTCGTCATGCAAAGCGGCCTTCATGTACTCACTGTACAGGTAAGGAAGCAGGCAATACCGAAGTTCCAGGATCTTCTTTGCGCTTTCCATATTGGAGAAGCGGTACAGTTCCTGTTCCCGGGTTCCCATGGCGGAGTGATTCCGCATCAGAGGCGTAAAGATCCCGAACTGCAGCCAGCGAAGGACCAGGTCTTCCGTAGTGTCACCGCCAAAGCCGCCCAGATCTGCGCCGGTATAGAGGAATCCGCACATGTTTAAGGAAGGCATCATTTTTATATTCATCAGAAGGTGGGACCACCAGGCCATATTGTCGCCCTGCCATATGCCGCCGTACCGGTGCATGCCGATATAGGAGGCTCGGGAGAACATCAGGATCCGTTTGTCCGGCTCCAGTTCTTCAAATGCTTCGCCTGCGGCCCTGGTCATGTTATAACCGTAGAGATTGTGGACTTTGTCGTGGCGGACCCTTTCCATACCATTTCCCGGTTCATGATAAAAGCTCCGGTAATCTTCCGGATGGTTGGCCAGCGTGTTGACAAGGCCCAGAAAACGGTCATTTTTCTCCAGGTCAAGATTCTGGCCCTTCAGTTCAGCCACTTCATCAAAGACCTTGTTCAGTCTCTTTTCAGAGTAAAAAATAGCCGGTTCATTCATGTCATTCCAGAAGCCTTCGATCCCCTGATCCAGAAGATATTTGTAATGCAGTCCAAACCACCGTCTGGCTTCGGGGTTCAGCATATCCGGGAAATGCGCTTTTCCCGGCCATACGGCGCCTACAAAAGGCGTGCCGTCTTCTTCTTTGCAGAAATATCCCTTTTCCACGCCTTCCTCATAGACGGGATATCCCTCCTCTATCTTTACTCCGGCATCGATGATAGGAACCAGATGGACACCCTGTTCTTTCAGATCATTTACCAGTCCCGGAAAATCAGGGAATCTTTCCCTGGAAACGGTAAAGTCTTTGTAGCGTTCCATATAGTCGATGTCCATGTAAATGGCGTCCAGAGGGAACCCGTTCTCTGCGTAGGTTTCGGCCACTTCCCGGAAGTCCGCTTCGTCTTTATAGCCCCATCGGCTCTGTCCATAGCCGAACGCCCACTTCGGCGGGATATAGCTGCGTCCGATCATCTGGCGGAAGGTATGGACAATGGAAGCGGGCAGATGATCCTCTGTCTCGATCAGGTAAATGTCCAGGTTCCAGTCCTCGGGGGTAATACGCAGGGTGTCACTTCTGGTATAACCGATATCAAATGTCAGCGTTCCCGGATAATCGATGAAAATGCCAAAGGGTGAGGCGCCTCCGATGATGAGGAAATTGTGGGCTCCGTAGAGGGAGCGGGTGGTCTCTGTGTGATGCGGGTTATCGGTACAGTTGCTGGTGTAGATCCAGCCCCTCTTATTGATCCCCCGCACCTGTTCTCCCAGTCCGTAGACAGGAGCGCCCTTTTCCAGAGTAAGAACAAGGCTTTCCTCTGTGTTTGTAAAATAGGGGAGTGTTCCTTCCTGGGCAGGATATGTTTTTACCACTGCGTCTGTAGGGAAGGGACGTCCGAACGTAAATTTGCGTACCATAAGATTTCTCCTTTTCTAATGATTTGTAATGTGATACGATGATGCTGTAATACCAATCTAAGGACAGACTGGAAATTTACAGCTTTGATTCTAACGATATTTTACTTTGGAAGGAAAAGAAAGTCTTGTATATTTCCAACTTATTTTGACACAATCCTGCGGTTGTGGAGGAAAAGTGAACAATGAAGGAAAAGAAAATGTATCGGGAAGAGAACCAGCATGGAAGCCCTCTTTTTCCCATTGAATATTATAATTGTGTGTACCCGGCAAGGCTTCCCGGCCTGCCGGTCCACTGGCATGAAGAGTTTGAGATCACCTGTGTCCGGAGAGGGCAGGGGACGTATCTGATCGATCTGGAGCCTTGTCCGGTAAAGGAAGGAGATGTGCTCTTCCTTACGTCTGGCATCTTACATGGAATCCCGGCGGGAGGCACAGATTTCCTGGAGACGGACAGTTTCGTGTTTCATCCTTCCCTGCTGGGCGGTCCACTGGATCTGTGCAGCGTGAAATATCTGGCTCCTCTGGAACAGGGGGAAGTCCGGTTTCCGGCGGTGATCTCTGGTGAGAGAGAACCTCGTCTGGCTGCAGAACTTGCCGGGATGTTTGCACGTCTGAAAAAGGAGTTTGATTCAGAAGAAGAAGGCCATGAACTGGCGGTTAAGGGAGAACTTCTGAAGGCGCTGGCGGCCTTATACCGGGAAGCACCGTTTGAACGAAAAGAGAAGCAGAATCAGGAAGTATTGGAGAAATTAAAGACGGTAACCGGATATATCAAGGAAAATTACCAGCGCCCCGTCAGTGTGGCGGAACTTGCGGATCTCTGCCATTTCAGCGAGTATTATTTCATGCGTTTCTTTAAACAGTACATGAATATGACCTGTGTAGAGTATATCAATCAGTGCCGGATGGAGGAGGCGGCAGCCAGACTGGCATCCGGAAGAGAGAGCGTAACAGAAGTGGCGCTGGATACAGGGTTTGGCAATCTTTCGTATTTCAACCGGGTATTTAAAAAGCGGTTCGGCATGACGCCGGGAGCCTACCGGAAAGATGGCAGATATGAGGGGGAGAAATAAAAGAACAGGTGGATAATATTGGGTCATGAAGAAAAGTGTAAAAGTTGTAATTATGATTGCCATGATACTGGTAAGCCTGGCAATTGCGTTTATTTGTGTTTTGAAAATCACGGAAAAAAAGAAAGGACAGTTGACGGGGGATCCGATGAGGGCAGTCTATCTGGAAAAGGATGACGGGGAGGGTATTTTTGTGAATCTGGAAGCGGAATATCCTTTTTACGGGACAGTACCAGAGGATGCAGTTTATGATGAATCAGGGAAGAAGATGGCCGCAGATAATCTGGATAACGGGGATGTGGTGGATATCTACGGAAACGGAATGATCGCGGAATCATACCCCGCACAGTATCATGGAATCACAGAGATCAGGCGGACAGAGCAGGCAAATCAGGAATACATCGGACAGTATGGACATTATCTTGATGAATTTTTTGTAGAAAAAGATCCATCTGAACGCCCGTATCTGAATGTATGCTATACGGATGAGCTGGCGGCAGCTTCGGTCATGATTTCGGAACCGCTAAGCTATACATGGACGTATGAAGAGAATGGAGAAAGCAACACGGTTACTACGGATGCGCCGCATATTCTGCAGACAAGTCCCGTGGAAGTCAGAAAGCTCTCTGCGCCCATGCAGATGGAGCTGCAGTTTGATGAGATGCCGGAGCGTATACAGATCCTTTCATGGGAGGATGCACTTCTGGGGCAGGAACAGAATGAAGCAGAGCAGATGCCGGAAGGAGAGGCAGTTGCTGTGCAAACGAATGATAAGGGCAACCCGGAATTCGTTGCACGGCCAGGCCGGGTATATCTGGCGTGCGGCGAATGGGAGAATGGAACGGTAAGTTATGCGTTTTGGACACCGGATAAATAATAAATCCAGGATGTGAAATGCAGGCTCTGATGAAAGAGTGAGACTTATGAACAGACAGAAAATACAGGCATGGCTGAAGGAAAGAAATATGCATCTGATCACGAAAGATGATGACGCTGTGATCGCCGCGATTATCCGTGCGAATCTGGAACGATACCATCTGGATATCCCCGGGACGGCGTATTTCGATCCGGAACTGGATCATCTGAGCAGGTATTATGACAGCGGGTCAGAGGCGAGGACATACTTTATCCTGACGGAAGAGAGCGGCCGGGTGATCGGCGGGGTTGGGATGGAGAAGTTTTCAGGGTTTGATCGGTGTGCGGAAGTGCAGAAGCTTTATGTGGCAGAGGGCTGGAAAGGCCGGGGATATGGGAAACTCTTAATGAAAACGATAGAGGAATATGCCAGGGCCGCAGGTTTTCGTAGATTGTACCTTGAGACGCATTCCAACCTGGAAGTGGCCATGAGGATGTATGAAAAGTATGGATTTCATTTGATCGGGCGGCCTGAGAGCGTAGTGCACAGCACCATGGACCGGTTTTACATGAAGGAACTATAATAATGAATGAAAAGGAGAGGAAGGCATATGATCAATTATTCAGAAGATCAGGAAAAGCTGTATCATCTGCAGGTGGGAAAGGGAGATGTGGGGCGCTATGTAATCCTACCCGGCGACCCGAAGCGGTGTGCAAAGATCGCAAAGTATCTGGATGATGCCAGATTGATAGCGGACAGCCGGGAATTCGTTACATATACGGGGACACTGGATGGTGAAAAAGTCAGTGTTACCTCCACCGGAATCGGCGGACCATCGGCGTCCATTGCCATGGAAGAACTGGTGATGGCCGGGGCAGACACTTTTGTGCGGATCGGCACCTGTGGCGGAATGCAGCTGGATGTTATGGGCGGCGACCTGGTGATCGCGACCGGAGCCATCCGTATGGAAGGAACCAGCCGGGAGTATGCGCCGGTGGAGTTTCCGGCAGTGGCGGATATCCAGGTTACGAATGCACTCATTCGAGCAGCAAAAGAAATGGGACATACTTATCACACCGGAGTGGTGCAGTGCAAGGACTCTTTCTATGGACAACACTCTCCGGAGACAAAACCGGTGAGTTATGAGCTTTTGAATAAATGGGAGGCATGGAAAAGACTGGGATGCCTGGCATCAGAAATGGAATCGGCCGCGCTGTTTGTTGTGGCAAGCAGTCTGCATGTCCGCGCCGGCTCTTGTTTCCTTGTGATGGCCAATCAGGAACGGGCGGCAAAGGGGCTTGACAATCCGGTTGTTCACGATACAGATGCGGCAGTGCGGACAGCGGTAGAGGCCGTAAGGAATCTGATCCGGGAAGATCGGAGAAATTAAGGTTTTGGAAAATAACAGGACGGAGAGGATACAATATGACAGGAAGTGATTCTGTGAATATTTGGATTGGCAAAGAAAGGATTCAGGAACTGATCCGGGAGGCAAAAGAGCAGATGACCCGTGCCTATGCGCCATATTCTCATTTTAAGGTGGGGGCTGCGCTACTGACAAAAACAGGAAAAATTTACACCGGATGTAATATCGAGAATGCGGCATATACGCCGACAAACTGTGCGGAACGGACGGCATTTTTCAAAGCAGTCAGCGAGGGGGAACGAGAATTTGCAGCAATCTGCATTGCAGGAGGTATGGACGGAAAGATTACGGATTATGTGGCTCCTTGCGGAGTATGCAGACAGGTAATGACAGAGTTCTGCTCACCAGAAGAATTTCAGATCATTCTGGCGAAAAGCGAAAAAGACTATCAGATCTATACATTGAAGGAATTGTTCCCGGCAGGATTCGGACCAGAAAATCTAACAAAGGGGACGGGGGATTTCTAGAAATCCCCCGTCCCCTTTGCAGGCGGCAAGAGGAATAATCCCCGAAATGTGGATAACCAGTGTGAATTACACATGGATAAAATGTGGAAAAAATGATATGAATCAATAGGGGACGGGGGATTTTCAGAAATCCCCCGTCCCCTATTGATTATGAATTTAAATCTTCTGTTACAGATTTGAGATTCAGGAAGTTGGTCAGGTAATCGCTGGTTCCTGTCTTGGCGTCTGTTCCGGACATGTTGAATCCGCCGAAGGGGTGCTGCAGGACAACGGCTGCAGTGGATTTGCGGTTGAAGTAGAGGTTTCCTACCTGGAATTCTACTTTTGCCTTCTGGATATGTTCTCTGGTCTCACTGTATACAGAGCCGGTCAGCCCGTATTCTGTCTGGTTGGCGATAGCCAGAGCTTCGTCAAAGGAATCTACTTTTACAACAGCAAGCACAGGCCCGAAGATCTCCTCGTTGGCAATCCTTGCGTCTTTGTCCACATCACGGATTACGGTCGGGTCAATGTAGAAGCCTTCGGTATCGCTGTAGGTTCCGCCGTAGACGATCTTGCCTTCTTTGCGGCCTACTTCTATGTAGCCGGTGATGCTGTCATATGCGGCCTGATTGATGACCGGACCCATAGGAGCGTTGCTTGCGCCGCTTCCCTGATGTTCTTTTAAGTCTTTGGCGCATTTTACGACTTCTTCTACAAATTCATCATAGACATCGCTCATTACTAATGCGCGGGAGCATGCGGAGCATTTCTGTCCCTGGAAGGTAAATGCAGAGCTTGCCACACCTGCGGCTGCTTTTTTGATGTTTGCAGTGGAGTCAACGATGATAGCGTTCTTTCCGCCCATCTCTGCAACCACGCGTTTCAGCCAGATCTGGCCGTCAGCTACTTTGGCTGCTTTTTCGTTGATCCTGCATCCTACGGCTTTGGAACCGGTGAAGTTGATAAAACGGGTGCGTGGATGCTCTACAATATAATCGCCGATCTCTGAGCCGGAGCCGGGGATGTAGTTGATGGTTCCTGCCGGGAATCCTGCTTTCAGACAGAGCTCAACGAATTTGTATGCTACGATCGGTGTGTCAGAAGACGGTTTGCAGATCACGCTGTTGCCGGTAACCAGAGCGGCGGTGACCATGCCTCCGCAGATAGACAGCGGGAAGTTCCACGGCGGGATGATAGCGCCTACACCGATAGGGATGTAGATACATTTGGTCAGTTCATCGGTAGGAACCAGTTCCAGTCCTTTGTCCAGGTTGGCCATATGCATAGCGTAGGAGTTAAAGAAGTCCAGCGCTTCGCAGAGTTCTCCGTCTGCTTCGCCCCAGTTCTTGCCGCTTTCTTCCACATTCCATGCGTCCAGGATGAAACGGTTTTCTTCGATCAGTCTGGTCAGGCGGCGCAGGCACCGGATCCGTTCTTCAGCCGGTGTGCGGCTCCAGGTTTTAAAAGCTTCGTCTGCAGTCTGGATCGCTTTATCTGCAAGCTCGCGGCTGCAGGAGCAGGCATATCCAAGGACTTCTTTTGTAGCGGGAGAAAGAGAAGTGATCTTTTTCTCGGTCTCAATCTTTTCACCGCCGATGATCAGAGGATAAGTTTTTCCCTTTTCTGCATTTACCTGCTGGAAAGCTTCTTCCAGTTTCCGGCGGTTTTCTTCTACAGAAAAATCAAGTTCCACTGCATTTTTAAATCCTTTTATCATTGCATTGTACCTCCTAAATATAATTTCAAAACGAATCCTAACAGGGGGATCCTGATAGAAGTCTGTTCCAAGTATAGCAAAAAAGCCGCTTTAACACAATAAAAAATTAAAATATTAAAGTTGTGCCGGAATCTCTGATCTGTGACAGGAACTTTTCCGCGATCGGAGAGAAGACCTGATATTTCTTCCATATAAGATACATTTTGTTCTCAAGCGGCGGATCAAACGGAAGAAAAACGAGACTTGCTGAGAAATAGGAGTATCTGTTTTTCTAAGTTTTTGCTATAATAGGGGAAAGGCTTTTTGAGCCGGAAAATGTAGGAATTCTTATCAAAGAGTAGAAGTCAGGAGGGGAGAAAGATGGACAGATGTCCCTGGTGTACCTGCAATGAAAAAATGATCCGTTACCATGATGAAGAATGGGGCGTTCCGGTGTATGACGACCAGAAACAGTTTGAGTTTCTTATGATGGAGGTCATGCAGTGCGGACTAAACTGGAACATGATGATTCAGAAAAGAGAAATTTTCCGGGAGTGTTTTGACCGGTTTGATTACAATAAAGTGGCCGAATATCAGGAGGCAGAGATAGAAAGAATCCTGAACACAGAAGGAATGATCCGTTCCAGAAGAAAAATTGAAGCCGTGATCCACAATGCCAGGTGCTTTCAGAAGATCCGGGAAAAATTTGGATCTTTCAGCGACTATATCTGGGGATTTACCGGGGGAAAAACCTATCTCTATACCGGACATCAGAAAGGAGAGATCCCTGCAAGAAACGGGTTGTCAGACCAGATCAGCAAGGATCTGAAAAAAAGAGGCCTGAAATACATGGGATCGATCACTGTATATTCCCATCTGCAGGCCTGCGGCATCATCAACGATCATCTGGAAAGCTGCGGGCGCTACCGGGAACTTCTGGCTGTTACCGATGCGGTAAAGAAGCGAAGAGACAAGGAGTGAGGAATATGAAAGTAGAATTAAGAAAATGGACGATGGACGACTGTGCAAGAATGGCTGAGATCTGCACTTTGCTGGACCGGTCTTATCTGTCGGATCAGCTTCCTGATCCCTATACAGAAGACAGCGCGGCCTGGTGGATCAATATGGCGTTGGAAAAAGAAGGAAAGGAAGGAGTCTTCCGTGCGATCCTGGCAGATGGAACGGTGGTAGGAAACATTTCCGTAGAACGGAAACAGGATGTATACCGGCAGGATGCGGAGATAGGATATTTCCTGCTGACAGAACGCTGGTCAAAAGGAATCATGACAGAGGCTGTGCGAAAGATCTGTCAGGAAGCGTTTGAACAGCTGGATATTATCCGTATCACAGGACTGGTATATGCTCCCAATATTGCTTCCCGGAGAGTATTGGAAAAGAACGGATTTGAACTGGAAGGGGTGCTGAAAAACGGAGTTCTGAAAAATGGAGCCGTTTATGATCTGTGCATTTACGGGAAACAGAAGGAGCCGGCATAATATTTAGATTTAGTAAAAGGATGAAAAAGATGACAGAACGAGAGAAAATGCTTGCCGGAATGTTATATGACTGCGGCGATCCGGAACTTTTAGAACAATGGCATAAAGCCAAAAATCTGGTGCGGATTTATAACAATCTTCCATCTGAAGATCTGGAAGGAAAAGACAAGATCCTTGGAAGCCTTCTGGGCGGGAAAGGAAAAAATCTTTGGATCACACCGCCTTTTTATGTAGATTATGGGAACAATATTTATTTTGGCAACAATTGCGAAGTGAATATGAACTGCATCTTTCTGGATGACAACAAGATCCATATCGGTGAAAATGCACTGATCGCTCCGAATGTTCAGATATATACGGCGTTTCATCCGACGAATGCTGTCGATCGTTTTGGAGAGCCAAAGGAGGACGGATCCTTTGAATTCTGCAAGACACAGACGGCACCGGTTCATATCGGAGACAATGTGTGGATCGGAGGAGGCGTCATCATTCTTCCCGGCGTGACGATCGGCAATAATGTAGTGATCGGAGCGGGCAGCGTTGTGACCAGAGATATTCCGGATGATGTGGTTGCTTTTGGAAATCCTTGCAGAGTTGTGCGGGAGAATAAGAAACATGTGCAAGGAGGAGACCAGCTATGACAGAGACGACTCTATTTATGGATCATTTTTATATTCTGGATGACGGGCGGGTGCGGCAGTTTCTGATCGCCGGAGAACGAGGAGGATTATAATGGGTATGGACGAGAAGGCAAGACTGGATGCGTTTGAAAAAATGTTGCATGCGATCCGGGAAAATTATCAGAATACGGACCAGAAAATGAAACGTCTGAAAGAAGAGGGAAAAGAAAAAACTGCGACTTACCGCCAGCTTATGGGAAATAAAATGCAATATCAGAATATGCTCTCTTTGTATCAGATATACGGATTGACAGACGAAGAATAACAGTATCTGGAAGGGGAAAAATGAGGTATCAGGAGAACGAATTAAAAGATATTTGGAAAACAGAAGAGGAAATGGCACATATCAAAGGTTGGGATTTTTCTCATATCCATGGCAGATATGAAGAAGAGAATGACCTGCCCTGGAATTATAAAGATGTTTTGAGGCAATATCTCAGGGAAGATGCGGATATTCTGGATTATGACACTGGTGGTGGAGAATTTTTACTATCGCTGAATCATCCATTTCATCGAACAGCGGCAACAGAAGGGTATCAGCCTAATGTAGAATTGTGTCGGGAAAAATTGCTGCCACTGGGAATCCAATTTAGGGAATGCAGTGACCCCTCTGCGATTCCGTTTGAAAAGGAATCCTTTGATCTGATTATCAACCGTCATGGGGATTATGATGCGTCGGAAATTTACAGACTTTTACGCAAAGGCGGGATATTTGTGACGGAACAGGTTGGTGGAGACAATGACAGGGATCTGGTGGAAATGGTTTTGCCGGGGACGCCTGTGCCATTTCCCCTCCACCATTTGGAGGAACAAAGTAGAGTGTTTGAAAAAGCGGGTTTTGAGATTTTGAGGGCTGAAGAAGCATATCGGCCGATCATTTTCAATGATATCGGAGCTTTCGTCTGGTTTGCTCACGTCATCGAGTGGGAATTTCCGGGGTTTTCTGTAGACAAGTGCTTTCAAAGGTTACTGAAAATGCAAGAGTCCATTGAACGGGAAGGGAAAATAGAGGGGACGATCCATAGATTTTTGCTGGTTGTCAGAAAATAGACGAGGGAGAATGAGCATGAAGAAAGTGATGGTGATCGGATGTCCCGGAGCGGGAAAGAGCACTTTTGCCAGAAAACTTCAGGAACTGACAGGGCTTCCACTGTATTATCTGGATATGATCTGGCATAAACCGGATCGCACCAACATTTCCAGAGAAGAATTTGACCGACGTATCCGTGAGATCGTCAGCCAGGATGCCTGGATTATCGATGGTAATTACAACCGGACGCTGGAACTGAGGATGCGGGAATGTGACACCGTGTTTTTTCTGGATTATCCGCTGGAGGTCTGCCTGGAAGGGGCAACTTCCCGCATCGGAAAGGAACGGGTGGACATCCCCTGGAAGGAAGAAGAATTTGACGAAGAGTTCCGGCAGTGGATCCTGGATTTTCCGAAAGATCAGCTGCCGGAAATCTATGCGCTGTTGGAGAAATACAGGGGCAGCCGGGACATTTATACTTTTCGGAGCCGGGATGAGGCAGAACAGTATCTGGAGAGAGAAAGAAAAAGGAAAATGGGATAAAAATGGATGTTTTACAGTTATGTGAGAGGATTGGTATACAGCCTGAAGTAAAGCTTCGGATAGAAAAAATACTTTCAGAGACGGATTTTGCCTTCCTGGAGGATATCAGGCAGGATTTCTTTGAGTATGAAAAAATGAAAAGCGTACACACCAGGCTGGAACAGAAGCTTTCGGACGACAAAGACCATATGAAAATGCTGGTCTGCATGCTGAAGGTTGCAGCGGATTCTTATGAGGTTTACAGCAGGAAGGGGATCGAGCCTTCCGTTTACACTGCTACGATGAAATGTTTTCCCAGGTTTCTCAAGGAGACATATGAGAGGACAGGAAGATATGAATTCGACAGATACTGGTGGACGGCCCGACAGGCCGGATGTCATGAGTTCCGGATCGGAGCCCTGGAGTATGAACGAAAGCTCTTTGATGACGGCCCTGGAATAGCGGTTCATATCCCGTCAGATGCGGATTTTTCTCCGGAATCTGTGGAAAAATCTTTAAAAGAAGCGAAAGATTTTTTCGGGAAATATGAGCCGGAGATGGAAGGATGCGAATATCGCTGTCATTCCTGGCTTTTGGATCCGCAGTTAAAGAACATGCTGCCGGAGGACTCGAATATCCGGAAGTTTCAGGAGCGATTTGAAATCTATGATCCGGGAGAACCGGGACGTGATTTCCTGGAATGGCTCTTTCAATGCCAGGATGTCCCGGAGACAGAGTATAGGAATCTGCCGGAGAAAACATCCCTGCAAAGGAACGTAAAACAGCATATCCTGGCGGGCGGAAAGATATATATTGCCTGCGGGAGATTAAAGTAAGAAGGTGTGCGAATGAAAAAAGAGAAAAACTGCCGGATCAGGGCCATGACAGAAGAAGATCTTGATTCGGTAGCGAAAATCTGGCTGGATACCAATGTGGAAGTCCATTCTTTTATTCCGTCAGAGTATTGGAAGGGAAATCTTACCTCGGTAAAAGGAATGTTTTTACAGGCTGAGATGTATGTCTATGAGGAAAACGGAGAAATTCTGGGATTTATTGGACTGGATCAAAGCTATGTTGCAGGGATTTTTGTAAAAAGCCAGTACAGATCTTTGGGAATCGGCAAAGCTCTGCTGGATTTTGTGAAAGAACAGAATGAAGAGCTGACACTTCATGTCTACCAGAAAAATGAAAAAGCAGTTCATTTTTATAAGCGAGAAGGATTTCGGATTCAGCGGAAAATGACAGATAAAGATACCAGAGAAGAAGAGTATCTAATGGAGTGGTCAAAAGGATCAGGAGTGGAAGATCATGCACAGATTCTGCTTCGTACCGCCAACCTTTCGGATGCACCACGCCTTCTGGAAATCTATGCGCCTTATGTGACGGATACCGCCATTACATTTGAATATGACGTGCCCACAGTGGAAGAATTTCGGGAAAGGATGGAAAGAACCCTGGAAAAATATCCTTACATTGTGGCTGTCAGAGACGGTCGGATCATTGGTTATGCCTATGCGTCTGCCTTTGCAGAGCGCGCTGCATATGGATGGTCCGTGGAATTGTCCATCTATGTGGATATGGAGGAACGCCGCAGCGGAGCCGGAAGAAAGCTTTACGACGCACTGGAGACGATCCTGAAGGAGATGCACATTCTGAACGTGAATGCCTGCATTGCCTGCCCGAAGGAAGAAGATGAGTATCTGGACCGGAACAGCGTGCAGTTCCATGAACATATGGGATTTCGCCTGGCAGGTGAGTTCCATGACAGCGGCTACAAATTCGGATGCTGGTATAACATGGTCTGGATGGAAAAAATGATCGGGGAACATACGGATCAGCCCTTGCCGGTTCTGACATTTTCACAGGTGAAAGATAAAGTTACAGGAAGAATTCTGGCAGAATAAGATCAGGAGCAGAAGTATAGACGGAAGGGAGAAAAAAGCATGGGTCTTACAGAAGCATTGAAACAGGTGTTATATGAGCAGGGCGCAGACCTGGCCGGAGCCGGTGATATGACAGGTATCGGGAACTGCAGGTATCCGGTAGGAGTCGCGGTGGCGGTTGCCCTTCCGAAAAAAGTGGTCCGCGATCTGAAAGATGGACCTACGGTGGAATATTATCATTTGTACGATGAGTTAAACAAGAAATTAAATCAGATCGTCCTGGCAGGGGAGGCGTTTTTAAAAGAACGGGGATTTCAGGCTTACGCACAGACCACAGACCGGGTAAAGGTAAATGACGACTATGTCTCGCCGGTTCCCCACAAGACCGTGGCGGCAAGAGCAGGCCTTGGCTGGATTGGGAAGAATTGTCTGCTGGTCACGCCGGAGTACGGACCGGCAGTCAGGATCTCTTCTTTATTCACAGATGCTCCCCTGGAAACGGAGGAGCCCTACACAAAGTCCAGGTGCGGGAAGTGTACAGCGTGTGTTCAGAACTGTCCGGCAGGAGCGTTAAGAGGAACCTTCTGGGAGGCCGGAATGACAAGAAATGAGATCGTAGACGTAAAAAGCTGTTATGAAAAACAGCTGGAGATTATGTATGAACGGACCGGGATCCGCACAGATCTTTGCGGGAAGTGTTTTGCAGTGTGCAGGTATACCCGAACACAGGATTGAACATCCTGTCCGGCCGTGGTAAGATGAAGACAGTATGAGGAAAGGACATAACATACATGAAAGCTGATAAGAAAGAGACTTTAAACAAACTGAGAACATCACAGAATCTTTACCTGGTATTTTCTCTGTGTTCCCGGATGCCGTTTGTCTATTGCGATCCGGAAACCTTTGATGATCAGGTGCTCTTATATTTTGATAAGGAGACGGCGGAGAAAGAGATCCAGACATTGTCGGATGCAGGGGAGCGGGTCCAGCTCATCGAGATGAAAAATCAAATGTTTCTGCCCTTCTATACGGGACTTTTTCCTATGGGCGTTAATGCGCTTCTGGTGGATCGTGGGACGGATAGCGAGATCTGTGTCCAGCTTACGGAACTGGTGCGCCGTCAGGATGAGGAGAAGCTGCCCGAGGGACAGATGCGGATTGAGAATCCGCAGATGCATTTGACAGCTTTGTATTTCGTACAGGAATTTCGCAAAAAAGACGGCGGGAAAATGACGGAAAAACTGCAGGAACTGAATGATGAGATGCTGGCGCATTTCCAGAAAGGGCGCTATATCGTAGCTATGCATGAAAAAGAGGGAATCCCGGTGCTCAAGCAGAAAGATGGCAAGACATATCAGCCGGTGTTTACCGATATCCCGGAGTTTCGTAAGTTTGATAAGGAGAAAAAATTCAAGGCTTCCGTGGTTGAGGCGTCCAAGATCCCGGATATTATCCTGAACGGAGTATCCGGTGTAGCGGTCAACCCGCTGGGAGTGAATATCATTTTAAACATCAGGAAAAGTCCGGCAAGACAGCAAAAGGAGGATACTCATGAGGAAACAGTTTAGCGAGGAAGAGGAACGCCGCCGTATGATGGAAGGGAAACTCTATCTTCCCACAGGAGAGGAGCTGCTTGCGGATCAGGCAGTCTGCCTGGAACGCCTGTATGAGTATAATCATACCAGACCTTCCCAGAACGAGGAAAGGGAAGCGCTTTTAAAAGAAATGTTTGCAGAGATCGGCGAGGGCGTCTATCTGGAACCGCCGTTTCATGCGAACTGGGCAGGGCATCACGTACATATGGGGAAAAACGTGTACGCGAATTTTAACCTGACTCTGGTGGATGATGGAGAAATCTATATCGGAGACTATACTATGATCGGCCCCAATGTGACGATTGCGACAGCGGAGCATCCGGTCCTGCCGGAACTCCGGCAGGAAGCCTATCAGTTTAATATACCGGTGCATATCGGGAAAAATGTATGGATCGGCGCCGGAGTGATCATCCTTCCGGGCGTGACGGTGGGCGATAACACTGTGATCGGAGCCGGAAGCGTCGTGACAAAAGACATTCCGTCAGATGTAGTGGCAGTGGGAAATCCCTGCCGGGTATTAAGACCTATCGGAGAAAAAGACAGGATCTACTATTATAAAGATCAGAAGATCGATCTGTAAAGATGAAAAAAGGAGATGTTCGCCAATGGCAAAACGTGTATTTTTGATCGTTCTGGACAGCGTAGGGGCAGGAGCCGCGCCGGATGCTGACAGATTCGGTGACAGCGGATGCGATACACTGGGCACCTGTGTCAGAAGCGGGAAGCTGCAAGTTCCCACACTGGCTGAACTCGGCCTTTATCAGATTGAGGGGACTTCTTTTCAAAAAACGAAAGAAGAAACGATCGGATGTTATATGAAACTTCAGGAACAGTCGGCCGGAAAAGATACCACAGTGGGACACTGGGAGATTGCAGGTGTAATCTCGCCAAAGCCGCTGCCTGTTTATCCGGAAGGATTTCCGGATGAGGTCATCCGGGAGTTTGAAAAAGAGACCGGCAGAGGAGTGCTTTGCAACCGACCTTATTCCGGTACGGAAGTCATCCGCGATTATGGAAGGGAACATCTTAAGACCGGGAAGCTGATCGTGTATACATCGGCAGACAGTGTCTTTCAGATCGCAGCTCATGAAGAAAAGGTTCCGCTGGAAGAACTTTATGCGGACTGCCGGATCGCCAGAAAGATCATGACAGGAGAACACGGAGTCGGCCGGGTGATCGCCAGACCTTTTGTGGGAGAATATCCTGATTTTACGCGGACGGTAAACCGCCATGATTTTTCCGTGGAACCCCCGAAGGAAACACTTCTGGATGCGCTGAAAAAAGCCGGAAAATCTGTGATCGGCGTAGGGAAGATCCATGATATTTTTGCCGGACGCGGGATCACGGAGACATTTCCCAATAAAGGAAATACCCGGAATATGGAGCAGACGCTGGAACTGATGGATAAAGAGTTTGAAGGCCTTTGCTTTGTAAATCTTGTGGATTTTGATATGATCTACGGGCACCGCAACGACATTGACGGATATGTGAATGCGTTGAATGAGGTGGATCCGAAGATCCGGCAGCTGATGGGAAAGATGCGCCGGGAAGATGTGCTGATCCTTACAGCGGATCATGGATGCGACCCCGGATTCCCGGGAACAGATCATACCAGGGAGTATGTGCCCTGTCTGTGTTTCGGCGAACATTTGAAAAAGGGATGCGGTCTGGGCATTCGGCACAGTTATGCAGACATAGCAGCCACGATTGCCGACATATTTAACATAAGTTTTCAGGGTGACGGAAAAAGCTTTTGGTCAGATATCACAGAAAATGTTGACGATTCCTACAGGTATCTGTTATAATTTCCTAAGAACAATGAAAACAGACCGAGTATTTTTAATGAATTGTGTGATTAATACAGGGCGTAGGCTTTTTAAGGCCTGCGTCCTGTGTTGGTTAGAGAGGTTTGTCAATGATTTGTCATAAGAGAGTGAAAAGGAGTGAAGATGTATGAGCAGATTGGAAATCGATTTGCCGAAAAGAGCGGAAGTCGTGATGGAAGGTCTCTATAAGGATCTGGAACGAAGAATCGAATCCAGCCCTCCGGGATTATGTCCCGTGGACATGGCCCGTGCGTTCCTGGAGCTCTGCCATGCCCAGACCTGCGGAAAATGTGTACCCTGCAGGATTGGTCTTGGCCAGCTCAACCAGTTTATCAAGGATGTTCTGGACGGAAATGCTACGATGGAGACGCTGGATGTGATGGAGCAGACAGCCAAGTCTATTATGGAGTCCGCAGACTGTGCCATTGGCTATGAAGCTGCAAGGATGGTTTATAAGGGTCTGATCGGCTACAGAGATGATTATGTGGAGCATATCCAGAACGGCCGGTGTACCTGTGCATACAGCCAGCCGGTACCCTGCGTATCCTTATGTCCGGCACATGTGGATATTCCGGGATATGTGGCTTTGGTGGGCGCCGGAAGATATGCAGACGCGATCCGCCTGATCCGCAAGGACAATCCGTTCCCCACAACCTGCGGCTTTATCTGCGAGCATCCCTGCGAAGCAAGATGCCGCCGGAATATGGTGGACGATTCCGTAAATATCCGCGGCTTAAAGCGGATGGCTGCAGATTATGCAGGCGAGGTGGATCCTCCGGCATGTGCGCCGTCTACAGGTAAGAAGATCGCGGTTCTCGGCGGAGGCCCGGGAGGACTTAGCGCGGCTTATTATCTGCAGCTGATGGGACATCAGACGACCGTGTATGAGATGCTTCCGGAGCTGGGCGGAATGTTGAGATACGGTATCCCGAATTACCGGCTTCCCAAGGACCGGCTGGATGATGACATCAAAGCAATCCTGAAGACAGGCGTGGAAGTAAAATACGGATTAAAGATCGGACAGGATATTTCAATCCAGGAACTGAGAGATCAGTATGACGCGGTACTGATCACCATCGGAGCCAGCACGGATAAAAAGCTGGGGCTGGAAGGGGAAGATGCGGACGGCATCCTTTCTGCGGTACAGTTCCTGCGTAATGTAGGAAAGAAACAGATTATGGATCTTTCCGGTAAACATGTGGCAGTTATCGGAGGCGGAAACGTTTCCATGGATGCGGTCCGCACAGCGAAGAGACTGGGCGCGGAGAAAGTCAGCATCGTATATCGCAGAAGAGTGGCGGATATGACAGCGCTTCCGGCAGAGATTGAAGGAGCGGTGGCAGAAGGTATTGAACTTCAGACTCTGAAAGCACCGGCTTCCCTGGATGTAGACGAAAACCATCATATCAGAGGTATTTATGTGACTCCGCAGATGGTCAGCGCTATCAAGGACGGACGTGCGAGCATCCGGCCTACCGGAGAAAAGGATATTTACATACCATGCGACGTACTGATCGTGGCGATCGGACAGAATATTGAGACCAAACACTTTGAAGAGGCCGGCATCCCGGTAGCCCGCGGCAAGATCGTAACCCAGAGCTCAGGCACCTTTGAGAACATGCCGGGTGTATTTGCAGGCGGCGACTGTGCCAGCGGACCGGCATCCGTGATCAAGGCGATCGCGGCGGCCAAAGTCGTAGCGGCAAACATCGATGAATATCTGGGATATCATCATCAGATTTCCTGTGATGTAGAGATTCCGGAGCCAAGTCTCCATGACCGCACACCTTGCGGAAGAGTAAACCTTACAGAACGCGAGGCCTGTGAGAGAGTCTGTGACTTCGACGGCGTGGAAAACTGCATGACAGAAAAAGAAGCAAAACAGGAGGCATCCAGATGTCTGCGCTGTGATCACTTCGGATTCGGAATATTTAAAGGAGGCAGAGAAACATTATGGTAAATCTTACAATAGATGGAAAACAAATATCTGTAGAAGAAAACACCACCATTATGGAGGCTGCCAAACAGAATGGCATTCCGATCCCCAATCTTTGTTATCTGAAAGGGATCAATGAGATCGCAGCCTGTCGTGTGTGTGTGGTAGAAGTAGAAGGAAAAGACAGACTGGTTACGTCCTGTAACAATGTGGCACAGGAAGGCATGGTGATCCATACCAACAGCCCCAGAGTGCGTCGCGACAGGAAGACCAATGTGGAACTGATCCTGTCCCAGCATGACTGTCAGTGTGTGACCTGTGCAAGAAGCGGAAACTGCAGTCTCCAGACAATAGCCAATGACTTGAATATTATTGACATTCCTTTTAAAAAAGAGCCTAAAAAGATGCCCTGGAATAAAGACTTCCCGCTGATCCGGGATTCTTCCAAATGTATCCAGTGCATGCGCTGTATCCAGATCTGTGAAAAGGTACAGAGTATGTGCGTATGGGATGTGGAGGGCACCGGTTCCAGAACGAATGTGAATGTGGCAGGACATAAGACTATTGAAGAAGCAAACTGCGTACTTTGCGGCCAGTGTATTACCCACTGTCCGGTAGGCGCGTTGAGAGAGCGGGACGATACAGAGCAGGTATGGGAAGCAATCGAGGATCCGGAAAAGATCGTAGTAGCCCAGGTAGCTCCTGCAGTGCGTACCGCATGGGCAGAAGAACTGGGGCTGACTCCGGATGAGGCTCCAGTAGGAAAGATCCTGGATGCATTAAAGAAGATGGGCGCAGATTATGTATTTGACACCACCTTCTCTGCAGACCTGACGATCATGGAAGAGGCCAATGAATTCGTGCAGCGTTTTGTTACAGGCGAGTTTAAAGAGCGTCCCATGTTTACCTCCTGCTGTCCGGGCTGGCTCCGGTTTATCAAGTCCCAGTATCCGCATCTGGTGAAACAGCTGTCTACGGCGAAATCGCCGCAGCAGATGTTTGGAGCGGTGATGAAGACCTATTTTGCAGATAAGCTGGGAGTTGCGCCGGAGAAGATCTATACGCTGTCCATCATGCCCTGCGTGGCAAAGAAGGGCGAGCGTGAGATGGAGATGTTTTATGAAGAATACGCGGGCCATGATATTGACGCGGTACTGACGACCAGAGAACTGGCGAAAATGATCCGTTCCGCTCATATCAGTCCGGAGACACTGGAAGATATCGAAAGTGACCGACCGATGCAGGAAGGCACCGGCGCAGGCGTGATCTTTGGAGCGACCGGAGGCGTAATGGAAGCAGCGCTTCGTACAGCTTACTATATCCTGAAAAAGGAAAATCCTCCGGCAGATGCCTTTAAGATGGTCAGAAGCCCTGGATTCCAGGAAAACCACGGGGTTATGGAAGCAGAACTTGCTATTGATGATATCACTGTACGGATCGCTGTAGTCAGCGGACTGGGAAATACCAGGAGACTGCTGGATATGATCGAGCGCGGAGAAGTGCACTATGATTTCGTAGAAGTGATGGCCTGTCCCGGCGGCTGCGTAGGCGGCGGCGGACAGCCAATCCACGACGGCGAAGAGTGGGCCTTTGACCGGGGCAAAAAGCTGTACTGCCTGGATGAAAATGCAGATCTTCGGTTCTCTCATGAGAATCCGGATATCAATCAGTTATATGCGGAATATTTTGGAGAGCCCAATTCTCATAAAGCGCATATGCTTCTGCATACCGATCATCTGGAAGCTATGGCAAAGACCGGTATCGGATATAAATAACAGTTAGAAATTAGAGCAGGAAAGAAGGGCGTTCCCCATGACAGGGGAGCGCCCTTTTCGCATATATTTTTTTATGCCTGTTTTTTCCTGATGTAAATGCGGAAGCTTTCGTATTCTTCCGTTGCCTTTGGAAGCGGAATGCCGGCGCGCATCAATACATCACCGGGATATTCCTTTCCATCAATCTCATAGATACCATCCGGATCCAGTCCGCGAAGTCTGGTCCAGCATCCGGGGCCGTTGGGACGGATCTGTAAAGCTACGATACAAAGAAGCGCTTCGCTCCTGTCCTCAGCAGCAAACTGCCAGCAGTGATAGTCCTTGGTTTTCAGAGGATCTGTCAGGCGGTAATAGTTGCCATACTGGATCAGGTCATAGTATTTTTTGAATTCAAAGATCTGAGCCTTTACCACTTCTTTTTCTACAGGCGTCATATGGTTGACATCCAGTTCATATCCAAAGGTGCCGGACATGGCTACCGTTGCCCGGGTATTGATAGGAGCGTAGCGACCGGTCTGCTCGTTGGGGCATTGAGATACATGGGAGCCCACAGCGGAAATCGGATAGCAGAAGGAAGATCCGTACTGGATCGACAGCCGTTCGATGGCATCGGTGTTGTCGCTTGCCCAGATCTGGGGCGAATAGTACAGCATGCCGGCGTCAAAGCGTCCGCCTCCTCCGCAGCAGCCTTCGATCAGCATGTCCGGATAGCGTCTGCCCAGTTTGTCCAGCATATCATAAAGGCCGAGAATATACCGGTGTGTGACTTCTCCCTGCTGATCTGCAGGCAGAAGAGCACTGTAAATATCGGTAATACTGCGGTTAAAATCCCATTTCAGGTATTCAATCTTTGCAGAGTCCAGAACCTGGCACATCTGGCCGAAGATATAGTCGCGCACATCCTGTCTGGAGAAATCCAGAACTAACTGATACCGGGACCGGGTGGGAGCTTTCCCGGGAATCTGCAGCGCCCAGTCGGGATGCGCCCGGTAAAGGTCACTGTCTTCACTGATGCCTTCCGGCTCAAACCAGATGCCAAACTGCATGCCGAGTGCATGGATCTGGTCGGAAAGTTCTTCCAGCGTACAGCCAAGTTTTTTCTCATTTACGACCCAGTCGCCCAGGCCGGATACATCTTTATCCCGCTTGCCGAACCAGCCGTCGTCCATGACAAAGAGTTCAATGCCCATGGAAGCGGCGTCCCTTGCCATCTGCACCAGCTTTTCTCCGTTAAAATCAAAGTATACACCTTCCCAGCTGTTTAAGAGTACCGGTCTGCGGGCCTTTTTAAATTTCCCTCTGCACAGGTTGTTGCGGAAGGCTCTGTGGAAAATGTGGGAGAGATGTTCCAGTCCCTCTCCGGAGTAGGCCATGGCTACTTCCGGAGAACAGAAGGTTTTTCCCGGGTCCAGGCGGTAGTTGAAATTGCCGGGGTTGATGCCAAGAAGCAGCCGGGTCTGATTATAGGTATCATATTCGGCGCTTCCCAGGAAATCTCCGCTGTACAGGAAAGAGAAGCCATAGCAGTTTCCAAAGGTCTCCGTGGTTCTTTTATCGGAAAGGATCAGGAAAGGATTGTACTGATGGCTGGACATTCCGCGTGTGCTCCCGACAGATTGTACTCCGTGATGGATTGGAGCGCGCTGATAATTGCGCTCTTTGATGTGGCGCCCGTAAAAGGTGTGCAGATCAAATTCTCCGTGCAGATAGTCAACACAGGTACTTTGCACATTTTCCAGAAAAACAGGTTTGTCACTGTGGTTTTCAATGCGGACAGACCGGGTAATGATATCCAGGTCTTCCATAACTCCATAGTATAAATGCACATAAAAGGTTTTCCGGGTGTCCTCCAAAGTGATCACCAGAGTGTCGGCCTTGTTTTCTTCCATCTGGTAGATGGCCGGCAGTCCGGGGATGCTGTATTTTCCCTCCAGGACCTCATAACCCACATAGCGCAGTTCGCAGGAAGTGGTGCCGTCCGGATAGCATACTTTCAGGGCGCTGCCCCGGTAATCGCCGCTTCCGTAGGTGGGATACTCCTGCGGCAGAGCGTCCAGAGAATAGGTGCGCTCGTCGTCCACATCATAAGGGTTGCCGGAGAACCCGCGGTCCGCGTAAGTGATCAGATAGGAGTAATCAAAAACGGATCCCTTTTCGCCAAACAAGGTATGGAGTAATACTCCATACCTGTCTGCTTTCATCTGGTACATACTATGGTTTGTCTGTAATGTAAATACACGATTTTTAGTGTCAAGTAAGATTGCCATAAGTTTGCCCTCGTTTCAATGTTGATTCTGGTTATTTGACTGCACCGTTTACAACACCGTTCAGAATCTGTTTCTGGCAGATCACGTAGAAGATCAGGATCGGGATCAGCGCCAGCAGATAAGAGGCAAATGCCAGGTTGTAGTTGGTACCGAACTGTGTCTGGAAATTCAGCTGTGCCAGAGGCAGTGTGTTCTGTCCGGTACCGGCCATAATGATCAGAGGCGTCATTACGTCGTTCCATACGGCCAGTGCAGTGATGATCGCGACTGTCGCATGCATGGGCTTCATGATCGGGAAGATGATCTTCCAGTAGGTGCTCCATGTGGTGGCTCCGTCAACCTCGGCAGCTTCTTCCAGCGCGATCGGAATATTTACCAGGTATCCAGAGTACAACAGTACGTTCATCGGCATATAGAATACCACATAAAGGATGATTACGCCAGCCCAATTTGCAAGTTCCATCTCAGCGGTCTGTTTTGCCAGAGGCATCATCAGGATCGCGAACGGAACAAACATGCCGCTTACGATAAATAAGTATACGAATTTGTAAAATTTACTGTGCGCCCGGTTTCTTCCGATGGCATATCCCATCAGGGAGTGGATCAGTACGGAGAGAACTACGGTTACTACAGTGATCAGGATACTGTTAGTCAGGGAGCGCCAGAAATCTGTCACTTCCATGGCCTGTGAGAAATTGCTTAAACTGAAGCTTGCCGGAAGTGAGAGGATACCGGAAATGCTGTTTGTCATTTCGGACGGCTGCTTAAACGCAATTACAACAGCCATGTATAATGGAAAAACTACAGTGCTTAATCCCAGGATCAATAAGATCACAACAGTCCAGTTGGTCTGATTTCCAATTCTTGCTTTTTTCATTATAACTGCTCCTCCTTCCTGCTGGATATGGTCATCTGTGCGCCGGAAAGTACGACGATCACGATGAAGAAGATGACGGCGTTAGCGCTCTGGAATCCGAACTGTCCGCCTGACATACCATTGTTGTAGATCAGGTAGGAGATGGATTCGGTACTCTGTGCAGGACCGCCTTTTGTCATGGCCATGATCTGGTCGAATACCATCAGGAAGTTCTTGACACACAGAACCATGTTGATGGTAAAGAACGGGATGATCAGGGGGAAGGTCAGGTGGCGGAAGCGCTTCCATCCGGTGGCGCCGTCCAGGTCGCCTGCTTCGTACACATCTTCCGGTACGGTCTGAAGGCCGGAGATATAGATGATCGTGTTCATGGCAACTGCCTGCCAGCAGCAGACGATCACGATGGCGAACCATGCCAGGTTTTCATTGGAAAGCATACTCTGGCTTAAGGTCGGGCTTCCGATCATCTCGCCCAGCGCCGGGATGATGTAGGTAAACAGATACTGGAAAATGTAACCTACAACCAGCGCGCCCAGAACATTCGGCAGGAAATATGCCGCGCGGAAAAAGCTTTTTGCACGGATCTTGCCGTTCAGGCCAAGAGCCAGGATCAGGCTAATCACGTTGGTCAGAACTGTGGCGCAGATGGCCAGCTTAAAGGTAAACAGGTAAGAACCGCCAACGCGGGAATCACCAAACAGGTCAATATAGTTACGGAGGCCTACCCAGTCGTAGGAACCAAAACCTCTGAAGTTTGTGAAACTGTAGATCACACCACGGATCAGAGGGATGGTGTTAAAACATACGAACAATGCCAGGATCGGTATTGTGATCAACAGATACGTCCGTTTTTTATCATTTTTCATTCTATCCCCACTCCTTTCCTACTCGGCACTGCCGTTTTCTTCTTCATATTCCTGTACAGTACGGATGATGTCGCGGTTGTAACGCTGCCAGTCTGTATCGAATCTGGACAGGAACTGTTCGATGTCGCCATTTACCACATAGGTCTGCAGGATCGCGTCAACAGCCATCTCAGACGGATAGTAGTGATCCTGGTAGTCGGTCATGTTGCCGGATTCGATGTACTCGCTCATGCCGTCCAGCATGGAACCCAGCTGATAGTCTCCTTCCTTGCAGGAGATTGCGTTCTGGTCGTCAATGTATGCCTGGATGTTGTCATCTTCATACAGGAAGTCCAGAACCTCGTAAGCAGCCTCCTTGTTTTCGCAGGCAGCAGTAACTGAGAATCCAAGGTCAATACCGGAGTTCAGAGTATTTCCATCAGAGCTGTCGCTTGCGGGCATGACGAAGGAATCAATGTTCATGTCCGGATTTACGGACTGGATCTGAGGAACCGCATAACTTCCGATGGGGTACATAGCAGATTCTCCGTTGGCAAAAGAGGTACATGCGTCATTGTAACCATAGGCCAGCGGATCGTCCGGACCGTAATCCATCAGCTGGAGATATTTTTCTGCGGCTTCGCGGTATGCATCCGTAAAGGTGGCTTCGCCTCTGTTGACCTGTTTACAGATATCAGCAGGAGCCAGGTCTACGGCAATCGCATTCCAGGGAGCCAGACAGGTCCAGGTATCACGGAAGCCGAAGTAGAAGGGAAGGATCCCTTCGGACTGAATCTCTTCGCACAGAGAGATCAGTTCGTCCCAGTTTGTGGGGATCTCCCAGCCGTGTTCCTCAAACATATCCTTATTATAGAGAATGCCGGCGGCGTTCGCCATGTAGGGAGCAATGTATGTACCGTCGGTAGGTACAAATTCCAGAGCCTCTGCGATATCAAGATAGGCTTCTTTGATATTGCTCATGCCGTCCCAGTCGGACAGATCGGCAAGGATCTCGGCATCCACATAGTAAGAGTAGTTGATGTCGCCGCCGATACCGATGATATCCGGATAATCTTCGCGGATGAACCGGGTTTTCATGATGGTGGACGCATCATTGGGGGAATCAATGGTCAGATGAATATCATCGTGGGTCTCATTGAATTCTTTTTCCAGTGCGTCAAAGTAGTCGGTCGCTTCCATTTTGTACTGTATGATCTCGATCTCGGTCTTCCCGTCAGCAGAGGAATCGCTGCCACATCCGGCGACAGCGGCCATACTGAGAAGGAGCGTCAATACAAGAAATACAGCGGTCACTTTCTTTTTCATTCCACACCTCTCCTTTTTGGTTTGTGCAATATACAGATTGCACGAAGATTATGCTGTAAGCTATTTAAAATGATAGCATTTTAACGAATAGGGGTAAATGTATTTATGAGTCTGAATATTACCCAAATGCGTTATTTACAGCAAATAGTTGAAGTGTAGACGCATTTTGGTATATAATTGTAAAAGAAGAAGAAAGTTTATGAAAAATATATAAAAAGCACGGTTAGAATTTAGTAAAAAACACAATATAAAGACGGAGAGAAGGTGCAAGATGGGGGATACGAAATTTTCCATTTTCCGGGATGAACATTTCATCGATCTGACGATCATACAGTATGGGTATGAAAAGTGCAGTCCGCTGCACGCATTCGGTCCTTATGTCAGAAATAATTATTTATTTCATTATATTATTTCCGGCAAGGGGAAACTGCGCGCCAATGATAAAAAGGATAATATGCAGGAATTTCAGCTGCAGGGTGGATCCGGGTTTATCATCGAGCCCGGATATGTGAACACCTATATGGCGGACGAGCAGGATCCATGGACCTATATGTGGGTGGAGTTTAGCGGCTTGCGGGCAAAAGAATGCATCGAGTCTGCCGGGATTTCCTACAAGCACCCGGTTTATCTTCCGGATACCAAAGAGCATGGAGAGGAACTGGAGCAGGAGATCAGGCAGCTGGTCTACGGTGAAAACACTTCTTCCATGGAAATGATCGGACGGTTGTATCTTCTGATGGATAAACTGATCCGTTATTCCAGTACCCGGAAAAAGCGGCAGGAAGGGAAGCTTCGGGAATTTTATTCCAAGGAGGCAATTACTTATATTGCCAATCATTATGCGGAAAATATTACGGTAGAGGAACTGGCCAGACACTGTCAGCTGGAGAGAAGTTATTTCGGAAAAATATTTAAAATGGTGATCGGCCAGTCCCCGCAGGACTTTCTGGCCCATTACCGGATGGCAAGGGCCGCGGATTTTCTCACTACTTCGGACCGGCAGATCAGTGATATCGCCGTGATGGTGGGATATCCCAATGCGCTGCATTTTTCCCGGGCATTTAAGCAGATTTACGGAATGTCGCCCCGGGAATACCGGCAGATCCACCGGATCATTTCCTAGACGTCACAGCTTCTTCTCATGATGAATATATTAGTTTTGAATCTATTCTTTGCCGGCGGGGCATATGCCGGCAGAAGTCATGAGGAGGACGATTATGGAAAAGTGGATGAGGAAGCGTCTGATGGGAGCGGGTCTGGCGCTGATGCTGCTTTCAGGGATCCTGGCCGGGTGCTCCGGCACGGAAGAAGCCGGAAAGGAACTGACAGAAGTTACGTTAAATGAAGTTGCTCATTCTATCTTTTATGCGCCGATGTATGTGGCGGTGGAAGAAGGATACTTTGAAGAAGAAGGGATCGCGCTGGATCTGGTATGTGGATTTGGTGCTGACAAAACGATGACGGCTGTGATCTCTGGTGAAGCCGATATTGGCTTTATGGGGTCGGAAGCCTCCATCTATACTTACAATGAGGGCGCTACAGATTATGTAGTAAACTTTGCCCAGCTGACCCAGCGCGCCGGGAACTTCCTGGTGGCAAGAGAAGAGATGCCGGACTTTACCTGGGAAGACCTGAAAGGGACGCAGGTGCTGGGAGGCAGAAAAGGCGGCATGCCTCAGATGGTATTTGAATATATTCTCCGAAAAAACGGGATGGACCCGGCGGCGGATCTTACGATCGACCAGAATATTGATTTCGGCTCTACGGCGGCTGCTTTCGCAGAAGGCAAAGCTGATTTTACGGTGGAATTCGAACCGGGAGCGACCAGCCTTGAAGCAGAAGGCAAAGGGTATGTAGTGGCTTCCCTTGGTACGGACAGCGGATACGTTCCTTACACTGCTTTTTCTGCAAAGAAAAGCTATATGGAGAAAAATCCGGAGATCATCCAGGGATTTACGGACGCCCTGCAGAAGGGCATGGATTATGTGCAGGATCATACGCCGGAGGAGATCGCGCAGGTGATTGAACCGCAGTTTGAGGAAACGGATCTGGAAACCATTACCACGATCGTAGCAAGGTACTATGATCAGGATACCTGGAAGGCAGATCTGATCTTTGAAGAAGATAGTTTTGAACTTTTACAGGATATTCTGGAAGAAGCAGGTGAACTGAAGGAACGGGCTCCTTATCAGGATCTTGTGACTACGGAATTTGCTAAAAAGGCAGTAAAATAAGGTTGACATCCCCTTTCAAAAAAGGTATAGTTACTTTAACGATTAAAAGCGCTAAAGTGATGTGCCAGAAAGGGGATTTTTATGCCTATTACAGATATTTTGGAAAAAAACTGCCGGCTGTACGGAGATGATGTGGCGCTGGTAGAGATTAATCCGGAGATGCCGGAAACCCGCAGAGTGACTTGGAAGGAATATGAACTGATCGAATCTGTGCGGGCATCCTATTATAGAAGAGAGATCACCTGGAATGTATTTAATGAAAAGGCAAACCGTTTTGCGAACCTTCTGCTGGAGCGGGGAGTTCACAAAGGCGACAAGGTGGCAGTCCTGTTGATGAATTGTCTGGAATGGCTGCCGATTTATTTTGGGATCCTGAAGACAGGAGCGTTGGCCGTTCCTCTGAATTTCCGGTATTCCGCAGAGGAGATCAAGTACTGTGTGGAACTGGCAGAGGTAGACGTGCTGGTGTTTGGTCCGGAGTTTATCGGCCGTATCGAAGAGATTGCAGATGATATCAGCCGGCACAGGCTGTTGTTTTTTGTGGGAGACGGATGCCCCGGATTTGCAGAAGATTACACCATGCATTCCGCGAACTGTTCCAGCCAGTCCCCAAAGATTGACGTGACAGATGAAGATTATGCGGCGATTTATTTTTCATCTGGAACCACAGGATTTCCCAAGGCCATTCTGCATACGCATCAGGCGCTGATGCACGCGGCGAAAGCGGAGCAGAATCACCACGGTCAGACAAAGGACGATGTGTTCTTGTGTATTCCGCCGCTGTATCATACCGGAGCAAAGATGCACTGGCTGGGAAGTCTGTTGACAGGCGGCAAAGCAGTGCTTTTAAAAGGCACGAATCCGGAGTTTATCCTGCGGGCGGTTTCCGAAGAAAAGTGTACCATCGTCTGGCTTTTAGTGCCGTGGGCTCAGGATCTTTTACTGGCGCTGGACAGTGGAAAGATCGACCTGTCCATGTATCAGCTGGATCAGTGGCGGTTGATGCATATCGGCGCACAGCCGGTGCCGCCAAGCTTGATCAAGCACTGGCTGGAATATTTCCCGGATCATCAGTATGACACCAACTATGGACTCAGCGAATCTCTGGGTCCCGGATGCGTCCATCTGGGAATTGGGAATATTGAGAAGGTAGGAGCCATCGGCAAGGCCGGATACGGCTGGAAGACCCGGATTATTGACGAGAATGGCAATGACGTAAAACCGGGAGAAACCGGAGAACTGGCGGTCAGCGGCCCGGGAGTCATGGTCTGCTATTACAACGATCCGAAGGCCACAGCGGATGTGCTTCACGGAGAATGGCTGTATACCGGAGACATGGCAGAAGAAGACGAAGATGGATTCATTTTCCTGGTAGACCGTAAAAAAGACGTGATTATCAGCGGTGGAGAAAATATCTATCCTGTACAGGTGGAAGATTTCCTGCGTACCAACGAAGCGGTTCATGATGTGGCAGTGATCGGGCTGCCGGATCACAGGCTGGGAGAAATCTCGGCCGCGATCATTGAATTAAAGCCGGGTGTCTCCTGCGATGAAGAGACGATCAATGAATTTTGCAGAAAACTGCCAAGGTATAAGAGACCCAGAAAAATATTCTTTGCCGATGTGCCGAGAAATCCCACCGGGAAGATTGAGAAACCCAAGCTTCGTGAGCGGTATGGGGCATTGCATCTGGTAGAAGTGCAGAACAGAAGTTAGTGAAAAAAATAACAGGGGACGTAGTCCTTTTGCAAAGGACTACGTCCCCTGTTATTTTTTTAGCAAATCACGATGATCTTCCGGGGTGTGGTCTGAGCCGGTATGCTCCGGGTGGTCTCGCTGTAATATACGATCAGGGTATGCCCGCCCGGCGAGCACTGGAACGTCTGGCCGTTAGCAGTTACCACGCTGGTGGAGGTGTCAATGTTTAGCTGCAGTGATCCGTCGGACGAAGTGAGGGTTTCGTCAAAATAACCGGCGTATACTTTTTCGCCGGGATTTCGCCGGCCGATAAAGACGGCGCGGTACTGGGGCGGGTAGATGAGCGGGACAGCCTGTTCTCCGTCGTACAGGGCAGTGACGTTCATCCCCGGGCGCAGGCGTACATTGTTTTGCACATAGGTTTCCGGTCCGACGATGAAATTGTTGATTCCTTCCGTGGTGCGGATGCTGACCTGTTGCTCGCAGCAGTCGTCTCCAAAAGGTGTGATGCTTACAATGATCCCGTTTACCGGAATAAGATTCATAGCTGGCATGATAAAAACTCCGTTTTTTGATTAGTATATGCCGCCTTTTTACTCTTGTGCGTGGCGCGGTTTGCGTGTGCCTTCGGACAATCCGGCATGCCTGGAAGTCTCTGAACCGTTCTTTTCCGGACGGATGGACTGCGCATTTCCTCCGGGCGGCAGGAAGGGATACAACTCTTCATAGGATTCCAGTTCTCCCGGGGACACCGGTGCGGAAGGGATCAGTCCCGTCAGGTCCTGGCTGGATGCCGCGCTGGACAGATAATCGCAGGCGTCTATGAGTTTCTGATTTTTCTCTTCTTCTTTATTCATAAAATATGCCTCCTAAACTGTGTAATAGATATTCTGATGATATTCTGATTGAATTGCGGGCGATATGATTTAGAATGTGTAGAAAAAGGAAAAAGTATGCGGTATAATAATTGCGTGTATCAGAAATGATGAATCGTTTGCAGGAAAGAAGGACAGAATGATGAAAATTGAAATTGACACGCATTGCCATACGATCGTAAGCGGGCATGCCTATAATACGCTGCGGGAGATGGTGTCCATGGCGGCTGAAAAAGGGCTTGCCGGCCTTGCGGTTACTGAACATGCGCCGCAGATGCCGGGAGCCGCTCCATTATATTATTTCCAGAACTTCCAGGTGGTGCCGCGTTCGATGTGCGGCATTCATCTTTTGCTTGGGGCGGAAGTGAATATTACGGACCGGACGGGAGGACTGGATCTGCCGGAAGCAACATTGAAAAACCTGGATCTTGCGATCGCCAGCATGCACATGCCCTGCTTTTTGGAAGAGCGGACCATTGAAAATGTCATGGAGGCATATTATGCGGTGATGCAAAATCCCTATGTGGACATTATCGGCCATCCGGACGACGGAAGATTCCCGGCCGATTATGAGGCACTGGCAAAAGAGGCAAAACGTACAGGAACACTGCTTGAGGTGAACAATTCTTCTCTGCGGCCGGAAGGGTTCCGGGTAAATACCCACGAAAACTGTAAGAAAATGCTGGAAGCATGTAAAAAAGAGGGAACCATGATCGTATGGGGAAGCGACGCCCATGTGGATGTGGATATCGCAGAATATCCAGAAGCAGAAGAGTTGTGCCGGGAAACTGGTTTCCCGGAGGAACTGGTCGCCAATACCTCTTATGAGAAACTGCGGTCTTTGTTAAAACACGGGAAAAAGGTGTAGACTTCAAGAATTTACTGTGTTAAAATGTAACAGTAATGAAATATTGTTACAAAGGAGCGTATGTTATGAGTAAGAAGATCAGGACAGAAGCAGTGGATTATCTGTTTTCTGCGATACTGAGCTTAGAGAATAAAGAGGAGTGTTATACTTTTTTTGAGGATATCTGTACGATCAATGAACTGCTTTCCCTTTCCCAGAGATTTGAAGTGGCAAAGATGTTAAGAGAGCACAAGACGTATCTGGAGATTGCGGAAAAGACCGGAGCCTCTACAGCTACCATCAGCCGCGTGAACCGCTCGTTAAATTATGGGAACGATGGATACGATATGGTATTTGAAAGAATTGATGCTCCGCAGGAAGAAGCATAGAAAAGATAAAAAGAAGAAATAAGCGCTGCTTATTTCTTCTTTTTCGCGTCATTTTCAGAGGATGGAAGTTCATCGATCAGTTTTTCAATGATCAGCTTTTTCACATACACGTCAAAACTCAGGTTGCAGATAAAAGCAAACAGCCGGAGATAGTCCTGCTGGTCTTCCGGAACGTCAGGGAAGCTTTCCAGGGCAAGCTGATAGGATCTGGTTACGTCTTTCTGAAGCCCTTCGATCCGGGATTTTTCCATCTGGCAGATCTCTTCATAAACAGCAGTCATGTCAAGAGGATCTTCCTCATCAAAAGCTTTGTCCGTGATGGGAGCAAGCAGTGTCTCGATATCTTTGATGGAAAGAATATTTTTGAAATAATAGATGAAGATCATCACCAGCACATGTTCTTTGGAATATTTCTTCTTCACCGGAGGGGGAAGAAGGTTGTTTTTGGCATAATTGTTGATCATTGTTTTGGTCAGGATCTTATCGTCATCGTGCCGTTTGGTCCGCTTCAGCTGTTCTTCCATAAAAGTTGTCACCTGATCCATGTACAGATCGATGTTGGGGATCTCTCCCGGTCTGATATAGTCAATCCGTGAAATGCTGGACAGGATACTGTTCAGCAGATCTTTTGTATCTATCGTCATAAAATCACCTCAATATAATCATTATATAGTTTCCGAAACTATATGACAAGAAATATTTCTTTAATTTTTTCCCGGCTTGCACTTCTATTTGAAAACCCATATAATGAGAACATACTGTTGGGGAAAGGAAGTTGTATGCTATGAGATCAGCAGTGCTCTGTTATAATCTGAAAGGAACCGGGAAAGGGAAAAAGATCGGGATGATCTTTGGATTTCTCGGTTATAAGGTCCGGCATGTGGAGACGGAGGAGTATGGTCTTCCTATCGGTGCGCTTGCCGGGATCCGGGAAAAGGAGGATCTGGAAGATACAGATACCGGATGTGAATACAAAGGAGAAGGATTTCCAGAAGAGATGATGGTGATCAGCGCAGCTACAGAGGAAATGCTGGACAAGGCTTTGTTTTTGATGAAAAAGGAGAAGGTTCAGGTGGATCTGAAAGCGGTGGTAACCCCGACCAATCAGGAGTGGGATTCCCTGTCTCTTTATGAGGAGATCAAGAAGGAACATTTATATATGAAACAGAAGGACGCAGAAAGGAAGCAGGAAGATTGAGCATTTACGATACATTGAATGAACAGCAAAAGGAAGCGGTATATCATACAGAAGGACCGCTTCTGATCCTGGCGGGGGCGGGCTCCGGAAAAACGAGAGTGCTGACTCACAGGATCGCTTATCTGATCGAGGAAAAAGGAGTAAATCCCTGGAATATCCTGGCGATCACCTTTACCAATAAAGCGGCCGGTGAGATGCGCGAAAGAGTGGACCGCCTGGTGGGCTTTGGCTCGGAAAGCATCTGGGTCAGCACGTTTCACTCTATGTGTGTACGGATCCTTAGAAGACATATTGAACTTCTGGGATATGACAACAGTTTTACGATCTATGACACAGACGATCAGAAAACTCTGATGAAAGACATCTGTAAATTGCTGCAGATTGATACAAAGATTTACAGGGAAAGATCTCTTCTGGCAGCCATCTCACAGGCAAAAAACGAGCTGATCACGCCGGAAGAGTACCGGATCCAGGCACAGGGAGACTACAGCCGTCAGAGGATCGCTTCGGTATACGAAGAATATGAAAAACAGCTTCGGGCCAATAATGCCCTGGATTTTGATGATCTGTTGCTGAAGGCGGTGCAGCTTTTCCAGACGCAGAAAGATGTGCTGGAGTACTATCAGGAGCGGTTCCGTTATATTATGGTGGACGAATATCAGGATACTAATACTGTGCAGTTTGAACTGGTCCGCCTGCTGGCCGGCAAATACCGGAATCTCTGCGTGGTAGGGGACGACGATCAGTCGATCTATAAGTTCAGAGGGGCGAATATCCGTAATATTCTGGATTTTGAGCAGGTATTTCCAGATGCAAAGGTCATCAAACTGGAGCAGAATTATCGGTCTACGGAAAATATCCTGAACGCGGCGAATGCGGTGATCCGCCATAATCACGGGCGGAAGGAGAAAACGCTCTGGACAGATAACGGGGAAGGAAAGAAGATCAATGTCCGTCAGTTTGACACGGCTTTTGACGAGGCGGAATATATCGTGGACGATATCCGTAAGCGGGTGGAAAAAGGAGAATCGGCGTATCATGACCACGCCATTTTGTACCGGACTAACGCCCAGTCCCGTTTATTTGAGGAGAAGTTTGTGACTGCCAATATCCCGTATAAGATCGTGGGCGGCGTGAACTTCTATGCAAGGCGGGAGATCAAGGATCTGCTGGCTTACTTAAAGACCATTGATAACGGTCGTGACGACCTGGCGGTGCGCCGGATCATCAATGTACCCAAAAGAGGGATCGGCCTTACCAGCATCAACCGGGTACAGGAATATGCGGCAGGAAGGGAGATCGGATTTTATGAGGCCCTGCGGGCGGTGGATCTGATCCCGGGGATTGGAAGAGGGGCTTCCAGACTGGAATCATTTGTGGCATTGATCGAACATTTTAAGACGGATGCAGAGGAGATGACCATCTCCGAACTGATGCAGGAGATCATTGAGGAAACGGGATACATAGAAAGTCTGCAGCAGGAAGGTGAGGAAGAAGCCCAGAGCCGGATAGAAAATATTGACGAGTTATTAAGTAAGATCTCCGCTTATGAAGAGGTCTGTGACGAACAGGATGAACCGGCCACATTAAGCGGTTTTCTGGAAGAAGTGGCGCTGGTGGCAGACATTGACAGTCTGGATGAATCCAGCGATTATGTGGTGCTGATGACCCTTCACAGCGCCAAGGGACTGGAATTTCCTCATGTATATCTGGCCGGGATGGAGGATGGGATTTTCCCCAGTTATCTGACGATCACTTCGGACGATCCGGAAGAAGTGGAAGAAGAGCGGAGACTCTGCTATGTAGGGATCACAAGGGCAGAAGAGGAGCTGACTCTGACGTGCGCGAGACGCCGGATGATCCGGGGCGAGACCCAGTATAACAAAATGTCCCGGTTTTTAAAGGAGATCCCCATGAACCTGGTGTCTACAGGCGCGGTTTTCGAAAAGGAAAAGGAAGAACCGGTGAAAACGTCCGCATACCAGCAGGCGAGACAGGCCTTTCGGACAAAAGCATTTGCAACCGCGGCGCCGGCCAGGGAGTTTGGATCGCCAAAGGGAGAAGGACCTGGATACCAGGTGGGCGACCGGGTCCGGCATGTCAAATTCGGCCCCGGGACGGTGACAGCCATGGTAAAAGGCGGCCGGGATTACGAGGTGACCGTAGATTTTGACGGCCCGGGTACAAAGAAAATGTTCGCTGCTTTTGCAAAATTGCAGAAAATTGAGTAAATTGGCATAAAGTTATAGTAATCTGAAAATGTTAGTGATATAATGTCTTTAATTAATGAACTTGCTGTGACAGCATAAGAAAGGATGTGGGAGCATGAGTAAGGTAGAGGATATCATTGCTGCAACAAAGTTGAACGAACTGATCAATAAGAAGGAGGAAAGCAGCCAGTGCAAGACAGTACTCTGGGTACTTGCCATTGTAGGAGCTGTAGCTGCGGTTGCAGCCATCGCTTATGCGGTATACTGCTTCTTTACACCGGATTATCTGGAAGATTTTGAGGAAGATTTCGACGATGATTTTGACGATGATTTCTTCAATGATGATGATCAGGTATAGAAGAGATTACAGTTTCAGAACGCAATAAAAGAGCAGGTTGGAAGCCCCATCTGTGAGAGGAAGGGCGTCCTGCCTGCTTTTATCTTGAAAACATTTCTTACTATTTTCGGAGGACAACTATGGAAGAACAATGTTACGCACTGCTGATCGATGCGGAAAATGTATCGGCAAAGTATATCAAGCCTGTTCTGACAGAACTTTCTAAATACGGTGTGATCACATATAAGAGGATATACGGGGACTGGACAAGCACCCAGCTTTCCGGATGGAAGGAGCAGCTTTTAAGCAACTCCATCACTCCGATCCAGCAGTTCAGTTATACTCAGGGGAAAAATGCCACGGATTCCGCTATGATCATTGATGCGATGGATATTTTATATACGAACGATGTGGATGGTTTCTGTATTGTATCCAGCGACAGCGATTTTACCCGTCTGGTCAGCCGTCTCAGGGAGAGCGGAAAGACTGTGATCGGCATGGGAGAAAATAAAACGCCGGAGCCCTTCCGCAAAGCCTGTGATAAATTTACGATCCTGGAAAATCTGATGGACGAGCAGGAGCCGGGCGCAGGCAAGGCCAGAGTGCAGCATGAGCGCCTCAGTATTGGAAAGATCGAGGATGCGGTGATTGATATGATCATTGAAAATCAGGACAGCAATAAAGGCACTGGTCTTGGAGAAGTGGGAAGCCGTCTGGTCAGCCTGTATCCGGATTTTGACGTGCGAAGCTACGGCTACAACATGCTGTCCAAATTCCTGGAGCAGTTCCCCAGGATCCAGCTGGTGAAGCATGGACACATTGTGACCGTGACGCTGAAAGAGGATCAGAGACGCAAAGCTGATATAGACAATTATGTGGTAAGTCTGGTGAAAAAAGCCGGGAAGAACGGTATCGAGCTGAGCACGCTTGGAAATAGGGTCTATGATAAATACAAAGATTTTAAGATCAGCGATTATGGCTACGCGCAGTTTAATCAATATGTGAAGAGTCTGGATCATGTGAAAGTAGAGCAGGACGGGACGATCCTGAATGCAAAATACCACAGGCTTTCCGGAGACAGGCGGCAGTAAGAAAAGAAGAAACGGAGAGTATGGATGAAAAAAGGACAGATCTATGAAGGCCGGATCCAGGAAGTGGAATTTCCGAACAAAGGAAAGATCCTTATTCCGGAGGAGGAAAAAACGGTTGTTGTAAAGAACGGGGTGCCGGGGCAGCTGGTACGGTTTTCGGTAAATAAGATCCGTAAAGGAAAGGCAGAGGGACGGATCCTGGAGGTTTTGGAGCCTGCGGCGAACGAGATCACACCGCCCTGTCCGCATTTCGGGCAATGTGGCGGATGCACCTATCAGAATCTTCCGTATGAGGAACAGCTGCAATTAAAAGAGACCCAGATCAGAAACATGATGGATGAGGCTGTGGACGGGGAATACATCTGGGAAGGGATCCATCCAAGCCCCCGGCAGGAGGCCTACCGCAATAAGATGGAGTTTTCCTTTGGAGATGAGTATAAAGACGGGCCGCTGGCTCTCGGGATGCATAAAAGAGGCAGTTTCCATGATATTGTCAATGTGCCGGAATGCCGGATCGTAGATGAGGATTTCCGAAAAATCCTCATCAGGACACTGGACTATGCAAAAAGTACCGGTCTTCCTTATTATCACCGGATGCGTCATACCGGATTTTTCCGGCATCTGCTGGTAAGAAAAGCGGTAAAGACCGGAGAGATCCTGATCGATCTGGTGACTACGACGGAAGAAGGAGACCGTGAGTTTGACGGTCACGGATTTGCGGAAGCGCTTCTGGAACTGGAACTGGAGGGAACCATTGCAGGCATTCTCCATACAAGAAACGACAGTGTGGCGGATGTGGTGAAAGATGAAGGAACAGATATTCTTTACGGACAGAATTATTTTTATGAGGAGCTTCTGGGACTGCGGTTTAAGATTACGCCGTTTTCCTTCTTCCAGACCAATTCTCTGGGGGCGGAAGTCCTGTATGAGACAGCCAGAAGCTACATCGGTGACACAAAGGATAAGGTGATCTTCGACCTGTACAGCGGTACCGGCACCATCGCCCAGATCCTGGCTCCGGTGGCCGCAAAAGTCGTGGGCGTGGAAATCGTGGAAGAAGCTGTGGAAGCGGCAAAAGAGAATGCGGCATTAAACGGTCTTAATAACTGCGCTTTCTGGGCAGGGGATGTACTGAAGGTGATCGATGAACTGGGAGAAGTGCCGGATCTGATCGTGCTGGATCCCCCAAGAGATGGCGTGAATCCCAAAGCGCTTGAGAAGATCATCCGGTTCGGGGTACAGAAGATGGTATATATTGCATGCAAGCCCACCAGTCTTGCAAGAGATCTGGAACTTCTGCAGGGGAGAGGATACCAGGTGGAACGGTTGGCGTGCGTCGATTTATTCCCCGGCACATATCATACAGAATGTGTCTGCCTTCTGAATAAAAAATAAGGCTGTTTACCAGTAATGTACGCGCTGGTTGCGGAATTGTAAAGTCTGGTTGCTGGCGCAGGATGGCCCAAAACAGTATACTTTCCTTAACAAAGACCAGTGCGGCGCGTCAGACAGGCCGTCTGGCAGAAGGAGAAAGCATATGATCTTAGCAGACAAAATTATTTATTTACGAAAGAAGGCCGGCTGGTCCCAGGAGGAACTGGCGGAGAAAATGGAAGTAAGCCGGCAATCCATTTCTAAATGGGAAGGGGCTTTGTCGGTTCCGGATATGAACCGGATCCTGAAACTGTCAGAACTATTTGATGTCAGTACAGACTATCTTCTTCGCGACGAGATGGAAGAAGAGGAGAAAAACCCGGCAGCAGATGAGAAGATTGCAGACGAGACCGGAGAGAAGCTGGTGCCGGTGTCCATGGAACTTGCCAACGATTATCTGGCTCATTGCCAGAAGGTCTCTGTTCCCTGCGCTTTTGGCGTGTTTTTATGTATTATGTCTCCGGTATTTCTGCTTCTTCTTTCCGGCGCCGGAGAAGCGGGATTGCTTCCGTTGACGGAAGATCAGGGCGCCCTTCTGGGGACTACTATCCTGATTCTTCTGATCGTTGCAGCAGTATCTATCTTTGTGATTACCGGTCATTATGACGAAAAGTATGATTTTCTGGAGAAAGAGGCGCTGGATACAGCCTACGGAGTAGATGGCATGGTTCGGGATCGGAAGCAGAAATATGAGAGAGGTCATGTCATTGAACTGGCAGCGGGAGTAGCGCTGTGCGTGGCCTCCTGTATCCCTATTTTCCTGATGATCCTGCTATTTGGAGAAGAAAATGTCATGGCGCTTACCGGGGCGATCAGTCTGCTGCTGTTCCTTGTGGCAACTGGAGTTTTTCTCATTGTGCGCACCTGCATTATCTGGGACGGTTATCAGGTTCTTCTGGAAGAGGGAGATTATACCCGCATCGCCAAGAAGCAGAATAAACGGATCAGCGGGATTTACTGGGGCTGTGTGATAGCTGTATATCTGCTGGTCAGCTTTCTGACCATGGAGTGGCATATTACCTGGGTGATCTGGCCGGTGGCAGGAATCGTGTGGGGTGTAGTCAGCAGCATTTACCGGAATCAGGTGGAGCGGTAAGCAGAAATCTGAAAATACTTCTTTTCACTCCCAGAGGGCAGGATTATAATAAAGGCAGAAAGAAAAAGGAGGAAGTGCAGAATGGAATTTTCAGAAGTTGTAAGAGAACGGTATTCTTGTAAGAGTTATGAGAGCCGGCAGATTGAACAGGAAAAGCTGGATCAGATCCTGGAGGCAGGACGCCTGGCTCCTACTGCCAAGAACCTGCAGGAACAGCACATTTACGTGATACAGTCAGAGGAAGGGCTGGCAAAGATTGATAAGCTGACCCGGTGTCGGTATGGGGCGCCCACAGTGTTGCTGGTTGCCTTTGACAAAAACAATGTGTTTACTTATCCGGGAGGGAAGAGAGATTCCGGGATTGAGGATGCGGCCATCGTAGCGACCCATCTGATGCTGGCGGCTAAAGATGCAGGAGTGGAGAGCTGCTGGCTCAACCTGTTTGATCCAGAAGAGGCGGCAAAAGAATTCGGACTTCCCGAGCAGGAGGAAGTGCTGATGCTTCTGGACCTGGGGTATCCGACGGAAGATGCGGGTCCTCTGCCAAATCACAGCAACCGCAAAGAACTTTCAGAGACAGTCAGCTATCTGTAAGATATTATGAAGAAAAGCAAGAGATCCCGGCCGGGGTGTTCCCGGTCAGGATCTCTTGTTTAATATTCGCAGCTTCCCGGTGTTCTGTGGAAGGGGATAACATCCCGGATGTTTTCCATTCCTGTCACATACATCAGTAACCGTTCAAAGCCCATGCCAAATCCCGAATGGTCGCAGGAGCCGTATTTGCGAAGGTTCAAATACCAGTCCAGGCTGTCTGTGGAGATGCCAAGTTCCTGCATTCTTGCCAGAAGCCGGTCATATCGCACTTCACGCTGGCTGCCGCCCATCAGTTCGCCGGCACCCGGGACGAGCAGATCGACTGCGCCGACAGTTTTGCCATCGTCGTTCTGATACATATAAAATGCTTTGATGTCCTTTGGCCAGTCATAGATAAATACGGGTGCATGAAAGTACTTTTCGGTGAGATATTTTTCGTGTTCCTTTGCCGTGTCTTCTCCATACTCAGGTTCAAATTCAAATGATTCACCGGATTCTTTTAGGATGCGGATGGCATCCTCGTGGCGGATCCGGACGATGTTAGAGTCAATCACTGCCTGCATTCTTTCCCGGAGCGGTAATTTGGTAAAGCCTTCCAGGAATGTAAGCTCTTCTTTGCATTGTTTCATGATCTGTCCGAGAATGGTTTTCAAAAAATCTTCTTCCACATCCATGAGACGGTCCAGGTCGCAGAACGCCATTTCCGGTTCCACCATCCAGAACTCAGCCATATGTGTCTTCGTATTTGAGTTTTCTGCGCGGAACGTGGGCCCGAAGGTATATACGTCGCCAAAAGCCATCGCAAATGTTTCGGCTTCAAGCTGTCCGGTTACTGCAAGCGAAGCGGGGATTCCGAAGAAATCCTGTTTAAAGATCTCTTCAGAAGCTTTCTTTGCCTGTTCTTTGATACCAGTGATATCGAGTGTCGTCACGGTAAAGGTGTTGCCGGCGCCTTCTGCGTCATTTGCGGTGATTAAAGGAGTGTTTACATATAAGAAACCTCTGTCCGCAAAATAGGCGTGGATCGATTGTGCAGCCACGCTTCTGATACGGAATACGGCCTGGAACAGACGTGTTCTCGGACGAAGATAGGCTTGTTCACGCAAAAATTCAAGAGAATGTCTTTTGGGCTGCAGGGGATAGTCCTCGGGACAGTCTCCCAGCAGTGTAACATGGGAGAGATTCAGTTCGATCAATTCCTTTTGAAATCCCTGCTGTACGGTTCCCGCCGCTTCGATGCAGGCGCCGTTGTGCAGAGTTTTCAGCCTGCCATCTTTGTCACTTTCTGTTGTGTATACCAGCTGCAGAGACTGGAAACAGCTTCCGTCGTACAATTCTATAAACCCCATATTTTTCTGCTTGCGATGGTTGCGGATCCATCCCCGGACCGTGACTTCGTGTCCGATGTGCGCGTCCTGTGCAGAAAAGAGTTCTTTGATTTTCGTACATTCTTTGCTCATTGTGTATCCTTCCTTTCAAAAATAGTTTTGCAGGGCGGAATTTTGAGCATAAAAAAATCCGTCCCTGTTTCCAAGGACGGATGGTAGATCCGTGGTGCCACCTTAGTTCGTCTGTGTCTCGCGGCACAGACCTTTCCAGGTACGGACGTCTGTATGAACACAGGAAATGTTATACATGGCATCGATACCCTTACGCTGTAATGGGCGTTCCCATCATAGTCTCAACATTGTCAGACAATGTAGTCGGTATGCGGCTCCGAGGCGTTATTCGATTCCTTTGCAGGAACTTTGATCTCTCAAAATATCTTTCCCTGTATCCACTCTCAGCAAACGGGACTCTCTGTAACAATTTCAGATACCTACTGGTTCTCTTCCTTGCCTTATCTTATTTTTCTTTGAGACGCATCTTAGCATATTTTTATGGAAAAGTCAACGAAAGTTTTGATGCTTACTTGGAATCTGATAGTTCACTTGTAAATAAATTACAGCAGGCATGACATGCCTGCTGTAATTCATACATGGCTGGCGCTGGGATTAAGCCTGTTCCAGCGCCAGCAGTTTTTCTTTTCTCCAGATGCCGCCGGCATACCCGGTGAGGCTTCCGTCTGCCCCAATCACACGATGGCAGGGAACGATAATAGAAATCTTGTTGTGGCCGACCGCACTGCCCACTGCCTGGGCGGACAGATGCGGAAGGCCTCTTTTTGCAGCCAGCTGCTTTGCAATGGTTCCGTAAGTGGTGGTTTTGCCGTAGGGAATGGATAAGAGAATCTCCCATACCTCCTTCTGAAAGGCGGTTCCCTGAAAATGAAGAGGAACCTGGAAGTCAGGAGCCTGCCCTGAGAAATAAACATCCAGCCAGCGGCGGGCTGTTTGAAATACGGAGAACTCTTTTTCTTCTGTTTCTTTATCAAGTCCCTGGGCAAAATATTTCTGGCCTTCAAACCACAGGCCGGTAAGGCCGGTATCATCAGCGGCAAGAAGGATCGTGCCAAGGGGAGAGTGGTAATGGTTTATATAATGCATGTATGCTTCCTCCTCGTTGTTTCTGCCTTTATCGTACCACAGGAGGGATTATTTTTCCATTCTATCTCCTTACCGCATTCCCACATTGCTGCACGCCAGGATGATGCTGTCGGTCCCAAGGAGGATCAGGTAGAATCCGGCGATAAACCCAATCGCTGCCAGAGAAAATGCCGGACGAAAGAGCATCAGGATCCCAAGGGCCAGGCCGACGCCGTTGAGGATCAAAGTGGTATAGTACATCCCGTTTCCTGAAAAGAGCCGTATCGTTCCTGCGTGGGACAGTCTGGAAATACAGTGGGCGATGAACCAGATAGGAAACAGGACAGATAAGACCATTACTCCTGCACCCGGATATACCACAAGCATGATGCCGGCCATTACGCTGACGATACCGGAAATCAGCGATATGACAGGGCCAAAGCCGATGAATCGTTCCATGCGGATATACAGAAGGATATCTCCGATACCCATGATCACGGCAGCGAAACCAAACAGGACGATCAGTCCCCCGAATACTTTTCCTGGCAGAAGAATCGTGGCGACGCCGAGAAGGATCAGCAGGACGCCAAGGATCAGTTCAAGCCACCCAAGTCTGGAACGTCTTTTCATTGTGCATCGCCTCCTTTTTGATTCAGGATCGCCATGAATTCTTCCCCGGTGATCGTTTCTTTTTCATAGAGATATTTTGCCAGTTCATGAAGTTTTCTTTCATGTTCGAGAAGCAGTGCTTTTGCCTTCTCATGCTGGGCCTTTACCAGTTCCACCACCTTGCGGTCAATTTCTTTCTGCGTGGCCTCGGAGCAGGCAAGGGAAGTGTCTCCGCCCAGATACTGGTTGTTCACAGTCTCCATGGCCACCATGTCGAAGTCGTCGCTCATGCCGTAACGGGTGATCATGGCACGCGCCAGTTTTGTGGCCTGTTCGATATCGTTGGACGCGCCGGTGGTGACTTCTCCAAAGATCACTTCTTCTGCGGCACGTCCGCCTGTGAAGGTGGCGATCTTATTTTCCAGTTCCTGCCTGGTCAGCAGGTACTTGTCGCCGGTGTCCACCTGCATGGTGTATCCCAGTGCGCCGGAGGTGCGGGGAATGATCGTGATCTTCTGGACCGGAGCAGAGTCAGACTGCAGCGCGGCAACCAGTGCGTGGCCGATTTCGTGATAGGAGACGACCAGCTTTTCTTTGTCGGATAAAACGGCATTTTTCTTCTGGTAACCGGCAATAACCGTTTCAATGCTTTCTTCCAGGTCCGCCTCGGTTACCACCACCCGGCCATTCCGGACAGCACGAAGAGCAGCTTCATTGATGATATTGGCAAGTTCCGCCCCGGAGGCGCCTGCGGCCATACGGGCAATGGTGTGGAAATCCACGTCCTGGGCCAGCTTGATTTTTTTGGCATGGACTTTCAGAATGGCTTCCCGGCCTGCAAGGTCCGGCAGTTCCACAGGCACACGCCGGTCGAACCGGCCTGGTCTTGTCAGGGCAGGATCCAGGGATTCCGGCCGGTTGGTGGCAGCCAGAATGATGACGCCTGTATTTTCCTCAAACCCGTCCATCTCTGTCAGAAGCTGGTTCAGTGTCTGTTCACGCTCGTCATTTCCGCCGTAGCCTCCGCCGTTTCGCTTCTGGCCGATGGCATCGATCTCATCGATGAAGACGATACAGGGGGCTTTTTCCTTTGCCTGGCTGAAGAGATCCCGAACTTTGGAAGCGCCCATACCTACAAACATTTCGACAAACTCCGACCCGGAGATAGAGAAGAAGGGAACATTGGATTCCCCGGCGACCGCTTTTGCCAGCATGGTTTTGCCGGTTCCGGGCGGCCCCACCAGCAGGATGCCTTTGGGCATGGAAGCGCCGGCTTCCGTATATTTCTGCGGGTTGTGGAGATAATCCACGATCTCAGTCAGATTTTCTTTGGCCTCGTCCTCCCCGGCCACATCGCTGAAGCGGATACCCTGGGTGGACTGAACGTAGATCTTGGCGTTACTTTTCCCCATGCCAAAGGCCATGGAATTCTTGCCGCCCGCCTGCTCCATCAACTTTTTGCTCATATAGCGTCCCAGTGCAATGAAGATCAGGATGGGAAGGACGGTAGTGAGCAGGATACTGAAGAGCGGCGAAACAGGCTCCTCTATGATCCGCTCAAACTCCGCGCCGCAGTTGTGGAGACGCTCTGCCAGTCCAGGATCTTCCATAGCGGTGGTCTCATAGGTTTTGCTCTGTTCTTTATTCGTAAAAATAATTTCTGTGTCCTCGATCTGTACCAGTCCGATGTCCTTTTCATCGATCATATCCATAAAGGTGTTGTAGCCAACCTCTGTCACCTGGGAGTGCCCAAGCAGAGGAGCGATAAGTATATTAAAGAGGAAAATGATCAGAAGGACCATACAGTAGTAGAAGATCATAGGTCGTTTTGGTGATCTGACTTCTTTCATAGTTATAAATTCTCCTTTTCTGACGTCTGAGTATTTTTTGTCATTTTCTATTCTATGGAGCCGGAACGAAATCTACAATGATCAGATCAGAAAAAGTGTATAGACAAAAAGACTGAAGTGTAAAAAAATACACTCCAGTCTGTGAACAGATCTTTTATAGAAATATTAGGAAGAAGGGGAAATTCCTTCGCTGATCAAAAGGTAGACCAGATGAACAATCTGCTCCAGATTTTTTGTATCTGCATCTGTCCAGTTTTGCAGTAGTCCGATGATCGCATAACTGTGATAGCGAAGGATCAGACCTGCTTCTAAGCGTGTACAGTTTTTGTACATGTCTTTCTTCTCGGCCAGCTGCTCAAACAGTTGACAGAAATAGTGTGAGAAAAGCGCTTCCAGTTCATTGCCGTAATTGCTTTCCAGTCCTTTTTTCACATAAGGCATAGTGTGGATCGCCATCAGGAAAAAACGGCGGAGTTCCTCCTCCGGATCACTGCTTTCTCTTGCCTGCGCCAGGATATGCTCCTCGCTTTTCTCGAATATCCATCGGAAAAGATGGGGGATATCTTCAAAATGATAGTAGAATGCCTGCCTGGTGATTCCGCATTCTTCGACAATATTTTTTACAGTCAGTTTTTTGACATTTTTATCCATCAGAAGAGTCATGGCGGCTTCTGCAATTTGTTCTTTTGTATTGATCGGCATGTGTTCTTCTCCTTTCGCGAGAATTATACTTCCGCAGGAGAAGAATTTCAACCGTTTCCTTTCATTGGAAAACCGGAAGAAGACAACTTGACGCTGGACATGGAAAGCAGTAAGATAAGCAGGGTAAATGGAGGGTACAGAAGTTGAAGAAGAATAAATACGAAATCGATATGTGCAATGGCACAATTATGGATAAGCTGATCTCATTTTCACTGCCGCTGATGCTGACCAGCATCCTGCAGCTGATGTTTAATGCAGTGGATATTATTGTGGTGGGGAGATTTACCGGAAGCCAGGCGCTGGCGGCTGTAGGATCCACCACTGCGCTGATCAATATTTTTACAAATCTATTTATCGGCGTTTCCCTTGGCGCCAATGTGCTGGCGGCCAGGTATTACGCAGCCGGACAGGAAAAGGAAATGTCAGAGTCCGTACATACGGCCATCACCCTGGCTCTGATCAGCGGCGTGGTCATGGCTTTTGTAGGATTTGCGTCTTCCGGAGCGGCCCTGTCTTTGATGGACACGCCGGAAGATGTGATCGGGCAGGCTACTTTATATATGCAGATTTATTTTCTTGGCATGCCGTTTTTCATGTTGTATAACTACGGTGCTGCCATTCTGCGTGCGGTAGGGGACACCAAGAGGCCCTTGATGTTTCTGGCAGTGTCCGGCATGGCAAATGTGGTGCTGGACCTTCTGCTTGTGATCGTGATCCCGCTTGGAGTAGCCGGAGTGGCGATCGGCACCGTATCTTCCCAGATGATCTCTTCAATCCTGGTGATCCGCTGCCTTCAGAAAACAGAAGGAAGTTACCAGCTTTCTTTCCGGAAACTGGGAATCAAAAAAATATACATGATCCGTATATTTCAGGTAGGGATCCCGGCGGGGATCCAGAGTACGGTTATCAATTTTTCCAATGCGCTTTTACAGTCTTCTGTCAATTCTTTTGGCGCTACCGCCATGGCAGGGTATACCGCGGCCAATAATATCCTGGGATTCTTATATGTATCGGTCAATGCGGTTACTCAGGCCTGCATGAGTTTTACCAGCCAGAATTACAGCGTGGGCAAACAAAAACGGATGGACCGGGTGCTGTTAGACTGTATGATCCTGTCCGCAGGCGCGGCGGGGCTTCTGGGCGTAGGAGCCTATGTATTCGGGGATCAGGTGCTTCGGATCTATACGGCTGAGCCGGACGTGATCCGGTGCGGTCTGGAGATCCTTTCTATCACTACGGTGCCTTATTTCCTCTGCGGGGTTATGGATCTTTTCCCCGGAGCCCTGCGTGGGATGGGCCGTTCAGCAGTGCCGATGGTGTTGTCGGTGATCGGTACGGTGGGAACCCGGATCCTTTGGGTTTATGTGTTCTTCCCGCATCACAGATCCCTGTATTTCCTGTTCATTTCCTATCCGGGATCCTGGATTATTACCATCGCCATGCAGGCTGTATGCTTCTTCTATGTGCGGAAACAGTGTATCCGTCAGCTTGAAAAGGAGTAAAAGAACATGCAGAAACCAGAGCTTTTTGAAAAAGAAAGTATTAACGAGACGTTTGTCAGGAAATATTTCAATCAGGAGACAGAAGGACTTTCGCTACAGGTCTTTCCGGTTGTGGATTCTACCAATGTTCTGTTGCGGGAGCAGGCAAAGGAAGGAGCGCCAGCCGGGACTGTAATCATTGCCGGAGAACAGACAGCGGGGAAGGGAAGACTGGGACGCTCGTTTTATTCGCCTTCCGGAACCGGCGTGTATTTGAGCCTGCTGTTAAGACAGGAGGAGCCGGATGCGGATTTGACTGGAAGGATCACTACTATGGCGGCAGTGGCTGCCAGTGAAGCCATTGAAAAAGTATCCGGAAAAAAGGCCGGGATTAAATGGGTCAATGATATTTATATGGAAGGGAAAAAGGTCTGCGGTATCCTGGCGGAAGGCAGCTTCAGCCAGGCCAGGGGGATCCTCGATAGTGTGATCCTGGGGATCGGATTCAATGTATTCTTGCCGGGAAAAGGATTTCCGGAGGAACTGTCCGAAAAGGCAGGGGCAATACTTGACAGCTATCGGGATCAGGCAAGAGAACAGCTGGCGGCAGAATTTTTGAACCGTTTTTTCTATTATTATCATTTGCCGGATCACAAAAGTTATGTGGAAAAATACCGGGAGAGATGCTTTGTGACCGGACAGAAGATCGATGTTGTGACACCGGCGGGAAGGCGCAGGGCACTGGCTCTTTCCCTGGATGAGAACTGCCGCCTGAAAGTGCGGTATGAGGACGGAAAAGAGGAAGATCTGTCTTCTGGCGAGATCAGTATCCGGCCGGTTGGAAACTGGGGAAAATAAAAAGGACAAAGAGGAGAAAAAATTGTGAAATATATCCGACAATTTGCAGTGATATTGGGATTTACCTGCGCAGGGGAGATCCTGCATTATTTGATTCCGCTTCCCATTCCGGGAAGTGTATACGGCCTGGTGCTGTTATTTGCATTTCTGGCCTTTGGATGGCTAAAGCTGGAAGATGTCAGGGAAACCGGACAATTTCTGATCGAGATCATGCCGCTGATGTTTATCCCGGCGGCAGCAGGACTGGTCGCGTCCTGGGGACATATGAAGGCTATGCTTGTGCCCGCCTGCGTGATCACAGTGGTGTCCACGATCGTAGTGATGGTTACAGCGGGAAAAGTGACGGATGCCTGTATCAGGAAATCAGAAAAAGGAGAAAAAACACATGCTGGAAGAAGTGATTCTTAATTCTGCGGCATCGGGAGTATTTATCAGCCTGGCCGCTTACGGGATCGGAGTGCTGGTAAAACGCAGATGGAATACTGCGCTTGCCAATCCGCTGATGATCGCCATCCTCCTGGTGATCCTGTTCCTTTTGGCAACGGGAACCGATTATGAAACCTATAACGCCAGTGCAAAATATTTGTCTTATCTGCTTGCGCCGGCTACAGTGAGTCTGGCAATTCCCATGTATGACAGACTTCATCTTTTGAAGGAAAACTACCGGGCGATCCTGACCGGCATCTTGTCCGGAGTTGCAGCGAGCCTTTTGACCGTATTGGCGCTGGCGCTTTTATTTGGCCTGACCCGGGCAGAGTATGTGACGCTTCTGCCGAAATCTGTCACCACGGCGATCGGTATGGGCGTGGCGGAAGAACTGGGCGGACACAGTGAGATCGCGGCGGCTGTGATCATTATCACTGGAGTGCTGGGAAATATGATGGCAGAGCCAATCTGCCGGATCTTTTCCATCCGTCATCCGATAGCAAAAGGGATTGCCATTGGCACTTCCGCTCACGCCATCGGCACAGCAAAAGCCATGGAGATGGGTGAGACGGAAGGCGCCATGAGCAGTCTGGCGATTGTGACTGCGGGCATCTGTACCGTGGCAGGCGCGGCAATATTTGCCGGGCTGATTACTTAAGTTTCCACCCGGCGCTCTGTCTCTGCAGCTCCACCATATGGCGGAAGAGGCCGCTTTGTTTCATCAGTTCCGAAGGGGTTCCTTGCTCTGTCACCCTGCCCTCAGAGAGAACAACGATCTTGTCTGCCGCTTCCACGGTGCGCATCCGGTGGGCGATGACCAGAACCGTCTTGCCGGCGAGGAGGCGGGAGAGGGCTTCCTGAACAGCGCTCTCATTTTCCACGTCCAGGCTGGCGGTTGCCTCGTCCAGAAGGATGACCGGCGCATCTTTCAGAAGCGCGCGGGCGATGGAAATCCGCTGGCGTTCGCCGCCGGAGAGGGTGGAGCCGTTCTCGCCGATCATGGTCTGATAGCCCCGGGGCAGTTCCCGGATAAATTCATCACACCGGGCGGCTCTGGCGGCTGCGATCACTTCCTCGTCCGAAGCGCCTCGGCGGCCAAGACGGATATTTTCCATCACCGTATCCCGGAACAGCACCACATCCTGGAATACCATGGAGTAGGAGCGAAGAAGCGTTTCCGGGTCCACTGTGGATACATCCGTTCCGCCTAAGAGAACTTTCCCGCCGGTGACGTCCCAGAACCGGGCAGCCAATTTGCAGGCAGTGGATTTCCCACCGCCGGAGGGGCCGATCAGGGCGGTCACTTCGCCCTGCTTTGCAGTGAAGCTTACATCCTCAAGTACGCCGTCCCCCTCCCGGTAGGCGAAGGAGACATGGTCAAAGGTGATGTCATAGTTCTTCGGTGTAAATTCTTCCGTCCCCTTCTGCACCGGCTGTTCCAGAATGGAGCGCATCCGCTCGATCTGCAGTTTGGCGTTGAAGGTGGCGGCGATATTCTGGAGCACAAGCCCCAGCGGGTCGTACAGCCTGGCGGCGGCAAAGAGGAACCCGAGGAAATAGAGGAAAGAAAGTTTTCCGGCCGCAAGAAGAGCTCCGCCGGTCAGGATGGTGGTTGCCAGACCCAGCCGGAGAAACGCCTGGGCGGAGCAGACGAACACGCCGGTTGCCAGCTCTGAGCGGATGGAGCCTTTCTCCATGGCTGCAAGTTTCTTCTCCAGTTTTTCCATGTACGCGTCCTGCCGGCTGCATGCCTTGATATCCCGGATGGTTTCCAGTCCTTCCTGGATACAGTCGGCGACCGCCCGTTTATTTAAAATATTCTTTGTGCCGAAGGAGTCCTGGATCTTCCTGCTCCCTGCCGTCAGAAGGACCGCAGCAGGCACGACCCATAAGATGGCCAGCGCCATCCGCCAGTCGCAAACGAACATGGCGACGCCGATCACCAGCGTGGAGAAGACGGACGCAAATAACTGCGGCACGTAGTGGGAGAACATCTGGTCCAGACTGGAGCAGTCTGCGATCATGGTGGAGGTCAGGTCGCTTAAGTCCCGGTTTCCGAAAAAGCTTAAGGGAAGCCGCCGCAGTGTTTCCGCCAGGCTCACCCGCCGGCTGGCGCTCTCTTTATAAGTGGCCAGATACAGGGAAGCATACTGGAACCAGTGGAGGACAAACAAAAGGACCAGGACCGCCAGGGCAAAGCCTGTGTAGATCCAGAAGCCCTCCATGGGACTGCCGCCGGTTTCCATAGCATCCAAAAGGTGCTGCGCCGTGAACAGGACGGCCCCCACCGGAAGCATCAGGCTTAAGTTGCATACAAAACACCAGATAACGGCCTTTACAAGATCTTTTGCTCCTTTCTCACTGAGCGCGAATACGTGCTGTAATTTCTTTGTCATACGGTCTTTTCCCCCTTTCCGCTTTTCGGATCTGTCCGCCCGACTTTCCACCGGGCGCTGCGCTGATAGTCTTCCCACATGGCGGCATACACGCCATGCTGTGCAAGCAGGCTCTCATGGCAGCCCTGTTCTGCGATCTTTCCGCCGCTTAAGACAATGATGTGGTCCGCATCCTGCACGGTGGACAGCCGGTGGGCGATCATCAATACGGTTTTATTCCGGATCAGCGCTTCAAACGCCTTCTGGATCTGGTGCTCATTTTCCGGGTCGGCAAAAGCAGTTGCCTCGTCCAGCACCACGATGGGCGCGTCTTTTAAAATGGCGCGGGCAAGAGCGATCCGCTGCTGCTCGCCGCCGGAGAGGTACACGCCCCTGGCGCCCACCATAGTATCCAGACCCTGGGGAAGTTTTTCCAGAATATCATCGCACTGGGCAGCGTGTGCGGCGGACAGGACTTCCTCTCTGGAAGCGTCCGGCCGGGCTGCCCGGATATTTTCCAGAAGGCTCTCTTTAAATAGCCGGGTATCCTGAAACACAAAGGCTGTCTGTTTCATCAGGTCTTCCGTATCCATTTCTTTGACATTGACGCCCCCGATGGAGACGGCGCCGCTGTCTGCATCCCAGAAGCGGGGAATGAGGCTTGCTGCTGTCGTCTTGCCTCCCCCGGAGGGCCCTACCAGCGCTGTCACCTGACCGGGCCGGACAGCAAACGATACATCGGAAAGAGCCGGGCGGTCCGCGCCGGGGTAGGTAAAGGTCACGTGGTCAAAGGATACAGCGGCGTCTGCCGGCTGTTTCTGTACCCCTGTGTTTTCCATCGGTTTCTGGCTCAGGATCTCATCCAGGCGTCCCACGGCTTCATCCGCCTCCATGACAGCTTCGCTCATGTACATGATGCGGTTGATCATCTGGCCGCAGGCAGGAGCGAACAGGGCATAGAAGATAAAGTTGACAAGCACCGTGCGCACGTCCCCGCCGGAGGCAAGCAGCAGAGCCGCCGGGATCAGCAGGGCGAAAGCTCCGTTGATAAATGTCAGGAAACAGGTCTGCCCCACACGGCAACTCATGGCGTACTGGCTGGCAAGGTCGCTGTAGTCCCTGATGGCTGCATAGAAAGCTTTGAAAGAGTACACGGTCTGCTGGAACATTTTTACCACGGGGATGCCCCGGACATATTCCACCGCCTCGCCGCTCATGCGCTCGATCTCCTTCTGATAGCGGTGGAAAAAGCCGGCGTTCTTTCCGCCCATCATCAGGCACATGGACAGCAGCGCCAGCACCATGGTGAGCAGGCACAGAAGCCCCATTTTCCAGTCAAAGAGGAAGAGCATCAGGACGGCGGCAATGGGAGTGACGATCGTTCCCGCCAGGTCAGGCAGCTTGTGGGCCAGCAGATCTTCTGTAAGACCGGCATTGTCATCGATCAGTTTCCTGAGCCGTCCGGACTGACTGCCCGTGAAGAATCCAAGCGGTAGCTTCAGCACGTGCGCCATGGCAGAGCGCCGGATATTCCGGGCCGTGCGGAAGGCTGCGATATGAGTGGACATGAGCGCTGCAAAATACAGAACGATACTTATGACTGCGGTCCAAACCGCCGTCCAGCCCCAGCGGGCAGACCCGGACACTCCGGTGAGCGCGGGCCAGGTTTCCAGGACGTCCCTTGCCGCAAGCCATACGCACACATAGGGGATCAGCCCCAGTACCGCGGACAGGGCGGAGAGGATACAGCCCAGCAGGGTGAGATTTCTGTGCCCGCCCGCATAACCCAGGATGCGGGCAAGGCTGCTTTGCTTTTTCTGCTTCAAATGATTACCTCCCTTTTGGTTAAAATATGTATCATGAAGTTAGAAATGACTAACCGCCATGCAAAAAAGATGGGGGCTACGGCCCCATCAGTTTCAGCCATCCGGCTGTATAAAAGTCCCTGAGCTGGTCTACATAGCGCAGGGCCCTGCCTTCCGGCATATCGTGGATCACGATCTCAAAGATCCCGTTAAACATGCCGCTGGCAATGATATGGCACATCTGTTCATCCAGTTCGGGGATCTCCCGCCCGAGGCGGCGGAGGACATCCATATATTTCAGTGTATATTCCACTTCCACCTCAACCATGTTATGGACAAAATGTTCATAGCTGGTGCCTTCTGACCGGCAAAGCAGCAGCTTTACCGGTTCCCGGTGCCGGCAGATATAATCCACCATCCAGTGGACGCAGTCCGAGGATTCTACGCCCATGTGATCCGGCTGCTGTTCTTCGGGCAGTTCCGCGAAGGAAGTCTGGGCTTCCATAAACCTGCCCATAAGGGCAGCGGCATGAGGTTCCACGATGGAGGCGAACAGGGCTTCCTTGCTGGAAAAGTAGCCGTAGAAGGCGCCGGTGGTCACACCGGCATTTTTCACGATCTGGCGCAGGGAAGCGCCCAGGAATCCCTTTTCTGCAAATTCGTCCAATGCGGCCTGCTGGATCCGCTCTAATGTAGATACTGTGTTTTCATCCATGGCGACCTCCATATAACAGTGATATATAACAATGTTATATTATGAAAGTAATTCGCTGCTGTCAAGTGGGTTTTGGAGATTATATGGGATAGTGAGAAGTTTTATCGACAAGGCCGGTTAGCTTTGACTACCCTGGGAGAGTGTTGCTATGCTGATATAGTATTCTTATTGCAATCTAGTAAAACAGAAGGAAGTGATGGCGCATGAAACAGCACAGATTCTGGGCATGGGCTGCCGTGTTCTGTTTCATAATGGTATTTTATACCGGATACAGACACAAGTGATCAGCCGGCGGCAGAGCAGTAAAAAGTATTATCAGGAGGTAGAAGTATATGTTCAGTGAGTCATTGATGAAAAAGATCGGAATATTTGCAGGAGGAGTTCTCTTTGGGACGGCAGGCGTTAAGATTTTATCCGGCAGGGACGCAAAGAAAGTATATACAGAGTGTACGGCAGCGGCGCTGCGTGCAAAAGACTGTGTGATGAAAACGGTCACGACTGTGCAGGAGAACGCTGAGGATATCCTTGCGGAGGCCCAGCAGATCAATGAAGAGAGGGCGGCGCAGGAAGCGGCGGCTGTGCAGGAGACAGAGGAAGACGGTGCGGATCCTTCCGAAGAAGGAACGATGTAACCGCCCATGAAATTTATCATAAAGCATGAGATCAGGGGCCGTCTCCGCATCCATGTCGTTCAGGAGAAAATGACATGTGCGGAGGCGGATACTCTTTTCTGGTATCTGGACAGGCAGGGCAATATAACAGATGTGAAAGTGTATGAGCGCACCGCAGACGCTGTCATCTGTTATACTGGAGAGCGCGCTGCGCTGATCCGTCTGCTGAAGAACTTCCGGTATGAAGAGGTAGCCGTGCCGGAGACCATTGTCCGCAATTCCGGAAGGGAGCTGAACGCGTCTTATAAGGAAAAACTGATCGCGAAAGTGCTGCTGCACTACGGCGGAAGGCTTCTGGTGCCTGCGACCCTGCGCGCAGGGATCGTGACGCTTAAGTCGCTTCGATATCTTGCGGCGGGGCTGCGCTGCATCCGGGAGAGGAAGATCGAAGTCCCGCTTCTGGATGCAACCGCCATCGGGGTCTCCGTCCTGCGGCGGGACTTTAATACCGCCGGTTCGGTCATGTTCCTTTTGGGAGTGGGAGAACTCCTGGAAGAGTGGACCCATAAAAAGTCCGTGGGAGATCTGGCGCGGAGCATGTCCCTGAATATTAAAAAAGTCTGGCTGAAACGGGACGGGCAGGAGATCCTGGTAAAGGCGGATCAGATCCGAAAGGGCGACGTTGTGACCGTACATATGGGAAATGTGATCCCCTTTGACGGAGAGGTGTCCGGCGGGGAAGGCATGGTAAACCAGGTCTCCCTTACAGGGGAGGCCATGCCCGTGCGCAGGGTGCCAGGGCAGTCCGTCTATGCGGGAACCGTGGTGGAGGAAGGCGAACTGGACATCCTGGTAAAGGCGGTTTCCGGCTCCACCAGATTTGAAAAGATCGTGGCCATGATCGAAGATTCGGAGAAACTGAAGTCTTCTATGGAGAGCAGGGCGGAGCATCTGGCCGACCGGCTGGTGCCGTACACTCTGCTTGGCACGGCGGCAGCCGGACTCCTGACCAGAAATGTGACAAAGGCGTTGTCCGTGCTTATGGTGGACTTTTCCTGCGCCCTGAAGCTTGCCATGCCCCTGACTGTGCTCTCAGCGATCCGGGAGGCCGGCGGGTACGGGATCACCGTGAAAGGCGGGAAATTCCTGGAAGCGGTCGCGGAAGCGGATACCGTGGTCTTTGACAAGACCGGGACGCTCACAAAGGCGAAGCCCACGGTGAAAGCAGTGATCCCGTTCGGAGAGGAACCGGAGGAAGAATGCCTGCGGATCGCAGCGTGCCTGGAGGAACATTTCCCCCATTCCATGGCAAAGGCCGTGGTGGATGCGGCAAAGAAGCGCCGGCTCGCCCATGAGGAAATGCATTCGAAAGTAGAGTATGTGGTGGCGCATGGGATCTCCTCATATATTGACGGGAAAAAGGTGGTGATCGGAAGCAGTCATTTTGTATTTGAAGACGAAGGCTGCACGGTCCGCCCGGAATGCCGGGAAAGATTTGAGGCGCTGCCGGAAGAGTACTCCCACCTGTATCTTGCCATTGAAAAGGAACTCGTCGCGGTGATCTGCATCGAAGATCCCCTGCGGGAAGAGGCGGCGGACATGATCCGGGCGCTGAGAGCGGAAGGGATACAGAAAACGGTCATGATGACCGGGGACAGTGAGAAGACCGCTGCTGCTGTCGCCCGCCGGGTCGGCGTGGACGAGTATTACGCGGAGGTGCTGCCGGAAGAAAAGGCAGGATTTGTGGAGCGGGAAAAAGCGCTGGGACACAAGGTCATCATGATCGGGGACGGGATCAATGATTCCCCGGCCCTGTCCGCCGCTGACGCGGGCATTGCCATCAGCGACGGCGCGGAGCTTGCAAGAGAGATCGCCGATATTACCATTGCGGCGGAAGACCTGGCGGAACTGGTGGTACTGAAGCGTCTCGCAAACGGGATGATGAAACGGATCGGGAAAAATTATCACCAGATCATCGGGATCAACGCGGCGCTGATCGCGCTTGGGATCACCGGACGGATCAGGCCTACATCCTCGGCGCTGCTTCACAACACATCCACACTGCTGATCAGCCTGCAAAGTATGAGAAATCTTTTGACGGAAGAATAGCGGGCCGGTTTAAAAAGTTGACTGATGTTTTCAGTGACGATTTGTCGCAGAAAACATCAGTTTTTTGTTTTTGAGAAAAAATATCAATAAAATCCACCTGGAGTTATTGAATACTAACCGTAGTTAGCATATACTAATCAATAGAATGACAGGAACAGGATGGAGGGATAGTGATGGGTGACGCGATTATTATGGTGGTGATCCTGATCGTTCTCATCTTTGCGGTGAAGGGATCGTTGAAGCATTTCAAAGGAGAGGGGGCATGCTGCGGTGGCGGATCCGGCAGCGTGAAGCCGAAAAAGCCGAAAAGGAAGACGCTTGATGGTTCTGTGATCGGACGCCGCACGATCCGCATTTCAGGCATGCACTGCCAGAACTGTGTGAACAGTGTGACAAATGCGCTTAACGCGATAGACGGGGTTTCCGCAAAAGTAAACCTGAAAGATAACCGAGCGGAAGTGTCTTACGACCGTGCGGTAGATGAGAGTGTTCTGAAACAGGCTGTAGAAGGAGCGGGATTTGAAGTTGTCAGCATTTCCTGATATGAGGCGGCGGTATGGTGAGCAGAAAAGATGAAATCATAGAACAATTAAAAGAAAATGGATGTCGTATCACAAAGCAGAGAAAACTTCTGATTGATATCATCCTGAAGGATGACTGTGCAAGCTGCAAAGAAATCTATTACAAGGCTTCGAAACAGGACAAACGGATCGGGGTGGCGACGGTTTATCGCATGATCAACGCACTGGAAGAGATTGGAGCGATCAGCAGGCAGAACCTGTACAAGATTGAGTGCGGGGAAGGGTGCTGTAATGACGGCGGATGTGAGATTATCCTGGAGGATGATACGATCTGCCGGCTGTCAAAAGAAAAGCTGGACCAGATCATCCGGGAGGGAATCAGACAGTACGGCTATCTAAGTACTGGAAAGAAAGTGTCAAAGATTATATATCACTGCCGGTAGCAGCAGGGAAGTTTCTTTTCATTTCCTATTGTATTATGCGGACTTTTGTGCTAAACAATAAATGGGTTGTTATGAGATAACAAAAGCAGGAGGCAAAATAGGATGAAACTGATTATGTATGGAACCAACGCCTGTCCCGATTGCGTGCATGCAGAAGAAGTGCTGAAGGACAAGAATATTTCTTATATCTATCTGGACTGGACAGACAGTACCGCAAATCTGAAGCGTTTTTTGAAACTCAGAGATCATGAGCCACTCTTTGATGAAGTGAAAAAAGAAGGGAAGATCGGAATCCCATGCTTTCAGCTGGAGGACGGAACTCTGACGCTGGATCTGGACCTGGTACTGGCGAAGGTGCAGCCATGAAGAAACAAAGACTGCGGGAAGAGCTGTTAGAGAAAAGAAAATTTCTTTCCGGCGCCTATTATCAGATGGCAGATGAGAGGATCTGTATGCTGGCGGCGGAACTTCCGGAATTCCAACAGGCAGAAGTGGTGTTCTGTTATGTGGGGATGGAAGGGGAGATCAACACCCGCCCTCTTCTGGAAAAAGTGCTGGCGGAGGGAAAACGGCTGGGCGTGCCGCGTTGTGAGAAAAAGGGCGTGATGCAGGTTTATGAGATCCACTCTTTACAGGACCTTGCACCCGGGACTTTTGGAATTTTGGAACCGGCGCCGGGAGCCGGACTGATCCGCCCGGAAGAGATAGACCTGGCGTTGATTCCCTGCCTGACCTGTAATGAACAGGGAGCCCGCCTGGGATACGGAGGCGGATATTATGACCGGTATCTGGAACAGACTGCCTGCACCAGAGCGGCCCTTTGCAGGGAATTGTTCCTGACAGACGATATACCGGTGGAAGAACATGATCAGCAGATGGATCTGATTGTTACAGAAACAGGCGCGATACATGTAGGAAAATAGTCAAAGATAATGATCAATATTAATATGGGGACGGGGGATTTTTGAAAATCCCCCGTCCCCATATTAATATTGATCAAGTTAAATAA
>NZ_JACJLV010000070.1 GCF_016902415.1 Mordavella massiliensis | reverse complement strand
GTATACGGGAACGGTCCAGAGATACGGAGTGTTTTCTGCAGTTCCCATGCTGTTGTACAACGGGAAGCCGGGCAGACGGATGAAATATTTCTTTTATATTTTTTATCCGGCCCATCTGCTGATCCTGTACGGGATCAGCCGTATCACAGGGTAAGAGGGCCGAAAAAACGTAATCTGGCAAAGGATGGTGGAATATGAAAGCGATCCAGCATTTAAGAACCATTAATCATCACAAATGGCTTGTCATGAAGGAATGCTTCCAGGTAGGTCTTTATAAGCAGGGGCTTCTTCACGACCTGTCCAAATATTCCCCGTCGGAATTTCTGGTGGGATGCCGGTATTACCAGGGGAACAGAAGCCCCAACAACGCAGAGAGGGAAGCTACCGGATATTCCAAAGCCTGGCTGCACCACAAGGGACGCAATAAACACCATTATGAGTACTGGATCGACTACAGCGCCAATCCGGAGGAAGGGATCGTAGGGCAGAAGATGCCGGTGAAATATGTGGTGGAAATGTTTATGGACCGGGTCGCAGCCTCCAAAACCTATAAAGGGGCCGCTTATACAGACAGGGATCCTCTGGTCTATTATGAGCAGGGCGCGGCAAAGCTTGGGAAGATGATCCATCCGGATACGGCGGCGCTTCTGCACGGCCTGTTGCGGATGCTGGCGGAAAAAGGGGAGAAGGAGACCTTCCGTTACATAAGACAAAATATCCTGAAAAAAAGATAAGCCTTGAAAACACTACATTTTCAAGGCTTTAAAAAAATGATCTGATGCGGAAGATGGGACTTGAACCCACACGGCACGAATGCCACAAGATCCTTAGTCTTGCTCGTCTGCCAGTTCCGACACTTCCGCGAACCGGACTGAAAAACCGTCCGAAAAGTATAATACTATAAGGGTGATAAAAAGTCAACACTTTTTTTCATATACTTGTAAATCTTGCAGTAAGAGAAGGAGGGGTCGTATGTTGGAAAAAGTGGACCTGCAAAAGAAGCTGGAAAAAGAAGAGTATCGTAAACGAATGGATGAACTTGCCCCCAGGCTTGGAAGACTGCAACGGGAGTGTCAGAAGTGGAAGATCCCGGTGATGATTGCCTTTGAAGGATACGGCGCCGCCGGAAAAGGGGTACAGATCGCGGAACTGATCCAGGCGCTGGACCCCAGAGGATTTCAGGTGTATCCGGTCAAAAATGAGACAGAGGAAGAAAAGATGCATCCGTTTCTCTGGCGGTTCTGGACCAAGATGCCTGCAAAAGGAAGGATTGCCATTTATGACAGCAGCTGGTACCGGAAGGTGCTGGTGGACCGCTTTGACGGAAAGACAAGCGATAAAGAGACGGAACAGGCATACCGCTCCATCTGCTCATTTGAAGAACAGCTGACTGCCGACGGGATGGTTCTGATCAAGATCTTTCTTGCCATTGACAAAAAGGAACAGAAGAAACGGCTGGAAAAGCTTCTGGATTCCAAAGAGACGGCATGGAGAGTCAGCAAAGGAGACCTGGAAAGAAACCAGCATTTCAAGAGATATCAGGATATGAATGAGGAGATGCTTCTGCGTACAGATACCGCCTATGCGCCCTGGCATATCGTGGAAGCCACGGACCGGAAGTTTGCGACGGCCAAGATCTACAGTATCGTAGTCCAGATGCTGGAAAGCAAGATCGCTGAACTTGCCGAGGCTGCCAGAAGAGCGGCGCAGGCTGATATGACCGTGAAGGAGATGGACGACCAGGTGCCGTCCGCGTCGGTTGAAGACCAGTTGTTAAAAGAATCGGTGCTGACCAAGGCAGACCTATCTCTTTCCTGTACCAAAGAAGAATATAAGGAGAAGCTGAAAAAGCTTCAGGATAAACTGCAGAAACTCCACGGAGAACTGTACAGGCACAGGATCCCGGTAGTCCTTGGATTTGAAGGATGGGATGCAGGAGGAAAGGGCGGAGCGATCAAGCGGCTGACCCAGAAGATGGATCCCAGAGGCTATGTGGTCCATCCGACTGCTTCTCCCAATGATATTGAAAAGGCGCATCATTATCTGTGGCGGTTCTGGACCGATATGCCAAAGGCCGGCCACGTGACCATCTTTGACCGCACCTGGTACGGCCGCGTGATGGTGGAGCGGATCGAGGGCTTTTGCAGTAAAAAAGAGTGGCAGAGAGCCTACAAAGAGATCAATGACATGGAGCGGGATCTGGCAGAAGCCGGAGCCGTTGTATTGAAGTTCTGGATGCAGATCGATAAAGACGAACAGGCCAGAAGATTTAAGGAACGGCAGGAAAATCCGGAGAAACAGTGGAAGATTACGGAGGAAGACTGGCGGAACCGGGAAAAATGGGATCAGTACGAAGAGGCGGTCAATGAGATGCTGATCCGGACGTCTTCCCCTTATGCGCCATGGATCGTGGTGGAAGGCAACTGTAAGTATTACGCCCGGATCAAGGTTCTGGAGACGGTAGTCGATGCGATTGAAAAGAGACTGGAAGAAAAGAAGCAGGAAGAGAAGGGACAGAAGAAAGCATGACGATCAGAGAACAGATGGAAATTCGCGAGACACAGATATTAAGCCCCTATGCGATGCTCAGCATCCATTCCAGAGGCAGGGAAGAGCCGGAGGAAGAATGCGATATCCGGCCGGTATTTCAAAGAGACAGGGACCGGATCCTTCACTGCAAGGCATTCCGCAGACTCAAGCAGAAGACGCAGGTATTTCTGCTGCCAAAAGGAGACCATTACAGAACCAGACTGACCCATACCCTGGAAGTGTCCCAGAATGCCAGGACCATTGCAAAGGCCCTGCGCCTCAACGAAGATCTGACAGAGGCGATCGCGCTGGGCCATGACCTGGGGCACACCCCCTTTGGACATGCAGGAGAAAGAGCCCTGAATCAGATCTGCCCACTTGGATTTACCCATCATGAGCAGAGTGTCCGGGTGGTGGAGCGTCTGGAAAGGCAGGGACGGGGCTTAAATCTGACCTGGGAAGTCCGGGACGGCATCCGCAACCACAAGACCAGCGGAAAGCCCCACACGCTGGAGGGCCAGATCGTAAGACTTTCGGATAAAATCGCCTATATCAACCATGACATTGACGATGCGGTCCGCGGGGGGATCTTAAAGGAGTCGGATATTCCCGAAAGGATCCGGAAAGTTCTTGGCCCATCCTCAAAAGTCCGGCTGGACACCATGGTCCACAATGTGATCACCAACAGTATGGAGCAGTCCGCGATCCGGATGTCGCCCGAGGTGGCGGAAGCCATGATGGATCTCAGGAAATTTCTTTTTGAAAATGTGTACCAGAATCCTGTGGCCAAAGGAGAGGAAAAGAAAGCGGTACATATGATCAAAAACCTGTATGAGTTTTATGAGGATCACCTGGAATACCTGCCGGAGCAGTTCCTTCGCATGATCGGTCCGGACGGGGAATCCAGGGAGCAGGTGGCCTGCGATTACATTGCCGGAATGACGGATACGTATGCCGTGAAAAAGTTTGAAGAATATTTTATCCCGGAATCCTGGAAAATTTAAAGGAAATCCGATACTTTTGTCGAATAAATATATATGGGAGCATTTGTCATCGAAGGGAAATGAGCGAAAAGAATGTATTACAGCGATGAGATCATTGAAGAAGTCAGGTCCAGAAACGACATCGTAGATGTGATTTCGACCTATGTAAAACTGCAGAAAAAGGGAAGTTCCTACTTTGGACTCTGCCCCTTCCACAATGAAAAGTCTCCGTCTTTTTCGGTCAGCAGACAAAAGCAGATGTATTACTGCTTCGGCTGCGGGGCGGGCGGAAATGTGTTTACATTTTTGATGGAGTATGAAAACTTTACTTTTGTGGAGGCGCTGCGTTATCTGGCGGACCGGGCGGGAGTGGAACTGCCAAAACCGGAGTATTCTGAAGAGGAAAGAAGGAGAGCGGACGAAAAGGCGATTCTTCTGGAAATTCAGAAAAAAGCGGCCCAGTATTATTATGTGCAGCTGAAAAGCCCGCAGGGGCAGCAGGCCATGAATTATCTGAAGGGACGCAAGCTGGATGATGAGACGATCAAAGCCTTCGGACTTGGATATTCCAGTAAATACAGCAACAGCCTGTATCAGTTCCTGAAGTCCCAGGGATATCAGGACGAGATGCTGGCAAAGTCCGGGCTGATCACCATGGATGAAAAGAACGGTCCCCATGACAAGTTCTGGAACCGGGTCATGTTTCCCATCATGGACGCAAATAACCGGGTCATCGGATTCGGCGGGCGCGTCATGGGAGACGCCAAGCCCAAGTATCTGAACTCTCCGGAGACGCCTGTCTTTGACAAGAGCCGGAACCTGTATGGACTGAACCGGGCCAGGACGACCAGGAAGCCGTATTTTCTTCTCTGCGAGGGATATATGGATGTGATCTCTTTACATCAGGCCGGGTTTACCAATGCGGTTGCTTCGCTGGGAACGGCGCTTACACCGGGACATGCCTCCCTGATCAAACGCTATGTGCAGGAAGTGTATCTTACCTATGACAGCGACGACGCAGGTACCAGGGCTGCGCTCCGGGCGATCCCGATCCTCAGGGAAGCCGGTATCCAGGCCAGGATCATCCGCATGGAGCCGTACAAGGATCCGGATGAGTTTATAAAAAATCTGGGTGCGGAGGCGTTTGAAGAGCGGATCCGGCAGGCCAGAAACGGATTTATGTTCAGCCTGGAGGTACTGGAAAAGGATTATGACCTTGGCACCCCGGAAGGTAAAACGGCATTTTTCCAGGAAGCTGCCCGGAGACTGGGAAGATTTGAGGAAGAGATCGAGCGGAATAACTATATCGAGGCAGTAGCGGAAAAATACCACACAGGCTTTGAAGAACTGCGGAAGCTGGTGACAAAGATGGCGGTCCGGGAAGGACTGGCCAGGCCTGCAGAGAGGCCGAAGACAGCAGGGGGAAGAGAAAAGGAAGACGGGATCCGGAAGTCCCAGAAGATCCTTCTGACCTGGCTGGTATCGGATGAGAGAGTGTTCCGGCAGATCAAAGACTATATTTCCCCGGAAGATTTTTCGGACGGTGTGTACCGCAAAGCCGCGGAACTTCTGTTTGTACAGTATCAGGAGGGGGATGTGAACCCTGCCCGTATCATGAATCATTTCACAGATGAGGAAGAACACCGGGAAGTGGCGTCGCTTTTTCATACCCGTATCGAGGAACTGACTTCCGAGCGTGAAAAAGAGAAGGCTTTGATGGAGACGGTACTTCGGATCAAGAACCACAGCATCGAAGAGGCAGGCAGAAAACTGGAGCCTTCGGATATCGCCGGATTACAGCGGCTGATGGAAGCCAAAAGAAAGCTGCAGGACCTGAAGGGACTGCATATTTCCATTAATTAAGGATAAAATATAAACAAGCAATGAGAGGATGGACACTACATGGAAGAAAACATCAAGAAATTTGAGGAGAAACTAAAAGAACTGGTTGCTCTGGGAAAGAAGAAGAAAAGTATTCTTGAGATCCAGGAGATCAATGATTTCTTCTCGGATATGGAACTGGAGCCGGACCAGATGGAGAAGGTCTTTGATTTTCTGGAGGCCAGCAATATCGACGTGCTCAGGATCAATGCGGATACGCCGGAAGATCTGGATGATCTGGACGATTCGGATATCGTGCTTTCCGACGAAGACGAGGTGGACATGGAAAAGATCGACCTGTCTGTGCCGGACGGCATCAGCATCGAAGATCCGGTCCGCATGTATCTGAAAGAGATCGGAAAGGTTCCGCTTCTTACAGCAGACGAAGAGGTGGAGCTTGCCAAACGTATGGCTGACGGAGATGAAGACGCTAAAAAGCGTCTGGCGGAGGCTAACTTACGTCTGGTAGTCAGCATTGCCAAGCGGTATGTGGGACGGGGAATGCTCTTCCTGGATCTGATCCAGGAAGGAAACTTAGGCCTGATCAAAGCCGTGGAAAAATTTGATTATCACAAGGGATTCAAATTCAGTACTTACGCCACCTGGTGGATCCGCCAGGCGATCACCCGTGCCATCGCAGACCAGGCAAGGACGATCCGTATCCCGGTTCATATGGTGGAGACCATCAATAAACTGATCCGTGTGTCCAGACAGTTATTGCAGGAGCTTGGACGGGAACCTACGCCCGAAGAGATCGCGGCGCAGCTGGACATGCCTGTGGACAGAGTCCGCGAGATCCTGAAGATTTCCCAGGAGCCGGTGTCTCTGGAGACTCCGATCGGCGAGGAAGAGGACAGTCATCTGGGCGATTTCATTCAGGATGATAATGTGCCGGTACCGGCGGAAGCAGCCGCACAGACTCTTTTAAAAGAGCAGCTGGACGAGGTGCTGGACACGCTGACAGAGAGAGAGCAGAAGGTTTTAAGGCTCCGGTTCGGTATGAATGATGGCAGAGCCAGAACCCTGGAGGAAGTGGGCAAGGAGTTTGACGTAACCAGAGAGCGTATCCGTCAGATCGAGGCAAAAGCGCTCCGAAAACTCCGTCACCCCAGCCGCAGCAGAAAATTAAGAGATTATCTGGATTAAGAAAGAGGCGCCTATGGAACTATCAAAAAGACTACATGCAGTTGCTGGTCTTGTGACAGAGGGCGCCTCTGTTGCAGATATCGGGACGGATCATGGATACATACCCATCTATCTGATCAAAGAGGGGATCGCGTCTAAGGTGATCGCCCTGGATGTAAAGAAGGGGCCCCTTGAAAGAGCCAGGATGCATATTATCGGCTATGGATTAAAAGACCGGATCGAGATCAGACTCTCCGACGGGTTACAGGAAGTAAAGCCGGGAGAAGTGGACACCATGATCGCGGCCGGTATGGGAGGAGGCCTGGTGATCCGGATCCTTCAGGAAGGACGGAAGGTCGCGGATCAGCTTTCTGCATTGATCCTGCAGCCCCAGTCGGAGATTGAAAAGGTCCGAAAGTATTTGAATCAGTCGGGATTTCGCATCACAGAAGAAAAGATGGTGGAAGAGACGGGCAAATATTATCCCATGATGCGGGTTGCTCACGGAGAGGCAGAAGATTACGAAGAGTATGAATATCTCTATGGGAAGAGGCTTCTGGAGAAAAAAGACCCTGTGTTAAAAAAGTATCTTTTACGGGAGAAAGAGATCCGGGAAAGTATCTTAAAGCAGCTGGCAAAACACAAGGACAGCCAGACTGCAAGAGACAGGGAAAAAACGGTGCGGGAGGAGTGGAGGCTTGTCTGCCTGGCTCTTTCCTGTTATGGATCGGAGGATGGTGTGGATGAAGTGTAAAGAGATCCTGCAGAGGATAGAAGAAGTTTATCCCGCAGATTATGCGATGGAGTGGGATAA
>NZ_JACJLV010000069.1 GCF_016902415.1 Mordavella massiliensis | reverse complement strand
GCCCAGATACTGGCCCGCAACCACCGCGCCGCCGGTAGCCAGCGCAGAAAACACATTGATCAACAGCACCATAATATTGTCCACCAGAGAAACACCGGACACCGCAGCCTCACCCACACTGGCCACCATGATACTGTCCGCCATGCCCACCAGCACCGCCAGCGTCTGCTCGATGATCAGCGGAATGATCAGCGCCACCAGCGCCCGGTTGTCAAAAAGATATCCGCTCCTGTCCTTCTTCTGTACCCTCTCCTGCAATTTCCTCCACTTCCTTTCCAATGGAACCCATTATCCTCTTTTCCCGGGCGTTTGTCAATGCAGGCAGGCGATACAAAAGCCGCAAAAAAATAGAGGCAAAGCCTGAAAGCTTCACCTCCGCGTGGTCCATATTGCTGCTACACATTTACGCTGCTACAAATTCTCTGATATCGTCCCAAAGATCTTCGCAATCGTCCTCGTAGACATTTAATTCAATTTTACTCCGGAATCCCAGATTCATAAGGCCGAGCAAAGATTTGGCGTCAACGATATATCTTCCACGCTTCATATCCATGTTGTACGGATACTTTTCGACCTTTCTGACAAACGCAACCACGTCGTCCGGGCCCTGAAAGATAATTGTCTTCTTGTTCATATCTATCTCTCCTTTTCAGGAACTATCTTACCACAATTTACAGGATATGCAAGAAATATATTTTGAAGATATTGTGAACAGATCCGGAAAAGGAGCATGAAAATGCTCTAGGCGTGCCGGTGCAGATACTTCTCCCGCGTGGCCAGTCCGCCCCGGATGTGGCGCTCGGATTTATTCACATCCAGCACCTTGCGGGCCTCCGCCGCCAGGGACGGATTGATCTGCAGAAGACGGTCGGTGACGTCCTTATGTATCGTGCTCTTACTCACCCCAAACTTCTTCGCCGTCTGCCGCACCGTAGCCTTGTGCTCGATGATATAATATGCGATCTCAACCGCCCGCTCCTCAATATAATCCTTCAAGAAAAATCCCCCTGCATAGTTCGTTTTTACAATCTATGCAGAGGGAAGGGGAGTTATTCGAGGGTTAGATTCACAATCCCTAAAATCCCGCGTTCTCCATTTCATCCATCATAGCTCTCCTGCGATAATACTTCGCCCGCCAGTTCTCCGCGATCCCGGCCGCCTTTTCTTTCCCGCCGGGATACCCGCTGATTTTCTTAAGGTATTTCATCAGTTCCCTGTATCGTTTTCTGTCACTGACCCTTTCTGCTTCTCTGTGCAGATAAGAAATATAAAGATCTCGCACCTGCTCTGGGAATCTCTCTTTCAACACTTTTTCATACCTGTCCAGATTAAGGACAAAGCCCTCTCTCTTTAGGCACTCCAGCATGCGTTCATACATTCCTTCCGCCTCCATAAGCGGATAGCGGATTGCAAAGTTCCTTGGCTCCCGCAGGATCTGCTCCCTGTACTGCTCCCACTCTTTATCTGTACAGACCTTTTTCAATTTCCGAATATATGTCAACTCATGCTGTGGACACTTTAGAACATAGTATAAGAGTTCCTCTTTGTAAGCTTTCGTGTCTGCCTGCTCTTCATAAATGGAGATCAGTTGCTCGCTATAACTGGCAACCAGCCCTGAATACTCACTGTCCAGTTCCTTGCTTTCCCTCAGGATCCGGATCGCCTCATCCAGGTTCCCACGGTCAAGATTTTCCTGAATCTCCAGTTTTCTTATTGCTGAAAATCGCCAGTGCTTCCTGCGGTATTCGTGTATTTCTTCCTTTGAATAACCCAGTTGCTCCATAAGTTCCAGCCGTCGTATGAGATTATCCTCATAGCCATAATGCTCGCTCCAGGTACTTCCTCCATCCGTGGAGGGACCCTGTTTTTCAATTATTTCATCCAAATATTTCAGTTTCTTCTCCAGCATTTCACGGTCCCGAAACTCGCGCATCAAAAAATCTTCTATGTATTCCTCCAGATAATCCATGACATAATCGCAGGACAAATGGCTGGTAAACCAGGCAAACATTTCGCTTCTGACATCTTCGGAACAATTCTTCAGTATCTCTTCCCACCTCTCATAACATGCATTCGCAACCTGACAAATGCCACCGTCAGAATCATCTGTGTCTATATTCCCGATGGTCTGGAACACATAATTGGTCAGTTCAAATGCCTGCCGCCAGCAACTCCGTTCAATCAGGACATCCACTTTATCTCCTAGATAACATTCCATCGCATAAGTGAAATCCCAGGCATTCCGGTAATCTATAAATCCATTCCCGTCGCTGTATTCCCGCACAAGCCGGTCTACTCCCTGTTTTAACCGGTTCATCTGCTTTTCATCGATTTCCACCACATATCTGGTCAGAAGCATACTCCGGATCCCGCCATCCTGCCCGGCAAGCTTCTTTACAAAGGCACGCAGTTCCCTCTCCGAAAGCTTTTCAATCAGCTCCTCCAGTTCCTTTTCCTGCTGCTCCAGGCAGGCATCCTCTGACAGGAACCCCGACTCATCCTGTTCCTCAATCTCATACAGGACAGCCGCCATATGCTTACAGTGACTGCCGTCTTCCGCATAGGGACAGGAACAGTACATTTCACAGACTTCTCCCTCTTCGATCTCAATCTCTACTTCATAATCCTCTGTCCCTTCTACAATGGCCTGATATCCGTGTTCTGTTTTATGAAGTTCCAGAACTGCGCCGTCATAATAATACATTTCCCCGCGGGCGAGGATATGATCCTGAAATAAATCTCTCCAGTTATTCATAACAATTCCCCTTTACAATTATCCCTCCTGGAAGATATTTTGGTCAACGTATACCAAAATATCTTTTAAAAGGCAAAATGCTTCATCGTATCTTTTCCGCTACATAAATCCAACAATGATACTATGTCATCTTGACTTCCAATACTGACCGCGTTATAATAACATCCACAAAAGTTCAACCGTCTTTCACACCTGCAAGGTGTTTCCTGGCCGACGAGGCCGTCTAAGAAAGAATAATTTGACCGACGAGGTCACTCTGGTCAGCCAGAGCAGGGTACGGTTAGCGCCGTACTCTTTTTATTTCCAAATTCCCAAGGAGAAAATCTTATTGAAAGAATATCTTAAAGCACAGAACAAAATAAATGAGTCCGTCATTGAAAATGTGTTCAGTTCAGATGAACTTCACCGCTTTTCTATATCCGATTCCCGCTGGCCGAAAACAGAAAGAAAAAATTGCGTCAAAAACCTGTCAAAAAAGGGGAAATATACCAATTTGAATTCGGGAAAAATTATATCCCTGAAATGTCATATGAACACCGGGGACTCGTAACTGGCATCAAACAGAAACTGCTCTATGTACTTCCAATACTTTCTTATGATCCTCTCAAGCACCTCGATACCTATCACCCTGTAGACTATCCAGAATCTCATAGCGATCTGTTTCTTTTAAAAAGCAGCGAATTTTCCTTTATCTCCCACGACTCGCTTTTAAAACCGAATGATATACGAACAGTCAGTATTAATCGCCTCCTCTATCAGCAGAGCGGACGCATCTCTCCGGATTCAGATACATACAAAGCCTTTTTGAAACAGTGTGTTCATCAAGAGACCAATGCATTTTTCGACTTAATCTGAATATCCAGTAATAGGTCTCATGCTCAAGAACAAGCCAACATGGAAAATCATTTTCTTTATCGGCTTCCAACCCACATCTGTGTATTTCATACTGTATGTATCTCTCATACGCAGAAGATTTATGCATTATTGCCTCCAAATTCCCCAAAAACACTTTTCTATGCTTGCTACCAATCAACATATATTTCATTGATCAGCGAATAGCCTTCAGGCCGTTGGTCTGAAACACCTATAATATCCCCAAGCCATTCTCCCGGTTCCGCAACTCTCCCATATCCCATCAAAAACGGCAGCGGATCTGTAAAATTATTCTTTGTATGATCCCGAAAAAGAATGTCTGTCTCAGCAAGAGAGTAATAAATCTTCTTTGAGTAGTTAATCGTAAACATACGCCTTTTCGCTGTTTTCAGGAATAAACCCTCATAAGGATTATCCAGATCAATCCCGTATTCGTTGTAATGGTCAAGTCTACCGGTTTCCCTATATTCCTCAAGATAATACCTTATCTCTTCACGGACATTTTTTTCTGCTTCCTTGAATAAGCATGACACGTTTCGGTATGATTCACAGATCATGTCAAAAGTATCTCCCGGATATCCAAATTCTGCCGACTGCTCATAAAGAGTTTTAATTACACCGTTTGAAGACTGTTCTGGAACAGGACACTCATCACCAAACAAAAGGACACGATCACCCTTCCACTCATTTATCAACAGACTATGAAGCGCATGAAGCGGAATACTATCCTTGTGCATAGATTCATAAAATTTATTCCCGTAATCAAAATCAGCCGGACAGATATATTCCTTTTTATCGACATTGACCCAGTTATAGTATTCGCCCATGGTTTTCCTCATCCAAGCAACATTCTTCTTTGAAGCATTGATACAATGCTCTGAAATACTGCTCATAATCCTGATTGTCTGACAGGCCGGATACCTCTCCATCGCCTGCCTCGACTATTCTCCAGGTTCCATCCTCCAGTTCCGCATAGTCAACCGTATAATATGGGCTTGCCAGATTCCTGTATTTTTCGATCAGTTCCTTAGGTGGTTCCGGGGTATGGTTTCCCTGACCTGAATTTCTGCATATTGTGGCGATTTCATGATTGATATAGAATACACGATATTCATTTGTCTTCTCATCATATCGCTTCAGATCAAGGAACTCTTTAATGCAAATGCCGCCTGTCAGAAGTTCTCCCCGATATTTATAAAACACACCCATCCAACGATCAAAATTCTCCTGCGTAATGCTCTTATCAAAGAATCTCGGAAACTCCGTCCCCTTTACCGACTTCACATAGTCCTTAACCATAAATCTGTCGAAGGATTTCTTCAATCGTTCCACATCTATCTGCTCATGCAATGGATATAACTCCATCTTAGCGGTATCTCCCTTAACATGCTCATAGACATTCGGGAAGATATGCATCAGCCTGTAATGCTCCGGTTTCGTGACCAATCGGATGTTCTTTTCAAGAAGAAGATTATAAAACCGCTCATACTGTTCTGGCTTCATCATCCACCCACGATAGACAGCTAAATGCTCTTCATCAGGTGCATCCCTGACAACAAGCTTATCTTCATTAAACCACTTGTCATATCCAAACAGAGCCACCTCAAACAATCCGGCAGCCAACACAGCATCGTATTCATTTTGTAAATCCTCATCCACCTTTGTAATACTGAAAAAGCTGGATGGGAACAGGATTAAATCAACCATATCTGTTCCTCAACATTCCTCAAACGGATCTTTTGTGCCGTTCAATTGCCATCATCCGTAACGCCATCATTATATTTCTCTTCTTCTCTGTGCACGGCAAATCATAGTATCCAACTAATCAAACCAGATCTGTGGATTTAAATCCGCAGGACTTTTCCACTCTATATTAAACCGATCTTTCAGTATGTTTTTCTTCGTCAACCAATATTTATGGCAAAAACCTCTATACCCGCCCTCTCCAATCTCACTTCGAATTAATCTTTCAAGTTCTAATTCGATTTGGAGGTATTCATCTGTATATTCTATTGGATCTTCATTAATGTAACTAATCCTGCTTTTCGGTCGATTCCAAAAAGAATAACCGTATCGGAGCTTATACTCGATATCCTTAAGTTCTTTCCAAAATCTTAATTCTTTTTCATCCGACTCACCCGACTCGTTAGTATCGCACAAACACACTTCTGGTAATTGTACATTTATAATTTGTGCCCACTGACTATTACCATTCAACTTTATTTCAGAAAAAGCAAGAAAACACTTCACGATAGCACACAATTCTTTCCTGGCAATATCTGCGTCTTTATATTCATCGATCAGCGCCAGCAAAAACGACCTTGCCACGTCTGCCTCTACTTTTTTGTCACTCTTTGAAATCACACTTTTTATTCCTCCCGGATCAATACGGATCTCCTCCGGAATCCTGGCAAACGTGCTTTGTATCATAGCTACTTTTGTTGCATTTTTTGCTGGAACAAGAACTACTTCTCCTGCCACCATCTTTTTTGTACATTTATATAAATACTTCCTTGTATGTTTATCTGCGCTTTCTCCAAATATAACATAACAATACATATTATCATCCTTTCAGCAAGTCCATAGTCAGACCTTCACTGAATTTTTCTAGCAACGACAATTGTCCAGATACTCCCTTATCCGCCGGCATCCAGTCAACGCTGTCCAGTGTCTCTTCTATCGGAAATGATTCTGGATCACATCCAGCATGATACATACAAGATCAAAATCAACCTCGTCCCAATGTATCTAACGAACATAAATCCATGCGGGAATTATATGGATTAAATCCAGTCTTAAGCGAACAAACTCACAGACAGCAATCAATTAAAGGCGGTATCCCTGCTCTAGAAAAACAGTTCCCTGCCACCAGATTGGCGTACACGGTAAATCATGAGTACCAGCGTATTTTTTGACCGCCGTTTCCCGGCGGCCGGTTTACACATTCGTTGTTTTGGTTTTGCTTCGGCAGATTTCCGGTAGCTGCTCAGACCATGGAAGCAGATCTTCCATAAAACGGTAATCCGTATCTTCCTGATGATCCTTCATCACAGTCAGGACGTGTTCCAGATATCGGAAGGGATTCAGGTGATTCGCCTTTGCTGTTTCCGTAATGCTGTAGACGATCGCACTGGATTTCGCACCATCGATACTATCGATCAGTTTCCATGCATGTTTGTGCAGGCAGAAGCTGCGCAGCGCCCCCTCTGTTGCATTGTTATCAAGCGGGACTTCAGCTGGTTATCCAGATGATAGATCGCACCAATCCGCTTGATCGCTTCATAAGCGACCGTATCCCTGGCTGCTTCATGCTCCTTTTTCGGCAGTGCTTTCAGGGCATCGGCGAAATACCTTCTCGCATGGGTCCAGCACCCTGCGAAGACGATGGCTTCGGTTTCCCGGTCCAGCTTCCGGTAGGCAGAGTATCCATCGCAGACGACAACTCCTGTGAATCCTTTCAGGAATTCCCGCGGATGGTCTGCTTTCCGGGTCTTCTGGTATTCATACAGGATAATGGGTGTATCCTTATATCCCTTTCCCGTCCGGTAGACCCACATGTAACTCTTGCTATTCGCCGGACGCCCATCTTTCGATACCTTGACCGGAGTCTCATCGGCCTGCAGCACATGGAAGAGGTACATCCTGTTATGAAGGTAATCATAAAGGGGCCCCAGATACCGGTCGGCACACTGGATCACCCAGTTTGCCGTCACTTGCCGGGAGATATGGATGTCATTCCGCAGGAATTCCTGGCTGATCCGGTATAAGGGAAGTCCGTTGACATACTTGGCATTCAAGATGCTTGCAGCCAGGGAGGGGGTCAGGATGCTGTTTCGGAGCAATTCCTTCGGCCGGTCTGCCTTCACGATCGTCTGGTTGTCCTTTCCGGCATACACGGCCACATGGTGCTCTTCAACTG
>NZ_JACJLV010000068.1 GCF_016902415.1 Mordavella massiliensis | reverse complement strand
CCTAAGCATAGAGCAAAAATGATTTGTCTAATACCCACCCTATCATTACTATATCTAAGATGGAAAATATATGCCACAAAAAAGAAGCATAATGGTATTAGAACAGCATCATAATTTAAACTTGCAGCCTGCTGAAGTGCCATAGGGAAAAGCATTACCACAGCTAAAACTTCTTTTTTTATTGGCATAAGTTTTAAAGCATAATAACATACAATTGCATAAAATAATAGAGCGAATAATTCTCCTAATTGTAACACCCAATATGTCGGTATTCCAATGAGTATCCCTAATAAAATTCCTAATGTTGCCGAAAAATGCTTAATTAAAGTTATAGATACACCTTGTGGCAACATTTCTTCTCTACTATAAGTAGGCCTTGCTGTAAACGAAGCAATTTGATCATTTATATCTATTTTTTCATCGTAATTAAATTCTACACGTTCTCTATCTAATGCTATGCTTTCTTCAATTTTTTTATCAAAATCTTCAATTTTCAACGAGTCACCAATCATCCATATATGTGTGAATTCATCTGGTGTCTGCCATGTTGGAACAAGAAAACTCATTACTATGCCCCAAAAAATAATTAGCGTAAAAACTAAATTTTCAATTTGAATTTTTTTTAACAAATACATTTTTCAATCTTTCTTTTATTATTTTGTGAAAAGTTTATAAATTGAACTTTTTCATATATCCCGGATACTCTGCATGTCCTGTCGCCAGAACATTTCCTTCCACGGTGATCTGCACCTGGCTACAACCATAGGCATCAAGGAACGTATTACACACACTTCCCACTACCATATACTCACCTGTTGATCCCAAAGATTGAAGGAAGTCAGCAAATGCCTGATTTAGATCCAGCTTTAACGACTTAATGCCGCCTTCCTGGGTTTCTGTGCAGGAAAGAGCCTGCACATTCCCGGGAATCACGCCTTTGGCAATCAATTGTTCCACTACCCAGCTTTCTGTTACTTCAGATGCCTCAACCTCTTCTGTTATAAACCCATCAGCCATTTCATTCGGAGAATAAATCGTTACTGTCTTTGAAAACACAGCAGTTTCCTGTTGTTCTGTTTCCGGTTCCTGAGCCTTTGAATCCTCCGTATCATCTTCTTTGCCAATTTGATCTTCGTTATCTTCCTGATTCTCAATCTCTAATGCTTCCGTCTGATTCTCTTCCTCTTTTGTTTCTTCCGGTTCACTTTTCCCGCAGCCAGCCAGTACCAACATACATACTACAAAAACAACTATAATGCTATGCCATTTTCTCATATGAACACCTCCGGTTCTTTTACACACTCTACATTGCCTCCAGCGGTTTCATTACAGACTTCACCAAAGTCATTCCATAGCGAAGTGCACCGGCCCAACCTACTTTTTTAGGATTCTCATTGATTCCCAGCCATTCTACGTAGGGAGCCGTTCCTTTTGTGACGAGGTTATATCTGGGATCAACAATCTCCTTCTTCGGCTTTTCATCTGTCACATATGCTTTCAGATGCTGAACCTGAGCACGCAGGCCCTGTCGCACGCTCTCAAATTGAGCGCCTGCCACACCGCCTCCTGTAGCTCCAAGTCCTGCAAAATTGAACTGTTCAATCTTCACATCTCCACCAAACTGAAGCCATCCTGTCTCATTCATAGACTGTGCGAATACAACTTCCGGCCGGATTCCTTCATCAACCGCTTCTTCATACAGGATTCCACAAAAATCTTCAATTGTATCCGCAAAATCCTCTTCCTTAAAACCTTCCTTATCCTGATTCATCTCTCTTCCCAGAGCTTCCGAAGGATACTCTTTTTTCTTACTTTTATATAAGTCGGCCATTTTCTTTACAGCCGTTTCTTTACCCCCTAAAAAAGTGTCACCCATAATAGGTGTAACTCCCGTATAATACAACGCACCAGCAGGAGAATACCCTTTATTGAAATAGTACCATTCTCCGTCAATTTTTTGATACCCGGTCAGCATAACTCCTTCCGCTCCACTACTATTCGCTTCAGGATTCAGATAATACTTGTTTCCGCCTTCTTCCAGCCACCCTTTATGCATAGCGCCAGATGCATCCAGGTAATACCAGCTGTCACCTAATACAATCCAGCCGGTCATCATCCAGCCTGCACTGTCAAAATAGTACCACTGGCCATTTATCTTCTCCCAGTTAGATACAGTATAACTGCCGTCATTATGACGATACCACCACTTCTCACCGCTCTGGATCCAACCGACATCCTTTTGCTTTCCCGGCACCCAGACGCCATTCTCATCTACATAATAATTTCCAACCCAGGTATCCGTGGCCATGATACCGGAATCATCTACATAATAGTTCCCGATCCAGGCATTTGTTACCTTGACACCGGATCCATCCATATAATACCATTTACCTTCAATCAACTGCCAGCCGGTTACCATCCAGCCTGCATTGTCAAAATAGTAATACTTGCCATCAATCTTTTCCCAGTCAGACTTCGTATAGCTTCCATCTCCATGGCGATACCACCAGCGGTTTCCGCTGAGGATCCACTGCGGTTTTACTTTAGATGTATCCCAGACACCTTTTTCATCTACGTAATAATCACCAATCCAGGTATCTTTTTCCATCACGCCTGAAGCATTGAAGTAATACCACTTACTGTCAATAATCTGCCAACCTGTCAGCATGACACCGGAAGAACTCAGATAATATTTTGTTCCCCCTTGCTCCAACCAGCCGGTCTGCATCACACCGCTACCATCCATATAATACCAGGCACCGCCTACCAATTGCCAGCCGGTGGTCATCCAGCCTGCTCCATCAAAATAGTACCAGTGACCATCAATCAATTCCCAATTAGAAGCAGTATATCCCCCGTCTTTATGACGATACCACCAGCGTCCGCCATTCTCGATCCAACAGGGTTTTACCCAACCTTGAACCCAGGCTCCGCTGGCATCTACATAATAATCTCCAACCCAGGTGTCTGCCGCCATTACTCCGTCCTTATCAAAGTAATAGCAACCGCTTCCAATCCAGGTCCATCCATCCGACATCATCGCACCGCTGGCATTCAGATAATACCATTTACCATCTAATAACAGCCAGCCGGTCTGCATAGCTCCATTGCCAGGATTCAGGTAATACTTTGCTCCATTGATGGTCTGCCATCCGGTCAACATGTATGTATCGCTTCCCATATAATACCAGGATCCACCTACCAGTACCCAGCAATCTCTGGCATAGGTGCCATCTCCATACTGCCATCTCCATCCGGTTTCGTCCCGTTCCCACTTACCTTTACTTAAACCGTAAGCTTTAGCAATTCCTGTTGCATCAGCCACACCAAGCTTCTGGAGTTTTTCATCAGAACTTAAAAACTTGTTATAATCGTTTTGGTTGTCAATAAAAGCATGCTCAATAATAATTGCAGGGAATCCTGCTTTTTTTGCACGATAAATCAGACCATAATAATCAGCCAGGGAGCCATCCGGATATGTACTGCCATTTGCTGTATACCGAATCTTAATCCCTCTTCCGTATATACCCAAACTTACCAATTCATCATGCACCTTCTGTGCCAGATTCTTTCCTTCACTGCCAACTTCTGGTTTGTAATTACTATTGGGAAAATATACTTCTGCTCCATAGGCTGATCCTGTCCCGGTCGAATTCAAATGAATGCTGACCAGCACATTTGCTCCGACACTTTTGGCATAAGCCACTCGATTATCAAGATCCTCAGAGGCTCCTCCTGTACCGCCCGGATAGCTATCATCCGTACGTGTCATATAAACGGTAACACCACTGTACTGTTCTAACTCTGTTTTACAATATTGGGCTATTTTTAATGTAAGATTCTTTTCATAGACCCCATTTACACCTACCGCACCAGAATCTTTTCCTCCATGCCCGGGATCCAGTACTACCACCATATTCCCGGACTTCGCACTATCCGACAAACTTCGGGCTTTCGCTTTCCCGTCTACTTCGGCCGTAGCCTCTGTAATGGCGTTCTCCGCAGATTCGTCTTCTATCACATCTCCATTTTCATCAAATGTCAGAAAGGTAGCAGCCACGCCCGGCTGTTCAGACATCCTGCTTTCTCCAACTGTATCTCCTTCCTCCACCACTGCATCGGGAGTAGTCTCACAGTCCCGGTTTACACCATAACGGGAATTTATCCCCATGGCATTCAGATCCATATCGTATGTAACACCATTTATATCTACGCTTACCTTCAGAAGATGATAGATCCCCGTCTGGCTCTCATCTGCATAATCCACAGAAAAAGCTATCGCGGCTTCATCAATCTCTCCAGCCTGTACAGACAACTGCTCCCCTGTATCCTCATTCTCATATATTAAGGTTGCCGCTGACGGAACTATTCCCTCTTGAAGAGAAGCAACAACCTTTTGCGTTCCCGGCGTCAGCAGATAAGAGGATTCCACGTAAATATATTGAAGCTGCGGCTCCTCATTTGCCTGACTTTGACTATTCTCCTGCTCTTCTGTTGCGACAGTCTCCCCTACTTTCTGTTCCTCGTTCATTGATTCGTCCTGCACACTCATCGTGGAAATCGAATTTTCCACATCTGCAGCCTGAGCAACATCTATTGGCGCTATGCCAGTTATTAAGGCCAACGATAATAAAAATGCAATCGCCCTCTTTTTTATAATCTTATTCATTTTATAAACCCCTTTCTAATTATCCGCTTCCTTCTTTTCCTTTTCAAAAAGTGCCAGTTCCTGTGCCAATTCTTTAATCCGAATAGACATTCTGGACATTGCGATTGTTAAGACAAAGATGATTATTAAGGAAAAGCAAAAGCCAAAGAAAAACAACATGTTCACCGGGCTTGCTATTCCCACTTTCCAGGACAGCCATGTAATCAACTGTGGAAAACAATCTAATACTAACACCGCAATCCCCACGCATAGCCACGAAAGTGCATATCTGAGTTCCAGTTTTTTTTGCCGTATCATATTAACGATAACGACTAAAGCTAAGATAACAACAATCCCCACAATAATTTGAATTCTGATATTCATTATTCACCCCACTAATATTTTCTGATTCGTTCAATCAAAATTGCAAGAGTTACTTTTACCATATAATAAACAGACTTCTTAGGCGATATTGATGATACGCCGCCTTCCCTTTCATGCATAACTACCGGTATTTCCCTTACAGTCATACCTTTTCTTAGAACAGCAACAACACTTTCTGGTTCCGGATAATCTTTTGGATAATCTCTGGCAAATAGCGCTATAACATTTCTTCCTGCCATTCGCAAACCCGAAGTAGGATCTGTAATTGTTGCTCCTGTAAGACCCTTTATCAGCCATGAAAAGAACTTTATGCCCACCCTTCTTGCGGTAGATGACTGAAACCCTTTTTTTTCTATAAACCGGGAACCTATTACCATATCCACCTGATTCTTCTCAATATATTCTGCCATTATATTTAGAAATTCAGGATCGTGTTGACCGTCGCCGTCTACCTGTACGGCCATATCGTATTCGTGCTTTCTCGCATACTTATATCCAGTTTGCACAGCTCCACCTATCCCAAGATTAATAGGCAGATTTACGATATTATACCCATGTTCCTCACAGATTTCTCTCGTTCTATCTATGGAACAGTCATTGATAATCACATAATCAAAATCTTTTGCATCTCTCTGAATTGCTGTAACTGTTTTTTCAATATTAGCTTCTTCATTATAAGCTGGTATAATAATAAGCTTCTTCACAACTAGCTCTCCTCACAAATTTTTTCCACCTGCCCGGCAACAATATCCCACGTAAAATTCTGTTCTATTCTTTCATATGTAAGCTTTATTCCCTTCTCTCTCTTCTCCTTATTGTCGATTGTGTTTTTCAGAGCCACGTAAAGTGTATCTTCTTGATTATTTGGAATCACACAACCATATTCATCATTCACCAGCAACTCCTTTGCTCCGCCCCGGGCAGTTGTTACCACATAACAGCCACATGCTGCCGCTTCTAGAATTGATGTCGAAAACCCTTCCGAAAAAGATGGAAGACAAAAAATATCTGTTTCTTTTAATAATGCTACAATATGCGGAAAATCAATACGTCCGAGTGGAATAATATGTTCATTTTTCCGTCTTTGTATCTCCTTTTCCATATCGCCATCACCGGCTATAAATAAAAATACATCTTTGCGCTCTTTTAAAATTTTATCCATTACATTTAACAAGCTTGGCAACCCCTTCTCTTTAAGTAGCCTTCCTGTAAATGATATTACAATTGCATTTTGGGCAACATTGTATTCTTTACGATACGATATTGCCTCCTTAGACAGCATATCACGAATTTCTTTCAAGTCAATAGAATTATATAACACTCCTTTTGCCTTAATATGGAAATGCGAAAGCCATTTATTACATGCAAGCGAAACCCCATAATAATCTTTACAGAATAATGTATCCACTTTTGTCAACGCATGTTCAAAAATTCCTCCCACGAAATCCCAGAATGGGTTGTGAACTGACAGATGACTGGTTCCATGATCCAGAGTAATACATTTAACTCTTTTCCCTTTCGCAAAAATCATACCATACAGTGAATGAAAATAAAAACGAGTATTAACAATGACCATATCAAAATGCTGACTTTTAAGCTTTTTATGAATTAATCTAAAAGACTTATCCGGTTTTAATATCGGATATCTTCCTTCCAGGAGATTCCAACACGGCAATCTGTAAACAGGAATGCCATCTACTTTTTCAAATTCCGCAAGTCTATATACATTTGAAGTCACGATTACGACTTTATTTCCTTTTTCAATTAACTTTTTCGCCAGGTTATAAGTATATCTTTCTACTCCTCCTAAATGCGGAAAGTATTGCGCTGCAAATATGCAATATTTTTTACATTCCACGTATTGGCTCCTCCCCTTCAAATTGAATTATTAAAGGCATATGATTAATCCTCTCTTCTTTGGGCGGAATTCTCATATAATCCCCATATACTTTCGATAAAAACTCATGGTTGTTTGCCGGTATATTAACACATATATCCTCAAATGGAACCGTTTTAAGAGGAAATAAATCCGTCTTTTTAACCTTGTCTTTTAATCCCCCGGCATACTCAAAAGAAGTCACATAACTACTTCGATTCGCCGAATTATTATATCGGGTTGCCACTTTCAAATATTTTCTATAAAGAAATTGTGGACTAATCCGCAAGACTTTAAGAATATAATGCAATATCCAACAACACACTTCCCCCATCATCCGCACTAGGCCTTTATAAGGAATAACCGGATAAGCTGTTCCAGACAAAAACAATAATCTTCCATAGATATTTGTCCATCGTGCTTGTCTTTTTGCAGCTTTTTTCTCTCGTGCCACATAATCCAACGGAAAAACATCCATAAAAATTCCCAAATCACATTTAAGATCCTGTGATGCTTCTGAAATAAATTTTGTACCTTTACGCTGGATGTGTGTTACTGTACAAGCATATCGTCCATCAATTTCCGGCGTCAAAAGGTTATACTCTTTCCCCATCTCTTTTTGAAAAACTTCACAAAACTTATCATAATCTTCTCGAAGCATCGCCACATCAATATCATCATCCCATGGAATAAATCCTTGATGACGTACTGCACCAATAGCAGTTCCATATACAACAAAATATGAAAGATCATATTTTTCACATACATTCTTAAAGTCTGCCAATATATGAAGTTGTACTTCATGCAGTTTTGTTAATACTTTTTTATCATATTTTCTTCTTATTTGATATCTCTTTTGCATTTTATTCTTCCTTTATCTTCTTATTTCTTTTTTTTACTGCTATAAAAAAGCTAAATGCAAACATAATCATTACAACAAATAAAAATACCATCATCGCTGTTGCATATGACATTGCTGCTCCCATAACTCCACAT
>NZ_JACJLV010000067.1 GCF_016902415.1 Mordavella massiliensis | reverse complement strand
TCATGGGACACTATTAAGTATGTAAAAAACTTAATATTAAAGAATTAATGAAAGAGATAATAAAATATCTATCTTATCAAAGAGCGTAAGTATTAATTTGGTTCAAAAAAATAAAGGAGAAAGATAATATGAGAATGATGAAAAATAAGGAAAATCAGATAATTACAGTGATTGGTGTGGATCACGGATATGGAAACATGAAAACAGCCTGCAGATGTTTTCAGGCAGGTGTAACCAGATATGAAAAGGAGCCTACCTTCCAGAATAACCTTCTGGTTTATCAAGGAGTGTATTACCAGATTGGAGAAGAACACAAGGAGTTTCGGGCAGAAAAAACGGAGGATGAGGACTATTACATCCTTACACTTGCGGCCGTTGCCAGTGAGTTGGAAAGTAAAGGGGTGGATCAGGCGAAAGTACATCTGGCTGCCGGACTTCCGCTGACATGGGTGAGCAGTCAGAAAGAAACTTTCCGTGATTATCTGCTTCAGAATGCAGTGGTGGATTTTGTGTTTCGTGGAAAAGCTTATCATGTGGAGTTTATCGGGGCAGATATTTTTCCACAGGGATTTGCAGCTGTCGCATATCATCTGCAGGAATTTAAGGGAATCAATATGCTGGCGGATATCGGAAATGGGACAATGAATATCATGTATATCAACAATTCGCGACCGGTAGAAAAGAAATGTTTTACTGAAAAATATGGGACCCATCAATGCGTGCTGGCTGTCAGGGAACAGTTATTAAGGCGGATGGGAGCAGTAGTGGACGATCTGGTCATTGAGCAGGTGATCCGAAAAGGAACGGCAGATATCGGGGAAAAATATCTGGATGTTATGAAAGCGGCTGCAAAAGATTATACAGCAGAAATTTTTCGGAAACTGAGGGAACACGAATATAATCCGGAATTAATGCGGCTGTATGTAGTCGGGGGCGGTGGCTGTATGATCGAAAACTTTGGAGATTATGTCAGGAACCGGGTAACCATTATCCATGATATTTGTGCAGCGACAAAAGGTTATGAGATGCTGGCAGTCAGAAAAATTCAGAAGAACGGAGGCAGACTGATATGAGCATGAGAAAAGAACGGAAGATCATCAATACAAATATCCGCCTGAATTTGCTGGATGAGGCAGACCGTCAGGCCTGGGAGTATTTACAGACCATGAACAGGAAAAAGTATAAATCCTATACACGGGCGGTAGTAGCTGCTGTGAATGATTATTTTGGTCGGGAATATGAGAAGGAAGAAGATCCTTACCTGGAGACTCGGGAAAAGGAAGATGCGTTTCTGAGACAGGTGCAGAACGCTATCAAAGAAGGGGTAAAAGAATCGGTTCCTATGTTACTTGCGAAAAATCTCATGGAGCTGCTGTATCCGTATATGAATGGCGTCGGACAGCCGTTTATGCAAGAAAAAGAAGAAGCTGGTTTTGCTTTTGATTCGGTGGACAGGGAGCAGGAAGAAAATGCAGATGTGGCATTGGATTTTGCAGACAGTTTTTAAAATAAAAAAAGAGCAGAAAAACTGCCCGGAACGAGAATCCGGGCAGAATCTATTGATTTCCATCCTTTTTACGGGGGTAGGGGCGCTTGTCATCTGTCAGTTCAAGCAGATAATCAACGCTGGTTTTATGAAATTTGGCCAGTTTGATCAGGATTTGTGTGGGAATGTCTACATCGCCACATTCATAATTACTGTAAATACGCTGACTGCAATTTAAGATCTCGCCCATTTGTTTTTGCGTGAGATCACGATCTTCTCTTAGATTTCGGATTCTACTATACATTATTTTCACCTCATGGATTCATAATATCTTAGCGAAATATTCACTATTGATATTTAGCGAAAAAATCGCTAAACTTATTTTGGGGAGGTGTAAAGATGGGAATTAAAATGTGGAAAATTTTAAAAGGGATGTTTAGTACAGCTTTATTTTGCGGATATTTTTATGTACTATTCGTTAATCTTGTGTGCGGATTTTCCATGAGTGGAATAGAATCCAGATGGGATGTTTTGAAGGTGTTGGTTTGTGCCTTTCTTATGGCTGCAGGTCTTCCAGGGGTGATCTGGTATCAGCACCATCGTATTGAGAAATTGGAGAAAGAGTTGGAAGAGCTTCAGCACTTTTGAAAAGTGGATCTGCTTGGATGGAAGTTTAACAGAATTTGATGAATGGACAATTGAATAATAGCAGTAAAAGATCATAGCAGTTGAAACAATTTTCCGGGGAAAAAACGGTTATTGTTTTTAACTGCTATTTTTGTCCTTCGGTAGTGGAAAAGAGTGCGGTGAACAGTAGAGACTGGCAGGATGTACAAAAAGTACAGGCAGATATATCTGGGTAGGTGCCGGATACGGCACATGATTGTCCGGTACTGCGCACCGGAGTGGGATGCCCAAAAGACATTCCGGAAATAGAAATTCTTTGGAAAAGTGAGAACTTCCATTTCCTTCACATCCTTTTTGCATCCCACAAAACCACTGTCATCTTCCAGCCTTTCTTTTAGATGTGTGAAGGAAGGCAGAAGTAATCAGCACGTATGGAATGGCAGCAGATGACAGGCAAGTTTCGCAAAGTGGCAAGCCACTATGCACCGGAATCAGCCTAGGGGCTGTTCCTAAACTTGCCAGAGGACGCTGTCCCTTGGAACCCTGGCCGCCAATGCTATGAAGTTCTGTTCCTGAAATGTCCACCGGACATTCCATTCACAGATTCATAGATTGACTAGGGCTTTGCCCTGCACCCACCAAAGGGGAAGATTTCATTTCCCCTTATGGAATCCCCTCGTAGTTGGAAGTGCATGAAAATAACAGTGCAGATTATGGAAGGAGTGAAAGGATTATGAGAAAAAGAAATCATACCGTTACGATACGGATGAATGAGAAAGAATATGCCCTGCTTCAGCAAAAGATCAAAGCATCGGGGCAGACACAGCAGGCAGTGATACTTGCTGCAATTGAAAATGTGGATCTAATGTCAGCGGAGGTAAAAGAGGAATTGAATGTATTAAATCAAAGGCTTGGGGAAACAAACCGTCTGCTGCGAGGTGCAACAACCAATATCAACCAGATCGCACATCATATGAATGCCGGCGGCTTTTATCCCAGAGCAGATGTGCTGAACAGTCTCAGTGAAAACATATCGGGGTATCGGAAGGAGTGTGAAACGATATGGCGATCAATAAGACAATTAATAAGCGGACAAATTCCCATGGGGCAATGAGAAACTGTATTGAGTATATCCTGCGGGAGGGAAAAACGGAGCAGCACCTTGTTCATATCATTGGGCCGTATCCGTATGAAAAAGTAAATTATGATCTGGTATATCAGTCATTTTTAGCGGAAAAACGATTATGGGGGAAGGATTCCGGTCGGATGTATTCCCATAATGTGATTTCCTGGCATAAAGATGAGAAGATCACACCTGAGCAGGCTTTGGAATTTGGAATAGAATTTGCTGAAAAATGGTTTGCCGGTTTTCAGACAGTTGTCAGTGTTCACAAGGATAAAGACCATATTCACTGCCATATAGTTACCAATTCTGTAAGCTACGTAAATGGGAAAAAACTGCATAATTCCAGAAAAGATTTGGAACATATGAAGCAGCTGACGAATCGGATGTGCCGAGAACGTGGACTCACCATAGCGGAAAAAGGCAAGCATTTTGATGGCAGTCAGATTGAGAACGGGGAAGTGATCGCATGGAGTAAAGACAAATACAATCTGTTTCGTAACCATGCAAAGGATAGTTATGTGGCGGATTGTGCCATGGCTGTGCTGAATGTGATGGAGTATTGCACCAGCCGGGAGCAATTTATCAGAGAAATGAAGAATGCAGGCTGGAGCGTGAATTGGACAGATAAAAGAAAGCATATCACGTTTCAGAATCAGGAAGGGAAGAAGGTACGTGACAGCAACCTTTCTAAGACTTTTTATTTAAAAATCAGTAAGGGGGAATTAGAGGATGAATTTATCAGAAATGAACAAAAAGAAAACCGTGGTATCCTCGGAGATGACACAGTTGATGTCGATCTCAAACGATACTATCGACAAGTGGAAGAAGCTGTCGCAGGAACAGGCGGAGGCCCTGTCGAAAGTGACTGCAGAGAGGGACGAGTTGTTGAAAGCCCAGACAAAAGATCGAGAATTGATACAGAAATGTATGGAACGAATCGGAGAGTTTCGAGAAGGGATTCGGAGTCTCTCATCCGAAAGTCTGAAGCTGCAAGACGAGCTTCAGAAGTTAACCGAGGAAAATCAGAAACTGCAAATCGAATTGTCCAGAACGCAGAATATCAGTCAGTCTCTGCAGAGAAGCAACGACGATCTGCGGAACAGGAACGGATTGCTGAGCAGGAAAGAGCAAGAGCAGCTCGAAGAAAGAATAAAAGACGTTCAGGCCCGGAACTCTAAACTGGAAAAGATGGTGGTACAGTCTTCTGTAGATGCAGTAGAAGAAGCACAGAAAAAACAGAGGGCTGCTGAGAAGAAAAAAAGAATTGCGGAGAATCAGGTAAAGGAAGTAAAGAAGAATGCCGAGAATGAGGTAAGAGTAATCACAACTCAGATAAAAAAGAGATGAGAATGGTAAAGTCAAAAGAAAAATTTTGGAAATATGCTTTTGGGATTATATTTAGTCTGGTGATAATAAGGTTTTTACTCTTCATATAATTTTGATAGAGTAGTTTGTTTTTGTGTACCAGTCATAAAATTATTACTTGAGGTGATATTTTTTACAAAAGTAATTTCGAGAACTCAAAAGATTTTGTGGTAAAAGTGAAAATGATGGTATATAATGTTAATTAGCGTTATAAGTTGTTTTGATATGGAAAATTGGAGGAAAACAACATGACAGAAGTTCAGATAAAAATTACGTATAAACCGTTATGGAAAATGCTTATTGATCGAGAAATGAGTAAGACTGATTTGCGGAAAAAGACACGGATTGCCCCGAGTACATTTACGAAAATGAATAACGATCAGCAAGTATCAATGGATGTGCTGGCTCGAATTTGTGTAGCATTGAATTGTGGATTTGATGATATTGTGCAGATAGAATCTGTAAATAATAGATAGTCTAATAGACTTAAAGATGGGGAATCCAGAAAGGAAATCATTATGTTACCGGAAGAAAAAGCACGTGTAAAAATTGATAAACAGTTAAGAAATGCTGGTTGGGATATCGTATCAAGAAATGAATATTTGCCTAACAGTACAGTAGCAGTAAAGGAAGCTTTGATGGTTGGCAATACAGAGAGCGATTATCTTCTGTTTATTGAAGGAAAGGCGATTGCTGTAATAGAGGCAAAAAGAGAAGAAAATCCATTGGGTGACGAAGTGAAGAAACAAGTGGAAAACTATGCAGTTTCTCCACAAGCGTGGTACGCATTATGGTTTGAAAAACTTATTCCCTTGGTGTATATGGCAAATGGAAATAAGATATATTTTAAAAATATGCTGAATCAAAATAGTAGATATGAAGAGTTATCAAAGATGCATTCTCCAAAGAAGATGCTTCAAATAGTACAAAAGAAATCTGAATACGGAGCACTTCCATTACTAGAAAAGCGTGGATTACGTGATTGTCAGTATAAAGCAGAACTTGAATTTGAAGAGTCATTAAAACATGGTAAAAAAAAGAATTTAGCAGTTCTTGCAACTGGTTCAGGTAAGACTTATCTTGCTTGTTTGGCTTCTTATAGATTGTTAAATTATACATCTACGAGAAGAATTTTATTCCTTGTAGATCGTAATAATTTGGCAAGACAGACAGAGATAGAGTTTAGCTTATTTGATAAAACAGAGAAACAGCAGAAGATGGGGGTATTGTATAGCATCAATCGCTTGAAAAAAGAGACGGATATCAAAAGCGATATTGTTATTTCTACTATTCAGAAATTGTTTGCAGTACTTACGGGGCAGGCTATCCAGGATGGTAATGAGGATGTTGAGGACGAAATAATAAAAAATGATGAAGAAAAAGATAGCAATGACATTATTGAACTTGGCGATAATTTGCAGCTTCCCTCAGATTACTTTCAATTTATCATCGTGGATGAATGCCATAGATCGATTTATGGTAAGTGGAAAAAGGTATTAGACTATTTTTCTAGTGCCACTGTATTGGGGCTTACAGCAACGCCTACACCGGAAGCTTATGCATTTTTTAATAATAACATTATTGAACAATATACTTATGATGATTCAGTTGTTGATGGAGTAAATGTTCCTCCTAGAATTTATAGAATCATTACGGATATAACTGCTCATGTTGGAACGATTGAAAGAGGTTCAAAGGTTGGAGAAACAGCCAAAAGAACTGGAAAATTTGAAACTCACACGGTACAGACGACAGTGGAATACGGTTCCGTAGAACTTGATAGGTCTGTCGTTAATAAAAATCAGATAAAAGAAGTATTGATGGCATATAAAAGAGCCATATATGAGGATTTATATCCAGAACGTGAAAAAAAGTGGGAGTACATACCTAAAACACTTATTTTCGCAAAAGATGATAATCACGCAACTGAAATTGTAGATATTGCGAAGGAAGTATTTAAGACAGAATTTGATAATGATGAGTTGCCGGAGAATTTTGTACAGAAAATTACATATTCGGCGGGGAACTCGAATGTGCTTATCAGGGATTTAAGGACTGAGAAAGATTTTAGAATAGCGGTAACAGTTACTTTAGTTGCGACGGGAACAGATATTAAGCCTTTGGAAGTAGTTTTGTTTATGAAAGATGTTCATTCAGATGTTCTTTATACACAGATGAAGGGGAGAGGATGCCGTGTTATTAGTGATGATAAATTAAAAGAAGTCACTCCAAACGCAGATACCAAGGAATGTTATTACATCGTAGATGCAGTTGGAGTGACAGAATCGGAAAAGCATATTCCAAAGCCGAGTCTTGGATCAGGTTCTAATAAACATTTATCACTTGAGCATGTGCTTGAAAGACTTGCACATAATGAATTGAGCGATGATAATCTTATCCTTCTCAGAGACTACTGTTCAACGATCAATCGACGATATGAGGAAAGTGTTCTTTTTGGTAGACATTTAGATTATTTTGTCACTAATTATGGTTTTACACCAAGAAAGCTTGCAAATGATATTACTTCAGCGCTTGTAGAGGGAACGTTGATGGAATATGTAAGTCCATCTCATGATAATACCGCAAGAAGAGCGCTTGTGTATTGTTTGATTGGTAATCTACAGGCAAGAAATAAATTACTTGAAATGCAGAGAGGTTATATGATTGAAAGTGATGATAAGGATCAAGTTCTCTATGCTGGGTTTTCAAAGGAATCAGCAAAGACATATATTGAGAATTTTGAAAAATATTTGGAAGAGCATAAGGATGACATAGAAGCCCTTCGTATTATTTATAATTCTGAGGATACGATCATCACTCATGATATGCTTATGGAACTTAGGGACAGATTGCTTTCTGAAAGTAGACAATACGGTGTTTATCAGATATGGAAGAATTACAAGTTGCTAGATGAGCAGGGTGATGTGGAGATACTTGATGGTAAGGCGAATGTAAATGTCCTTACTAATCTAATTCAGATTGTGCGCTATGCATATAAGAAAAATCAAAAGCTTACAAGTCTTATTAATGGATATGCACAGAGATTTAGTTTGTATTGTGGTCGTGCGCAACGTGTCCTTACAGAAGATCAAAAGGATATCATGAAACAGATTGCAGAATATATCATTAATGATGGAGCAATTTCTGCTATGGAATTGAATGAGACAGATACAGAATTATGGAAGAGAGCAGTTAAAAGTTTTGGCGGAGTAACATTGGCAAGTGAAATTCAGACGCTTGCAAAATTTATATTGAAGGTGACAAACTATAAATAGTCAAGAGGTTTATAGATTTTTTCTCTGTAAAAAAAGGGTAACTTTAATAGACCATCTGAATACATCGTATTTCAGATGGAACAAAGT
>NZ_JACJLV010000066.1 GCF_016902415.1 Mordavella massiliensis | reverse complement strand
CCATGAACATGAATAATACCGTCCACATCATTTCCTAATGGCAGTGCCGGAGCATTATATGCAGAAACGCTCAGTCCTCTTGACTCCAATACTTGCTCAAACATCTGGTCATAATTGGTTGTAATAATTTTTATTTTGGAAGGATCCGCAAACAGATCAATGATTGCTTCATGTGTTTGATTGTGCTTAAGGCATGTACCCGATAATAATTCTGCAGCCTGTTTATTTACATCTATACTTTTTGACTTCAGATATCCGAGAAATGCCTCGCAAGTATCATCTTCTTTTAATATTTCTCCAGTCCCCTCAGCAATCTTCTTTGCCAGGTCTACAAAATCGGGAAGTGATGTGGGCGCATCCACAGATGCGCCTGCTCCTGCAAATACCACAAAGTTATTCTTTCTTATTGCTTCTATTATTTCATTAGGGAAATTTATTCCATCTATAAACAATTGCTTCCTCCTGAATTTCTATCAGCACTTTTACAATATACGATAGTTGTATCCCAAATCCTACATTTAGGGCTATTACATGTTAAAATAGTACTCGCCATTTTTCTCTTTTCGCATAATTTCGCAATCCACCGATTTTCTAATAATTCTTGATGCTGCGTTCTCCGAAATACCGAAAGCATTTGCTATTGTCGTCCGATTAAAATAATACTCTGATCCATATTTCTCCAATAATTCCTGCAACTTTTCTAAATTTCTCTTATTGAAATTCCTTCCCGCCCTACATTTAAGCCACTTTCTCAACTCTTCTTTCTCCTTTTCACCCAAAGAAAGTTGCATATCTCTAAGAGAAAGTTGCGGTTTATCAGAAGATTGTTGCAGTTTATCGGAAGATTGTTGCAGTTTTGCGTTTCCAATTTCTAATTCCAGTTCCAACTGTGCGGAACGGGCTTCACTTCGATTTGGCAAAGTTACAATAAAAAAATATTCGTCAGAATAGAATTCTGGTTGCTCTGCATAATCAACATAAGAATTAAGGATTCTCCGAATACCACTTCCCCGGCGTTCCATATAATGAAGCCTTCCAAAAGCATCAGAAATAATCTCATTTCGCCGCATAGATGGCACGCGCCTTAAATCCATATCTTGTATTCGACTCCCATTTATCATTCCTCCAGGAGAGGATATTTCTATCCTATCATCGTACATATCTACATGCACTTCTGCACCTATACTCTGATAATCCCTGTGAATGAGCGCATTCACCAGAACTTCCCGGACTGCTTTGAAAGGATAATCACTTTTCTCTTCCCGACGCATCCCCCGAATCGACCACGGATTCTTTGAGTTAGTGCGGATAAAGGCCTCCGCATTTGCCAAAAGCGTTATTAAGCTTACACCGGTAAATTCCTCATCATCTAATGCATCTCCTTCTACAGAGCCCTTTTCTATACCTTTCCATCTAGTGCATACGACTTTTGATTGTTTTAAATAGCCTTGATCACAAAGAAGCAATCCGGCATTTGTTACTATTCCGTCTTCTGTCACGAACCCCATCGAAACAAGATCTTTTGTCAAATCGAAATCGTCCCCTGTTTCCTTTTTAAATGTAGCTGCGAGCAGTGTAAAACTGACATCTGATAAGTTATAGGAACTAGGAAGGGAATCATATGTTTTATTCATTCCTTTCAGAATCAGATTGTTCTGTTCAATTACAGTAGAAATTTCAGTTCTGTCTCCTCGTCTTACATATATTTCTCTTGTTTTTCATGAACATAGTAATATGGATAATGAGGTCCATTAGCTACTTCAAGGTCAATACATAACCTGCCTTCTATTCTACTGCTGAAAGGTGTCAACGTGTAGCATACCGGTGGTTCTACTCTTGAGGCCTACTCTTGAGGTTAAAAGCTCTGAAATTTTACTTGCTGTACTCTGTGCATCATCAAGTCCAATCGGGTCATGCCCATTATCAGTCACACCAAAGAGAATATGTCCGCCCTTTGTATTTGCAAACGCCACAACAGATTTTAACCAGCTTTTAGGTTTTTCTTTTTCTAAGACACTTTGTAATCCAAATGTGTCGCTTCTATTCCCTGAAAATCTTCAAACTTCATAACCGCAGTCTCTTCCTTTTAATTATTTTATTTTCTTGTTCTAATACACCATGCAGTAATTCTAAATATAAGTAATTAAGTATATTTTAACAGAACGCCAGTTTGTTTTCAATTATTGCATTAAGAAATACAAAAACCTCCCAGAACAAATGTCCTGAGAGGCCATGTAGCGCCTTGCGGCGTCTGGATCGTATATTGTTGTATCCGATTAACGCTTGGAGAACCGAAAATGGCGGAAATACGGGGATTCAGCCGGGATTTGTTGCAGATGCGTTACAAACCGTCTAAGACCGAACATGATTGAGGACGCCTCTCTTTTATCCCTTAAATACCAGTTCCATCAATTCAGCTGCAATTGTATTATCTTTCACCCGCATAATACTGTCTTCAATCTTTTCTTTACCCAGCAAATGGATATTACCGTACCAGACAATCTCCTGATCTATAACCGCAAAATTCTCACAAGAGTCCTCTACTGATTTAACAAAAAATCCCGCCTGGCGCATATCTTCATGTAGCTGCATCCAGAACCCCGCATCACCAAAGCCATAATCGTCCGGTTGCCATGTAATGATTGTCACTTCAACTCCCTGCTCCTGCTTTTCCTTCAGCATAGCTATGAGATCATAAACCTTTTGGGAACTGATAACACTACTGGATATTATAATTCTCTGTTCAGCCTCAAGCAGATCCTTCTTAAATACTTCCCGGTAATTTTCGCTGTCAAAAATTGCATTGGTTTTCTGTTTTTCGCTATGCAGCCCGCTGCAGATTTCATATCCGATCTGTCGGTATGCTTTCATTCTTTTCGCATACATTTTTTCAAACATCGGAATATGGCTGTCAACGTAGTCAAAAACAATCACGTCCTTTTTCCCGACATAGTCCCGATTCAGCCGTCCGGCATACTGCTCTACAACACTTCGGAACGAAACCGGTGTTGCCATGATCAGTGTATCCAGGCGGGGAAAGTCAAACCCTTCACCGATCAGGCTGCCTGTAGCAACAAGGGCCAATGTCTCTTCAAGCGCAGTCTCACGCAATTGCTCCCGTATCTTTCTGTGCTCTTTCTTCGAATTATTTCCTGTCATCAAGAATACTTTATCTGCACAATCTTTTATTCGTTCGTATAATCTTTCTGAATGATCTTTATATTTAGAAAGTATCACCGGAGTTCTTCCTGCTGCTATGCATTCTTTTACATCCGAAAGAATTTGTTCATCTCTGACTTCATTCTGCCTGAGAATTTCATACGCCTCATTCGGATGCATCTTTTCTATTATAACACCTCTTGGCAGCACTGTTCTTGTAAACCGCGGATACACCAGATGCGGGATTCCCTGTGCTTTTACCTTTTCTTTTGAAGAATAGCTATATCGAATCGGTCCTAGCAGCATATAATTAACTTTTTCCAGACCATCTGCCCGCTTAGGTGTTGCAGTAACGCCATATACATATTTAGCCGGTACTTTTTGTAATACTTCCGCAATCGTATCTGAAGCTGCGTGATGGCATTCATCCACAATGATCATCCCATACTGATCCAGTAACAAATGCCATTCTCCCTTTTTGCACAAAGAGCCGACCATCGCAATGTCTACAATACCTGTCATAGAATCATGTGCGCCCTGCAGTTTTCCTATCAGACTTTTACGTACTTTAATCCGTCCGGTTTTCGTTTTATATTCCGGTAACTGCTCATCTATATCAAGAAATTGCTCCAATGCATCTTTCCACTGATCCAGCAAAGCGGACGACTCAAGAATAATCAGTGTGTTAACTTTTTTCTCTGCGATCATCGCGCTGCATACAACCGTTTTCCCAAAAGCGGTCGCCGCCTGAAGAATTCCATTATCATATTTCATCATCTCTTCCAGCGCCGACCTTTGTTCCTCCCGCAGTTCCCCTTTGAAGACAACATGGATATGTCTGCCACACTGACGTTCATCCTTGATTTCACACGGAATACCTGCTTCATTTATTTTTCCCCTTAATTTATCATACACCCCTCTTGGAATTTCAATATATCCGCTCAAGTGATCCTTTCCAAGATATATCCACTGAGATGTGGCAAAATTCGACATGCCGATTGCCGCATTTTTATAAAAAGCCGGATTTCTTATGGCCGCAAGGCGTCTGATCTGATTTTGGATTCCCGCTTTCAGATTTAGACTGTCTATATATAAACCATTAGATAAAACAAGCCTCAAATTTCCATCCACATCTTCCCGATGAAAAGGCTTTTCCTTTTTCCATGGCTCCTCTCGTTCTCCATCGGTTCCATTATCATCTGCTGCTTCCGTAATATCCGATGCTGTCCATTCTTTTATTTTTATCTCTATAAACTCAACAGAGAGCCGCGGCTTGCTCCAAAGCACCTCCCACTGGTTCGGATAAGCATTCCAATTGTTGTCTACAAAAGCACTGTTTCCTTTTTGCAGCGCCTGTCCCTGTAATGGCAGTGCGATTAAGTTCCCCAATCCACCTTCTGACAGAGTATCCTGGGCCGGAAGCATTCTGTCATAATATTTGAATGATTTCAGATTCACCTGCTCCGCTCCCTTTTCCAGCAGAGCAAAACCAAACCTTCTTGCCAGCGTTGCCGGAATCGGTTTATCAAAGAATATCCATAAATGCGCTCCTCTGCCGGATCTGGAACGCTCCACCAGGGGATCTATCCCGTTTAAACTGCAGATCATCCGCATAGCTTCTACTTCTTCCATCCACGCCTCGTCTGTATTAGCAAAATCCTTCTTTTCCGCATTCTTTTCATGATTATCAAAATCAAATACAAGAAAACGGCAGGTTCCATCTTTTAATAATGGATAAACACCGATCACATCTGAACCGTTATATGATTTTCCATATAAATGAGCCAGTATATCATTCACAGTCAACTGTTTATACGATTGATGGGGACAGTCTTTACAATTCATTTTCTCATGACGCATTTTAGGGCAGATATCCTCCCACCGATTATGACACTGTGTGTAATATCCTGCTTCTCCTGTGGATTTTTTCTCGCTCCGTCTTGCATAAACATCCTGGCGCCCCCAGAATCTGGCATAAAACAAATTTGCCATTTCAACCGTAATCTGTCCTGGATGAATGATCCGTGCGCCCTGGTCTGGATCGTATCCTTCTGCTTTTTCCGGTTCTCCGATCCGGGCAATTTCGTGTGTATACGAAATACCTGAACGATCCAGAATGCTTTTCAGGATTTGATTCTCAAGCTGTAGATTATTGATTTGTTTCTGTAACAGACTGATATTTTCAATCGGCTCTCTCATTTTACCCACCTGTTTTCTCTCTGCTTCAGAACCGCAGTCCCGCTGTAATCTGCTTGAAAAAGTCTGCGTTCCACATATTCAAAGAAACTGTGTCTCTAATAAACGGCTCTACATCCTGTTTCGCCTGGCGGAAATCAATAGTATCAAATCTTTCATACAACATATGTCTCAGTTCCGGAAGCGTACATTCCACATCCTCAGAAATAAAGCCGGACTGCAGAAGCCGTGCCCGCAAATGTTTTTGATTCACAGCACTCCCCCTGGAGAGATAAAATACATAATCATACAGATCCCGGCCTTTTATCCTGCTTTTCCACGCTCTGCAGAGCACCGCATGGATCTTCCCGGCAAACAAAGACGGCATATCATACAGGTTCACTTCATATGGTGTCGGAAGAAGCCGGTATTTATGCTCAAAACCGGCATACTCCGGCGGATTGATGTCGACCTCGAATTTTATTTTAACAACCTCACTTCTGGCAACACTTCCCGCCAGATCCTCATCCGCATAAAACAGCAAAAGATGTTCTTTGGTATTTCCTTTCAAAAAAGCAGAACGGATATTGCTTTCCTTCGTCTTTTCCCTCTCCTGTATCGTAACATGCAGGCCAAAAGCACGTACCTCTTTCTCCAGGGCCGGAAAATAAACGGTCAGATCAAAATCCGGATCCGCTGTCACCAAAGAAAAATCCAGATCCTCAGAGAAACGATCCAGCCCATAAAAAATCCGAAGTGCCGTTCCCCCATAAAAAGCTGCTTTCTGAAAAAACCCCGCCCGCGAAAGTCCGCACAGGACAATCTCCTGCATGATTTCTTTCATCGCATTTTTCTGGTCATATATATTTTCTATCTGATAGTTCTTCAACATCTGTTCAATTGCCGTATTCATCTCTTCATCCTCCGCAATAACGACGCCATTTTCTTTACATTTCCAGAATGATAATGTTCTGCTAAAACCGACACTTTATCCGCATCTAATTTACACAGGTCCGTTTCTTCAATTCGCAGGTCTTCCGCCAGAAGCGCAAAAAGTTCTCTGCCGTTTGCCGCCGGATGCATTGTATACAGCTTATCGCACAGGGCCTTTTCGGGTTCTGCAATACGGTAAAAATACTCCTTTTCCTGCACAACCTTAAGTTCTAGCGGAAATGCCTCAGAGGGAACATCTCGATAAATAAAGGTGCCAAACATTGTTTCATATCTTTTTTTCTTCTTTTTTTCAAAAGTGGCACAAGTAATCGTATATACGGTCTCCGGTATCAGACCATAATGCGCAAGCGCATACTCGAAAGAAATATAAGATGGTCCATAGATACTCCCTGCCAATAAATATCCCGGAACTGTCCGGTCAGTCTCATATAGCCCCCGTACAATCGGAAAACATTCTCCCTGCTTCGCCATACGCGAAAGTCTGGCCGCCGGATTGGAATATTCTTTTAATTCTTCTAGCATCATTTCAGTCGTTTTTATCATATTTTCACCTCTTAATGCAATAATATGAGATTATATGGTGAAAATCAAGCATTTTATTATTTATAGTTTTGTACTGCTCACAGGTAAATATATAAATACAAAAACCTCCCAGAACAAATGTCCTGAGAGGCCATGCAGCGCCTTGCGGCGTCTGGATCGTATATTGTTGTATCCGATTAACGTTTGGGTAACCGAAAATAGCGGAAATACAGGGATTCAGCCAGGATTTGTTGCAAATGCGTTGCAAACCGTAGAAGACTGAATGCGATTGAGGACACCTCTCTTATCTCTTATACCCAATTAACAAGTTTCTCTCTCATTCTAATCACAAAAGAACCTCATTTGCAAACTTTTCTTTACAGTCCTTCTGCCTGTTCAAGTTTTTCTTGCAATATTATTCTGCTAATTGGTTCATCATATTTCCATTCGATAAGCGTAATTCCCTCACTATTGCATTTCCTCTTTTTTTCAGCATCTCTTATTTTCTGTTTTTCCAATTGTGTATCCCCACCAAAAAATTTTACAGCATGATAATGTTGTCTGCCTTGGTATTCAAATGCAATTCTTTGGGATGGAACAAAAATATCTAAAGATTGTCTGCCTAACCAATTTGAATGATACTGGTAAACAGCATCATTATATTCTTTGGCCACCAGCTTATAAAGTTCATATTCACTTTTCCATCTATTAGATAGTTTTTCAGCTTTGGCTATTTTATTAAAAATAGCATTATACATTTCTCGTTCTTTCTCAAATGAATGCTCCGATTTTCCCATATAGGATAAAATCCAATCAGCTTCATACTCTGATGGTGCAATATCACGAAGATATTGATACATATATATAATCATTTCTCGACTAGTAATACATTCTTCATAAATTTTTAAAGGCAGTCTATTTATAGCTATATTTTCACCACAACGTTGATAAAGCAATTTATTACAGTTTTTATAGAATAGAAATTCTTGTTCAGGAATCAACAATATGTTTTTGTATTCAAATCTATTGTTTTGACTTCCTTTTTCAAAACTATCAATAGACAAATCAAACAAACCATTTCCGAATATATCACTATACAATTTAGCACAATAGTATAAGAATCTAACATGTTCAGGTCTATTATTATAGGTAACCTTTATATTGAGTGTGTCGTCATCTTCAAAAAGATTAGGAATGCATTGATAAGAATCTGCTGTTTCCCTTATATATTCTGATACGATTTGTGATGTTTTAGATTCATCTAAATGTAGTATTATATTAATATTTTTCTCACTTATTATTTTTTCTTTTCCTCTGCACCATTCAGGTTGACAATAAAGTCTATAGTCAATAT
>NZ_JACJLV010000065.1 GCF_016902415.1 Mordavella massiliensis | reverse complement strand
CTGTAGGAACCTTCCGCCAGTTCCACGCCCTCAATCTCTTCAAATGCTTCGATGTCATCCTCCGTAATTCCCAGAGTGCTGATCACCTCCAGATCCATCAGATCCGCGCCGTCAAAATAAGCGTCTCCCGTGATCCGCATGGACGGCTCTGATGCCCGGATACCGGAAAAAAAGGCCACGCCCATGGCCACAATGAAAAAAATGGACAGAAAACGCCCGGGACTTTTACGGATTTCTCTATAAAAATTCTTCTGCGTTGCTTTTCTGTCCATCTATGCTACCCCTGTTTCTTTATTTACCACTCGATCGTCTCCACCGATACCGGATGTTCATTCTCAATGATCCTTTCCACCCTGCCGTTCTTGATATGGATCACCCGGTCCGCCATCGGCGCGATCGCCGAATTGTGAGTGATCAGGATCACCGTCATCCCCCGCTCCCGGCAGGTATCCTGCAAAAGCTTCAGAATCGCCTTTCCGGTATTATAATCCAGCGCACCGGTAGGCTCGTCACACAGCAACAGCTTGGGATTCTTCGCAAGAGCCCTTGCGATGGATACCCTCTGCTGCTCTCCCCCGGACAGCTGAGCCGGGAAATTCTTCATCCGGTCTCCCAGACCAACTTCCTTCATCACCGTCTCCGCGTCCATGGGATCCTTGCAGATCTGCAGAGCCAGTTCCACATTCTCCAGCGCCGTCAGGTTCGGCACCAGATTATAAAACTGAAAGACAAATCCAATGTCATTCCGCCGGTATGCCGTCAGCTGCCTGGGCGAATATCTGGCGATATCTTCTCCGTCCACCAGAACCTCCCCTTCCGTAGCGGTATCCATGCCTCCCAGAATATTCAGCACAGTCGTCTTGCCCGCGCCGCTGGGGCCTACCACCACAGCAAATTCACCGCGCCGGATCTCAAAATCGATCCCCGCCGCGGCCATGATCTGGACTTCGCCCATCTGATATATTTTCTTCACATTTTTTAATGCGACAAATCCGTCCATAAGCACCCTCCGAAGCCTTCTGATTCGTTATTGTCATTATAGCATTTCTCCCTGTAATTGGAAATCCGCATTTCTAAAAGAATTGTGAAAATTTTCCGAAAAAAAGAGACCGCTGCCAGGCGTCATCCTGACAGCGGTATTTCTCATTCTTTATTCTTTTCCGTTGAAGCAGTAGGTACATACCTTGCACGGATCAATGCCGATGGAGGCCAGAAGGTCGTCCAGGCGGTGATACCGGAGCGTGGTAAAGTTCTGCTGCTTGCGGATATCCTCGATCATCTGCGCATAGCGGCAGGTGCAGGGATTGGCGTACTCGTCCAGCACCTCCTGGGAGCAGTTCTCTCCCTCTCTCTTGCGGATCATCTGTCTTGCGATCAGCTCCATCTCGGATTTGGACCGGGAGAAGTTCAAATATTTACATCCGTACATGATCGGCGGGCAGGCCGGGCGCACATGCACCTCTTTTGCTCCGCTCTGATACAGAAATTCTGTTGTCTCCCGCAGCTGGGTTCCGCGGACGATGGAATCATCGATCAGAAGCAGCTTCTTATTTTCAATCAGCGCGTGTACCGGGATCAGCTTCATCCGGGCGATCAGATTTCTCTGGCTCTGATTGGTCGGCATAAAGGATCTCGGCCAGGTAGGCGTATATTTGATAAACGGTCTCGCGTACGGGATTCCTGATTCATTGGCATAGCCGATGGCATGGGCGATACCGGAATCCGGAACACCTGCCACCACATCCGGGTGTACAGAATCTCCATCCCGCTTTGCCAGCATGCTTCCGCATTTGTAGCGCATTTCCTCTACATTGACCCCTTCATAAGAGGAGGTCGGATATCCGTAATAAACCCACAGGAAAGAACAGATCTTCATCTCTTCTCCCGGCGCGCCTACGGTCTCCACTCCTTCCGGCGTCACATAAACGATCTCTGCAGGTCCCAGTTCCTTGTAATCCGTGTATCCCAGATTGATATAGGCAAAGCTTTCAAAGGAAATGCAGTAGCCGTCGCTCTTTCGTCCGATCACCAGCGGGGTTCTTCCGTATTTATCCCTCGCCGCATAGATCCCTTCCCCTGTCATCACAAGCAGGGTCACCGATCCGTCTACAATCTCCTGGACATAGCGGATCCCTTCTACGATCGTTGGCTTCTCGCAGATCAGGGCGGCGATCAGTTCCGTCACATTGACCTGTCCGCTGGTCATCTCCTGGAAATGAGAATGCTCTCCTTCATAAAGCTGCTTTAACAGTTCGTCATAGTTATTTACTTTTCCAACCGTTGTGATCGCGAAGCTTCCCAGATGAGACTGGATCAGAAGCGGCTGCGGTTCAAAATCGGAAATGCATCCGATTCCCAGATTGCCCTTCATTTCCGCCACGTCATGGTCAAACTTGGTACGGAACGGAGAATTTTCAATATTGTGGATCGCGCGGTTGAACCCTTCCTCGCCGTGGGTCGCCATACCGCCCCGTCTGGTTCCCAGATGGGAGTGGTAATCCACGCCGTAAAAAAGTTCCAGTACACAGTCTCGTTTTGATGCTACACCAAAAAAACCACCCATTTGCTGATCTCTCCTTTTTATTTGCTTTTCATAAATTCATTTTTTCATACCCATGCATTGTAGCACATGTCTCAAGAATTTGTCTATACCATCTCTTGCAGGTTTTGGCATCAGTAGATTTCATAAAATGCGAAATAATCCGTATCTTTGATAATTTCGCTGGGCGTAAGCGAGATCGTCACGCCCTCTCCGCAGGTGACTACCGCATGCTCCGGCAGCACCAGATTGCAGTATCCGGTTCCGCCGTAGCCGTCATCGGCCAGGTAATAATTCCTCTGTTCCCACAGTTCTCCCTGCTCGTCATAGATCTCAACCACGATCTCTCCGCTGCCTTCCTTCAGTTCCATATCATAAACGCCGGGAAGGAACTCCCCGCCTGCTTCGGATGTTCCTGTCAGGGTGTAACTTTCTGTCAGCGGGTTCGCCATATTTTCTATGGGGAACTGTGCGTTCTGTGTGCGCAGAACGACCGGGCCGCGTGCATCGATCTCCACCTGGGAGCCTTCATACAGCCTGAGGTCATCCAGATAATTTTCCCCGTCTTTTCCCTCATATTCATAGAGATAAAGATTCAGTTCCGAATTGTGGACGCTCACCACGTCAAACTCGTCCTCTGTCTCCGCCTGATACACGCCTTCGGGAATGTGGACGCCCACAATATAGAGCCCGGAAGTCAGAGTGTATTCCGCACTCTCTCCGGTCTCCGGGATCCCCTTTGTGATACTTTCATAAGGATCTCTGTCGTCTACCTCGTAGCTTTCCTCATAACTGTATCCCTCGTCCGTCTTCCCGGCGATCTTCTCCTGTATCAGCGGAATCACCGTATCCCCGATCACATTCAAAACAACGATCACCACGATGATGATGCTGATCCATCCGATGCATCCCCGTTTCTTTCGCACCTTCTGTCCGCTGCCGGGAGCCGGCTGATAGACCGGCGGCCGGTAACTCTGAGACGGGCCGGTCTGCGTTCTGCCGCCAGGAGCCTTGTTCCCGGAAGCCTTCTGCATTCTTTCTTTCACCGGCGGCTTTGTCTCCTCCGTATGGACATGCGTCAGCGGCTGACCATCGCAGCTGCTCTGATTGACCCGATAATTCTTATCATTCTTCTTATTATCCAGTCCGCATTCTTTACAAATGCCGTTACTGTCTAATTTTCCGCCGCATAAGGTACATCTCTTTCCAAACATCCTTCTACCTCCTGCTCTTTTCCGGCTGTTCCTGCCCTCTGTCCTCATTATACAACACACCGGAAGCCTGTGTATACATCGAAATTTGACTGCACAGCCCTTCCAGGTGCTCGTTCATCCCGGCCTGCAGTTCTTCATCCGTCATGGCAACCAGCACGTCGCCCATCTGCAGCGTCGTCATGCCTCTGGGGATCAGTTCCTTTGCGCCCCGCTGCACGGCTACGATCAGGCAGCCTTTTGGCCACTCCACATCCGCGATCCGCGCGCCGTCCAGGGCGCTCCCTTTTTCTACCACGTACTCCAACAGCACCTTCTGTCCGTGCACATAAGCCTCCTGCCCCTCTCCCCGGGCAAGGAGCCGCTCCAGCAGGCTCTCATAAATGGGCCTGGAATGCAGCAGAGTGGCGGTGATATAAGCGGTCACAGATACGATAGATAAGGAGAGCATCTGGCTTAAAGAGCCTGTCATCTCAAAGATCAGGATGATCCCGGTCAGCGGCGCCCGCACGATGGCCGCAAAATATCCGGCCATGGCCAACAGGACAAAGTTATTCATATACACCGGATCCATACCAAGAAGCTGGATCACCGCCTGGGCATAAGCGCCTCCTGTCAGTCCGCCGATCACCAGCAAGGGAAAGAAAATGCCGCCCGGCGCGCCGGAGCCAAAGCTGACAGCCGAGAAAAGAAACCGGCCGACCAGCAAAAACAGAATCGCGCCCATCGTCATCTGGGTATTCGTCAGCTCTTCGATCAGACTGTGGCCTGTACCCAGAAGTTCCGGAGCGGTAAATCCCAGAACCCCCGCGCACAAAAAGGGAATCAGCAGTTTCCTGGTCTGACCGGCCGGGCCAATGCTCCGGTACCAGGACTGTACCTTCAGGGTGAACCAGTTATAACCAGCCCCGAACACGCCCAGGATCACTCCCAGCCCCACGATCAGGGCATAGTGTTCTGGCGGCAGCACCTGCAGGATCTCAAACTGAAAAACCGTATCTGTTCCCGTCACCGTGGAACATAAGAAATCCGCCGTCAGCGCCGAGGTCATGGCAGACACCAGCACAGACGCAGAGAAATTTTTATGGACCTCCTCCAGGGAAAACATCACGCCCGCCAGCGGCGCGTGAAAAGCAGCGGCAAGCCCTGCGCTGGCGCCGCAGGTCAGAAGAAACTTCTCCTCTGTCTTTCCCCGGTACAGCCCTTTGGATACGGCCTGGCCCACCATGGCTCCAAGCTGGATCGACGGGCCTTCCCGTCCCAGCGCCAGACCGCCGAAAATGCTTAAAAATCCGCCCAGAAACTTCGCAGGGATCACCCGGTACCACTTCTGGGAAAGTTTCCCTACCATTTCCCCTTCCAGCTGCGGGATGCCGCTGCCGGAGATCATCGGCTCAAAGGCAACCAGCTTCCCCACGATCCACGCCAGCAGAGCCAGGACGGCAAACCATCCGGCCATCCAAAGCGGCCGGCCTTTTGCAGCATCCAGAATCTGATGCATCCAGACCCCTGCGTATTCCAGCGCCATACGGTAAAGGAGCACCACAAATCCGGCGATCCCTCCCACGATCAGCCCTTCCCCGATCAGCAGGACCTGGAACCGTTCCGCCCGCTTCAGAAGTCTGGACGTATTCGTTTTCATAACTCCTCTCCCCCGCAAAGCCTGCAGCTCATCTCATACCACTGTTCTCCTCCCCATACAGAGCCGGAGATACCAAGATTCTCAAAGCCCATTTTTTCATACATCTTTATCTTGCCTTCCAGGCAGGTCAGGATGACCGTCTCTCTCCCTCTCTGCCATTCCCGGCTAAGATACTGGTACATCAGCTCTCTTGCCAGCCCCTGTCCCCGGTAAGCAGGAAGCACATCCAGCCCCAGGAGCATGATGTTTCTGCCCTTGGGATCATGAAGCGCGGCGTCCTTGAAAAATTCATCTCTGAGAGCCTCTTCGTCCGTGGCAAGCCCGTTCAAAAATCCGGCCAGCCGCCCGGTCTCCCGGTCTGCAGCCACCAGAAAGAAATCCGGCGCCGCAGCCACCCGCTCTTTCATCATCTTCGCAGAACACGCCTCATTCGGCGGAAAACAGATCTCCTCAATCTTCGCCGCCTGATCCGCCTCCTCCGGACGGATATACCGGAATGCAAACCGATGATGTAAAGACGGATCTATAAATTCCTGTTCAAAATCAGCTTTTCTCTTCATGTTGTCCTCTTCCTTCGTTAATGGTACTTTTGTCATCACTTTCAAGGATAACACAGAACCGCCCCGGTTGCGAACCATTTTTGAAATCTCCGGGGAAATCCCGGCCTTCCGTCTTGCCCCGCGGCGCATTTTCCACTATAATGTGAGTAGCTGTAAACGGATTTACAATTGATACGAAAAGGAGAGAAGAACCATGGATAACAACAAACGTCCGAACGATATGATCCGGATCACGACAGAAGAACTGGCTGCCGCCTTTATCGAAGAACAGGTGCAGGCGATCCAGGAGCAGGTGGGAGACAAAAAGGTACTGCTGGCCCTGTCCGGCGGCGTAGATTCCTCCGTTGTTGCCGCCCTGCTGATCAAGGCCATCGGCAAACAGCTGGTATGCGTCCATGTCAACCACGGCCTGCTGCGTAAAGGCGAGCCGGAACAGGTCGTTCAGGTATTCCGGGACGAGATGGACGCCAATCTGGTATACGTAGACGCCATCGACCGGTTCCTTGACAAACTGGAAGGCGTAGAAGAGCCGGAACAGAAGCGCAAGATCATCGGCGCAGAGTTCATCCGCGTCTTTGAGGAAGAGGCCAGAAAACTGGAAGGCATCGAATTCCTGGCACAGGGCACGATCTACCCGGATATCCTGGAGAGCGACGGCGTAAAAGCCCACCACAACGTAGGCGGTCTGCCGGAAGACCTGCAGTTTGAACTGGTAGAGCCATTAAAACTGCTCTATAAAGACGAGGTGCGTGTTGTCGGCAAGGCCCTCGGCCTGCCGGACGGCATGGTGTACCGTCAACCCTTCCCGGGGCCGGGACTTGGCGTGCGGTGTCTTGGCGCTATCACCAGAGACCGCCTGGAAGCAGTCCGCGAATCTGACGCCATTCTTCGGGAAGAGTTCGCAAAGAACGGCCTGGAAGGAAAAGTATGGCAGTACTTCACCATCATCCCCGACTTCAAGTCAGTGGGCGTCAAGGAAGGCAAGCGTTCCTTTGAGTGGCCGGTGATCATCCGCGCCGTGAATACGAAGGACGCCATGACAGCTACGGTAGAAGACGTGCCGTTTGCCCTGCTGCAGCACATCACAGACCGGATCACACACGAGGTGCCGGGCGTGAACCGGGTGTGCTACGATCTGACGCCAAAGCCGACCGGAACAATCGAGTGGGAATAGGACCCTAAAGCCCCACCTGTATCAATGACCCGCTAGAATAAAAAATGCATGCCTGTCGTGGTATGCATTTTTAAATGATTTAAGATACTCCTTTTCGTTACTTCGCCGGGTTTGCCCCCGCCAGCCACCTCTTCACCTGTTCAAGGCTCTCACCTACCGCACTGGCGATCTGCTCTGGCGTCAGCCCCATCCGCGAAAGATTCAAAGCGGTAGAGTGGGCTTTTCTCTCCTCGCCAATCTTCCTGCCTTGCTCCTCGCCAATCTTCCTGCCTTGCTCCTCGCCAATCTTCCTGCCTTGCTCCATGATTTTTTCCGATACTTCACACATGATATCCACGCCTCCTTCTTCTCTTTTCAGATAACGCACCCGTTTCGATAATTCTCCCTCACTGTCATCATCCGGATCCGCCGTCTTAAAGTACTTCATCAGTTTGGCGATCCGGGATCCGTCATCTACTGCCGCATTCACAAAAAAGATATGCACTCCGTCATCATACGGAAGCCCTGTACTGCCAAGTTCCTTCTCTACCGGATAGATTACTTTTCCGCAGTGATAAATGTCTTTTTCGCTGATGTAAAAGTGGATCCTGTCCGGCAGTTCCTCATACTTCGCCCCTTTTTCCAGAAACTCCGCGTCTATCAGCGATCCGATATACCGTATCCTTTTCGGCGGATCGATCTCATCCTTCCGCTGGATCTCGATGTGATACAGCTTCCCTTTCTCCGTCTCTGCCAGCGCGTCAAGCCGTACGGAATGGGTTTTAATCCGGGAGATGGTATACTGTGTCCGCACCACCTTTACCTCCAGATCGTCGATGCCTGTCAGGATCCGGAGTATATGCTGACACGCCGGAACGTCTTCCAGCGCCACGGACATGAATACATCACTTAAGAGATTGAACGACTGAATCTCCCGGATCCGCTCCTCTGTCTCATCCAAAACTTCCGCAATTTCTGAGATGCTCATTCCTCTGGACAGATTCTTCTGCACCTGCCTGCGCAACAGATGCTCTTCACCCTCTGCAAGCCCGATACGCCGGCCTTTCTCAATCCCGGCCTCACGCTCCTGCTGCATATGCCTCTCCTGATCATATTCAAATATACTCATCGCTCTCG
>NZ_JACJLV010000064.1 GCF_016902415.1 Mordavella massiliensis | reverse complement strand
CGTGACTGGGGACGGGGGATTTTTAAAAATCCCCCGTCCCCAGTCACGTAATTACGGCCAATATGGATTACTTTCATAGACATTTTGTGACACAATCGTAATCTCGTAATCAGAGTCTTCACTATCAGAAAACATTAAGGTAGCCTCACCGCTTATGATAAATGTATTACTTTTTGCATGCTCAATATCTGCCTCAACCTCATCCAGCATTTCCATCGTGTCTGAAAATTCTTTTTCTTCTTTTCCCTGTATAAAAGCCGTCACACACACTGCCAGTTCTTTTAAGGATACGTTGCTTCCCTTCTCCCGATAGATTACAACTCCCAGTATCTGGTGATTAACTGTGTCCGAGTTCACAGTCAAAAAGACTCCTTCAGAAACCTGATAACGCTCTTTGTGAATAAACGACGTAAGGATTCCTCCATACCCATTCACTTCCACTTGATTATTATCCCCCTCCTTCAGAAGCTTCATCTCATATCCCCGGTTTCTCATCCAGCTTACAAAAGTGTCTTTGTCTGTCAGAAAACGGACAAAATTGCAGGGCTCTCCCCATTCTTCCACGTCTTCTTTCTCTAATTTGTAGACAGTCTCCTGCCGACTTCCTAATAAGGTTGTCTCTTCATCCCTGATTTCCTCCACAGAAGATGCATGTTCTTTCACAAATGTAAGAAACTCTTGGTAGCGTTTACTGTCTCTGGGATAATTTCCCGCATAGACTACGCCCTCTTCCAGAACCCGCATATCTCTGCTTCTGCCGGAAATCTCCACTTCTAAAAGATCTGGATTATTTTGCCGGGTATTCTCACCCTGACCAGAAGACATCGCCTCTGACGGCACGGAAATTAATATTTCATATCCACCGGGAAGTGTCAGGCTATACATTTTTCCAAACAGATCCGTTTCATCCTTCTGAAAATCCAGGTTCACCATCCCTTCTGCTTCCTCTTTCGTCAGATAAGATTCAGAAAGAAGAACAGGTATCATCTTTTCCAGAAATTTGACGCAGCGTTCTCTGGAGCCCTGAAAAGAAATACTCTGCAGCTGGTCATCAGAAGGATCATATCTTACGCTCACCTCTTCTCCCGTCTTTCTTGTGTAATATTCTTCTGTCTTTGACAGATATGTGGTGATTTCCTTTTCATCATTCTTGTTTACAGAACCGGCCCCTCTCCAGTATTCTGCTGAAAGATCTAGTTTCTCTTCCAGGTCCATATAGTACTGCAATGCCTCCATCGCCGTATGGATATCCAAATAAAATCCTTTTTCTGTCCCATAAAATTCCGGACAATGCTCCATATCTTCTTCTTTTAGTTCATAATAGTTCTGACTGTCTCCACTGGATACATCATCCAGTTCTCCGTAAGTTTCCAGGAAAGTAAGAACCTTGTCATACTCGCTGGATTCCCTGGCCAGCACTGCTTCTTTAGTCCGGTCTTCATACTCATTTCTGTCTCTTTTCACCTGCCACAAGATCATCTCTTCGCGGTGGGTCTCTCGGTAGATCCAGAATCCTCCCACCGTGATTCCACATACCACTGCCAGGATCACAACCGCTGCCACCAGCCTTTTCAACAGATATCTTCTGCGTCTTTTCTTTCCGGACACGCCAGAACTCCTGGCAGTTTCAAGCCACGCAGTTCCCCAGATATGACGGGTTACTCCCATCCATTCATCCTCTGAAGTTTCAGAAAGCCCCATGCTTTCTTTCATATTCTGGATACTGAAAAACCTTCTCTGCGGTTCCATGGCAAGACCTTGCAGCAGGGCTTCTTCTACATTTGCCGATATCTTAATATACCGGGACGGTTTTTTCAGCCTGCCGGTCTTCTCCCGTTCCTCTGTTTCCGGCACCGGACGTCCTGTCAACATCTCATACCACATGGCACATACAGCATATACATCACTCCAGGGACCCGTGACCCCTTCCTTTTCTCTCTGCTCCGGAGCAAGGTAACGCGACCTCTCCCCTTTCGGAGCCGGCGCCCCTGGAGCCGCCAGATTGCCTTCTTCGGTTACCACCAGCGTATCCGGTGAAAGATTTCCTGCGATCATCCCCAGCGCATGGATCTGCTCCAGTCCTTCCAGAAGAGAAAGCCACAAAGACTCTACTTTTGTTTGCGTCATCCTGACATTCTTTTTACAGTAGTTTCTCAGTGTCTGCCCGGCCAGATACTCTGTGACCATATAACCACTTTCTTCTGATTCAAAATAGTCTCTGACGCCGGGAATCCCGGGAAAATCATATTTTCCAAACAGGAGTCTTGCCTCTTTTTCTCCCGTTTTCTTCCAGCTGTCTTTTGAATATACACGCAGCCACACTTTCTGCTCCAGTATCAGATCATACCCGATATAACGGACAAAATCTGTCCCCGCCATGCTTACGGCGCCCACCAGATACTTTTCTTTCAATATGGTATAGGGTTCCAGCCACTCCTCTTTCCAGTCATATTCCCAAATACCCTTGCGACAGGCAGGACAGACTGCTCCTTCTTCTATTTCTTCCATACAAAAAACACATCGTTCTCGACTCATTCTCCTACCCTCAAAGGCCAGTAATAAGGGCCTTTCGTATATCCGCCGGCATCATGTGGATAAAACTCATATCCCTTCAGCCCGTCTTCGGTCTCTCCTTTTCCAATATTGTAGCAGGAATTTCCCCTCGTCCATTCCTCAAAAAGTTCCGGCTCTTCTTCCTTTCTTGTCAGATAGGAGGCCACTGACCGCGCCAATGCCTCGGTCTCTTCTTCATTTTCTCCATCTCCGGCTGCCATAACAGAAAACAGTTCCTGATCAACCACGTCGCTTTGAAGGATCAGTACCTGTCCGTTTGGATTCTGATATCTACTTTCCCGCACAAACTTCGTCAGAACAGCACCATATTTTTCCACTGTTACTGTATTGGTATCCTTCTCATTTTGAAGCTCCAGTTCCTGTCCGTTCTTCTCAAGCCATTCCAGAAGTCCGTCCCTGGTTTCGTGCAGACGGAACTGGTTGCAGGGTTCTCCCCATTCCTCCACTGCTTCTGTCGGAAGAGTATATACCATGGATGTTCCCTGTTCCGGAAAAAACTCATTTGGTTCTGTCTCTTCTTCCGCGACAGCATTGTCTTTCACAAACGTCAGAAATTCCTGATACTTTTCCGTCTCTTTCCCATAATTGCCGGCATAACTTTTAAGAACTGCTTCTTCTTTCGCAATCCTGTACTGCCAAATGCCTCCGGCTGCTGCAATACAGACAATGACCACCGCGGCTATGATGATCATCACTTTCTTTTTTCCCTTTTTTTCTTCCTTCGGTTCCTCCTCCAAAAAGGCCTCTTTCAATTCCTTTACGGATCGGAATCGGTGGATCGGCGTCAGCTCCAGACCTCTGCAAAGGACTTTTTCTTCCTCCGGCGTGATCTCGGCGCCATAGGCAGACGGAAGATAAAGCTGGTCTTTCTGCATCCGTTCTATGGATGGCTGCGGACGCACTCCCGTCACCATTTCGTATAGGGTCGCACAGACGGCATAGAGATCTGTCCAGGGCCCCTGGGGGCCATGTCTTAAATACTGCTCCGGCGGTGCATACCCTCGCTTTACCAGCACAGTCATCGTTTTTTCCGTATCCAGGTACCCCCTGGCCGCCCCAAAATCAATCATTTTAAGAGTCCCGTTTTCCTGCATCATCAGATTCGACGGGTTAAAATCCCGGTGAATGATCCCCTTTTCATGTACTTTTTCCAGTCCATCCAATACCGGGAGCATCAGCTTCCAGGCCTCCTGAAAGGAAAGTGGCTCATCCAGACGCTCCAGATACCGGTCCAGTCCCATTCCCCTGACATGCTCCATCACCAGATACGCTGTCTCGTTTTCTTCGAACCAGTCCAGCACCTTTACTACCGACGGCACTTCTGACAGGGCGGACATTCTCCGTGCCTCAGAAAGGAAATCTTTCTTTCCTTTCTGATAAACCTTCCTGTCATTTTTCTCTCTGGGCAGTGTCAGGCTTACCTCTCCCTTTTCTGCATCCCGGTATGCCAGATCCATGGGAAAATATTCCTTGATCACCACAGTCTGCGACAGTTCCAGATTTCTCGCCAGATAAGTGATGCCAAATCCTCCGAATCCAAGCACCTGTCCGATTCTGTATTTACTTTTTAAAACTGTTCCTTCCCTCAGATTCCGAACCGCCATGTGTGCCTCCTATCTGGATCTGATATCCATCAATACCACATTTTCCTCCGACAAATACAGGCTGAGATAACAATTAGCATTCAGTTCAATGTATACCGAATCTTCCTCTTTCTTGAGATATGCCAACAGTTCCTGGATCTCTTCGTCAGAGAGCGCCGTCTCAGGAGCCAGGACATACAGAAATTTCGGAAGCAGTTTCTCAATTTCTCCCTTCTCGATACGCAGAGAAATTTCATTCACCCACCCAGTCTTCTCGTCAAAACAAATCTCTGCACTCCTGTCGCCATACCGGTATGTATCTGTCTGCTGTGCCGTGGTTGATATGGGATAAGAAGGGAGCGTGGAAACGTATACCGCCCCATAAAAGCTGGACTCCTTCTCTTCATATTCTCCAAGATAAGTCTCCACCGCCATCGCCGCAGTGTCCTTTTTTACCGCAAAACATTCTCCTGGGTCCTCGCTGTACTCCCAGTCTTCCATGGCCGGCTGCAGAAGGTTGTAGTCCTTTGTCCCATTCTCATACTCACTTACCTCATAAGCGTGTTCCTCCAGGTAAGCAATCGCCTCTTCATACTCTTTGCTGCCCTTCATTTCTACGGTCTTCCACTCACTGGTCAGCATCTCTGCGCGGTCCTGCTTTAACCGGTACGCCAGCACCTGCTCCGGATGTGTCCTGCCATAGATCCACAGACCTCCCGCGCCTGCTCCCGCGGCTCCCAGAAGCACCAGCAGTATGACTGATACACGTTTTACCCAGCGCCATACTCTGCTCCTTTTCTCCTCTCTGGCACTGCCTCTCTCCACTTCTGTGGTAATCTGAATCCAGAGCTCTCCCCAGATCCTACGGTCTTCTTCATCCTTCTCTCTCTCTGGATCTCCCAGCGCCGCCAGCAAATTTCCCATACTGAAATACCGTCTCTGGATCTCCAAAGACAATCCCCTGAGGAACACTTCTTCCATTCCCGCCGGCACATGGACATACTCTGACGGCGGCTTTAGCGTATCCTTTTTCATCCGGTCCGGCGCAGCCGGCGCCTTCCGTCCAGTCACCATCTCATACCACACGGCACAAAACGCATAGATATCCGTCCATGGTCCAATCTTTTCTTTTTCCTGATAAAGCTCCATCGGCGCATATCCGGGCTTTAATTCTTTTTCTGTACGCACTCCGCCTTTCCTGGCCGCTGCTCCAAGGTCGATAAGAGAAAGCTTTCCGTCTGCCGCAAACAACAGATTGTCCGGACTGATATCACAGTGAACGATCCCTTTGCTATGTAAGCCTGCCGCCGCCTTCATCACCGGAAGCAATAAGTCTTTTGCCTCACTGGCCGGTATCGTCCGGTGCTTTTTCAGATGTTCTTTCAGATTTCCACCCTCAAGGTATTCCAGTACCAGATATATGCGTTCATCCTCTCTAAAAAACTCTTTTTTCTTCACAAGCCCCGGGATTTCTCCGGCAGTTTCAAAGAGTTCCACTTCCCGTCCCGGCGTTTCTTTTTTATAGGCTTTTATGGCCACTCTCTCCCCAGTCTTCTCATCCCATGCAAGATAGGTCACGCCAAAAGCTCCTTCCCCCAGGGAAACGCCGATTAGATACCGGTCATGAAGCCTGGTATAAGGAGAGATCCAGCCAGGCTTCCAATGATACTGCCATGGCCCTTTTCCGCAGGCCGGACATTTCCTTTCTTCTGTATTCATTTCCTGCATACAAAAGATACACCGCTTTGTCTCCATGCATTACTTCCTTCCCAAATACTCTTCCAGTTCCTCCTGATGGCAGTAAGCATCCCGGTATACCTTATAAAGATAAAAATTCTGCCCTCTGGTCACCTGCCGGTCCACCTGCTCTTCCAATACGGCAAACGGATCCTTGCTTCTTAAAAATTCAATCACGAACCGGTCAAATCCTACCCCTGGATTCAGCTGTCCGAATCCACAGTTTTCCAGAATCCGGTTCATCCGCATCAGCGTGATTTTATTATCGTCATCCAGGGTAATCTTCATTTTCACAAACATCAGAAAGGTGATTAATGTCTCCCTGTTGATATCTCTCTTTCCGGTTATAAATTCCCGGAAAAAGTCTTCGCCGGACCGTCCTCTTTGATAAAGCTTTGCCGCCTTCTTCGCGTCCCTTTCATATTCCTGATCCCGGGCCTCATCCTTCTTTCTTTCTTCTTCTTCCTTTTCCCGCAGCTTCTTCAAAGCTTTCTGTTTTTGGGCCTCTTCCGGATTTCTTGTACAATATCCCAGGGAATGTGCAATACGGATCTTCAAATTTTCCGGCCAGTCTTCTACCGGGCCATACAGTTCAAACACCAGTTCCAGCCAGTCCACCGACACATAGCCAAAATAAAAATAGTTAAACTCATCGAAGATTCCACCTGGTGTCAGCGCTGTATTTTCTAAAAGTTCTCGTTTCTCCTCCAGGGTCATCCGGCCTTTGCTTTTCTGTGCATCTCTTTTGAGAGCTGTCAGCGGCTTCAGAAAATTTAACTCCTCCAAAGCCAACCGTTCCAGGTAGCCCCGCTCATCTTTATTAAGAGTATTGCCATATTGACGCAACATCCGTTCAGATGTTTCACAGCTCTCATAATAATTTTCGCATTTCTGCCTTATGTACAGATCCAGATATTTACAAAAATAATATCTGGCCTTTTCCCTCACCGCCGAAAAGTTCTCCACATTCTGATCCATAAACCGGTAGAAATCCTCGTCATTTTTGCTCTCAATGATCTCCGTTTCCATAAACCGCGTCAGCATTTCCGTCTCAAGGCTTCCGGAAGACGAATGATCCCGGACATAAGCCTCCAACTGCTTTAACGTAATCTTCCCGCCAGAAAACACCTGCTTTTCCGGATCGATCTTCCCTGTATAGCGTTCCATATAGGCCTGATATAGCTCCTTCCACTCCTCATAAGAAAGTCCATGGCTGAACGCATAAATAAGCCCCGCCTCATAAAGGCTCCTGGCATAAAGGCTTTCAAAGCCTTCCTCCTTCAGTCTTTCATTCACCTCTCCCAGGTCCATTTTCTGTGCAAAGCCCTCTGCCAGCACCGCAAGCCTTCCCGGCAGCGGATATTCCCCCTCGCCCGCCAGGAACCCTTCCCCGGAATCCAACACATTCATAGTCAACTCCGTAACCGCCGCCTCGAACAGATAACTTTTATCTTTCATTTATTTTTATTTCCTCCATTCTGCCAGACAATCTGCTGCTGTCTTTCCACCTCATAAACAGACAGATTTTTCCCGCCTAAATCTTCCTCAAACAGACTTACCCCATAGATTTGTGAATCATCGTATGTCTTATAATAGTATATCCCTTCCTGTGGCCGGATACAACAAGTATAAATTGTGGTCTCATATTTTCCTGCTTCCGTCCGCACAGATCCCCGCGCTATACTGACGCCGTTCAGGATATGAAAAAACTGCGAAATACTGGTTGCTTCATCCTGGTCACACACAGAGTTCCATTTCAGGAAAGAAGCCTTCACGAACCGGGAAGCCGGTGAAGCATCCCCGGGAAGCCCGATAGCCCCCATTCCCTCTCCATAAGGAGTAAGTCCACACTTCCCCGGAAAAGCTATCTCTCCCAGCCTCTTTGCAAACTGGTTTTCTGGTGTTTCCGGTGACAGATGTAGAAAATTTCGGATATAGTCCAGATAAAAAGGAAACGGAGGATTATTGGTCAGGACGCCGATGGGATTAGGATAAATTTTTATTCCTTCTTCCACTGCTTCCACTACATAACAACTGTCTTGATCGGCCAGCATCCAGTGCAGTGGAGCAGGCGGTATTGTTTCTGCAAATGCTTTTCCTGTGACCATAACCTTCCTCAGGTATTCTGCCGCATCTTCCGCATTGGAAAACCTCCGCAATATCCAGGGGATTATTTCATAGGATGCTATGTTTTCTTTTCCAATAGTTTCCTCCTGATACACCGCATTTTCAGGAAAATTTAATCCCGCCATACAAAGGCCCTTTTCATTGGCCGCCTCCGCGTACAAAGGATAGTGGTCTGTGATGTTCGCCATTCCGATCATAGCAAAGTGATTTTGCCCATCCTCATTCCCTTCAAAAGGGAAACGATAATTTCTCGGCGTTATAACAACCTGTTCTCCAAAAGAATATTCCAGATCCAGGTTCCTTCCAAAGTAAAATTCATCCGTCTGATAAGTAATACATGTACACATAAATAAGCTGTGCTCCTTTCTGCTTACTATCATAGACGATTCCCGGAAATGCTATATTTCATTCTCACAGAAGAGATTTCCTCTATTTATCGCATACTGTCCGCGTATTGACACCTTCCTTTTCCATCTGCTATCATATATTTGC
>NZ_JACJLV010000063.1 GCF_016902415.1 Mordavella massiliensis | reverse complement strand
AGCTGCCGGAAATCTGCCGGAGCAAAACAAAAACAACAAATGTGTAAACCGGCCGCCAGAAACGGCGGTCAAAAAATACGCTGGTACTTATGATTTACCGTGTACAATATGCCGGTAGGCCTTAACAGCAGATTTCTGGCAAAATAACGGGAGCGTATCAATTTGATATGCTCCCTGATTTTTGGATCAGTCTGACAACTTTGGCTTTGTCTATTTCTTCAAATTTTCTATAAACCCGGAGACAGCGGATATAAGCCAACCCAAGCCAATAATAATTAACGAAATTTTCCACCCGATACCATTATCAAAAACAAAGACAAATGTATATAGAGCAAATAAACTAACAGGAATGGCAATTCCATATAACATCAAATGAAACTTCCTCTTTTTTTCTTTATCCATTTATTCTCACCTCATTGACTTCTAATTCGACAACTTAGGATTTTTCTGCTTAACAAACTGGATTTTTCCAAATACTCTATTTTTTTAAGATGTCGATATCTGCATGAAAATACATTATGCTATCAGCACAATTATGATAAGGAAAAAGAGAAAGAAAGTTCCCCATATAAGGATCAGTGAATTTACATGCAAAAAAGTCAATAAAGCTAAAGTCAGACAAATTCCCAGCACCGTAAATATAGTATAAATTTTTCTGCCTGTGATGTCTTTCCTGTTGCTGATAAGAAGATAAAACCCTATGGGAATAAATGCAATAAAAGCGCCTGCAACAATTCCTCCACCTATACTTCCATAGCCATAAAATTTTATAAAAAATGTAACAAAAAACATTGTGATACACGAAATACATGCAATGATCCTATCCTGCTGTTTATTTTGCTTATTCATTTCAACAGCATTTTCCATCAAATGAACAATGATTGTATCGTCCTGGAAAAGTTGGACTTTATCTTTTTGTCTTTCTGAGTGCATCAATTCAAGAACTGATACTTCAAGAGCCTCTGCTAAGGGCAGCAGCAAATTTATATCCGGGAAGCCTTTTCCCCGTTCCCAACGGCTTACCGCTTTGTCTGTTACCATTATTTTTGCTGCCAATTCTGATTGTGTCATACTTTTCTCTTTGCGGCACTGTGCGATAAAAGCACCAAATTTTTGAGCATCCATCCTACCACCTCCCGGCTATTATCATACAATAACCGCTGTTATTTTTAAATCGATGCTTCGTTTACTTTGCAATTTTAATAAAAAATCTTTATCCATTGCAAAAAAATATCCTAAATTAACTTCCATTTTTCTGCTCTACAACTTAGGATTTATACACCAAATCCATTTGTTAATCCGATAAAAACCAAAATCATTCCTGCTATTCGTATTCCCTTTTTCGCTTTTTCTTGTTCTAAATTTGTTATATTTATAGGATATACAGGGTTAATGAAAAAAACAATACCTGTAAAAGCCCACGCAAGGTTATAGTACATATCCTTAGCGAACCATAAAGAACTTATAAATCCCACAATAACTAAAACCATAGTAACGATTATTTGCGTCCGGAAATTTATTCTCATTTTCGATTCCTCCACAAATTTCATTTTATTGCTGGCTTTATTATACTATGCCCAGCTGTTTTCGGGAATAGATGAATTGTAAACTTGCTGGGGGAAACCGCTAAAGACAGCCTCAGTTTTTTTTCATAAAATAGACGGCGATTACTCCAACTAATAGCGGGAATATAACACTTCCATAGTTTACTCCACCAAGTCCTCTCGCATAGATGCCTTGCACTAAATAGCTAATCCCTATTAAGAGGGCAATAATTGCTAAAATTAAAATTACTATGCATACTTTCCTTTTTTTCATATATGTTATTCTCCTATCTTTGAGGTATCTTCAAGATAAAATTCAAGGTACCCACATTTAGGACATACAGCGACTCGAATCTTACCAAGGCTACTCTTAAACAATCCCGGCTTAGTTATCTTTAATCCGTATGCTCCACCCTCAACTTTCACATCATAATTTGCAACCATATCACATTCACAACGCACACACTTTCTCATAATAACATCTCCTATCAAAAATTACGGCGTTTACTGCGTTCGGGTCGCCCTCATGGGCTTTGACGATTGTTTCATAGGCGAGAAGTTTACTCATAGTCTTTTCCCTCCATGAGCCGCCGTAGCCGCTGCAAGGCAAGCTGGATATGCCGCCCCGCTGTGCTGCGTGTCCGGTCGATATGTACGCCGATCACGCGCTGCGGCTGGCGCAGGAAATAGTACCGGAAAATTTCTTCCTGTGCCTGCTCCGGTAAAAGGGCAAGGGCGGCAGCAAGTTCCGCATGGTACAAAACGGCGGTTTGGTCGCAGGCGGTAAAAAGATTATCCTCCTATAAACTGGAAGTTTTCTCTTTCTTATTTTGATTGTAGCATTTCTTATTCCACAACGAACCTACTAACATACCGATTGCAGAGATTATCGCTCCGGCTATAATCATTCCCAAATCTGGGGTATTCAGTTTGTTAAAAGTAATGTTGTTTGCCCTATACGTCAAAGTGGGAAAAGGCGCGGCGCGGCTTACCGAACAGGCGTTACAGAAAGCAATCCAAAAGTTTTTGGAGCAGAAAAGCAAACCCGCGCATGGGAAACAGACCATGCGGCAGCTTATGAAGCAGAACGCGGGTGTTTCCAACATCGAGATCACCGACAGCAATATTAAAGCCTTTGAGAGTACGGCGAAGAAATACAACATAGATTTTTCGCTAAAAAAGGTTAAGGGCGAGCAGACCCGTTACCTTGTGTTTTTCAAAGGCCGGGACGCGGACGTTATGACCGCAGCGTTTCAAGAGTTTTCCGCAAAGAAGCTGAACCGGGAGAAAAAGCCCTCTATCCGCAAAGCCCTTGCCGCTGCAAAGGACAAGGCGAAGCAGCTTAACGCCGCCCGCGACAAGGTAAAGAAAATGGACAGGGGGCGCGAGATATGAAGCAGATCAACTACAAAAAGCTGATACTTCCGATTGCGGTGCGAAAATGCACATTCGCATAGATTATCGGAATGGCGGCAAGCGTCATGTTGCCTATTGCAGCGAGTACCACAAGGGAAAAGCCAAAAACCCCAAATGCAATTCCCCGCACATCATTGACGCGGATTTGCTCATGCAGACCATCGCGGAAGTGCTGAAGAAAATCGAGGACTATTCTATCAGCAACTGGGCGGAATTTGAAGCCTTAGTGAAAAAGAACCTTGCCATGCAGCAGACCGACAAGACCAAGAAACAGCAGAAGCGTATCCCGCAAATCACGACGCGCCTTGAACAGATTGACAAGGTGCTGAACAAGCTCTATGAGGACAACGCCCTCGGCACGATCCCGCAAGACCGCTATGAGCAAATGTCGCAGAAGTATTCAGAAGAATACTATGCGCTGAAAGCGGAGCTTGCCGAGCTGCAAGAGCAGCTATCCGCTTTTGAGAACGCGGGCGGACGGGCGCAGAAGTTTTTGAAGCTGACGGAACGCTACGCTGCCTTTACCGACCTGACCCCCGCCATTCTCAACGAGTTTATCAGCCGGATTGAAGTGCATGAGCGCGACAAGAAAAGGGCAAAACAAGCCATTCAGCACATCGGGATATATTTCAACTATATCGGCAAATTTGAGAACGAAGTGACACAGCTTACAGAGCCAACGGAGCAGGAAATCCGGCAAATGCGGGAGAAAATCGAGGAAGCCCAAAAGGAAAAGAGCCGCGCCTACCACCGGCAGTATTCAAGGGAGTACCGGGCGCGTAACCTTGAAAAGCGACGGGAGTATGACCGCATGAAAGCACGGGAATACCGGGCAAAGAAAAAGGCACAGGAAGCCGCCGCAGCACCCGCACAGTAAAACCGAATACTGACAACCAAGAGGGATTTTCCGGGCTACGGGAAATCCCTCTTTTGCACCCAGAGAAAGGAGCCGCCTATGGCAGAACAGAACGGGACACCTCAATCCCCCGACAGTGTTATCACGACACAGAGGGACGGACAGACCATCGTTGCGGAGTTGTTTTTCAACCACAGCGGCACAGAAACATTCCGCGACAAGCTGCTCAAAGTGATACTTGCCGACAGCTTGCAGGACGGTCAAGAGCCGGAAAAAACGAAAATCACGCGATAGGAACCGCCCGGACGAAGAATGGTTCGCCGGGGCGGTTTCTATTTGAAAATCCCCATTTTCCCCAAGTCAAGAGCCGGGAAAATTCCCTCAAAAATGCCCCTCTCTCCAAACGAGGGCGCAGAAAGGAGAGTTTATGCGAACAGGGCTTCCCAAGCAAAAAAAGATCACAGACATCTGGTTTGATGAGAAAGACCCGTTGATCCATATCCGTACCCACAACACCGACTTGAAGAAGCGGCTTGCCGCCTATGCCGAGCAGCACCCCGATGTGTGCCGCCAGACCGACGCAGACCCGGAAACGGGCTGCATGGAGTTTGACATTGAGAAAGGCCGCTTCTCTTTCCGTCTGACCGCCCCATACAGCGAGGAACGGCGGGAAGCGGCGCGGCGGTATGCCAGAGAGAGCAACGTCGCCGACAGGCTGAAATAGAGTTGAAATGTTCATAGTTTTGTGCTATACTTTTTCTAAAAGCAGAGTAATACTGCGGAATTGATTGGAGGACAACACAATGGTTACATTTATGAGATTAAGATAAAACCGCGAGTTATGTTGCGGTTATCCGTATTGCATAACTCGCTTATTGAAGCAGAGATGTAATTACGGAGGAAAAACAAATGAATAATAATTTATCACGCTTTGCAGACAGCAAGGTTTATTTTCAATGCCCAATTTGCACAAAATCAATGGATATACAAGGCAATAGCCTAATTTGTAGACATGGACATTGCTTTGATATTTCAAGATATGGGTATGTAAATTTGTTGTTAAAATCATCGCCCAAAACCAACTACAGCAAGCGGTCTTTTGACAACCGGCACCAAATTTTGGAGTATGGCATGTATGATGTTGTGTTGGAGAAAATCATACAGTTTATTTCTGATACGCCATCTATAAGAAACATTTTAGATGTTGGTTGCGGCGAGGGTTTCTATGCAAGGCAGATACAGCAAAGAACAGAACGAAACATCTTTGCCTTTGACTTGTCAAGGGAGGCAATACAGATTGCATCAAAAAAAGACAAGCGCAAAGCAGTGAAGTGGTTTGTTACTGACTTATCAAAAATCCCTTTGAAAGACGGAAGTATGGATTGTATTTTAGACATATTTTCGCCTGCACACTACAAAGAATTTCAGCGATTGCTATCTCCTAACGGATATGTTGTGAAAGTAATTCCTACGAAAAATCATTTGAGGGAAATCAGGACTAAAGTGCAAGCACACTTGAAAAATCCAGATTATTCAAATGAGTCTGTCGTTGAATATTTTGAGAAATATCTTAAAACCATTTCAAGAGAAACGGTTTCAGCCACCGTACAGTTGTCATCAGAACAAAGAATGTCGTTTATTGAAATGACGCCGCTTCTCTTTTGCGTTGAAAAAGATTGCGTTGATTGGCGTACTCTCACACATTTGACAATCGAAGCTGATGTTTTAATAGGAATGTATTAAAGGGCGTATTGATATTTAATATTCCCATTTATTGAGCAGAACGGAGTAAACCAAACACCCTAATCAAAAGGACAGCCGAGGAAATCGACTGTCCTTTTTCTATGCCGACAGGTAGAAAGGAGTGACCACCCATGACGAAACCGAGAGAAAAAAAACGCGAGGAATTGCAAGCCGAGATTGAGGACGGGAAGAAGAAAATCCGGCAGCTTGAAAATCGGGAAAAGGTGTTGCGGCAAAAGTTATCCCAAGAGGAACGCCGGACGCGCAGCCACCGGCTGGTCGTCCGAGGCGCAGTCTTTGAGAGCATTGTGCCGGAAGCCAAGACCATGACCGATGAGGAAGCCGCCGCCTTTCTCCGGCTTGCCCTGACGAGCGAGGAAGCGCGGGCTTATCTGAAAAAACGCACCGAGGGCGGGAAAAGCGAATAATCCCTTTGGAACAAAGGGCGCACTTATACACCCTTGCGGGCGTGTGCGCTCTGCCGAGGGCGTATCTCCGCACAGGGAACTTTCCCCGCGCTCCGATATGGCGGCTTTGCCGCAACAAGGGGCTGCACCCCTTGCGCCGCTTACGCGGCTATCCCTGCACACCCACAAAAACAGTACACCCGCCGTTGGCGTCTGTACCATTTTTGCGGGTTTGGTTATCCTATCCGGGAGGTGATACCCATAGCCATTTACCATTGTAACATCGGCATTGTGAGCCGAGGAAAAGGCAAGTCAGCCGTTGCCGCAGCCGCCTATCGAAGCGGCGAGAAAATCACAAACGAGTGGGACGGAATGACCCATGACTACACCCGCAAGCGCGGCGTTGTCCATACGGAAATCCTACTGCCGCCCCATGCCCCGCCCTCTTTCTCTGACCGTTCAACCTTGTGGAACAGCGTGGAGCTTTACGAGAAAGCCGGGAACGCCCAGCTTGCCAGAGAGATTGACGCAGCACTCCCCATAGAATTATCCAGAGAGGAACAGATCCGGCTTGTCCGTGAATACTGTTCCTCTCAATTTGTTTCAAGAGGAATGTGCGTTGATTTTGCCATTCACGACACCGACAGCGGCAACCCCCATTGTCATATCATGCTTACCATGCGCCCCCTTGACGAGCGCGGCGCATGGGCGGCGAAGTCCAAAAAGGAATATGACCTTGACGAGAACGGCGAGCGCATACGCTTACCAAGCGGCAGATACAAGACACACAAAGTTGACCTCACAGGCTGGAACGACAAGGGCAACGCGCTTTTATGGCGCAAGGCATGGGCGGATATTTCAAACGCCTACCTTGAACGCGCCGGACACCCGGAGCGTATCGACTACCGCAGCAACGCCGAGCGCGGCATTGACGAGCTGCCCACCGTCCACATGGGCGTAGCGGCCTGTCAAATGGAGAAGAAAGGCATAGCCACCGAGAAAGGCGAGCTGAACCGGAATATCCGAAAGGCAAACCGCCTTATCCGGGAAATCAGGGCGCAGATTGGAAAGCTCAAAGAATGGATTGGCGAACTGTTCAAGGCGCGGGAAACCGCCCCGGAGCAGCCCCCGCAATCCCCCGGCCTTGCAAATCTGCTGATGAAGTATTTAAGCGTTCAGAGAGAAAAGAGCCGGAAGTATTCGCAGAGTTGGCAAAGGCAGCACGCCGCCGATGAACTGAAAACCGTTGCAAAGGCGGTCAACTATCTTTCCGAGCATGGTATTTCTACCCTTGCGGAGCTGGACGCTGCCCTTTCCTCTGTCAGCGACCAAGCCGACGCTATCCGGGAGGGCATGAAAACCGCCGAGAAGCGCATGAAAGAATTGCAGAAATTGATTGAATACGGGAAGAACTACACCGAGTACAAGCCCATTCACGACGAGCTGAAAAAGCTGAAAAATGGCTGGACGAGCAAGCGTGACAAGTACGAGGAAGCCCACCGCGCCGAGCTTACGCTATGGAACGCAGCGAGCCGCTATCTCCATGCAAATCTGCCGAAAGGAACAAAGACCTTGCCTATTGCGGAATGGGAACAGGAATATGCCGACCTCAAAACACAGAGGGACAGCGATTATGCCAAACTGAAAGATACCCGCGCCGATGTTTCCGAACTTCAAAAAATCCGCAAATGCGTGGATATTGCACTCCGCGCCGACCAGCCGGAGCAGACACAGACCCGCACAAAGCGGCACGACATAGACCGATGAAAGGAGTGAGTTTTTTGTACTACACCCAAGAACAGATAGACCGGGCGAACCAAGCCGACCTTGTTTTGTTCCTGCAATCGCAGGGGGAACCGCTGGAACGCGCCGGACAGGAATACCGATGGAAACGGCACGACAGCTTGACCGTCCGGGGCAACAAGTGGTATCGCCACAGCCAGAGCAAGGGCGGCGGCCCCATTGATTTTGTCATGGAGTTTTTTGGCAAGAGTTTTACCGAAGCCGTTGAACTTCTCACAGGAGAAAAGGGAGCCGCACCGCCGCCGGATAGACCAAGCTCCGCGCCCCTCTCCGACTTCCGGCTACCGCCCCGCAGCCCCGACAACCGAACAGCGAGGAACTACCTCACAGCCGCCCGCCGCATTGATGAAGATGTGACGGGCTTTTTCTTTGCCAGCGGCGATATTTACGAGGACGCAGCCCACCACAACGCCGTATTTGTGGGGCGGGACGAGGACGGAATACCGCGCTACGCCCACAGCAAGGGAACGGCGGGAAACTTCCGCCTTGATGTGAAAGGCAGCGACAAAGCCTTTAACTTCTGCTACCGGGGCGAGGGCGAAAGAGTGTTTGTCTTTGAAGCCCCCGTTGACCTGCTTTCTTTCCTCTGCCTGTTCAAAAAGGATTGGCAGAAGCAAAGCTACCGAAATATGATACCGGGTTACAAGGTCATAGAATACCTGTAAACTCGGCTGTTGTCCCTTGTTCTCGATATTCGCAAGGTAGCGCGGGGAAATATATAACTCGTCGCTTACCTTTTTGCGGCTCTCGCCGTATTCATTTCTCGCGGCTTTTATAGCTGCCCCGAAAGCCTTAAAGTCGTACAATGGTACGGGTCTTTTTGCCATTTTCATTCACCCTGTTACATTTTACAGTTCACCTTTCTTTTTGGATATGTCCACACAATTCATATCATTAGGTTAAATACTTCCTGTTGTGTATTGACAGTAGACTGATTTTCTGATAAAATAAAATTTATGTAAAAGGAGGCGGCGTTTATGTTGCATAGCATGCGTATTAGATAAGCATTGAAAAAAAGGATTTTCCCATTTTCAACATGGGCTTTTTTGTCATGCTTATTTTGCGGATGCTATACAAAAAACTAACGACGTATAGATATAGTATAGACATAGTGCAAGCTATGCCTTAGTTTTGTTGTACTGCTCTGTGCATTATAAATGCAGGTCAATGCTCATGTTGAGGATTGACCTGCATTTTTTTGTGTAAAAAGGACGAGTGAAATATAATGCTTAAAAAATATTGGATAAAATGTCCGATTTGTAACGGAAAGACGAGAGTTCAAGTATTTCATAATACTGTATTAAAAGATTTTCCTCTTTTCTGCCCTAAATGCAAATTGACGCATATCATTGATGTAGAAAAATTAGAGATTGTAATCAAAAATAC
>NZ_JACJLV010000062.1 GCF_016902415.1 Mordavella massiliensis | reverse complement strand
CAGCGTTCATCCTGAGCCAGGATCAAACTCTCGTTAAAAGTTCTCATCCGGTCCAGGAAAAACTACTCGCTTTTCCTATCCCGTTACTTACTGTTTTGGGTTGACATCTCTTGATGTCCATTCTGAATTATTCTTCTCAAAAGAATCTTCAGGGTCGTTGTCTATTATTTAGTTATCAAAGTCCTTGGTTGTCTGTCTCTTGCGAGTCAGCTTAGCTATAATAGCACTCTGAGTCGTTTCTTGTCAAGAACTTTTCCGTAAAAAAAATTGATTTTTTCAATCAATTTTTTCGGGTACAACATCTGTACTTTTTCGTCCCTGACGACCACAAAATCTAGGTCGGACAGACAAACGGAGAAGGAGGGATTTGAACCCTCGCGCCGCTATTAACGACCTACTCCCTTTCCAGGGGAGCCCCTTCGGCCAGCTTGGGTACTTCTCCAAAGCCGCTTCACATTTATTCTCTATGTGCGACTTACAAATAATACTACATTTATTTTTTTTCGTCAAGACCAAATCTATATTTTTCTTTGTTTTTTTGCAAAAGAAGTTAATGATTCATCAGTGCATCTGTCACCAGATCCTCTGTCTCTTTTGCCTCGCTCCATGTACCGTCTTTCTGTTCATAGGTAAGTGTGATCGGCTCCGTTTCTTTTGGCTCTATTTCCCCGATCGCGCCCATGATCACCTCGCCGATCTTCAGATTGATCTCTTCCTCTGTCAGTTCGAGTATTTCTTCCGGAGTTTCCATTATTTCCACTACCGCATTTTCAATGCCGTCTTCTATGTCCTGATAGCTTTTACATGTTAATGTAACATCGGCCTGTGCCGTGTCGCCATCTACCGTCACTTCTCCGACCGTATAGTCAAATCCATCCAGATAAGTCCGCAGATACTCCTCCCCATCAATCCCATAAGGAGCAAATGATTCCTGCGACTGCAAGGACTGTCATCATCCCGCCGGCCAGAAAACGTAGTCTTTTCATCCTCTTTTTCATAATCTTTCTCCTTTTCCTTTGCTCTCTTTTTCTGTAATCCTTCTGCTGAGGAATTACATCTTTTCTCCCGGATATCCTTATGATTAGATTATAAAATACTTTCCGAGACACAGCAAGAAAAATCCCCGGAAGCAGTAAAAGAGACAGATCTTTTGGATCTGTCTCTTTCTTCAAGCGGAGAGGGTGGGATTCGAACCCACGCGCCCTTGCGGACAAACGGTTTTCAAGACCGCCTCGTTATGACCACTTCGATACCTCTCCATTTTCCATAGTGCCGTCTTCTGACGGCAATTGATATTTTATCATACTTGTTTTTTGCCGTCAACCACTAGTTTTTATATTCCGGAACGCAGAAAAACTCTGGCAATCTCCAGGTCTTCCGGCGTTGTGATCTTAATGTTCCGGTAAGAACCTTCAAACAATTTCACCGGTACTTCCATGGTCTTTTCCACTGCCATGGCGTCGTCCGTTACCTCCGAGTGTTCCCGCTCCATCAGGCGGGAGTAGGCTTCGGTGATCAAAGCCGACTCGAACACCTGCGGCGTCTGAATAGTCCACACGTATTTCCGGTCCGGAGTCTCTTTTGCGAATCCCTCTTCATCGGTCAGCTTCACTGTGTCTTTGCTGGGCATGCCGGCCACACAGGCCCGGTATTTCTCTACCGTTTCATAGCCCCTCTCCAGGATTTCCTCATCTGCAAATATCCTGGCTCCGTCATGGATAAAGACATAGCCCTTCCCGGCTGCTTCGCCAAGAGCTCCGCTCTTAATTACCTTCAGACCGTTCCATACGGAATCATATCTTTCTTTTCCTCCGGGAACGATTGCTTTGATCTTTGTAAAATAATATTTCCGGACTATTTCCTGATAGACATAGTCTTCCTGCCCCAGCCCCACGACTAAAACAATGTCGTCGATCACCCGGGAGTCTTCAAACGTCTGCAGGGTATAGTAGATCAGCGGATGCCGGTCCAGTTCAATATACTGTTTCTGCACGGAGGTTCCCATGCGTTTTCCCTGGCCTGCCGCCAGCACAATTGCGGTACAATGCTTTTTTCCCATTCTATCTCTCTCCCAGCTTCAGGTTCGGCACTGCATTCAGATCCCAGCCGCTCCTGGTCCCATTCAGATATTCATAATATGCCGCCACGCCGATCATGGCCGCATTGTCTGTGCAGTAGACCGGGGACGGATAGTAGAACTTTACGCCCCTCTCTTCACAGGCTTCTTTCATGGCCTTCCTGAGTGCAGAATTCGAAGCCACCCCTCCGGCCAGCGCAAACTTGTCCACCTGGTACTCTTCCACTGCGTGCATGGCATTTGCCACCAGCACGTCTGTCACCGCCTTCTGAAAGGAAGCCGCCACATCTGCCTGGCAGTACTCTTCTCCCTTCATCCGGCAGCCGTTGATATAATTCAAAACTGCTGACTTCAGACCGCTGAAGCTGAAATCATAGGGTGCGTCTTCCACGTGTGCCCGCGGAAATGCGATGGCGTCCGGATTGCCTTCTTTTGCCACTTTATCGATCTTCGGACCTCCTGGATACCCAAGGCCGATGGCTCTTGCCACCTTATCAAAGGCCTCTCCTGCCGCATCGTCTCTGGTCCGTCCGATGATGTCAAATTTCCCGTAGTCCTTTACCCGCACCAGATGGGTATGTCCGCCGGATACCACCAGGGAAAAGAAGGGCGGTTCCAGTTCCTTGTGTTCAATAAAGTTTGCGGCAATGTGTCCCTCTATGTGATGAACTCCCACCAGCGGCTTCTTTGCCGCATAGGCAATGGCTTTGGCTTCCGCCACCCCTACCAGCAGCGCCCCTACCAGGCCGGGGCCGTAGGTCACGCCGATCGCGGTAATGTCCGCAAGGGTCACTCCCGCCTCGTCAAGAGCCGCACAGATGACCTGGTTGATCTTCTCAATGTGCTTGCGGGATGCGATCTCCGGCACCACGCCCCCGTACAGGGTGTGAAGCGCGATCTGCGAAGAAATCACATTGGAACATACCTCTCTTCCGTTTTTCACAACGGCAGCCGCCGTCTCGTCACAGGAACTTTCGATCGCAAGGATCAGAACATCCTTCTCCTGATTCATCTGTTCTTTCCGCCTTTCCTTAATCCTCAAAAACCAGTTCTTTGGTGCGCCGGTCTTTTGCGGCAACTGCCCTGGGGAAGATTTCCCGGACAGCGTCCATATATTCTTCCGGATGGGTCAGGGACGGACTGTAATGCGTCAGCCACATTTCCCCTACATCCGCGTCTCTGGCGATTTTTGCCGCCTCATAAAATGTCATGTGCTTATATTCTTTCGCCTTTTTCTGCTTGTCTTTCTCACCGTACATGCCCTCGCAGATAAACAGATCTGCGCCTTTCGCATGCTTTTCGATCGAATCCGTAGGCCTGGTATCTGTGCAGTACGTAAGTTTCAGGCCTTTTCGCGGCGGTCCCAGCACCATGTCCGGCGTATAGACCGTTCCGTCGTCCTCCACCGTTTCTCCCTTCTGCAGGATCCCCCAGTACCTCTGCGGGATCCGGGCGGCATTCGCCCTCTCCACATCAAACTTGCCGGCCCGGTCCACTTCCAGACTGTAGCCATAGCAGAGTACATTGTGGTTGACCCGGAACGCCTTCAGCCGGTAGCCATTCATTTCGAAGGTCTGCTCCGGCTCTGTAATCTCTACATATTTAATCGCAAACGGCAGCTCCGGCGCGATCACACGCAGGGCGTTCACCACCCGCTCCAGCCCTTTTGGCCCGATCAGCGTCAAAGGCTCGGTGCGGTCTGCATTTCCCATGGTAAGCAAAAGACCCGGCAGGCCGCTGATGTGGTCTCCATGGTAATGGGTAAAACAGATCACGTCAATGGGCTTAAAACTCCAGCCCTTTTCTTTGATGGCGATCTGGGTTCCCTCGCCGCAGTCGATCAGAAGACTGCTCCCGTTATATCTTACCAGCAGGGCCGTCAGCCACCGGTAGGGCAGCGGCATCATGCCGCCGGTGCCCAGTAAACATACATCTAACATCTCATCCTCAATCCTCTATCTGAATTTGGAATCCGGATACCAGTTCGTCATAACAATCCTCGCAGAGATCAAAACGATCCACCCGGTTGTCCTTTCTGGAATGGTAGCCCCAGCGCTTTTCCACTTCCAGCACGTCTTCGCCAGGAACCCCTCTGACCACCGGTATCTCTTTTCCACATTTGTTGCAAATAATTTTTTCCAGTTCTTTCGTCTGTCTTTGTTCTGTACAATATTGGCGCATCTTACGTTCCTCCTGTGGCGTTTCCGCCCGTTTTTATCCGCTGCACCTACATTATATCTTTCCTGCCGTGCATTTCCCAGTGGGAACTGCTGTCAGCTTTTCCAGTCTTTCTCTACCGGCCAAGCTCCCGGCTCATCAGCACTGCATCCTCCGCCGGATCCGTATAGTAATCCTTCCGGAGTCCGTCTTCTGTAAATCCTTTCTCTTTATAGAAGGAAATAGCGTCCTGGTTGCTCTCCCGGACCTCCAGCATCAGTTTGTACACATCCGTTTCTTCGCAGACATTTTCCAGCTCCAGGATCATATGACCGGCAACCCCCTGTCTGCGGAATTCTTTCCTGACCGCGATCCTTAAGATCTCGCCTTCCTCCGGCACCAGAGAAGCGATCAGATACCCGATCAGCTCCCGGTCCTTTTTCGCCGTAATGATGACGGTACTCTTCTGTTTCAACGTATCCGCAAGGGAAACCTCGCTCCAGGCATCCGGGAAGATCTCCCGTTCCATTTCCGCGATCTTTCGCAGGTCTTCTTCCCCTGCAAAGCCGGTTTCCAGCGTATCCAGTTCTTCCAGATCCCGGATCAGCGCGTCCACGGCCTCTTCTTTTGTGGCCCAGCTTGTGCAGAAACGTACTGCAGAATGGGTCCTGTCTACTCTCTCCCAGAAATTATAGACATATTTTTCCTTCAACTGCCCCAGATGAGAGTTGGGGATCACAGGAAACTGCTGGTTGGTATAGGAATCAAACAGAAGCGGATATCCCTTTTTCCGGAATGCCTCTTTCAGCTTCATGGCCATCCGGTCCGCGTGATCCGCGATCTGGAAATAGAGCCCGTCTGTAAACAGGGTTTCAAACTGGAGTCCCAGAAGACGCCCCTTCGCCAGCATGGCTCCTTTCTGCTTGATCATGTAACGGAAATCTTTTGCGATGGCAGGATCTGTGATCACCACTGCCTCGCCGAATAGTGCGCCCACTTTCGTTCCGCCGATGTAGAAGACATCCGTATATTCCGCGATCTCCGGAAGCGTCAGGTCGGAAGCTTCCGACATCAGTCCGTATCCCAGCCTTGCCCCGTCCAGGAAAAGAGGCAGCCCCAGCTTCTGGCAGGTCTGGTATAACGCTTTCAATTCCCCTTTGGTGTACAACGTACCATTTTCTGTGGGATGGGAAATGTACACCATCCCCGGCTGTACAATGTGTTCCCGGCTTCCGTCCTTCCAGTGAGCCTCATAGGCCTCACGGACCTGGGATGCCCGGATCTTGCCGTCTGCGCTTGGCAAAGTCAGCACTTTATGGCCGGTGGCTTCCACAGCTCCGGTCTCATGGACGTTAATATGTCCGCTCTCTGCAGACAACACGCCCTGATAGGGCCGCAAAATGGAACTGATCACCGTGAAATTGGTCTGGGTGCCGCCTACCATAAACTGCACATCCGCCTCCGGCGCCTGGCAGGCCTGCCGGATCAGTTCTCTTGCGTGTTCGCAGTATCCGTCCTCTCCGTAGCCAATGGTCTGCTCCAGATTGGTCCGGGTCAGTCTTTCAATAATTTTCGGGTGCGCCCCTTCTGTATAATCACATTGAAACTGTATCATGTTCCATCCGCTCCTTTCTTTCCCGCTCTGCCTGTGATACCCGCAGGTAATCCGGCTTGTGCTCTTCTGCCGTCTGGGTCTTTCCTTCTTTATAATAGATCAGGCCAAGGGCTCCTACTGATGCCGCCCGCTGCCGGTTCATATTGGCCGGCGCGAACCGGATCTTCTCCCCCTTCATGATCTGTGTCTCCAGTACCTCCCGGAAGACCGGCACGCCGTCCCCCAGGAACGTCACTTCTTCTTTGTATGCTTTCAGCTTTTCGCCCAGTTCCTCAATACTGACCGCCATCTGGTCTTCCACCACCGTCAGGTGTTCTCCGTCCTGGAACCGATAGATCCCCGTATAGACCTGTCCTCTTCTGGCATCCATGATGGGGCACACCAGTCCCCCCACGCCGCACAGGTTGTAGGCCAGCCCCTCCAGAGTCGGCACCGGGATCAGCGGTTTTTCAAGCGCCAGGCCCAGTCCTTTTGCGGTGGCCGATCCGATCCGCAGGCCGGTAAAGGAACCGGGCCCCGCCGCCACTGCGACCGCGTCAATGGACGCAAGGTCCAGATCCGTCATCTTTGCCACCTCATCCAGCATCGGCAGCAGCGTCTGGGAATGGGTTTTCTTGTAATTAACCGTATACTCCGCAATGGTGCATGCGTCCGCGTTTCCTTCTTTCCCTTCTACCACAGCCACGCTGGCCACCAGGCCGGAACTGTCCAGTGCTAATACTCGCATATGCTGATCCTCCGATAATCAAATCCTTTTTCCACGTCTTTTTCGATCTTAATTTCCGTATAATGTTCAGGCAGAATCTCCCGGATCAGGTCCGCCCACTCGATCAGACACACACCGTCTCCGTAGATATAATCCTCATATCCGATCTCATCCATCTCTTCCACATCGCCGATCCGGTAGACATCAAAATGATAGAAGGGCAGACGCCCTTCCTCATATTCCTGTACGATCGTAAATGTGGGGCTGCTGACCGGTTCCGTGATCCCAAGTCCTGCCGCCAGGCCCTTGGTAAATACCGTCTTTCCCACGCCAAGATCTCCGATCAGCGTATAGACCTGGCCGGCTCTGGCTTCTTCGCCAAGCCTGCGGCCAAGTTCATAGGTTTCCTTTTCCTGAAATGTCTCTGTTACCATTCTTATCCTCTCTAACCGCCCCGTCCGCCGGGATTATTTCCGGATCTTCACCGCCGATGCCGGCATGTGCTTCCGGATCAGTTCCAGGATCGCGTCCTTTTCTTCCTCAATCTGATCTACCGGAAGGATCACCGCCCGCTTCTCGGCATCATAGATAATAATATTTTTCTTTGTGGCCGCCGCCTTTTTAAACATCTGCCACTCTGCTTTTCCGTTCTCGGAGTCGATGGTTGTCTCGATCCCTTCCTCGTCAAACTTATAATTTACATTTACGGCAAGCCGGTCCGAATCCGCCATCTGCTTTGCCACTTTTTTACGGATGTAGAACGGGAACGCCACAAGGATCAGCAGCGCAAACAACAGAAACAGCGCGGTCATCAGGTAATCCCCTTTCATAATAAAGGCGATGACACACCCCACGTTCAGAGCGCCAAGTCCCAGGGTGATCCTTCCTACAGAACCGGAATAAATATGATAAAACATGAAGTCCGTCATGTTCTCTACATTCATTTTTACATTTACTTCTACCGGCATTTTTGCGCCTCCCTTCTGCCAGGCCAGACTAAATGCCTGCGTATTTTCTTGCCAGTTCCTGCATCTTTTCAAACTGCTGCTCCATCTCCTCTACCAGCCGGAACTGAGTACGGGCGCGCACCAGGTTGTGCTCCGGATATGCAGTCTTAAAATACGTATCCCCCTGAAGATAATCTGTCAGGAAACGCATGCCGCACTCCAGGGTCATCAGCCTTGCGCCCCACGGAAGGCTCTCCACCTCCGCCGGGGTCAGCACCTCGCCTGCCGCCTCCAGGTAACCTCTGACGTAAGCTTCATACAGCTCCAGATCAAAATGCACTAGATCCAGATTCTTCTCATCCTCTGCACCGGTTGTCGCCCCGGACCGGATGGAATCCCCGAAATCATTCGCCGCAAGTCCCGGCATAATGGTATCCAGGTCGATGACGCAAAGACCTTTTCCTGTCTTGCTGTCAAACAAAATGTTATTCAGTTTGGTATCGTTATGGGTCACGCGCAGCGGAAGTACTCCCTCCTCCTGCTGGCTCACCAGTACGCTGCAGTCTTCTTTTCTGTTTTTCACAAATGCGATCTCCGGCTCGCAGGTATGGGCCCGGTTTTTCAGATCCCGGTCCACAGCCACCTGAAATGCCTGATAGCGTTTTGCCGTATGATGGAAATCCGGAATGGTCTCCTTTAAGCCAGACGCCGGATACTCGATCAGCTGCTTTAAGAAATGGCCGAAACTGCTGCCCGCCTCATAGAGCTGTTCCGGATTTTCCACCAGCTGATAGCACTCAGAATCCGGAATGAAATTATAACATCTCCAGGGCTCGCCTTCACTGTCCTCAAAATAATTAAGACCGCTCTTTGTCTTGATATAGGAAAGCGTCTCCCTGTCCGGATCGCCGCCCTCTCTTCGGATCACGCCGCGCATATACTCTGTGACGCCGAAAATATTTTCCATCACTCCTGCCGGATCCTTGAACACATTGCTGTTCACCCGCTGAAGCACATAGGCCAGCACGTCCTCTCCTTCCGGAGACGGCATGTACACCGCGTAGGTCTCATTGATATGGCCTGCTCCAAAAGGTTTCACATAACTGCATCTCGGGCCGAAGCCAAAGGCATAGATCGCGTCCTCCAGATTCCGGTCTGTGACACCGTCAATCTTCCTGCGGGTAGAGAAGATCACTTCTCCTGCCTCCACCTTGCGCTTGGAAGAAATGGTACAGTTCGACTTCACCACACTGCCAAGCCCGATGTGAGCGCCGTTTGCAATATAAGAATCATGGTCGATCACCGCGCCGCTGTTGATCAGCACGCCATGCTCCACCACGGTACGGGTATTGACCACTGCCCGCTGCAGGACAAAACTTCCCTGGCCGATCACCGCGCTGGGGCTCACCACTGCCGAAGGATGGATGATAGCCGGAACCTGGTAGCCCGCCTCCATCAGCTTCTCCGTCCAGTACAGGCGCATGCCGTTGTCCCCAAGGGCCGCCACCGCCGTATCATAAACACCCAGGAAATCCTGGTAATCACAACATTTCCCAACTACATCCGGATCCTTTGCCGCATCATCCAGAAAGGATACCTTCTCATATCCGAGCATCCCGGCAGTCTCCCGGATCATATGTCCAAACCCGCCTGCTCCTAAAATCAATAAACTTTTCATTTGCTTCCCTCGACTCCTAAAATTTGACTACAGCCATTATACCAACTGTGGACAGAAAAAACAATGGGGACGGGGGATTTCCGAAAATC
>NZ_JACJLV010000061.1 GCF_016902415.1 Mordavella massiliensis | reverse complement strand
ATCCGGCGCTGCATAAATCCCATGCGCTACTCTTTCATATGAATTTTCCTTCACAAATTTTGACAGGTAAGTTTTAGAAATCCTATGGCTGAGCACCTCTGCTGTAAATAAATATCCATTATTTTCATCTGACAATTCTATTAAAATATCTTTTTTCATAATACCACCTTGTTTACTTTTGTGTTGTAATTATATACTATTCCAACATGAAAGTAAACCATTTACATGATTTATGGAAGTATACAGAACATCAACATTTTTTCCACTTCAAAAGCCGGGCCGAGTTGATGATCACCAGCACCGATCCCGCGTTATGCACCAGCGCCCCGATCACTGGTCCTAAAAGTCCTGTGATAGCAAGCGCGATGGCAAGAAAATTAAGGGTCATGGAAAATGTCAGATTCACTTTGATGGTGGTCATCATTCTCCTGGAAAGGGACAATAGATGCGGCAGTTCCCGGATCTCATCATCCACAAGAGCGATATCCGCGGCATCCACCGCGATGTCGCTGCCTGTGCCTCCCATCGCGATCCCCACGTCGGCCTTTTTCAGTGCGGGAGCGTCATTGATCCCATCTCCGATCATGCAGACCGCATTTCCCTTTTCCTGGTACGCGCCGATGTACTTCAGCTTATCTTCCGGCAGACAGTCAGCGTGCACTTCCCGAATTCCGAGCGGAGCGGCGATGGCGTCAGCGGCATTTTGATGATCGCCGGTCAGAAGGACCGGCTGGACGCCGATATGATCCAGTTCTGTGATCATGTCCTTACTTTCTTCTCTTACCGTATCGGAAAGGACAAGATACCCTGCCGGCCTGTCGTCAACCGCGACGTAGATCACGGTGCTTCCCTCATTGAGATATCTGCCCGCCCCGGCGGCAAGTGTTCTGGAAAGGAGCGTCTCTTTTAGAAGCTTTAAATTGCCCGCTTTTACAACTTTTCCGCAGACCGTCGCGGTTACGCCCTCTCCGGGACGCATCTGAAAGTCTTCGCAGGCGGCCGGTTTCTTCCTATAACAGCGGACCACCGCTTTCCCGAGCGGATGCTCGCTCATCTGCTCGGCCGCAGCGGCAAAGAAATAGATCTCCTCTTCGGTATAATCCGATACGGACTTCACCGCAGTCACTTCCGGTGTTCCGTAGGTAAGCGTGCCTGTTTTGTCAAAAGTGATCTTTGTCACAGACGAAAGCCGTTCCAGCGCATCCCCTTCCCGCACGAGAAATCCATGCTTCGTGGCGTTTCCAATAGCCGCCATGATCGCTGTCGGCGTAGCAAGTACCAGCGCGCAGGGACAGAACACGACAAGAATGGTAACAGCCCGGATGATTTCCCCGGTAACAATCCAGGTAATTCCTGCGGCGGAAAGCGCGATCACAACGATCCAGGTGGCCCATCTGTCTGCAAGTCCCACGATCCTGGCCTTCCCTGCGTCGGCAGACTGCACCAGCCGGATCATCCGCTGGATCGAACTGTCCTCTCCCACCTTTAACGCTCTCATTTCAAATGCACCGAACTGATTCACAGTCCCCGAGGCAACCTCGTCCCCGGGCGCTTTATCCACAGGAAGCGATTCTCCTGTCATGACCGCCTGATTTACAGACGTCTGACCAGAAATGATGACTCCGTCAACAGCAACGGTCTCACCGGGCAGAACGCGGATCCTGTCTCCCACCTTTACCTCCTCGGCAGGAAGGATCTCTTCAGTTCCGCCCCGGATCACCCGGGCGGTCCGGGGCGTAAGATGTACAAGCCTTTCAATCCCGGCTCTGGCCTTTGCAACTGTCAGATCTTCCAGCAGTGCTCCCAGCTGCATGATAAAAGCAACTTCCCCTGCCGCAAAATCTTCCCCAATACAGACAGAAGCGATCAGGGCCAGCGAAACCAGCACATCCGCCTTGATATCAAATGCAGTGACCAGTCCGGTCACAGCCTCCATGATAATAGGGATACCGCAGAAAATGATCGCGATCCACGCAGCGTCAAAAGGCAGCGGCACCAGATCAAACAGACTGATAATAAGAGAAATACCTCCAAGAACAAGAAATATAATATCTTTTTTCATACAGACCCTCTTTCTATACCCATAGGGGTATGCCTATGTTTGTCCTTATTATACCCATATGGGTATCCGGAGTCAAGACGTCAATTGGGGACGGGGGATTTTTGAAAATCCCCCGTCCCCAATTGATGGTACGTCAACGAAAAAAGCAGCCATTCCGGCTGCTTTCGCAAAACTGTTTTTACTGCATGTTGGCAAAGCGTTCCACTGCTTTGGTAAATTTTTCGATTGTCTCATCTGCATTGCCGTGCTCGATCCCGTCCCGCACGCAGTGCTTGATATGTCCTTCCAGGACAACCTGACCGGCTTTATTAAGCGCGGATTTTGCAGCGTTGATCTGGGAGAGAACATCCTCGCAGGGAACATCTTCATCAATCATCCGGTCAATCGCCTGCACCTGTCCGATGATCTTCGCAAGTCTGCGGTGCAGATTGGGGGCGTCCATACATTGCTTCATATTATATCCTCCATACCATTAGGGGTATATGTATTATAGCAATCAGGAGAAGAAAAGTCAAAATAAAAAGGCACTTCCTGAAAGTTCTCTTTCAAAAAGTGCCCAAATCATCCATATTTTTAGTACAGCTTCGCCCCTGCCGGGATACTGTCATCCACCATCAGCAGATTCAGTCCCTCGTGTCCGTCGTACTCGTACACGGCGCTGATCAGCATACCGCAGGAATCGATGCCCATCATCTTCCTGGGCGGCAGATTAGTAATAGCGATGCAGGTCTTTCCCACCAGCTCTTCCGGCTCATAGTAGTCATGGATCCCGCTTAAGATCACGCGGTCTTCACCGGATCCGTCGTCCAGGATAAACTTCAGAAGCTTCTTGGACTTCGGAACTGCCTCACACTCTTTTACCTTCACCACGCGGAAGTCAGACTTGCTGAACGTGTCAAAATCTACAAATTCCTCGAACAATGGCTCGATCTTCACTTTGGACAGGTCGATCTTCACTGCCGGCGTTTCTGTCGTCTCCGCTGCCCGGGCTGTAGCCTGAGCCGCGTTGTTCGCCTCATTCTTTGCCGCGCCCTGAGATTTCATGGTCGGGAACAGCAGCACATCGCGGATCGCTGCGCTGTCAGTAAGCAGCATGCACATCCGGTCGATGCCGAATCCGATTCCGCCTGTCGGCGGCATACCAATCTCCAGCGCGTTCAGGAAGTCCTCATCAGTAGTATTGGCCTCAGCATTTCCCTGTGCCAGCTGCTCTTCCTGATCACGGAAACGCTCCCTCTGATCGATCGGGTCGTTCAGCTCGGAGTAAGCATTTGCCATCTCCCAGCCATTCATAAAGAACTCGAACCGCTCTACATAATCCGGATTCTCCGGTTTCTTCTTGGTCAGCGGAGAGATCTCGATGGGGTGATCCATGATAAAAGTGGGCTGTACCAGATGTTCTTCTACAAATTCCTCGAAGAACAGGTTCAGGATATCGCCCTTTTTGTGGCGTTCCTCAAACTCTACATGATGCTCTTTTGCAAGGGCTCTTGCCTGCTCCAGAGTCTCCACTTCGTTCCAGTCCACACCGGCATATTTTTTCACTGCGTCGACCATGGTCATACGGGCAAAGGGCTTGCCAAGATCCATTTCAATTCCGTTGTATACGATGGTAGTGGTGCCCAGAACTTCTTTTGCCACATGGCGGTACAGGTTCTCGGTCAGGTCCATCATTCCGTTGTAATCGGTATAAGCCTGATAAAGTTCCATCAGGGTAAATTCCGGATTGTGTCTGGTGTCCAGTCCTTCGTTCCGGAATACACGGCCGATCTCGTAGACTTTCTCCAGTCCGCCTACGATCAGTCTCTTTAAGTACAGCTCCAGAGAAATACGGAGCTTAAAGTCTTCATTTAATGCGTTAAAATGTGTCTCAAACGGTCTTGCGGCTGCGCCTCCTGCGTTGCTTACCAGCATGGGCGTCTCCACTTCCAGGAATCCCTGGCCGTCCAGGTAGCGGCGGATGGAGCTTAAGATCCTGGAGCGTTTGATAAAGGTATCTCTTGCTTCCGGATTCATGATCAGATCCACATATCTTTGCCGGTAGCGCATGTCTGTATTGGTCAGACCGTGATATTTCTCCGGCAGGATCTGAAGACTCTTGGATAAAAGCTTTACAGCAGATGCATGGATAGAGATCTCGCCGGTCTTGGTCTTGAACACTTCGCCTTCAATGCCTACGATATCGCCGATATCCAGTTTTTTGAACTCTTTGTAGTTTTCTTCTCCTACGCTGTCTCTGGCAACGTAAGACTGGATATTTCCGCTCTGATCCAGAATGTTACAAAAAGATGCTTTACCCATGACACGTTTTTGCATCACACGTCCGGCCAGCGATACCTGCTGCCCTTCCATCTCGTCGAAATGCTCCTTTACGTCCATCGCGTGACAGGTTGCATCATATTTTGTGATCTCAAAGGGATTCTTACCGCCCGCCTGCAGTTCCGCCAGTTTCTCACGGCGTACTTTGCGAAGCTGGTTCAAATCCGGTTCTTGTACATGTTTCTGCTGTTCTCCCATGAATCCTCTTCCTTCCTAAACTTACAGTGAACGGCTGATGTCCAGCACCTTGTACTGGATGTCTCCAGCCTGTGTTTCTACGTCTACAATATCTCCCACGGATTTTCCGATCAGCGCCTGTCCTACCGGAGACTCGTTGGAGATCTTTCCTTCCAGACTGTTGGCCTCAGTAGAACCTACGATCTTGAATTCCATTTCCTCATCAAAGGTCACGTCAAATACTTTGACCGTGCATCCTACGTTGATCTTGTCAAAATCCACTTCGTCTTCTACGACAACTTCTGCATTTTTCAGGATGCCTTCCAGCTCTTCGATCCTTGCTTCGATATCGCGCTGCTCATCCTTTGCGGCGTCGTACTCGGCATTTTCGGAAAGGTCGCCCTGCTCTCTGGCTTCTTTGATCTTTCCGGCTACCTCTTTACGCTTCACCACCTTCAGATGTTCCAGCTCGTCCTCCAGAGCCTTCAGTCCTGCATAAGTCAATAATCTCTTCTTTGCTTCCATTGTTTTTTACCCCTTCTTTTTCATACTTTTTCTTAATCGGTTTAAGAAAAAATTATATATACTGAATATGTCTGTACATATGCAAAAATGCTAAAAATATAGATACTTTCACAATTTCATTATTATACAGAAACGGCACTTTTATGTCAACCTGTTTTTCCCTGAAACAGACTGATTTTACAGGTCCTGTGCTCATCTTATTTTTTCATTCAAAAGCGCTTCCAGTTCCTCGTAAGAATCCACCTGGTTGATGGCGTCCCGGAGCTTTGCGGAACCGGGGAGTCCTCTGGTATACCAGGCCACATGCTTACGCATTTCCCGGATGCCCAGATACCCGCCTTTGTACTCCATCTGGAGCCTTGCGTGGCGGAGCATCATTTCCTTTAATTCTGCCGGCGTTGGCCCTGGCGGCGCCTGCCCGGTCCTGTCATATGCGACCAGGTCCCGGAAGATCCAGGGATTCCCCTGGGCGCCTCTTCCGATCATCACGCCGTCGCAGCCGGTTTCGTCCATCATCTGCCTGGCTTTTTCCGGAGCAGTTACGTCTCCGTTGCCGATTACCGGGATGGACACCGCTTCCTTCACCTGCCGGATGATGTCCCAGTCCGCCTTTCCCGAATAATACTGCTCGCGGGTGCGCCCGTGGACCGCCACCGCGGCCGCCCCGGCTGCTTCTGCCACCCGGGCGATCTCCACCGCATTGACATGGGCATCGTCGAAGCCTTTCCGGATCTTCACCGTCACCGGCTTGCGGATGGCCTTCGCCGTCCGGCTGACGATCGCAAAGACCCTTTCCGGATCCAGCATCAGCGCCGAACCCTCCCCGTTTTTCACCACCTTGGGCACTGGACATCCCATGTTGATATCCAGGATCTGAAAAGGCAGTTCCTCAATAGCCTTTGCCTGCTCGCTGATAATCTGCGGGTCAGAGCCGAACAGCTGGAGAGACACCGGATATTCCTCCGGCTCGATCTCAAGCAGCGCCTTCGTATTCCTATTCTTATATTGCAGCGCCTTCGCACTGATCATCTCCATACATAAAAGCCCCGCTCCCTGCTCTTTGCAGAGCAGCCGGAACGGGAGGTCAGTCACCCCCGCCATAGGGGCGAGGATGTATGGATTCGCAAGTTTTACGTTTCCTATATTCATTTGGGTACACCCTTATTGCCAATTGGGGACGTAGTACTTTGCAAAAGGACTACGTCCCCTGTTATTTTTTTCACTTTCTATTTTTCTCAAAAATAATCCGCAGCCCTTTCAGTGTCAACTGCGGGTCATAGACGTCTACGACGTCAGTCTCGGCTACGATCATCTTGCCAAGGCCGCCGGTCGCCACTACTTTTGCGTCCAGATAACCGGACTCTTCTTTGAGCCGGCGGATGATGTATTCTGTCTGTCCTACCTGTCCGTACAAGAGACCGCCCTGCATGCTGGATATGGTTTCTTTTGCCAGAATGGAGGCGGGCTTGCGGATCTCGATGGCCGGCAGCATATCTGCTTCTCCCCACAGTGCCTGTGCGGAAGTGCGAAGTCCCGGCGCGATCAGCCCGGCTTCGAAGGTCCCGTCCGGACCGATGATGTCATAGGTGGTTGCAGTTCCAAAGTCTACCACGATCACAGGACCTCCGTGCAGGGTGTAGGCTCCTACCGCGTCTACGATCCGGTCCGGCCCAACCTGCCTGGGGTTCTCTGTGACGATGCGGATCCCGGTCTTGATCCCTGCCGAGACCACAATGGGCTTTACATGAAAGTATTTGATAATGGCGCTTCCCAGTGAATGCATGATATCCGGCACTACGGAAGCGATGATCACATGCCGGATCTCGCTGCTTGGGATGCCGTGACGTTCCACCAGTTCCTGCAGTGTGATGCCGTACTCGTCAGAGGTACGGGGCTGCTTGGATTTCATGCGGAAACTTCCGAGGATCTCCTCCCCGCGGAAAACGCCCAGTGTGATATTTGTATTGCCTACGTCGATTACCAACAACATATGTCTGCTAACTCCTCTTCACCCTACTCCAGTTCTTCGCCCAGAAAGAACACCTGATAATACAGCTGCAGCGACTGCAGAAGATCCTGCTTTTCCTGCTGGATCTGTTTGATCTTCAACCTGCTGCCGATCTCATCGAACATGGGGTCCCCTTCCTCAGAAGTCACTTCAAAGCACAGCTCTCCGTTTTCTTCAAAAACCAGTGTCAGGATCCCGCCCACATCGTGAACATACAATACGCACAGGATCTTCAGTTCATTTTTGATACTCTCCGGAAGCTGCTCAAAATCCGGATTCAGGTAATATTTTTCTGTATAAGAATTGGCGCCGCAAAGCACCACTTTCTCTTCGTACATGCCTTTCTTCTGCTCCTTAAGCCTTATGCCTTTGCGCTTTTTTCCAGAGTTGCCGCCATCACCGCTTTGATGGTGTGCATCCGGTTCTCTGCTTCATCAAATACTTTCGACCGGTCAGATTCGAAGACTTCATCCGTCACTTCCATGTCCCGGATGCCGTATTTGTCATAAATCTCTTTGCCGATCACCGTTCCCAGATCATGGAATGCCGGCAGACAGTGCAGGAAAATCGCCTGCTCGCCTGCATTTTCCATCACCTCTTTTGTCACCTTATAAGGAGACAGTTCCCGGATCCGTTCTTCCCAGACCTCGTCCGGCTCGCCCATGGACACCCACACGTCTGTGTAGATCACGTCCGCACCTTTGGTCCCTGCCGCCACGTCCTCTGTCAGCGTAATGGTGCCGCCGCTTTGCGCCGCATACCCCTGACAGGTCTCCACCAGTTCCTTTGCCGGAAAATATTTTTCCGTGGTGCAGGCCACAAAATCCATGCCCATCTTGGAGCATGCAATCATCAGGGAATTTCCCATATTATAACGGGCGTCGCCCATGTAAACCAGTTTGATGCCCTTCAGTTTTCCGAAATGTTCCCGGATCGTCAGAAGGTCCGCCAGCATCTGGGTGGGGTGGTATTCATTGGTCAGACCGTTCCACACCGGTACGCCCGCGTATTTTGCCAGTTCCTCTACGATCTCCTGGCCAAAGCCCCGGTACTCGATGCCGTCATACATCCTGCCAAGAACTCTTGCCGTATCCCGGATGCTTTCTTTCTTCCCGATCTGCGATCCCTTAGGATCCAGATACGTGGTCCCCATGCCCATATCGTGGGCAGCGACCTCAAAGGAACACCGGGTGCGGGTACTGGTCTTTTCAAAGATCAGCGCCACATTTTTGCCCCGGTAGTCATCTACCGGGACACCCTTTTTCTTTTTATCCTTCAATTCTGCGGCCAGATCCAGAAGATATGTGATCTCTTCCGGTGTAAAATCTTTTAACGTCAGAAAACTTCTTCCGATCAAATTCATACGCTCTCACTCCCTGTCATGCTGCTACGCTGCTGCGTAAACTTATTTTGTCTCTTCGCCGGAGGCTCCCACTTCCGCAAGGGATTTTACCAGACCGGCAATGCCCTGGATCTCGGAAGGAATGATGATCTTCGTCGCTTTTCCGTCCGCAGCCTTTTCAAATGCTTCCAGGCTCTTCATGGTAAGAACCGCCTCATCTGCGCCGGCTTCCTTCAGGAAACGGATACCGTCCGCTGTAGCCTGCTGTACTTTCAGGATGGCCTCTGCCTGACCTTCCGCCTCGCGGATGGTGGCTTCTTTTTCCGCCTCTGCCCGCAAGATCGCTGCCTGCTTATCTGCCTCCGCATTCAGGATCGCGGATTCTTTATGTCCTTCTGCCACAAGTACGGTAGATTTCTTCTCACCCTCTGCCCGAAGGATCGCTTCACGGCGTTCACGCTCTGCTTTCATCTGCTTCTCCATAGCATCCTGGATCGCTGCCGGCGGGATGATGTTTTTCAGTTCCACACGGGTAACACGGATGCCCCAGGGGTCTGTCGCCACGTCAAGAGAAGCACGCATCTTGGTATTGATCGTCTCTCTGGAAGTCAGGGTCTGGTCCAGTTCCAGGTCGCCGATGATATTCCGGAGCGTCGTAGCCGTCAGATTCTCGATCGCCATGATCGGATTCGCCACGCCGTAGCAGAACATCTTTGGGTCTGTGATCTGATAGAACACAACGGTATCAATACGCATGGTAACATTATCCTTGGTGATCACCGGCTGCGGGGCAAAATCAACCACCTGCTCCTTTAAGTCCACTCTTCTTGCCACCCGGTCGATGATCGGGATCTTAAAATGAAGACCGGTCCCCCAGGTCGCCTGGTAGGCGCCCAGCCGTTCCACTACCATCGCCTGCGCCTGTTTTACCACTTTCACACAGGAGATCAAGATACCTACTACAAGAATCAAAAGAATAAGTCCTAAAATTGTCCCTAACATGTCTGCTCCTCTCTGGGTTTTACAATCAGATGTACGCCCTGAATCTCTTCAATGGTTACTACTGTGTCCTTTGCGATCCTGCCGTCCGGCTCCTTTGTCCTTGCCGACCAGTCCTGGCC
>NZ_JACJLV010000007.1 GCF_016902415.1 Mordavella massiliensis | reverse complement strand
CGTGTACTGCACGTAAAACGCAAAAAACTTTCAGAGGAATGTTTCGTGTTATTTCTCTAAGAGTGGTTCAAACTTATATCCAGCACCACGAACTGTATGAATATATATCGGATGCTTGGGATCAGGCTCAATCTTTTTTCTTAGATTACGTATTAAACAATAAACAGTATTATTCGTAGTCTCCGATTCTTCAAGATATTGATGTACGGCATCATAAATGTAATCATGGCTAAAAACTTGCCCTGGATGTCGTGCAAAAAACAGCATGGCTATAAATTGAGCTCGTGTTAATTCGATTTTTTCCTCTTTTCTCATTATCTTATATTGATAAGGATAGATTGTTAATCCGGGAAACGACAGAACGGTTTCCGGATCTTTTACAATTTGTGTAGAGTTATTCTCATCCTTTATCAAAGATAATATTTTATTGATGAGAACATCTTCAGATTCTTGAAATGAAATAATCATTACTTTACCGATATTATCACATCCCTAATATACGTACATCTTAAATATATTATTACACTTGTAAGATTTTAAGTCAAGCTATATATTTGACATGATATTTATATTAGCGTATAATATTGCTATTACATATGTAAGATAAAAGGAGGTCTAACAATGCACGCATTACCTCATATCTCAGAATCGGAGTTTGAAGTTATGAAAGTTGTATGGAAATTTACCCCGATCAATACAAATGAAATTACGGAGCGACTTTTGAAGACTACCTCATGGAGTGCAAAAACAATCCAGACTCTTATAAAACGTCTTGTGACAAAGGGCGCATTGACTTACGAGAAACAGGGGCGCGTATTTGTCTATACCCCTCTGGTAGAAGAAAATGAATATGTCAATCAGCAGAGCAACTCGTTTCTGAATCGTTTCTATAACGGGGATTTCAGCGCAATGCTCTCGGCGTACTTAGAAAACAATCAATTATCAGAAACAGAACTCAACAATTTACGTTCCATTCTTTCAAAAAACTCAAAGTGAGGAGATGGTTTCTATGACTGACTTTATCATACATTTTTTGATCTGCAATTTATTGATCAGCGGCATGATCGGTATTTTGTTTGCCATAAAAAAAATATTGAAGACTCATCTGACAAGCAGGGCACAATATAATCTGTGGTTCCTGCCTATGTGCCTTATGGCAGCTCCATTCATTTCGATCAGGTCTGACCAGATATTCTCTCTTTATTCTTGGTTTGCTCATTCTAAGAATAGAGCTACTACCGGAAGCAATATAGTTGATACAATAAATCCATTGAATTCGCCTGACACAGCCTCTGACTGGATGAATGATTTTACCATATCTGTCAGCAGTAGAACCCCCTCCCTGATCGGAATGATGCTCTTTGGGATTTGGATCATCGGTATTCTGGCAATGATTCTATTAGTTTTGAAGTCCTCTGTCCGTCTGTACAGGGTAAAACGTTCTTCACTGCCACTACAGAATCGCAAAGTACGAAAACTTTATAAGAAATGCTTAGAAGAAATGCATATTGCAAAAAAGATTCCAATTTACAGTACAGCTTTTTTGAAATCTCCTGTTATCACTGGATTGTTCAGACCACGTATTTATCTTCCAATCCACCTGATTTCGGATTATGAGTCTGAGAAGATACGCTATATGCTGCTCCATGAATTGCAGCACTATCGGTATAAAGATAATATCTCTAATTATCTGTTATTATTGGCAGGAATTCTCTATTGGTTTAATCCGTTCGTCTGGCTTGCTGCAAGAGCTATGAGAAATGACCGTGAGGTTGCCTGCGACAGTGCTGTATTGAATATGCTGGATGCTGATTCTTATCAGGATTATGGATTTACATTGATCAATTTTGCGGAGAAGATTTCTCTTTCCCCTTTCCCTTTTTCAAGCAGTCTCGGGGGAACCATAAAACAGTTGGAACAGCGCATACTTAACATTGCAACTTACAAAAAGCCTTCTTCATTTAGAAGAATACGGAGCATTACCCTTTTTGCTGTCACTGCCATAATGTTTATAGGAATTACTCCCTTGCTGACTTCATATGCAGCGGCTGACAATAAATATCATTGGGATACTTCCGGACAGGATATATCAACTTTAGATCTGTCTGGCTATTTTGGACAGTATGACGGAAGTTTTGTTTTATACAATTTAAACAGCGATCATTGGAGCCTTTACAATATGGATATGGCCACAACACGAACAGCACCAGATTCCACATATAAGATTTATGATGCATTATTTGCTCTTGAAGAGGACATTATTACACCAGAAGATTCCCTGATCTCATGGAATTATGAAGATTATCCTTTTGAAATATGGGAACAGGATCAGACTTTACAAACAGCAATGTCCGGTTCTGTTAATTGGTATTTTGAGACTCTTGATGATCAGATCGGCAAAGATGGGATTCAATCCTACATACAGGAAATCGGATACGGAAATCAGGATACTTCCGCCGATCTATCCTCTTATTGGATGGAGTCCTCCCTGAAGATCTCTCCTGTGGAGCAAGTAGAATTATTGAACGCTTTTTATCAGAACACTTTTGACTTTGATCCCGATAATATACAAACTGTGAAAGATAGTCTTTGCCTTTCCGCCTCTGGTGCCGGAACTCTTTATGGGAAGACTGGAACCGGACGTGTAGATGGACAGGATAGAAACGGCTGGTTTATAGGATTTATAGAAACACCTGATAATACTTATTTCTTTTCCACTAATATTCAATCTGAAACCAATGCCACTGGAAGCAACGCAGCAAAAATGACTTTATCCATCCTGTCACAATTAGATCTCTGGCAACAATAAATATCAAATACATGGGCCTATAAACAGCCATTAATCTATGATTCAGAAAAGGAAAAGCATATGAAAAAACTACTCGTAACAATTCTATCATTGTGTATTTTACTTATTGGATGCACTCACACAGAATCAAATAATATCGAAACAGACTTTTTGAGTGATGACCTGATTCTACAAGAACAGATATCCCCCAACAAAGAATATGTAACAGAAGAAAAGGATATCGTTTACTATACTGTGGAAGTTTATCAAAATGATAATAATACGATCACAGTAAATACATCTTCTAATTCTGGATTTTTTAAACCGATTCAATATACTGTGAATTATGATAAGCCAATTACAGAGGAAAATATTGATATTCAATGGACAACATTAATGGGCGGCCAAACTCCTTCTGAAGACGATCAACTTGCGATTGCTGATGTTACCTTGAAATCAGAAAGTAACACTTTCAGCGAACGTAAAATCAATTTTTCTAATGGCGCTATAGAAATACTTAATGATACTATGAATAAAAACATGAAGTAATAATAATATCTCCGCGCGGATCACTCCTGCGGAGATATTATTATTTTCACTTACTTAATGTCCTCGAAAATCAAGTTCTTCTAATAAATCCGGTCCATCTCCCCATGAATAAACAATATAGTATGCTTCATCGTCAACCATTTCTGAAAAACTTATCTTGCTATGCTCTACCACCGTAATGATCTGGTTTTCTTGCGGCTCAACTACATATGACCATTCATTTTTCTGATAAACAGAATAATAATCTTCCAAATCATTCAATGATAGTTTACTTTTCAACAAAATTGCTCCAAAATATTGCACACTGTTTCCATTACCGACTAATTTTCCTGCCAATGAGACTGAATCAATAATCTCTGTTCTTTCTGGCAAAGGGGTTTCTCCTAATTCTTTCTCAACCTGCTTTGCATAGTGATTATTTATTTCTTTAGCATTTCCATATCCTGTAAATTTGATCTGTTTTCTGTTTAATATTTAATCTGTACCAAATAAACAAATAATACTAAGCTACCTATCGTTGAAATATTAAGTAAAATATTTCGCAGGATCTTGTTATTCTTTTTTTGAAATAAAACACTTACACAAAGCATAACAACGCCCATTATGGTAAATACTCTTCCATACACCAAAAAATGTATAAAAGCAGGCTCGTATGCTGCAGAAAAAAAGACAATTTGCATATCACAAAACAAAATCATGATAGTTGCTATAACACCGGCAGGATAAAAAAACCTTGATATTTTTTCACTTTTGGCCCATACTCCAAAAGTAAATATGACTGTAAGTAAGCAATACAGCATTATTCCCAGAAATAACCAAATAATTCCGTTTGCGTCTGATATTCTGTCCATAGTTTGTCACCTCTTTACTGTATCATAGATCTTCATACGACTATGCTCTATAACAACCTTCCAATATACCAGAAAAAGACGATATGAACCGGATATATGATATAGAAGAACCCTTTTATTGATCTTCCCCTTTTTCTGTTATACACAAGTAAAAAGGGCAAACATCCTATCATCATCCATTCATAGTTTTCCATCCACATAGAACCACCTAATTCAACCGGTGGCAATCCGATAACCGTATCCAACAGATATTCTAAAACTTCTACCGGAATAGTCAATATTGGAAAATGAAAACGCAACCATCCAAGTGATAAAGAAATAATGGATGTTGTTGTTAATCCAAATAGAATTATATCAAATATGCAAAATCCCACTACTAATTTCTTCTTTTGATTCCTAAATAACCAAAAAATCACACCCAATAGAACATATATTAGCCCACCTTCCAAATTGAAAATACTTCCCATGATTGATGTCAGAACGTATACAACAAACGTCTCTGGCAAAAAGAAACTTGACAACAGGATGACACATAGTCCAATCGTTCCAGCCTGCCAGCATAAATAAACAACAAATTTCTTTCCAAAATCCGCGTTCTTTTGATAGCATTCTATCAGGTATAGGATAACCATTAGACTAAACAAGGAGCGAAAAAAATTATTAGGAATATTCAGACTCCATTGTATAAACGACATGACAACTCCCGCAAGGTAAAGTCTCAGAAAATATTTCTTTCTATCTGTGGTATATGTAAAGCTCCAGATACTACAATAGATAAAAACAGGAGCTGCCAGCCGTCCAATCCAATGCATCCAGATTGGCATTCCTGGTAGAAATTGCGCTATGTGATCAATAATCATCAATACTAAAGCTAACATTTTTAAACCAAAGCTGCTCATTTGTACCTCCCGTTTTATCTGGCATACGCTTTATTAATCACCGCTTATTCTATAATGATATTCTGGAATATTTTGAATTCCATCATCTAAAATCTCATTTCCCCAATATTTAAAACTTCCATCTTCATTCACACGTATTGTAAGTTCATGAGTCATCACAGCGTCATTTGCAATAACCATTTCACATACAGCCTCGACAGTCAGTGTCATAGTTCCATCTTCATTTTGCCGCACACCTATTACCTCCGGTACTGACGTTCCGAAATAAGAAAGATTATAATTTCCACATCCGAGCCTTTCCCATGCGTATGTGTGTGTTTCTTCATCGTACACTCCCCATTCCCGGATTTGCTCTGCTGTAACTGGCAGATATTCCATAATGACGCATTCAAAATCCGTTGCTGGAATGCCGTTTGAATAATTCCCCGGATCTAACCCTTCTCCATATTTCATTTTATAGAAGTATTCGTAAACGCCATTGTAGTCAAGGGTACTTAGCGTTGTAGTATCCCAATTCGAGCATAGAAGGTTATTCCCCTGATAACATAATGGATATACATATTTTTCAGATAACTCTATGTACTCTTCTGATAAAGGTATCACTCTAATCAGTTCACTTCCATCAACAATCTCTGTAACCTCTGGTGGCTCCGGTACACACAATTCATAACAGAACCATCCTTTTTCTGTATATTTCCATTCATTTATTCTTGTGTAAGATACAGAAGATACAACAGGATCATAGGAATCATTCCACCTTGCTCCTACTGTTAAAAGATACATCTCTGAACCGTCAAAAATATACTCTTTTCTTGAAACTCCGCCACTATTTAAAAGACTGTACAAAATAATAGATGTATCTTTCCCTTCCAAACAATCTTTCAAAAACTGATCCATTTTTTCATAATTACTCATTGTACAGTATATTTCAGAAGTTATAACCGGAGATCCACTTTCACCGACCACATCCTGCATTTGATCCAGCGTTTCATCCGACAGGACCACATTTGAGGCGTCGCCCTTATCTGCATTCATATAAATATCGGATAGTCTATCCATAATCACAAAGCAGTCCGTTTCGGCTTCTTCCTTTTTTTCTTCTTCTATTGGAAGATCATACCCTTTCTCCCAGCGTTCTTCTTCTGATAATTCATTACTTTCTGTTTTTCTGAGATCTGTTTCGCTGTTGCTATCTGTTTTTGGTATATGTTCTTCCTGTCTGTTATACATAATACAGCTTAGAATCATAACTAAAAGCAGCACTGCAAAAAGAATACCATATTTTTTAAACAGCCATTTTAAATCTTCCATGTAGTCCTCCAAAAAATACTTTAATCATTCTGCTTGTTTTCGTAGTAATACTCCCATTCTTCATCCGTCAGGCGTGGTTTGTACCATAGTATCTCCAGAGTGTCATCCCATCCCGTAACCTTATTTGAAACATACTGAAAACTGCCATCATTAAGTGGACGCACAACCAGCTCACTTGTAACTGCACAATCTGTCATTTTCCGTTCCCATACCGCTTCAATAAACAAGCGAAGGGTTCCATCTTCCTGTTTTTCATATGATATAACTTCCGGATACGGTCCATAAGGCAGTTCTGCGTCTTTAAATCCTCTTGGCCTGTACCGGTATGCGCTCTCGTTTGGCTCATACACTGTATTTGCTGTAATCTGTTCTCTCTCGATCTGAAAATAACTCTGAAGCACTCCTTCGAATTCTTGTTCCGGCACTTCATACTCAGCCCCCTCATAGGCCTCATATGGCACATAGGTTCCATATTTTATATAATATAATCTTTCATACAAATCATAAAAATCCAATCCAGAGTAATCTTGTTCATCCCAGTCTACAATTAACAACTTATTCCTTTCATAGCCTACAGGATATACATATTTCCTGTTTAATTCCCGACAAGTCTGATCGAGCGGTTTTACCCGAAATGCAAGTTCTCCCGGAGCGCCATCATATCCTGACGGATGGTATTCCTCGACAAAAAAGTATCCTTTTTCTGTATACTTCCATGAGTGTGCAGTAAATTCGTGGTAATAGCATACTTGCGGTTCGTTTTCCTCCCATCTCAATGTACTGACAATCACGTCAATTTCCCCATTCATAGTTTCCATATCATAGCGCACAAATCCTCCCTCTCCGCTAAGAGAAATAATCGTAACACCATCTTTCTTTCCTTCGTCTGCACTTTTGCAAAAATCTTCTACCTGTTCATAATTGACCATATTGATCTGGTCATCTCTGTCTACTGCTGCATAGCCTGAATCCCCAATAGAATTTATTATTCTCTGTTGAACTTCAAGAGTATCCAAATTTCCCTGTTCTACTGCAGTCTCATATATTTCTCTGTAAGTTTCTGCCAGTTTTTCAGATTCTCCATAAATCTGCTGTTCTGTTTTATCTACGTCTGTTTCATCATCTTCATCATCTGTGTTCTGTTTACAGCCAACACATAACATCAACAAGGCTAACGATAAAACCATTACATTTTTACCTTTATTCGGAAAAATATTGATCCAGAACTGCCTTATCTTTTGATACAACATAACCGCTGCCTCCTATGCCTTTTACATTCTCCACCATGCTGATCATAAGGATTGGTGTTTTTGCATTTTTATCAGCAGTAAAAACTGCAAACCATCCGATTTCCGTACCGGATGTATCCTCCTGTGATTCCTTAAGCTCCGCTGTTCCTGTTTTTCCGGCAAGTAAGATGTCATCCCGGTGCGCCGCATAGCCTGTGCCATTTGGATCATTGACAACACCTGTCAGCCCCTCCATAACCTGCGAAACTGTTTCTGACGAAAATGCTTCCTTGATCCATATCCTTCCAGCAGGATTATCGCTGTACTGCAGATAAGGCTGTATAATATTTCCATCATTTAAAAATGAGGTATATATACTCGCAAGATGAAGGGGATTTACCAGGATCTGCCCCTGGCCATATCCACTGTCTGCAAGTTGTATTTCTGTCTCAATGCGATCTGTATTAGAATACTGAGACTCTGCCATTGTTATCTCGAACGGTACTTCCTGATTAAAACCAATCTCATCTAATGAATTCATCAGGTTATCGGCGCCTATTTTTAGTGCAGCCTTTGCAAAGTAAATGTTATCTGAATAGATAAGTGCATTTTTCATTATCACGGGTTCATATTCATGTAAAGTTGTTACTTCATAGGAACCCCAGGAGGAATCTTTCTGCCATGAAAGTCCTTCATTTCCAAAATCTTCATTTGGATCAAGTGTGCCTGTTTTCAGTCCTATCGCCGCAACAACCGGCTTAAAAGTTGAACCCGGACACCATACCTGCCGGAACCGGTTGTATAAAGGCTGATCTTCATTTTCATTCAATGCTGTCCACTGTTCATCCGACATCCCCAGTATGAAATCATTATTATCAAAGGACGGCGTACTGACCAAAGCCAACACTTCACCGGTATAGGGATTCATTGCTATAGAACAGCCTCTGTCATTCTTAAACTGTTCATATAATGCTTTTTGAAGATCAGAGTCGATTGTCAGACGGATATCCACCCCATCTTCTTTTATCGTCTCCGCAATAGTAGTCTTTTCATTTCCCTCAGAATCTACAATATAGATCTTACATCCATCTTTCCCTTTCAGTTCTGTTTCATAAAGCGACTCTATTCCACTTCTGCCAATCACACTGTTAGAGCTGTATCCCTCTCCCGGATGATTTTCCAGATCTTCTGCTGTAACATTCTGCACATATCCAATCAAATGTGCTGCAGCCTCGCCTAATGAATACGATCTTACTTCTTCATCGGAAATCATGACTCCTGAAATATTCAGTAATTTCGTCTGTCTCTCATTCTCCTGAAGCATTTCTTCATCAGGAGAAAGTGATGATAGACTTAATTCATCAACTTTAGGAATTGTTTTAATCGGAACAAAGGAATCATCTTTTACCCAGTTTGCTGACAGTTTCTCCTCAATGCTTTCCTTGGTAAGCCCAAGAAGATCCGCAATCTCCTGAATTGACTGATCTCTGTTTTCCAGTTTCCCAGGTACAATACCCACGGATGAAACCGTACCTTTTCCTGCCAGCACTTTACCATTACGATCTAAAATCTGTCCTCTTTCGGCCTGCGTAGAAGAGATCCTGACTTTATCATCAGCTCCTAATTCCGGAAAAATCAAAGAATCATACCACACTAATTTATACCCGTCTTCACCAGACGTAAAAACTGCTTCATTTTCAAAACTTACAGTTCCTGCAACAGTATCAAAAGACGATTGATACTTTACCGTTTTCTCCGTCTCGTTATACTCTGTAATCTGTATTTTTATATTTTGAACCTCAATACCCTCATAGATTGCTGAATTTCTCTGTACAAAATTCTCCTGAGTAATATTTTCAGAGCTCTGTACATCAATCATTTCATATATTTCATCATATTTCTGCTCAGAGATACATTCCATATAGGAAAGCAATATTTCCTCTGGAGAACTTCCTCGACTGCTCAGAATAATCTGTGCAGCTATATAGAGAACTATGCATAAAACAAATATTCCTAAAAATATGCCTGTTATCCATATCATTTTGTTGCTCTTTTTCCTTCGTCTTCTTCTATTTCTTTTTTTCATGGCAACCTCCTTTTGGAATGTTCTGTTTTAAATTTTACATTTGTAAGATTTCGCGCTAACATATTTGTTTTCTTATATCGAAAAGAATTGACAAATATTGAATTCGATAAAAGAATGGGGATGACAAAAGATAAGTTCGTAGCACGTTACTTGACCAGACTGGATTATGAGTTAAGATTACATCTGTAAGATTTATTTGTCAAGTATTCTTGCATTTCTACCTGAAGCAAAAACTCCCAGAGGATATGTTTCCCCTGAGAGTAAAATCATTCACCGCTCAACATATAATACGGTATTCTGTCTGAATCCGTTTTCTCTGCAAAAATCCCGATACAACATTTTAAGTTCCTCCATATTAAATGCGTCGAACTCCGTCTCGTCCTCGAATCCGTCTGAATTAATAAAACCACTGAAGCTGAGGTATACCTGGCTATCCCAATGAACATCCCATTCTTCAATCCGCCTTTTTGCCAACGCGATTTTTGCTTCATAATCCCAGTTTTTTCTCTGTGCATATATGCCTTTATCTAACTTCAACTCACTATTCTGTATATACATGAATCGCTCCTCCCTAGATTTTTTCTAAATACCTAAGCTCGTTTACTTCTGTTAATTTTCCATGTACCAGATACCGGTAATTTCGTCCGGAACTGACACACGTGGATAATGTCACTACTCTGTCGGTTTCTCCGACAGTTACTCCTGTTTCATAATCAGCAGGAGAAATGATGGCTTCTGTAAAGTCCATAAAATCTGATATTTCCGGAAACGAGTAGATATATGCTTCGCTGCTTACTGAGCCCGCATAACACGAAAAGATCTGATATTTCATTACTTTTCCCGGCACATAGATATAAAAAAAGGGATTTCTCTCATATATGTTTCTGTCCTGGTAATCATTCAGTTTTCCAAACATACTGTCATCCTTCATGTTATGACCGTATATAATCGTATTCTGATCCGAAAAGTCCGGGCGATTATGATAATCCATAAAAATACTTCCACTAATCCCAAACTGTCCGGATGCCAGATGTGTAAGATAATATGAATTATCCTCTCCCTTAAGCACCGGATAGCTGATCCCGGCTCCCGGAATGTCAATCCAGGCAATTACATCCGGATTGACTTTCCGTAGTCCGTCAAAGTCTATCTGCAGATATTCGTATTCCCCGTCGTTTGTATCCGGCTGACTTTCGTCCTGAGTATCTGGGCGTTCGATAAAGTCATCTTCCAGCTCTTCGTATACATCCCGGCTGTCTTCGTAATCCTGATGTGCTTTCATCAGATGCCAGATTGAATAGGTCAAAGCACTGGATGCCATCGCGCATATTATAAAAATGAGAAAATACTTCCAATACTTCTTTTTCATCTTGTTCTCCTTTCACAGTGGCTCTGACTGTTTCAGAGCCACATAATAATCATCAATTCCCTTGTTTTCGCCATTCCACTCGCCTTTATCGTCCAGACACCAGATCATTCTCTGGCAAGGGAGTGAGAGTTCCTTACAGATCCGGTAAAGATGCATACACCCCCGCTGAATATTATCTCGTTTCACTTGAAGGTGGGGGCAATGTATTTCTGCCACCTGTCTGCGAAGCGAATCAGCAAGAGAACAAAATCCCCCGTATGGTTCACACGTTCCTCGAAAGACGCACGTAGGACATTTCGCCGGGCGGACACCACAGTGGATCAGTTTATCCATATCATATGCTTCGCTTACCCGTGCCAGCTTCCTCTGCTTCAATGCTTTCAAAATCTCCGGCATCTTCTTATACTGTGTAACTCCTGCTACGCATAGGAATGTTTTCCCCGTCATATAGTGGGCAATCGTTCCTTTCAGCGGGCCTTCTGTAACATATACTTCTTCAGCGTCTGCATCACCGATCATATGAACCGGACTGCCGGATGATGTTCCCATATTCCGGCCGCCGCTGGAGAACCAGACATATTTCCGGTCCTCTATCACCTCATCCGCTCGAATCTGCATCCCCTGAATCTTTCCGTCAATCGTCCTGACCGGAATCAGGAACCCGGAATTTCTGTTATGGAAATTTAGCGTCCACTGTCCGTTTTTGTCCTGATAGAATCCCGGCACTCCCTGTACGGTACAACCTTCCTCAAGCAAAGTCTCCGTCAGCTTCTTTAAACCGAAAACAGGGGTGCTGCGATATTCTTCGTGACGGATCTGCTCCTCTGTCAATCCGCGTCTCATCAAATCTTCTAAGTGCTTCTTTGAAAGAGTTAAGTGGGAGAGCAGTATCGAATATGTATGATGGATCTCATCCTCTGAGGCTCTGATACTTTCAGGCACAGCCTTTTCCATATCTTCCCATGCAATAAACTCTGCAGCTTTAGCCGGTTCCTTAAGGATAAGTTTTTCACAAATCTCATCATACGCTTCCCGCGCCGTCAGATTATAATAACTGGCGTAAAGCCCCAACATTCCGCCTCCTGCGCCGCATTTCACGCATCCATAGACGTTTTTTCGATAATTAATATTCATTTTCGCCTTTCCGCCACAGAAGATGCAGTTAAAATCACTGTCCTCTGCATGACTGCGGACAGGCTGAAGCCCCATTAACTCCTGTACATCCCTAATGCGAAAAGGGAAATCTTCTACGCGGTGTCTCATGCCAATTCCTTTCTGCGACTCCCCACAGGGAGCCGCAACTTAACAATTACCTTCAGGCTGCCTGTTCAAGCAGTACCTGTGCTGCAGCTCGGAGCAGATTGTTTCGACCTTTGTAGTTGTTCACATACCACTGCAAAGATCCGGGGTTTTCTACTGCAAGCTGCCCCATTGTCTTTCCACTATTTACACCGTTTCCATCGATCACAACAGATTTTGCCTGCTCAAAATTCAACAGACGGATCAGCTCATCCACAGGCTTTCTTATGTCCAAAGCCGCCGGTGCCTGTTTCCCTGCCGTCCGCCCCTGGGGATATGTAGTTCCCGCATTTGGAGGAGCAGTTCTATACATAGGCTGTGGGATTGACTGATATCCGGTGTTTGAAAAATACTCCGGGTTCTGTGTGCCTTGAGAACCATTCTGGTTTTCAAAACGAGGATCACCCTGGGGAATTGGGATACCAGAATCCACCGGACTTGGATCACGTTCTTCCATCTCTAAATTGGAATCATTTTCTTCCCCTTCAATGAACTGAATCCCGTATCCGGCATCTGCAAGAGCGCGTCCGGTTGCGGCTGTCTCCGCCGTTTCCAGGAATTTATCACCGAACTTCGGATCAGCAGTCCGAAATTTCTGAGACAGGGCGCAGGCCACATAGCTGTCTTCCTGATCATCTTTATCCAGATAGACTTTTGCCTCAACGATCGCCATATTCTCATTGAGAGAAATAATCTTTTTACTGATCTTTCCATTCGGATTACACAGCCGGAACCAAAGTTTCCTGAACTTCACATCCAGATAAAGCTGTGGTTCCTTTCCCTCGTTATCGATCACCCTTGCAAACTCCATCGGCTCAAATCCATCAATCCGATTCAGTGCAGCGACTGCCTTTGAACGGTTATATAATGGTTCACTCATATTGTCGTTTCTCCTTTCGTAAAAGAAGAGCAGATCATCCCTTATAGAATAGAATCCGCTCTTTCCTCATTTTCTGGAAATTAAATTGCCAGTTTTAATTGTTCACAATCTGTTTCCTGTACATTTTCAGTTGCAGTATGATATTCTGCCACAATCCGTTTCGCCAGTATTGTATTTCTCATGCCACGGTTATCCGTCCGGATTGCCTGATACAATGCAGCTTGTTCCCCTACTATAATCAGCTTTTCTTTTGCTCTGGTCACGGCAGTATATAAAATTGGGCGTTTCAGCATGGTATAAAAACCCTTGATCCATGGAAGGATCACTACGGGATACTCTGAGCCCTGTGATTTATGTACAGTCGTTGCATACGCAAGCTCAACCTCATCCATGTCTTCGGCGGAATAGATCATCTCCCTGTCGTCCGAAAACAACAGTTTCGCCTTTTTCCTGCCTTCCTCGTCCAGAAAGAACTGCCGGATGATCCCCATATCTCCGTTACTGACCAGATCCCTGTTCTTTGTCTGTATAACCTTGTCGCCTTCCCGGAACTTTCGTTTGCCAACCGTCATCGTCCGTTTCCGGCTGTCCTGGGGATTTACAATTTCCCTTAGCACCTGATTCAGTTCATTTACACTGGCAGCGCCGCGTTTCCGATAGGGTGTCAGTACCTGAACATCATCTATGCTTTTATCCTGAAGTTCCTGCCGAAAGACTTTCTGCACCAAAGCAGCGGTTTCTTCTGCGCCGCTGCAATCCAGGATCTGAAAATCATCTCCTGTATGCAAAGCTCCGGTGTTATCTTTAATCCGCTGTGCGTTTTCATAAATTCGGATATGCTCTGCCTGCCGGTAAACCAGATCCAGTACCGTAACCGGGATCAGGCCACATTCGATCAACTGCCGGAACACTTCTCCGGGCCCTACGCTGGGAAGCTGATCTGCATCTCCGATGCACAGAATACGGACATTCCGCTTAATATGCCGGAAAAACTCGTAAGCAAGCCGCATATCTACCATGGAAAATTCATCTACGCACAGGAAGTTCGAATCCAGATATTCAAAATCCTCATTGAACTCATCGTCTCCTGCAAGGCCCAGTGCGGAATGCATTGTAGAAGCATTTTCTTCCCCTGTACTTTCTGCCATTCTCCTTGCGGCACGCCCAGTAGGAGCCATCAACTGCACTTGATCATCACACAACTGTTTCTGAATATAGAGGATCACCTTCAATACCGTTGTTTTTCCGGTTCCCGGTCCTCCCGTGATAATAGATACAGGATGTGCGAATGTCATGCGTACTGCTTTCGCCTGTGCTTCTGAAAGCCGGATGTTCAACACCTGCTGCGCTTCTTCCAGCTCTTTCTCCACATTATAGAGCGGTACTTTATCCAGCAGATGAGCGACAAGCATTTTTGCCGTCTCCCTTTCCATTTCGTAGAAACCATACTCATAGATACGGTTTCCCTCCACAATAAGATCACGCTGCAATGCCAACTGATACAAAACCCTCTGGATCTGCCGTTCATTTACAGCCTGCTGGGGCAATTCCGCATTCAATAGTTCCAATGCCTTCGATATAAGGCTCTTCTGATACAAATATAGAGCCCCCTCGCTGGCCGCTTTTTTCATCAAATATGAAATACCGCCTGCAATACGAATGGGATCATTCAGGTTCGCATTGAACTTTTTCGCAATCTTATCAACTGTAAGGAAGCCAAAGCCTTTGATCTCGCAGAGCTTATAAGGGCGCTGCCGAATAATCTCCGGCGCCATCGAGCCAAATTCAAGAAGAATTTTCTTCACTTGACTTGATGTTATCTTGTAAGGTGCAAGAAATGTCATTAACTCCCGAAAGCACTGATTTTCATTATAAGCGCTCTTGATCTCATCCAGCTTTTTCTCATTGATTCCGCGGATTGCTAAGAGTTCCTCCGGATGCTGCTCCATAATCTCCAAGGCATCCAGTCCAAAACGGTCAAAGATTGCCTGCGCTGTCTTTTCTCCAATCCCCCGGATAGCCCCCGATGACAGATAGCCGATAATTCCTTCCTTCGTTCTCTTTACAATCTCCATATGTGTTTCTACTTCAAACTGCGTACCGTACTTCGGATTGTTTACCCAGTATCCGGTCAGCTCATATGTGAGATTCTTGATCATCGGAAGATCATTCCCTACTGCCGTAATTATAAATCCGTTACCAGCCGGCTTTTTCCTTGCTTCGTTCGGAATCGAAGGATCTGCAGTCCAATAAGCTGCTATCGTGTATCCGTTGGCTTCATTCTGAAATATCTTTGACTGGAATCTGCATTTCATCCAACTGCCTCCAATCCTTTACCGGGATCAGCGTCTCCTTTTTATCCGGAAAATACCGGAATACAGCCATCTGATCCTGAAATGCTTTTTTAATCTCAATCTCCATACCGCTGCTGATCCGACTGCCGCAGATAATAAGCAGGTGGCAGTGCTCCAGCACCGATATCCCGAAAGAAAGGGCAAGCGCCCTTTCTTCCGGATCGTGGTCATCCAGCAGCTCCGGTAAATATGCATGAGGTGCATAAGCCCGGTATCCGAATTCTTTTGCAACCTCTGCCACACACTGTCTTGCATACACCATATTCTTCCGAATTTCCTGATCTGTTTCCGCAGATAACGGAGAACAGATATATGCTTTTACCTTTGTATCCATCAGGCAGCCTCCTTTTTCACCCGGAAGGTGCGGCTGACAGATTCAGACACTACGTCAGCATAGGCGTCCGGATACAGGTTCTCCAGCTTTGTGATATTTTCCTTATTCACAATTTTTCTGCTGGTAGGATTATAAGTAATTCTGTACCTGTCATTCCCAGATAACAGTACTGCTGAACAATTTTTCCCCAGTTTCTCCACAAAGGGAATACTTAAGGCTTTCTGCTCCTGTTCAATCTTTCTCCTCATTGCATCCAGCCGTGATTTCCGTTCCGCCAACTGAAGATAGCGGTCAATCTGGTTCTTATCCTCTTCTTCAAGATTAATTGGCGGAAGAGTCTGATCCGGCGTACCGGCATATCGGCGGATACTCTCCAGCACCAGATCCGGCTGCTCCTCATACGGAGGTTCCCGTCTCGCCTGCACCTGCTCCATCCAGAAATATTTCTCTTTCTCAATGAGCTGTTCTTCCAGATCAAGATCTCTGTCAATCCTGCGGATAAAGAACTCCGAGTCATTGTTTCCATACAGGCAGGCTATATAGGCTACCTTATAATTTTTAACTGCCATGTAATGTCGGCACTGCCACTCATAATTAATTGGCACCTGATTATCTTTCCACTTGAACTGGCTGTTATAATTACAGGTTTTACATTCCAGAATAGCTTTTGTTCCATCCGGGAAAGAAATCACAAAATCAAGATCCGCAATCATAAAGGGATACAGGGGATGGCTGTACATGTTCTTATCCTCATATACTTCAAACCCAGTCTTTCTGGAGAAAATCATTGCGACCAGCTCTTCCAGACGATTTCCGACCTGTTTCGCAACCCAGTTGTCCTCCTCTGGATCGATCCGGATCGGTTTCCATCCGATCTTATCGTAGTAGAGATCTCTTCTTGTAGCCCAAGGGGAAACTCCCATCACAATCGAAGCCTCACTGCCTCCGATTCCAAGCCGACGGTCCTTCAGCCATTCCTCCCTTGTCAGATTTGCTGTACTCTTAATAATGTTTGGTTCATAGTTTAAATTCAGCATCTATGTCCTCCTTTATTTCCATGCAACGGTTCCGGATACATCAAATTCGCTCCAGTCATACTTCAGCATTCTCATCAGTTTTTCCTCCAGCCTTAAGAGCTGGGCATTGCCACTTCCTCTGCAGGCCGCAAAGAAAAGCGCCTCATTCAACGCATAATAGATTTCATGCGCATTCGTAGGTCCTTCCCCGCTCTGTGCCACAAAGAGGTCAACCGCCTCGCTCCCGATCTTTTTTCCAATATCCAGCTTGTTGATCAGACCGATCATAGTATTAACCGGATGTTCAATCGGAATCTCAAGTAATTTCTCCAAATTTTCGATTGCCTGTTTATAACGGGAATAAATCTGATTTAACTGTTCCTTGAAATACTCAATATCTGCTTCCCCGGAATGGGAAATGCGAATCGGATCTCCCAGGTTGATTACCTGGTTATTGCTGTCACAGAGCAGCATCTGACTGATTGTAACGCTCTTAGCCGCCACATCAGATGTAGAAAGCCTAAGTGCCGGTGCATAAACCTGGCGCTTAATTCCGTACTGTTTCAAAGCACTCTGGTAGGCATCCACAAGTTCCGGATTTCCTGAAAGTTCCCACATAGCCGTGGCGGAAGAGTGATCATATGAGCCAGAAGACTCAATATACTTTGTTCCAGGATAGTTCTTATAGAGATAGAAGATCGTCTCCTGAAAGATCTGTTCCATATTCAGGATTTTATAATCCGTCACATCTCCACCATGAACAGCCGCCACCTTTCCATCAGACAGCCGGATCAATGATAATCCTTTTGCAGTCTGCAGGCACATATTCACAATCCGGGCATACCGTTTCCGATCCAGACGTTTTAATCCGTCTCCTTTGACTCCCGCCCGGGATAAGATTGTATGGATGGCGCAGTCTCTAACCGGAAGATATTCACCTGGGAAATCAGTTCCCGGCACTTTCAGCATCAACTGTGTGTGATTTTTCGTATCTGACAGGATTTCCTCATACTGGGGAAGCCCCGCATACGCTTTCTTCACCTTCTCGTCCTCCATAGGGATCAGCCGCAGCGCTTTTGTCGGTTTTCGCAGCCATTTACAATGATTCATCCGGTTCCGCAGGAATTCCATCAGATCCCCTTCTTCTGCGAACTGAGTACAGAACCCATCCGCGTACACATTTGCTTCATTCATGTTTCTTTCCACCTTTCATATAATGATTTATTCATCAACAGCACGAAGCTGTTTCTGACAATAAAAAAAGAATGGACAAAACATACTCGTTCTTATCCATTCTTATCGTTGTAGCAGATCTGCCTAAATATAAAAAACGCCATAAACACCCACGCGGGCAGTCTACGGCACCTATCTACAATCATAAACAACCTATGCTCGGATGACAGATCATCCTGTCATCTTTCATGCCCGGGATTCTCATCTATCCCAGAACTTCCCCGCCAGGGGTACGCATAAACAATAATACACTCGTATACTAACACAATATATAGTGTGTGTCAATTATTCAAATCCATATATCATGTTATTTATTCTCAATAATAATCTCAATCTTTTTCCGCAAAAAGTCACAGCAGCTTAGCTCGGAATATCCGTCTTGTCGTTCTGCGGCTTCCATTACGGCCTGACTATTACATTCTGTGAAAAATGGACAATTCTCACATCCGTTTGATAATGTCTGAAGCATCCAGTCCACTTCCTTCTGTGTTCCTGTTACCCTCACTTCCGTCACTCCCCCTATTGCATAATTTCCTGACATACCGGAACTATAAATCATATAATATTCTGTTTTTAAAACATCTTATTTTGAATTTCAAAGAATATACATATATTTTATTCCGTAATTTCATGTCTGTAAATAGTATAAAATTTCAAAGTAGAAAGAGGTGATATTTTGGATTCTAAATTTATTGCGGACCGCATAACAGAACTTCGTTTGAAGAAAAATGTGTCAGAATATCAGATGAGTCTGGATCTTGGACGGAATAAGACGTATATCCAGTCCATTACGTCCGGACGCAATCTCCCCAAAATGAACCACTTTCTCGATATCTGCGATTACCTGGGTGTTACCCCTATGGAATTCTTTGATGATGAGCTGCATCACATCCCATTGCAGCAGAAGGCAAATGAGCTGCTAAAGCAGTTGGATGAAGAGGATCTGCTTGCCGTCATCTCTATCTTAAACCGACTGGCGGCAAAACACAAATAGAAGATAATGGAAATAAGGGGAGTATAATGGAAGGTGTTTTAGAAAAATTTAGTATATATGATTTTTTCAATTTATTATTTAGCGGTGGCATTTTAATCGCCGGAATTCATATACTGGGATTTCCATTATTAGAAATTCTCTATAATGATATCCATCTGCCCGAAAGTGAAATTTTATTTTGTGCAGTTATTTTGTTACTGTGTTACGTTATTGGATTTGCGCTACAAGCCATATCATCTATTGTAGGAAAAGGCATAAAAATCCAGTCCAAGATGACCTCAACATTTTTATTAGACGGCAATAATGTAATCAAAAACACTGTAAAATTAAGGATTTATCAAGAGAAGGCAAAAGAACTCTTCATTCGCAAAAATATTCATGTAAAAGATAATAATTTTACACCAGAGCAATGTGAATATTTCTATGCTTATTGTAGTTATTTCACACAGGTTCATGGACAAAGCAAAAAAACCGAGAAGATGCGTGGTTTGAAAGGCTTGTCCAGTCTCTGGTTAATATGTTTTGCCCTATTAAGTTTGTTAGGCGTGATACGAATCTTTTATCTAATTTTGTTTATACAATCGAATTTAAACTCATTGATTCTACCTATTATTTCTACTTTGATTTATTGTGCGCTCATTTTTATTTCTTATTTCCGAATGAAAATTGATATAACATATTGGATCAGAATGCTATTAGGCGTTTATGAAGTTTGTTCAGATATATATGTATATCCTGATAATGAAACTCCAAAATAAAATCTTTTAATCCCCCGGAAAAATGGTGTGCTACCAAAAATCCGGGGATAAATAGTAAACAACTTTCATGATGGGATATATAGATTTCTGTTACTCTTTTTCTACAAAAACTTCCGGCAACAAATTTATTATCGGCCATGTATAAAACTCTTTTTTATCTTCAGCAGATAATTGCTGGACATGAAACTTAAATTCCTCGTAATCCTCAAGTAAAATACAAGCGCAACATCTGGCGAAAAAATTCTGCGAATATTTATACGGTATCAGTAACTTTTTTTCATCTTCATTAAGTGATCGCCTGCGTGCTACAATTTGTAGTTCATTTATTGTTAGCAGCATCTCGTCCTTCATCTTTTGCTTTAACACGGTAAATAATTTTTCTGCCAATGAAAGCATTCTTGTTTCCTTGTCCAAATCATATGCATGAAGACAATCCAAAACTAATCCTAATAACTGCCCTTGCTCAAACTCATTGATTTTCTCCATTTCATTTATTAACATTTTTTCATCAAATAAAATATTTTGTATATCATCTCCACGTAACGCAAACCAGCGGTTTATACAATGTTTTTCTCCTTCTGGGGTTTCGACTAATATTGCAAAGCGCTTGCCTGCTTCAAGAAAATTACGAACAATATATCCATCGCCACTTTTCTCATACTCTAACAACAATCTTTTTTCACCAATTATCTGTTTATAAATATTACATTCTTCACCTTTTGCAAACGGAAGTGAGACAATACTCTTTTCAATCAAGGCCCGTTTCAGAAACAGTAATGACTGTTCAGCACTCATAGCGTCAGATGTCTTTAACAACCTTTTAGAAATCTTTAACTCATCAACCAATTTTCCTATCCTTAAAACACGTTCGTAATACTTAAGAAAGTCTTTCCTAAAACTTGATTGTATTAATCTTATTTCTTTTTCATTAATCTGAAGAGTTTCTATCCAACATTCACTTGCATTGGCAAATGCAACAATTAACTCTGCGTTCTTATAAGTGACATAAAAATTTATATTTGAACTTTCTAAGACTTTTATGGTAAGCTGTTGTGTATCTTCATTGCAAATAAACGCTATCGCTTCGTTAATCAGTAGTGTCGTCGTATTCTTTTTATAAATACGTTGAACAGGATAGCTCTGTCCAATTTTATCGTCAATTCTGATCCATATTTTCCCGGGCACTGCTGTTGTCAAATCCGTTATCAACATCGGAATAATCCTGTCATTCTTCTTCATGTAAAAATATGTTATTGGATTTTTCACCATTGCTATCGCAGGATCTGTATATTTCCCCCGTAATGTTGAAACAACAAATTGAGATGCGCTATCGTAATCAGGTATGGGCATATCTTTTGTAATATAGGCTTGCCTAGGTTTATTTTCGCAAAACAACACGCATAATTGTTCCAGTTCTTTAAAAGTTTCTATTAAGGCCAAGTCGATTGTTATATGATCCTGTTCTTCTTTATCCTTAATTATTTTCATAAGATCGACCGGTAACAATAATTTGGCATACATTTTAACAGAACCGGTTTCTTTTTGAATCGCTCCTACAAAAAAAATTGTGCCACCATTTTTTAAATAATTTTCTAAATCCCTAGTACGCACGGAATATCGTATACTTTTTTCTTGTGGCAATGATTCAAATACTTTTCCTTTTACCTGAATAGGTATTAGAAATTCATTTCCCGTTGCTTTTGGCTTTTTATTTTTAAAATAGATAATGTTCCCATCCCACGAAATAGTTGTATCATTCATATGAATGTCTGATTCTTCAAGGTATTCTGACATTGCGCACATTCTCTGTAGCTCTGATATAGAAAAGGTCTCTTGGAAACTCATAGTCTGTTTCTCCTAATTTCCCTGTATTCTTTTGTTTTCATAACACAATTATACTATGGATTAAACTATATTGTCACATCTTTCATAGCTGGTCTCCTACTAATTAGCAGAAATATTAGTATTCAAAAAATTCCAAATAACTTATTTTTCACGTTTCTTTTTTACAAAGGGTTATTTCCCCTGATATCTGTCCTTTGACAATTTCATACCTGCCCCAGTGGTCATAGAGGTGCTTCAGATAGTATTGCATTCCGCGTACCTGCAGCTTAATCCTGGCACAGCCAGACCTGCTACGTGGCTTAAACAAAAAGGCACAGGAACTGAACCGGCGGCAGTCTCTTTTAATCTGACATAAGAGTGAGGTGTTTTTTTGAATAAAACAATAAATCCGGATGATTTCCGGGCCTATTCCGTACTTGAGATTTCACAGATGCTCGGAGTAGGTAAAACCAAAACAAGAGAAATGCTTGATAGTGGAATATTGCCGGTAACAAAAATCGGTCGGCAGTATTTTACTTCTCCTACATCCATACAGGACTTTCTGAAGAAAAACATCGGGAAAGAATTGTTTTTTTAGGATGCGGCCAAGGGATTGCCACCGGTATTTATCTATATTACAATAGACCCATACCTTAGTTGGCACGATTTTGGCTCTGAAAGGAGTAAATCATGGCAACAACAACGAAAGGTACACAGCAGAAACGACGATCCAAGGGTGATGGATCTATCTTTAAAAATAAGAGAGGAGGATGGACAGCCCGATACAGAAAGAAAGGGCTACCGGATAAAGAATTTAGCGCACCCACCAAAGGAGAAGCGAAGAAACTACTGGATGAATGGAAGGTCAAGATTGCAATACAGGATGCTATCACCAGCAATATAAAAGTATGTGACTATGCTCAGAAATACCTTTATCGCAAATCACTTTACGTTGAGGCTGGTATATTTAAGCAGAGCAGCCTGGACCGTCTGGAAAGAACATATAACACTCATATACGGGATACAGAAGCAGCACGGCTATCTTTCAATAACTTGACCGCTGACGATATTACACAGACAGTCAATGCTAATAAAGATACTTTGAGCTATTCGTCTATTAAAAAAATCTATCTCTTTTGGTCAGCAATGATAAAGCACGCAAAAAATATGGGCGAGCTCCCGAATAACTACTCAATCATGAATTCCGTTATTATGCCGGCAGAGAATTCTCTGCCCGTGGAAACAAAAGAGATTGAGATTATAGATGAGAAGGATATTCCAATCATCGAGGAGATCGCAATGATGCCCAGTCCTAACCGGAATGAACGCTTCCTTTACCGATATGGTCCGGCTATTGTATTCCTTTTGAATACCGGTCTGAGAGGAGGTGAACTTCTTGCATTAGGAAAATCAAAAATTATTTGGAAAGATTCGCGTCGCTATGTCAAAATCAATAAAACTTTAAGTCGTGTAAAAAACCGCGACAAGGACGCAAAAACAAAAACTAAATTGGTTCTTACAGATCCAAAGTATCCGAACAGCGTTAGAATAGTTCCTCTAAATAAAAAAGCTGATTTTTGTCTTCAGTGTATGCTTGAGCTATACGATACAAACTATTTTGAGAAAGATTTAATTCTTGCGACTCAAAATCATATCAGCCCAACGTTACAAAACATAAGGAATACTTTAGTCAAAATATGCAGAAGAGCAGGAATCCAGGAATATTCCCTCCATGCTCTCAGACATACGTTTGCGACTAATATTGTCCGAAAAACAACTAATATGGGTGAGCTGAAAGATGCGGCGGAATTATTAGGTGACAGCTATGATGTAGTTATAAAGACTTACTTTCATACTGACTCACAAAAGAAAGTGGATCTGGTGGATGCAATTGCGTAAATCCGTCCACCTTATCGTCCACCTTATGAACCGATTTTATTCGATTTTATGCGGTTTCTGGCGGTCTTAAGTTTAAAATTTTTTGTTGGAATGAGTTTAGAAAAGGTGATACAAGAAAAATATTTTTGTTGGTCAAAAAAAAATCTGCCACCTTATTTTTTTACAAACCTTGAAAAATAAAAAGAACCCGAAAAACGTTGATTTTCCGGGCTTTTTGAGAGGCGCAGACCGGATTTGAACCGGTGCATCAGGGTGTTGCAGACCCACGCCTTACCGCTTGGCTACTGCGCCATGATTAAAAAATATAGTATAGATTTGTCAAAGTTCTGGCACATAACTGAGTGGGGTAGTTCTGGTGTTGCAGACCTGTGCCTTACCACTTGGCTACTGCGCCTTGGTATGAGCACTTAGCGACCGTCTTTTGGTCGCTTACGTGCGATCCATGTCGCCGCCGTTAGCGAGGTTTTTTCGAGCTTACCAGGCGACGGGTACGAACACTTATGTATTATAACAAATACATATCCGCCCGTCAAGCATTCCGCCCCGATTTCCTCCGGATTTTTTCCGATCTGACCGCCTTTCTTTCAAGACTTATCTCCCATTTAAAACTTAAGCACCGCTTCTTTCTTAAAATCCCAGTTCATCATTTACCAGGATGACCTTGATGCGGCCCGGGATCTTGGAAAACCGTGTGATCAGGATCTGGCAGCAGATGGTATCCGGGCTCTTGCAGTCATAGCACATTCCGTTCTTGGAGCAGGGCGTATCCACGCCAAACCGCTGCGCGTTGATGGGCGCCGCCTCATTTCTCGCCCTGGAAAACGCATCTTCCACATGCTTTACCACTTTATTCATGCCCACGATCATCAATACAGTCCGCGGTCCTGCCGCGATCGCCGATACCCGGTTGGCATAGCCGTCAACATTTACCATGACGCCGTCTTCTGTGATGGCATTGGTGCTGGCGAGGAAAAAATCACAGTCATACGCTGCAAGCTCCGCCGCCCGCTTCTCCTCCGGATTGTTTGCCCCGTCCCGGTTATAAACCGTATAACTGCCGGAACACAACGCATCTTTCAGGCCGATCTCTCCTGCGGACATAGTCCCTCCCCAGGAGATGCTGCTGCCCTCCGGGATCAGTTCCAGCGCCTTTTTCAGCGCCTCCTCCTTCGTCTCCGCGTAAAAACCTTCCATATTGCGGGACTGTAATCCCCGGATCACGCGGTCCGCCAGCAGCCGGTTCCTTTTCGTTCTGTTTTCATTCATCTTTTCCTCATCCTCCTTCTTCTTTCCTTCCAGTCCGGCAGAAATTCTGTCATCAGCGCCTGGAACCGCTGGTCGTGGCTTGGCTCCAGCAGATGGCACAACTCATGCACCACAATGTATTCCAGAATTTCATCCGGATAAAAATACAGCCTCGTGTTGATCCGGATCCTGCCCGTATTCACCGTGCAGCTGCCCCAGCGGGTCTTCATCCTCCGAAGCGTCCAGCCGGTGGCATGTACGCCCATCCGCGACTCCCACTTCCCGGCATAATACGCCACCTTCTCCCGCAAAAGCTCCCTCTGCGCACGGGAGAGCTCCGGCTCCGCCTCCCTACTGGCCACTGCCCGCTGCATCCTCTCCTGGTGTTTACGGATCCAGTCTGCCTTCCCCTCCACAAACTCCCGGATCCTCTTAAGCGGCACCTGCCTGGGCGCCGTCACCAGCACTTGCCCGTCCGGGGGCTTCAGGTAAAGATTCACATTCTTCACCCGCCGATATTCAACTGTAACCGGAATCTGATCAATATAAATTATTTTTCCCATATTATAATCATACCAGAAAAATCACAGTTGGGTACAGGGTAAATGTCAATTTGGGACAGGGTGATTGTCAATTTGGGACGTAGACCTTTGCAAAAGGTCTACGTCCCAAATTGACTGCCGAGCTGCAGGATATAGAACGCCACCATGATCCGTACCCGGTTTTCATTGGTAAGAATATCATATCCCAGCACTTCTTTGATCTTATTTAATTTGTAGGTCAGTGTGTTTTTATGGCAGTATACTGCGGCAGCGGTGCATACTGTACTGCAGTCGTTTTCGAAGTATGCTTTCAGGAGCCTGACGTACTCGGTGCCGTGTTCTTTGTCATAATCGATCAGTTTCCCCAGCACTTCCCGGACAAACATCGGATAGATGCCTGTTTCTTTTACGTCAGTCAGGATCTTGTAGATCCCCAGCTCATCGTAGGTCAGGAAGTTTTTGGGAATGGTGGTCTTGGTCAGCTGGTAGGCGGTATATGCGTTTTCATAGGAGCGGTGGATGTCTTTCATCCGCCGCACAGTTGTCCCTGCGCCGATATAGAGATTGGGATCTTCCCGGCACAGCTCATAAAATTCTCTGCGCAGCCATTCGCCCCGGTACCCGCCTGCAAGGATGACAAGCTTCCCTTCTTCTTCGTAAATGATGCTTTTTTTCAACCGGTTATGGAGTGTTTTCTGGATCGCCGTCAGAAACTGGTTTCCCTGCTCCGTGTCATACGCATGGCAGCTTAAGATCACTACGGTATAGGAAATGTCCCGGGGGAATCCGTTCCGCTCCAGATGGTTCAGATACAGTTCTTCATTTTCCGGGTAAAAGATCGCGTTTTTCAGCGCAGCGATCAGGTTGGTCTCTCTTTGCTCATTTTTCAGCAAGATCTCTGAAAATTTCCGCATGATGTCAATGTAAGGCGTCTTCCAGGAAGCGGAAAACAGGGGCAGTTTCACCTCATTGCACCAGTCGATGATCTTCTGCGGAAATTGTTTCCCTTCCCGCAGCGCGATGATCACGCCGCCGGCCCCGGCTTCCTGCATGGCGCTTAAGAAATCTTCCAGCCATTCCTCTGACACGTAATTTAACCCCGAGTTAAATACCAGCTCGTCTCCGTACAGGAACTTCGAAAGTTCACTTCCTTCCACCACATGGCTCCAGCTGATCTTGTGGCCAAAGCAGGAGTCTGTGTGCAGCCTGACCTCGTATTCCGGTTTGATCTCCTGATAAAGATACTGCAGTTCTACCGCCATAATCCGTTCCTCCTTTACGACTCTCTTCTAGCATATCAAAATTGTGCTTCGATCACAATATTTTTCCATATATCTGTACCAGGGAAATATTTCCAAAGGTTGTTTCCTGTGCTATATTGTAATCGAAATACAAAATATATTTTTTATCCCCCCGAGCTTTTGTATTTCTATCACAATCTCTGGATTATAAAAAGGCAGCGTGCGAAAGCACGCTGCCCCTTTACGTAAAAGGAGCCGCCGCAGGGAAAGTGATGCTTCCCACGGCAGCTCCCGCTCTATAGAAAAAAGGGGTTACAGATAGTTCTGCATTGCATTCAGCAACTGCTCCGTCGAAGGCGACGGGTTTGAATAAATCCGAAGGGAAAGCCCCTCCGCCTGGCTGATGGCGATGGTTCCAAGCAGCGACTTCGCGTCAACGATCCTGCTGCCACTGGCCAGATCCATCTGAAATGGATATTCATTCGCGATTTTTACAAATTCAACAGCATCTTCCGTCCTCTTAAAATTTACGGGAACTTTGATCATCGGTTCACTCTCCTTTCTGACGTTATTCTACAAAAAACTCCCTTTACTTTTTAGAACGATGGTTGCTAAAAAACTGTTAATTTTTGCAGCCACTTTCTCCCTTTCCGCTAAAAATCCGTCTTTTCTGGCAAAAAAACGCCGATTTCTGCAGAAAATGTGGTATAGTGGTCGTAGAATCCGACGTTGGCTGCCTGCAAGGAAGTGAGACATTTGAATAAGGACTTATTGGAATACTTAGAAAAAGTAAATGCACAGGAAGAAAAGATTCTCTCAGGGGAGAAGCCTGTGCTTTCTTATTTTGTAAAAGAAGAGGAAGGCAATGTTTTTGACGCGGAGACGATCCTGACGCCCATGACCATGATCGATCTTCTGAAACAGCCCCGTTTTGTGCCTCTTCCGGAGCACACCCACAATTACCTGGAGCTGGTCTATGTCTGCAGCGGCTCTTCTACCCATATCATCAACGACAGCGAAGAACTCACCCTGAAAAAGGATGAGTTATTGTTCCTGCCTCCCGGAGCCCGCCACCGTGTAGGGGCCGCCGGTTATCACGATATTTCCCTGAACTTTGTCATCCTTCCTGCATTTTTACAATATCCGTTAAGCATGCTGCGGGAAGATACGCTCCTGCGCCGCTTTATCCTGCAGGTCTCCAGAGAGGAAACCACGGAATGCGCCTTCCTTCATTTTCATCTTCAGGATATGCCGGAGGCAAAAAATCTCCTGGAAAATATGACCCGCATCCTTTTAAACCGCCGCAGGAACAGCCGTCAGATCCTGCAGGCGACCATGGGCGTTCTGCTTCTTGATCTTTCCGGAAGGGCCTACAAGATGACCGTGGGCACGCCTTCTTCCTATGAGCAGGCCATCGTGATGGACGCCCTCAATTATATTGAGACAGAATATAAAACGGCCAGCCTTGCAGATTTCTGTGATCGGCAGGGCAAGCCGGATTATTACATCAGCCGTCTGATGAAACGGTATTTTCCTTATACATTTACCCAGTATCTGCAGAAGCGCCGTCTTTTGCAGGCCGCTTATCTTCTGACAGAAACAAAAGAACCGATCGAAGCCATCATCGTGGATATCGGCTATGAAAATTCCAGCCACTTCCACCGGCTCTTCAAAACCACCTATGGCATGACGCCAGGCGAATACCGCAAGCGCTTTACCATGACCGAGTGGCCCATGTTTGAGGGACAGGGTTAAAGCAGACAAAGCACACGAACCCTGACCTTACGAAGGCGTTGCCGCTCCGCCGGCTGCCGCCCCGTGGCTTTTCACCTGCATGGTGATGCTGCAGTCGGCCACTTTATCGCCGTTTACGTCCAGTTCATAGCTGACGTTTACATCGATCCGGTCTTCCGTTTCTTTTAACCGCAGATCTCTGGTATGGATCCCTACGAGTAGCTCCCCGTAGGGAGTTTCGTACTGGGTCATATTAATCTTGTCTTTTTCAAATGTCATATGGGTATTGGCAAGCCCGGACTTCATGATCTCCAGCATCTGGCTGCCCGTGATGCGGATCTTATTCTTAATCGTTCCCGGCATTCCCTCCACTACCTCGTCATAAACGATATAATGTTTCCCGTTCTTAAAATAATACGAAGCCGGCGTGATCACCTCAATGGGTCCGTTTTCCTCTTCGCTGCCGTCCTCGTCCGGGATCCCCGTCATATCATAATGCATGCCCGATATCGTGAGCAGTACGTCTTTTGTCATAGTATCACCTAATATTCTTCTATGTTGATCTGTCTGGTCGCATCCACATCATAAGGCAGGATGGATCCTGCAAATTCCGTAAATTTCTCTGCCGCGTCGCTGACATAGAACCGATAGGTTCCCGGCTGTCCGGAATCATTTCTGATCCCGTTTTCTTCCAGCACCGCTTTTAAATCCATGGCCGTCTCATAGGCCGGATTGACAATGTGGACCGCCTCGCCGAAATAAGAAATGATCCGGGAACGGAGCAGGGGATAATGGGTGCATCCAAGGATCATGGTATCAATATCCGTCTTTTTCATCTCCGACAGGTAGATATCGATCACTTCTTCTGTGATCGGATGTTTTGCAAATCCTTCTTCCACCAGCGGAACGAACAGGGGACAGGCCTTCCCGATCACCCGGGCGTCGGGCCGCAGCCTCTGGATCACCCTGGTGTAGGTCTGGCTCCGGATCGTCGCCTCTGTTCCGGCCACGCCGATGCATCCGTTTTTTGTCTCCCGGACCGCGGCTCTTGCTCCCGGTTCGATCACCCCGATCACCGGGATATCCACCTCTTCTTGCACCGTTTCCAGCGCAAGGGCGCTGGCCGTATTGCAGGCGATCACGATGGCCTTGACCTCTTTGGTCAGAAGGAACCGGATGATCTGTCTGGAAAATCGGATAATATTATTTTTGGACTTGCTTCCATACGGCACCCTTGCCGTATCCCCGAAATATACTACATTTTCCTCCGGAAGCTGGCGCATGATCTCCCGCGCTACCGTCAGTCCTCCCACGCCGGAGTCAAAGACTCCTACCGGCGCATAGTTTTTCTTCGCATTCCCCACGGTCTGTCTCCTTTATCTCCTGTTGAAAAAGGCAGGCCAGATACGCTTCTTCCCGGCGTGTGTTCTGTCTCTGCCTTTTCTCTGCTATTTGTTTTTCCCGTCTCTACCGGGCATCCCGGCGCTTTTGCGCCTATAAGATATCCTTTCCTTACAGCGCCAGCGCCTTCGCAACATCATACTGATATTGCGGGATCGTCTTCTTCATGCTCAGCGCTTCGTTGATATCAAAGTCCACATACTCGCCGTGACGGTATCCTACGACGCGGTTGGACTTTCCTTCCATCAGAAGATCCACTGCCATCGCGCCCATGATGGATGCATAGACACGATCCTTGCAGGTCGGGCTTCCGCCGCGCTGCATGTGTCCGATGATGGTCGCTCTGGTCTCCATGCCGGTCGCTTCCTCGATTCTCTTCGCCATATTGATGGAATCGCCGATTCCTTCTGCGTTGATGATGATATAGTTCTTCTTGCCGCGCTTTCTGCACTCCTGAATGTCAGCTACGATTGCAGCCTCATCATAATCATGCTCCTCCGGCATCAGGATCCTCTCCGCACCGTTTGCGATACCGCACCACAGCGCCAGATATCCTGCATCTCTTCCCATAACCTCGATGATAGAACATCTCTCGTGAGAAGTAGAGGTATCACGCACCTTGTCGATTGCTTCCATCGCAGTATTGACAGCGGTGTCAAATCCGATGGTATATTCTGTACAGGCAATGTCCAGATCGATGGTTCCCGGAATACCTATGGTATTCACGCCCAGATGAGCCAGCTTCTGCGCACCTGCAAAGGAACCGTCTCCTCCGATCACAACAAGCCCGTCAATGCCATATTTCTTACAGATCGCAGCGGCCATCTGCTGTCCTTCCTCTGTCCGCATCTCCTCGCACCGTGCGGTCTGAAGGATCGTTCCGCCTCTCTGGATCGTATCAGATACATCTCTTGCAGAAAGATCAATGATCTCTTCATTTAATAATCCCTGGTAGCCTTTCCGAATACCTCTTACTTTCAGTCCTTTTCCAAGTCCGCTTCTGACAACCGCGCGGATCGCCGCGTTCATTCCCGGGGCATCGCCTCCACTTGTAAGGACTCCGATTGTACGAATTATTTTCTGTGCCATGGCAAATTCCTCCATTGTATTCATTCTTCTGGTTAGTTACTACCTTTTCCGAACATATTTTATCGTAATTACAGCCGGTTTTCAATGGGTTTTTCAATTAGTTTTACACAAGCTTCCCCGAGATAATTCGTCAACCTGCTCAATAAAACCTTGTCCGCCTTCACATTTCTTCCCGGCGGAAGCTTTTTCACCGCCTTTTCTTTCCTGCAGTAGATGATCACCTCATCGTCCCCTTCTGTATCGGCCAGCATGGCAAATAGTTCCTGCTCGCCCGCCAGATAGGCGGCTTTGTCCGGGTACTGGAGCCACAGTTCCTTCCGGGTCTGCTCAAAGGGGATCACCGTCTCGCAGATCAGTTTGCTGTCCGCCTCATCTTCCTCGGAGACTCTTCCCCGGATAAAGACCTTGCTCTCCTCCTCCAGATACTGCTGATTCTTCTCGTAATCCTTTGGAAATACAATGACCTCCACACTGCCTGCCAGGTCTTCCAGTGTCAGGAATGCCATGACCTTATTATTCTTGGTGTATTTGATGGTCTTGGCGGTGATCATGCCGCCCACCGTTTCTTTGGCGCCGTCATGGACCTTCGCCCTTCCGGTCTCCTCGTCCAGCTGGAATTCCAGAGTGGTCCGGGTGATATTTTTCTTCCATTTGTCCTCATATTCTTCCAGGGGATGACCGCTCAGGTAAATGCCCAGCACTTCCTTTTCGAAGGCAAGCTTCGTTTCCTTTTCGTATTCCCCTACGTTTGGAAGCGGAATGTCAAACTCCGCCTTCTGGTCGTCGCTTACCATATCAAACAGAGACATCTGCCCGGTCATCGAGTATTTCCGCTCCCGGTTCACCTGGTCCATAACCTGCAGGTAAATGACCATGAACTGCTTTCTGGTCCCGCCCAGGCTGTCAAATGCCCCGGATTTGATGAAGCTTTCGATGGTCCGCTTATTGACCTCTTTGCCGGACAGCCGTTCAATAAAATCTTTCAGCGTTTTAAACTCTCCTGCTGCTTCCCGCTCTTTGATAATGGCCTCGATCACCGGCCGCCCGATACTCTTGATGGCGGCAAGTCCATAGCGGATCCTTCCGTTATCCACGGAAAAGTTGCCCACACCTTTGTTGATGTCCGGCGGCAGGATCTCGATCCCCATCTGCCGGCAGGTGTAAATGTACTCCGACACCTTGCCGGAATTGTCGATCACAGACGTCATCAGCGCAGCCATAAATTCCACCGGATAATAGTATTTCAGCCAGGCGGTCTGATAGGCCACCACCGCATAGGCAGCCGCATGGGATTTGTTAAATGCGTACTTTGCAAAATCGATCATTTCGTCATAGATCTGATTGGCCGTTTTCTCATTGATCCCGTTGGCGATACAGCCCGGCACATTTTCCTCCGGATTGCCATACACAAAATTCTGCCGCTCTTTTTGCATCACGTCGCCCTTTTTCTTGGACATGGCGCGCCTTAACAGGTCGCTCCTTCCCAGGGTATAGCCCGCCAGATCCCGGACGATCTGCATCACCTGTTCCTGATAAACGATACAGCCATAGGTAGGCGCCAGGATATGCTCCAGCTGGGGACAGTCATAGGTGATCAGTTCCGGATGGTTCTTTCCCTTAATGTATTTGGGGATAAAGTCCATAGGACCCGGACGGTACAGGGAGATCCCGGCGATGATATCTTCCAGGCTCTGCGGCTTTAATTCCTTCATGAAGCTCTTCATCCCCGCGCTTTCCAGCTGAAATACGCCGTCGGTCTTTCCGGTGCCGATGGAATTTAACACGGCTTTATCATCATAATCAATGGCGTCCACATTGATTTCCCGGCCCGCGCTTTTGCTGGCCAGTTTCTGGGCGTCCTGGATCACAGTCAGCGTCCGCAGTCCCAGGAAATCCATTTTCAGAAGTCCCAGTTCTTCCAGTGTGGTCATGGTAAACTGGGTGGTCACGGAACCGTCGGAACCAAGCGACAGCGGCACAAATTCATCAATGGCCTTCTGGCCGATCACCACGCCCGCCGCGTGCATGGACGTATGTCTTGGAAGCCCTTCCAGCCGTCTGGACATATCGATCAGTTCCCGGACCTGCTCGTCCTCCTGATAGAGTTTCTTTAACTCCGGATTCATGGTCAGCGCCCGGTCCAGGGTAATATTCAGTTCTCCGGGGATCATCTTGGCAATGCTGTCCACATAGCCGTAGGGAAGATCCATCACACGTCCCACATCCCGGATCACACCTTTTGCCGCCAGCGTACCAAAGGTGACGATCTGCACCACCCGGTCCTCGCCGTATTTGCGCACCACATAATCAATGACTTCCTGACGTCGCTCAAAACAAAAATCCACGTCAATATCCGGCATGGAGACACGCTCCGGATTCAGGAACCGCTCAAACAGCAGCTGGTATTTGATGGGGTCGATACTGGTAATTCCCAGGCAGTAGGATACGATACTTCCCGCTGCGGACCCTCTTCCGGGCCCCACCATAATGTCCTGCGTCCTGGCATAATTGATAAAATCCCACACGATCAGGAAATAATCCACATATCCCATGGAACGGATGGTGGAAAGTTCGTATTCCAGACGCTCCTTTAACTGCACTCCGGCGTCCGGATAGCGTGCGGCAAGCCCGTCATAGCAGAGTTTCTTAAGATATTCCCAGGAAGTATAGCCTTCCGGCACATCGTATTTTGGCAGCTTGGTCACGCCGAACTCGATCTCCACCTGACAGCGGTCCGCGATCCTCTGGGTATTCTGGAGCGCCTGCAGCGCATAGGGGAAAAGTTCCCGCATCTCTTCTTCGGATTTGATATAGTACTGGCCGCCCTCATAGCGCATCCGGTCTTCATCCTTCAGTTTCTTGCCTGTCTGCAGGCACAGAAGGATATCGTGCGGCTTTTCATCTTCCGCATAGGTATAATGGACGTCGTTGGTGGCAACCAGTTCGATGCCGGTCTCCTGGGACATCCTGAGAAGCGACTGGTTCACCAGCCGCTGTTCCGGCATGCCGTGATCCTGCAGTTCCAGGAAAAAATTGCCTTCCCCGAAAATGTCCTGGTAACGCAGCGCCGCCGCCTTCCCTTCCTCATACATGCCTCGCTGGATATTCTTCTGCACTTCTCCGGCCAGGCAGGCGCTTAACGCGATCAGCCCTTCATGGTATTCCCGGAGAAGTTCCAGATCTACTCTTGGCTTGTAATAATATCCTTCCGTAAATCCTCTGGAAACGATCTTCATCAGGTTATGGTAACCCAGATCATTTTCCGCAAGCAGCACCAGATGATAATATCTGTCGTCTTTTCCCGCGCCTGCTTCTTTATCAAACCGGCTGCCCGGAGCCACATAGACCTCGCACCCGAGAATGGGCCGGATGCCGGCCGCTTTTGCAGCCCGGTAAAAATCGATCACTCCGTACATGACGCCGTGGTCTGTGATCGCCACGCTGTCCATGCCAAGTTCTTTGACTCTTGCGACACACTCTTTGATTTTATTCGATCCGTCCAGAAGACTGTACTCTGTATGGACGTGAAGATGCACAAAACTCATATCTTTCCTGCTTTCCTCAAGTAGTCCCCGGCGTCCGCGCCGGGAAACGCTCTTTCTTTTCTGGTAACATCATAACAAAAATACGGTCTGCGGTCAAAAAAATCCGCCGGAAAACAGGATCTTTTTCCGGCGGATCAAATCGTCTGAAATTCTACAAGGCTTCTGGTATCTCTCCTGAGGACCGGGCTTAGCCGTTCACCATGAATTTTACCAGTTTATCAATATCTTCGCTCTCGTAAGCTACGATCTCAAGCTCCGGGATCTCGCCGCCGGAGAAGATATTTGCCATGGATACATACTGGGACAGCTTGGACTTTAAGTTCAGTCTGTCGCCCTCGCCTGTTACCAGCTCTACTTTTCCTTTGCAGGAATCTACTACTTCAAAAAACTTGTCAATGTTTGTAATATTCTGTACTTTCATGTGATTGGTCTCCTTTCCAATACTTACCTTTCGTTCTTATTATATCTTATCTGTTCAGGATTTCAATGCTTTTTTCCGTAATCTTGATCTTCCCTGCCTTTAACAGACGGCCCACCGCCCGCTTAAAGGCGTTTTTGCTCATATCGAACTCCTGCCGGATCCGCTCCGGGTCCGCCTTGTCGGTAAAGGGCAGGCTTCCTCCGGATGCTTCCATCCTTTCGAAAATCTTCCGGGCGTCCTCATCCATCTGTAGATACGCTTTTTCCCGGACACTTAAGTCCATCTTTCCATCCGCCTTTACCTGAAGGACTCTGGCCGATATCCTTTGTCCCACCTTCAGGTCCCCATAGGCTTCTCTTTTCGGGATCAGCGCGCTGTAGCAGTCGTCTACTGCCACAAAGACGCCGAACCGGTCGCTGGTTTCATATACGATCCCTTCCACGTGATCGTCCTTCTGATACGGCGGATCTTTGCGCAGCATCTCGTAGACCTTCATGGTCGCGCAAAGGCGTCCGGATTTGTCAATATACAGGGAGACCAGCACCTCGTCGCCTTTTTTTACCTTTGCGGTCTGCTCTTTAAAGGGAAGCAGCAGATCCTTTTCCAGCCCCCAGTTAAGAAAAGCCCCGATCTTCCCGGTATCCGCCACCTTAAGGGCCTTTACTTCTCCCAGCGTGATCTTTGGTTCCTGGGTGGTGGCGATCAGCCGGTCTGCCGAATCCTTATAAAGAAACACCTCCACCGGATCTCCGATCTCCAGATCTTTTGGCACCTGTTTTCTGGGAAGCAGGACTCTTTCCTCCTTATTTCCCAGATACATGCCGAACTCTACCTTTTTTACCGCCATCAACCGCGTCTTTTTCCCCAATCCATCTGCTAATGCCATCTCTTATCTCCTTTTTATTTCTACCAGGGCGTAGGGTTTTGCTGCCGCATCGCAGAGTTCCACCACTTCCCGGTCCTCTTCTTTTGCGTATCTGGGATAGATCTGATCCCCGAAAACCGCTGATTTCTTATATTCCGCCCGCATCTTTGTGATCTCTTCCGGATGCGGGATGCATTCCAGAGCCATCTGCACATACTGGCAGTTATTGACATGTTCGTTGGTATCAATGTGATATCTGCGCACCGGGAAATCCGGCATCGCTTCCGCCTCCTTGGGCATCCGTACTTTCCGGGAGGCCGGTTCCATGGCAAGCGGTTCCCCGCAGCCGTACCGGGCGGCTTCTTCCGGATCCACCTTTGCAGGACGTCCTTTTTCCAGATCCATATAGACCCAGACGGTATAAGCCCGGACCGCAATCTCTCCCTTGCCGTCTTCCATGCAGAAATTCCGGTAGCCGTAAAGGCCTTCAAACCCGCAGGACCAGGTCCGCACCAGGATCTTTTCCCCGAATCTGGGGTAGCGCTCTATCTCCACCTGCCAGGAGGACAACACCCATCCTCTCTTTCTCTCATTGCAGGCGTCGATCCCGCATCCCAGCGCTTCCGACTGAAAGGTGCTGCAGTCCTGAAAATAATTCAGGATCCCCGGAAGCGTCATCTGCTGGTGGTGATCCACCTCACTGAACCGGACTCTGCTCTCAAACTGATATTCATTCTCTCGTCTCATCTGCCCACGTAACTCCTTTCCACTGTGATCACACACTGGTAATTTTCTCCAGTAAGGCGCAAAAGTTTTGCCACCGATTTCTTTAATTCTTCCTGCTTCTTTCCATCATACTCAAAAGGCACCACCATGTCAAAGATCAGATTATTCTGATCCTTGCCGCTGACCATCCGGAAATCATGGATGGACACCTCCGGATCCAGCGCCTCCAGGATCTGTTCTACCTTATGCCTGGTCTCCAGGACTTTTTTGTCCCTGGTCTCCACCGGGTCCATGTGGATCACCAGAAAGATCCCCAGTTTTTTGACAGCTTCCCGTTCGATCCGGTCAATGATCTCATGAGACTCCTCAATGTCCACATCATTTGGCACCTCCGCATGGATGGAGGCCATGCTTCTCCCCGGGCCGTAATTATGTACGATCAGGTCGTGGCTTCCCACGATCCCGTCATAGCCTTCCACAAACCGGCTGATCCGGTCATATTCTTCCGGCGTGACCGCCTCTCCAAGAAGCGGTTCCAGCGTATCTTTCGCGATTCCCACGCCTGCCCACATCACGATCAGGGACACAGCCAGTCCCACGATGCCGTCCACATTCCAGCCGGTAAAATGAAAAATCAAAAGAGACGCGATCGTGGCGGACGTAGTAACCACATCCCCCATGGCATCTGTGGCCGTAGCCAGCATCACCTTGGAATCGATCCGTTTTCCCAGCTTCCGGTTAAAATACGCCATCCACAGTTTCACGCCTATGGAGAGGATCAGGATCCCCACCGAAAGCATCTGGAAATTCATTTCCTGGGGGCTGCAGATCTTGCCAATGGATTCCTTGAAAAATGTAAATCCAATCTCCAGCACCAGAAACGCCACCACCAGAGCCGCGATGTACTCCAGCCTGCCGTGCCCGAAGGGATGCTCCTTGTCAGCCGGCTTGCTGGCCATTTTCACACCAACCAGTCCGATCACAGAAGAGCCTGCGTCGGACAGGTTATTAAAGGCGTCGGCCGTAACCGAAAGGCTGTGGAGCATCAGTCCGATGCTTCCCTTTACCAGAAATAACAAAACATTACAAAAGATGCCTGTCACACTGGCCAACACCCCGTAGGCGGTCCTGACAGACACCTTTTCCGTGTCCTCATAGTCTTTTACAAATCTTTTTACCAAAAAATCAGTCATTCCAACTGCCTCCAAAAAAGAACCATTTTATCTTGAATTTCGTGGATGCAGTGATCATCTCGTATTCCTCTTCGCTCAGCGCTTCCTCAAGTTCTTTCTTCCCGTCTTCATCCACCACCGCGCACACCGGATCCGTAAAGCAGAGAGCCGGGTAAAGAACGCACCACCAGTTCTGCCCTCCGGCGTTTCCCAGGCTGATCTTCAGCGCCTGATAGGTTCCGGCAGGAAATAGGAGATCTCCGTAACGCTTGTCCGGAAAATAACACCGGGTCACCTCTGCCCTGGCGTCATACCGGAAGCCTTCCTTTCGGATCACATCCCGCGCGGTTTCTTCAATCTCATCCAGATGTTCCAATGCCCAGCGCCTGGTCGCCCCTGCGCTTCTTTCCGGCGCTTCGCCCATCTCTGTTTTCATCCGGGCGATCACCGCGTCCCGGACCTTTAACTTCAACTCCTGGTCTTCCGGATCGTCGCTGTTTGCCGTCACATGGAAGCGGAACACTTCTTCTGCCAGCGCTTCCTGAGTCTTATGAACCTTTGCCTCCACTTCCCGGACTCTTGTCCCGGTGAGTAAAAGCGTAAATACAAGCGCCAGGATCACTGCCCCTGTCATACAGACCTTCTGTTTGTTCATTCCCGTCCACTCCTTACTTCTTCCAGCAGGCTTTCCGCCGCTGTTTCTACCCGGAGTGTTGACAGGAAACCATCGTTTTATTCACCGTGTTTGGTCCGGATGACGTCTGTTACCACTTCTGCCTGGTTGTCAATGTGGCGGCTGACGATCTCTGCCGCTTTTTCCTTCTCATGCTCCTCGATCCTTCGGATGATCTCTGCATGTTCTGCCATCAGCCGGGGATGGGCCTCTTTTCTCTTGATGCATTCCACGCGGTACCGGTACATCTGCTCCCGCAGATTGTTGAGAAGCTGGATCAGCTTCTGGTTTCCAGTGGACATATAGATAATATCATGGAACCGCACGTCTGCTTCCGCGATTTCGGTCACATCGCTGCTGGTCTTTAAGATCCTCTGAAATTCATCCGCTGCCTCGTGAAGTTCTTTTAATTCTTCTTTTGTAATCTTGTCGCAGCACAGCTGTACCGCCAGCTCTTCCAGGGCTTTGCGGACCTCCAGCACATCTGTCAGGCTCTTTTCCGTAATATCTGCCACCTCGGCCCCTTTCCTCGGGATCATAAGGACCAGCCCTTCCAGTTCCAGCTTGCGGATCGCCTCCCGGATCGGCGTCCGGCTTACGCCCAGCTTGTTGGCAAGCTGCACCTCCATCAGCCTCTCTCCCGGCTTCAGTTCGCCGCGCAGGATCGCCTGGCGCAGCGTATTAAAAACCACGTCCCGCAGGGGCAGGTATTCATTCATATTCACCGTAAAATTTGACTCCATTTTACTTCCTCCTCGCATTATGTACATTGGTCACATAGACCTGTTTTGCAAGTCCTGCTTCCCTTATCTTAAGCGCCGCCTTTTTTGCCAGGCTCTTCTCCGTAAAGATCCCAAAAACGGTCGGCCCGCTGCCGCTCATCATCGCGCCCTTTGCTCCGCCTTCGTCCATCAGTTTCTTGATCTTATCAATGACCGGATATTCTTCCACTGTTACCTGTTCCAGCACATTTCCCATACGGGACGCGATCTTCGTCACATCCCCTTCTTTCAGTCCTTCGATGATCCCATCAATATCCGGATGTTCTACGATCCTGCGGGAATCGATCTTTTCATACACCATCTTTGTCGATACGCTCACCGGCGGCTTTGCCACCACGATCTGGCATCTCGGCATGGGCGGCAGAGGCGTCAGGATCTCGCCGATCCCTTCTGCCAGCACCGTCCCTCTCATGATACAGTAGGGCACGTCCGCCCCCAGGGATACGCCCCGCTTCATCAGCTCTTCCGTGGAAAGTCCCAGGTCAAACATCCGGTTGATCCCGTAAAGGACAGCCGCAGCGTTGGAACTTCCCCCTGCCATCCCGGCCGCCACAGGGATATGTTTCTCCAGGAAAATATCTACGCCGCTTCGGATCTCAAATTCATCCATCAGAAGCTTTGCAGCCCGGTAAGCCAGATTATTTTCATTCACAGGAAGATAGAACAGATTGGTACTCAGTCCGATCCCCGGCTCTTTCCTTTTCGTGATCGTGATCTGGTCATACAGATAGATGGTCTGCATGACCATGCGCACGTCATGATAGCCGTCCGGCCGTTTTCCCAGGACGTCCAGACCCAGATTGATTTTTCCCAGTGCCTTTAACTCCATTTTATCCATCCGTGATTCTCCTCATACTGATTTTGGATCCGGCATGCCGGATCCTTTTTTGCTCACATACTGTATCTTGTATACAGTGTACTCATAGTATACTCATATTTTCTTTAAAAATCAATATCTTATCCCCTGTTTTTATTTCTCCGTCTTCCAGTCCGTTGACCTTGCAGATGCTCTCCTGTGTGGTCTGATACCGCTTTGCCAGATCCCAGAGAGAATCCCCGTTCCTGACGATGTAGCCTGTGATCCCGGGCCTTTTTTCCTGCTCCTCCTGGCTGATCTTCTGGAACGTGATCTCTTCTATATTAGAAAGAACAGCAGGCCGCCAGAAGAAGCACTGGAAAGCCAGCACCGCCCGGACTTCAATCTCGTCGCTTCCCAGCAGACTGACAGACAGCTGCTCCGTCATCCAGGTCAGGTCATACTCCATCCCTTCTTCTGCGTCTCCTCCTTCCAGAAGATAAGAAAAGGGAACCATTCCCTGCCAGGTGTCATAAGGGGTCTGATCGTCCGCCTTAAGATACAAAAAGTTCACATGGAGGAGTCCCTCGATCTGCAGGCCCTCCCTGGCCTTCTCCACGCTGTCCACCTGGATGCGGGCGCTGCTGTGGCAGATCTGAAGGATCGCGTCTTTGATCTCCGGAAGCGACAGTTGTTCGGCCACCTTGCACTTCGAGTGGTTCTGCATCAGAAGGGAATGAAGCCTCATTTCTTTTTTCTCCGGAATACAGGTCTGTTCCAGCGCGTACAGATCTTCCAGCAGACGCAGGCGGGTCTCTTTGTAAACCACATACCGGACCTCTACCGCCCCGTCCACGGCGATCAGGCGCATCTGTCCGTCCTCGTCCATCTGCGGCTCTGCGGACACCTCCGTAAGTTCCGGCCAGATCTGGTGATACATGGAACTTTCCGCCCCGCCGCAGGCAAGGGTCCCTTCAAAAGGCAGCGTCTGCTCCGTCCAGTCTGTTTTCCCGTTTTCTGTCCCGTACAGGCAGAACAATAGCAGCTCTCCCTGCACGGTGATCTGATCTTCCGCAATCCGGGTATCGAATTTACGCAACGTGATATCCGTCCAGAGCAGGGTATCGATATTTTCCCGGGTCCCCTGAAGGGACGCTTCCTCCCGGATCCGCAGCACATCCTTTTTGGCCGCGTGGACATTTAACACGTCCATGTCCTTATATTTTTTGTAAAGCGGGATCTCCTCGTCCGAAATATCCGTAACGATCTTATTTTCACAGATCGTTTCTGTTCCCACACTGATCTCCACAGCGCCCTTGATCTCCAGCTTTCTGGAGTTGATCACCGCAGCCGTCACCTCTGTGCTTACAGGCGTCACGACCAGACTGCCGTCTGCCTCCTCCAGATACACCATTTCCTCAAACGGGATCCTTCCTTCCAGACTGGCGGCCGGATATTCCCCTTCCCCGGCGGCATAAAGCACCTGCACCTTCAGTTTTCCGGTAAGCTTCACATAATGATCCGCGAACCGCACGTCCTCCAGGACCGCCTTTCCAGACGCCAGGATCACTCTTGCCACATCCGGCTTTGCGTCCGGCACGTTCAGATCCTGGTTCAGATAAAACTGGTCCGTTACCTTTTCCTTTGTCTGACAGGTCTGTATCCTCTCTGTCTGATATTCCATCTTGCTTTCCCTCCTACTGAAAAATAATCTGCTTATCGATATATTCCATCTTCACCACCACATAGGGACAGGCGGCACTTTTTCTGATCTCTTCTCCTTTGTCCGGTCCCAGCAGGCTGGTCTCGATATAGACGCCCTCCTCCCCTTCAAAACAGTCTGTCACTCTGACGCTGTATCCGCTGGTCTTCTGTTCCCCGTATCCTCTGGCCGCGTACAGATACCCTCCGTCCGCGTAAAAGAGCTTCATTGGCTCTTCTTTTTCCTCCTCGATCCGGGCTTTGAATTCTTCCGGCACCTCGTCCTTATCCACCACCGTATATTCCACATCCCGGATCCTCTCCGGCTCCATGTTCTGTATGCTGCACCCGGCGAAGACAAACGCAGACGCGGCAAAAAAAGCGGCACAGACACAAGCTTTGATCCTTCTTTTCATATGCCCCCGGAAAAACTGCTTTTTCTCTTTATTATCATACACAGCGACTCTAGGAAAAATGCCAGAAATATGTTATGATAGGTGGGAAAATGTTCTATATGATGAAATTACTAAAGAGAGGTTTCCTGTATGATACGATTTCTGATCATTGCAATCCTTTTGTTTCTCTATCTGGTTCTGGGGATTCCCGTCCTTCTGGTGGAGAAACTCCGCGCGAAAAAAGATCAGGAGGCCAGCGATTACCGCTGCCTGCGCCTGGTCCAGTGGATGTTCCGGGTGATGCTCCGGGTCGCAGGCGTCCAGGTCACTGTCATCGGCGAGGAAAATATCCCGGATGAACCGGTCCTGTTTATCGGGAACCACCGCAGCTATTTTGACATCCTTCTGACTTATTCCAGATGCAGACGGCTGACCGGCTATATCGCCAAAAAGGAAATGCTGCGCTACCCCCTTCTCCGGGACTGGATGAACCGGCTCTACTGCCTGTTCCTTGACCGCTCCACACCCAAAGAGGGCTTAAAAACGATCCTGACCGCCATTGATTATATCAAACGCGGGATCTCCATCTGCATTTTCCCGGAAGGGACCCGCAACAGCGGCGAAGAATTAAGCCTGCTGCCTTTCCACAGCGGCTCTTTTAAGATTGCGGAAAAAGCCGGATGTCCCATCATTCCGATCAGCATGAACAACACCGCCGAGATCTTTGAGAACCACCTTCCAAAGGTAAAAAAGACCCATGTGGTCATTGAATACGGCGCTCCGATCCGGCTGGAGGAACTCGACAAAGACACCCGGAAACATCTGAGCACTTACTGTTCTGACCTGATCCAGGAGACGATCAGAAAGAACCAGTCGCTTTTATAAAACAGTCCGGGTTTTTCTTTTACTTTTGTCTCCACTGATGCTATAATATACGAAATGATGTTTCGGCAGGACATTCTGCCTATGCCAGAAAAGGAGTGTTAATCATGAATAAGCAGGATCTGACTTTGCTGACAGACTTGTATGAATTGACCATGATGCAGGGATATTACGTCAAAGGGCAGAACGAGAAAGTGATCTTTGATGTGTTTTTCCGCGCCAACCCTTGTAATAACGGATATTCCATCTGCGCAGGGCTGGAACAGGTGATCGACTATATCAAAAACCTGAATTTCACCTATGAAGATGTAGATTATCTGAGAGGGCTTGGCATTTTCAGCGAAGACTTTCTCCATTATCTGAGCGGTTTTCATTTCAGCGGCGATATTTACGCCATTCCTGAAGGAAGCGTGATCTTCCCCAAGGAGCCGATCTTAAAGGTGATCGCCCCCATTATGGAGGCGCAGCTTGTGGAAACTGCTATCCTTACGATCTTAAACCACCAGTGCCTGATCGCCACCAAGGCTTCCCGGGTCGTCTATGCGGCGAACGGAGACGGGATTATGGAATTCGGACTCCGCAGGGCCCAGGGACCAGACGCCGGCCTTTACGGAGCCAGAGCCGCGATCATCGGCGGCTGCGTGGGAACTTCCAATGTACTGGCCGGACAGCTCTTTGACGTGCCGGTCATGGGAACCCATGCCCACAGCTGGATCATGAGTTTCCCGGATGAATATACGGCTTTCAAAGCCTATGCAGACCTCTATCCGGATAACTGTACGCTTCTGGTGGACACTTACGACACATTAAAGTCCGGCGTTCCAAACGCCATCCGTGTCTTCCGTGAATTTAAAGAATCCGGCCGGAAATTCGGCAAATACGGCATCCGCCTGGACAGCGGCGACCTGGCTTATCTGTCCAAACAGGCGAGAAAGATGCTGGATGAAGCCGGTTTTACGGACGCCACGATCACTGCTTCCAATGATCTGGACGAGTATCTCCTCCATGATCTGAAGATGCAGGGCGCGGCCATCAATTCCTGGGGCGTGGGCACACACCTGATCACCTCCAAGGACTGCCCGTCCTTTGGCGGCGTCTATAAGCTGGCTGCGATCCAGAACAGCGAAGGGGAATTTATCCCCAAGATCAAGATCTCTGAAAATACAGAGAAGATTACCAACCCGGGAAATAAAACCATTTACCGTGTCTATGAGAAGGATTCCGGCAAGGTAAAGGCAGACCTGATCTGCTTCGCAGACGAGACCTTTGATCCTTCCGAGGACATGCTCCTTTTCGATCCGATCGAGACCTGGAAAAAGACGAAGATGCCTGGCGGTTCCTATACCCTGCGGGAAATGATGGTTCCCGTATTCCGGAACGGCGAATGCATCTACCAGTCTCCCAGCGTAAAAGAGATCGCCGACTACTGCCGGCAGGAAAAGGATTCCCTGTGGGAGGAGACCAAGCGTCTCTTCTATCCGCACCAGATCTATGTGGATCTCTCTCCCCGTCTCTACGAGGTGAAGAAGAACCTTCTGGATCAGGTGAACAAAGCATAAATATAAAAGATAACCCTATGTGAAGGAGACCATTTTTATGAAAATCATTGTACTTGCAGGAGGCTTAAGCCCGGAAAGAGACGTATCCTTAACTTCCGGACTTGGCATCTGTAAAACCCTGCGGGAAAGAGGCCACCAGGCCTTCCTGCTTGACGTCTTTTTCGGGCTCCCCTATGATTCCGAAAAACTGGAAGAAGTATTCGATCTTCCGGGCGCCGGCATGGAGATTGCCGACGGTATCAAGACTACGACTCCGGACCTTGAAAAGCTCCGGCTTTCCAGACCGGATCAGTCTGACTGCTATTTCGGGCCCAATGTGATAGAACTGTGCCGGCTGGCAGACATCACCTTTATCGCCCTCCACGGTTCGGTGGGCGAAAACGGCAAGATCCAGGCCACCTTTGATATCCTGGGCATCAAATACACCGGGCCTAATTCCCTTGGCTGCTCGCTTGCCATGAATAAGCTGGTAGCAAAGCAGATCTTCAAGATGTCCCGGGTGCCTACGCCCCGCGGCACTTCTCTGACAGAGAAGGCCAAGGATACTCCCCTGGATGAGTTAGGCTACTATCTCCCGCTGGTGATCAAGCCCTGTTCCAGCGGCTCCAGCATCGGCGTTTATATCGTCCACACAGAGGGTGAATATAAAGAAGCTGTCCGCCGGTCCTTTGAAGAGGACGGCCAGGACGAAGTCGTCATCGAGCCTTATATCAAGGGCCGGGAATATGCCTGCAGCATTGTAGCCGGCAAGGCTCTCCCCCTGGTAGAGATCATTCCAAAAGACGGCGTTTTTAACTACGAAAATAAATACCAGAGCGGCGGCGCCACAGAACTTTGTCCACCGGCGTCTCTGGATGCAAAGACACAGAAAAAAATGCAAAGAGCAGGAGAAAAAGCTTTTGAAGCGCTCCGGATGGACGTCTACGCCCGGGCGGATTTTATTGTGGACGAGACAGACGGACGGTTCTACTGCCTGGAGATGAACGGTCTGCCGGGCATGACTCCCTCCAGTCTAATCCCCAAGGCTGCGGCCGCGGCCGGTATGGACTACGGCGAGCTCTGCGAACAGATCATCGAAGAATCGATCCGGGTCCGCTATTAGCGGATCCGGATCTGATACTGTCCTATCAGAAACTGTGTATATAGAAAGGAATCTTCTATCATGAAAAATCTTACATTAGAGAACATTACCAAAGCCTGCTGCGGTACGTATCACGGCGACCCGGCAAAACTGGGCCAGGAGGTCACCGGCGTAGTCATCGACAGCCGGAAAGTCGAAGCAGGCAACTTATTCGTTGCCATTGACGGAGAAAAGTTCAATGCCCACCAGTTTATCCCGGACACCATCGAAAAAGGCGCTCTGTGCGTTGTTTCCCATGAAGATCTGGGTGAGACAGATTTCCCCTATATCCTGGTGGAATCGACCGGACAGGCGCTTCTTGATATTGCCAAACTGTACCGGGATTCTTTTGATCTGAAAGTGGTTGGCATCACAGGAAGCGTGGGCAAAACCAGCACCAAAGAGATGATCGCTTCCGTGCTCTCCCAGAAATATAAGACCCACAAGACCCTGGGCAATTTTAATAATGAATGGGGACTTCCCCTTACTATTTTCCAGCTGACCGAAGAGCACGAGGCCGCTGTTCTGGAAATGGGCGTCAATCATTTCGGCGAAATGCGCCGTCTCTCTTCTGTAGCCAGCCCGGATGTGTGCGTGATCACCAACATCGGTGTGGCGCACCTGGAATTTTTCAAGACCAGAGAAGGCATCCTGCAGGAGAAATCCCAGATGATCCAGGACATGAAGTCCGGCGGATCCATCCTGTTAAATGGAGACGACGACCTGTTAGCTAAGATGGGACCGGTCAAAGGCACCCAGCCCGTATTCTTCGGCACTGGCGAAAACTGCCAGTTCCGTGCGGACAATATCGAGCCCCTGGGACTTCGGGGCACAGCCTGCACCATCCATCTGCCGGACGGCTCTTTCTTTGCCTGCGTGGTACCGCTTCCGGGCGCTCATATGATCTCCAATGCCCTGGCAGGCGCAGCCGCAGGCTATACACTGGGACTGACCGCTGATGAGATCAAGGCCGGCATCGAAGGACTTCCGTCCATGCCGGGCCGTAACAACATCATCCGCACCAGCCGGCTGATGATCCTGGACGACTGCTACAATGCCAACCCCATCTCCACCAGAGCCGCGATCGATGTACTGGATATGGCCATCGGCCGCAAGGTTGCCATCCTCGGCAACATGGGCGAGCTGGGAGACAAAGAACTGGACCTTCACCGGGAAGTAGGCGCCTACTGCGCCGAGAAAGGCATCGACGTAGTCTGTGCCATCGGAGACCTGGCAAAAAGCCTGGCAGAAGGAGCGTCCGCCAATCCGCAGACTGAGACACACTGGTTTGAGACCAAGGCTGATTTCCTGTCCGTCATGAACGAGATCATCCGCGACGGGGATAATGTACTGGTCAAAGCGTCCCACGGCATGTGGTTCCCGGAACTGGTGGAAGAACTCCAGAAATTCTAGCAGGTCAATTTTCTGAAAGTTCCTGTACATTTTTCGCCATTGTGTACAATTATTGTTGTCTAAGATTGACTTTTTTTGTCAAAGTCACTATAATATAGAGAGGTTCAATTACCACAATTGAATCTCTCTATATTTTTTACGGTATGTTTTTACAGCGAAAGGAGGAGAAAAAATGTGGGGAGAAATTTTTAACATGGACAATCCGCTGGTAGGAGCGGACAACACCTGGGTTCTTTGGGCCATCTGTGCTGCCGGCGCCGCCGGAGCGATCTATCTGGAACAGAAATACACCTGGGCTGCCAAAGCCAGCGGCGCCATCGTAGCCCTGGTAATGGCTTTGATCCTGTCAAACTTAGGTATCATCCCGACCGCGTCTCCGGTATGGGATACGGTATGGAACTATGTCGTACCGCTGTCCCTGCCGCTGCTTCTGATGCAGTGTAATGTCCGGGACATGGGCAAAGACTCCTTGCGGCTTCTGGGAATCTTCCTGTGCGGTTCCGTGGGAACCATGGCAGGCGCCCTCATCGGCTTTGCCGTTCTCGGCAACTTTATCCCGGAACTCAATGCCCTGGCAGGCGTATTTACCGGAACCTATATCGGCGGTTCTGTAAACTTCGCTGCACTGGGTGAGGCGTTTGGCGTAACCGGCGAGATGCTTTCCGCAGCCACCGTTGCCGACAACCTTCTGATGGCTCTGTACTTCTTCGTACTGGTCATGATCCCCGGAATCGGATTTTTCCGCAAACACTACAAACATCCGCATCAGGATGCCGTAGAATCCGGAACCGCAGACAATGACACGGAAGGAACTGCAGCCGCTGCTTACTGGGGCAGAAAGGAAATGTCCTTAAAGGATATCGCACTGGCTGTTGCCGTTGCTTTCGTGATCGTTGCCGTATCCGGCATCGTTGCGGACTTCCTGGCCGGCGTGATCCCGACTTCCAACCCGGTACTGTCCATGCTGAACACCCTGTTTGGTAATATGTATCTGTGGATCGCTACGATCTCCATGATCTGCGCTACCGCAGCTCCCGGATTCTTTGGCGAGATCCGGGGAACCAATGAGATGGGAACTTTCCTGATCTACCTGTTCTTCTTTGTGATCGGTGTTCCGGCATCCATCCCGCTGATCGTGCGGAACTCTCCGCTGCTTCTGGTATTTGCAGCGATCGTAGTTATTGTAAATATGCTGTTCAGCCTGGTACTTGGAAAGATCTTCAAGTTCGACCTGGAAGAGATCCTGTGCGCGTCCAACGCCAACATCGGCGGACCCACCACATCTGCTGCCATGGCCGTTTCCAAAGGCTGGACAAAACTGGTAGGTCCCTGCCTGATCGTAGGAACCATCGGCTATGTAATCGGTACATACTGCGGCCTGATCATCGGAAGTCTGTTAGGCGCAGCATAATCACACACTATACAGGGGCGGTTATCTGCCCCTGTATTTTTGTACTGGCAATTTCCAGTGATTCATTTAGAAGGAGATGAGGATTGACTTATGATTTTTGACGCTCACTGTGACATCTGGACAGACGTTACACATCACCATCTGGCCGGGGAAAGAGATATCTTCCGCAGATATCATTACGAACGGCTGGAAAAAGGCGGCATTACAGGCGGTATCTTCGTGATCTGGAACGATCCGCCCTATGACAAAGATCCGCTGAAAAGAACCCATCAGATGATGGAAGCCATCGCGCAGGAAGAAAAAGACTGCGCCGATATCCTGAAGGTATGCCGGTCCTTCCGGGATATGGACGAAGCAATAAAAGACGGGAAAATGTATGCCTTTATCGGACTGGAAGGATTAAAGAGCATCGGAGAAGACGTAGACAGGATCGATGAATTTTATCAGTTCGGCGCCCGTCACGCAAGCCTGACCTGGAACGAAGAAAACCCGCTGGCCACCGGCGCGAGAGGCAATCCGGACCGCGGGCTGACAGACCTGGGAAGAAAAGCAGTGCGAAAGATCCAGGATCTTGGCATGATCCTGGACATGTCCCACATCAATGACAAATCCTTCTGGGACGTCATGGACGTGGCGGCCGGACCCGTAGTCGCCACCCACTCCAACTGCCGGGCGCTCTGCAACCAGGCCCGCAACCTTACGGACGAACAGCTGAAGGCGCTTGCAGACACCGGAGGCATGGTCGGCTTAAACTCCTTCAACGAGTTTGTCCATCCGGTAGAGTCCGAACAGACCGTAGACAACCTGGTCAAACACCTGATCCATATGGTAGAGATCATGGGCATCGATCACGTGGGATTTGGCTTCGACTTCTCAGAATTTCTGGAAGGCGACACCCTGAACTCTTTCAGCAGCCAGGCAACGCCTTACACCATCGGACTGGAGGACGCCTCCCACGTGCCTGCGCTCATGGAGGCCATCCGAAAAGCCGGATTCAGCCACGAAGAAATCGAAAAGATTGCCTGGAAAAACTGGCACACACTGATCCATAAAGTACTGCATGCATAAACAGAATGGAAATCGGGACGTAGACCTTTTGCAAAGGTCTACGTCCCGATTTCCATTTTGTTTCCATTTTATTTCCATTTATTCCGCAATCTTGATCACTGCTTTTACGATATCTGCTTTGTCGTGAATGCTGTGATCCATGGCTTCCTGCGCCTGATCCAGGGTAAAGATGTCGGTAACGATACCTTTTAAGTTTACCTTGCCTTTTGCTACGGCGTCGATCGCCAGCGGATAAATATGGCGATAACGGAATACGGTCTTGAAGGTCAGCTCTTTGTCCAGCGCCAGGCTCATGGGAAGGGTCATCTCGCCGCTCTTGCTGTAGCCTACCAGAACGATCGTGGAGCCTTTCTTTGCCGCATGGATCGCCTGTACCGTAGTGGGCTGAGATCCTGCAGTCTCTATGATCAGATCTGCTCCCATTCCCCCGGTCAGTTCTCTGATCTTTGCTACCACGTCTTCTTTTCCGCCATTGATCACGCCGGTAGCTCCAAGCTCCATGGCCTTTTCCAGACGCTTGTCCATCAGGTCTACCACATAAACCTCGGATACGCCTCTTGCCTTCAGCGCCATCATGGACACCAGGCCGATGCAGCCTGCGCCCATTACCACTGCTTTCTGTCCCAGATGCGCGTCTCCCTGGATCGCTGCGTGGAATCCGACAGCCAGAGGCTCGATCAGCGCGCCCTCCAGGGTGCTTACATTGTCCGGAAGCTTGAAGCAAAGGGCCGCCTCATGTGCCACATACTCCTGAAATACACCGTCTACCGGAGGTGTTGCAAAAAAGATAACATCCGGGCAGAGATTATACTTGCCCTCTTTACAGAATTCACATTTTCCGCAGGTCTTTCCAGGCTCCAGCGCCACGCGGTCGCCTACTTTTAAATGTGTTACATTTTCTCCCACTTCCACAACCGTACCGCCCGGCTCATGTCCCAGTACGAACGGCGGCTCTACCACGTAATCGCCGATCGCTCCGGTCTCATAGTAGTGCATGTCAGATCCGCAGATCCCGACATACTCCAGCTTTACCAGCACCTCGTCTGCTGCCGGCTTCGGGATGTCCCGCTCTTCAAATCCCATTTTGCCGATCCCGGTCATGACTGCAACTTTCATTTTTCCATCCATAGTCTTAGACCTCCTACTACTTTATTAAGATGTTTAAAAAACTTTCTAGTGCTATTATAATGCAAAACCACCGTTAAAACAATGCCTTATTTGCAAAATATATCTCTTTAAAGCGCTGGAATTCTTCTTCGTATCTTTTTACATTTTCCGGGATGGGTTCTGTCGCCTCCGGGCTCAAATGTACCATCCGGGCACAGGCTTCTTCATAATCTTTATAAAAACCGCATCCCACCGCCGCGGTCATGGCCGCGCCGATGCTTGCCTGCTCTTTTCCCTGATTGATATAGATGGGGCAGTCATACATATCCGCCTGAATCTGCCGGAAAAGCGGGCTCTTTGCCCCGCCTCCCGCCGCAATGATCCGGTCGCCCCTGATCCCCAGGGAACGAAAGATCGCGTAGGATTCTTTCATGCTGTACACGATCCCTTCCATGGTACTGCGGATCATGTGCCGCTTATCGTGGCGCAGCGTCATGCCCAGATACACGGCCTTGGCATTCGGGTCGTTGTGCGGCGTCCGCTCTCCGTTCAGATAGGGCAGGAAGAGAAGTCCTTCACTGCCTGCAGGAACCTCTGAAGCAAGCGCTGTCATCGCGTCAAAACTCTGTGCGCCAAGGATATTGTTCTTCAGCCATTTCAGAGCAACGCCTCCGCTCAAATGCGCGCCCATAATGCTCCAGAGATGCTCGCCCCCGTGGCACCAGGTGTTGGTCCGAAGCTTCGGATCATAGGTCGGCGCGTCAAGGGCGCAGGTCAGATGACAGGCCGTACCGATGGTAGACGCCATAAGGCCGCCTCTGATCATCCCGTTTCCCAGCTCCATCATCAGGGAATCTCCGCCGCCGAAGGCCACAAAGGTACCTTCTTTTAGTCCGGTCCGCTCCGCGCATTCCTTAGTCACGGTCCCTGCCTTCTCATAGGACTCGTGGCTCTCCACCAGATACTCCGCCGGGATATCCAGCTTCTTTAAAATATCAAAGGCCCAGGTACGCGCCTTCATATCCCACATGCCGGTGCTGCAGGCGTCAGAGGCATCCGTGCCCAGTTCCCCGCAGATCCGGTAACGGATGTAATCTTTGGGGAGCATCACCTTGTAAATCTTTTCATAACGTGCAGGCTCTTTTTCCCGCACCCAGACAAGAGACGGCAGGAGAAATCCTGTGCTCAGCCGGTTTTCAAAAACTTTTGCGAACTCTTCTTCCGGCACGGTCTCATAGATATGGCGGATCTGTTCCGCGCTTCTTTGATCCGCCCAGATGATGGCATTTCCCACAGGCCGGATCTCCCGGTCCACCATCACAAGGCCGTGCATCTGCCCGGAAAATCCGATCCCCCGGATCTCATCCCGGATTTCCGGTTTTTCGGCGAGCATTTTCCGGATCGCCTGTACGGTCGCCTCCCACAGCTGATCCATATCCTGCTCTGCCCGGTCCAGTTCCGGCTTCTGAATATCATATTCACACTGCCCTGCAGCAGCCGCGTTTCCGTCCGGATCCACCGCCACCGCGCGTACACTCGACGTTCCCAGATCGATTCCTACAAAATATTCCATGCATCTTCACCATCCCAGATATCCCGCCAGTCTTCTGCCTCTTCCCAGAGAAATACCTTTCCCTTGATGAGGCGGGCGTTCTGATCTGCCTTTCTTAATCGCTCCATTTCCTCGTCCGTGAGGAAATCTTCCGTTACACATTTTAAATTTTCCACATATTCCTTTTCATAAATGGAAAATGGAATGGGGATCTGTCCTCTCTGCACCGCCCATTTTACGCAGATTGTCGCCGGATGGCAGTGATGAGCCGCCGCGATCTCTTTTAACGCCGGCAGTTCAAAGGTCACCACGTCTCCTTCTTCCGTATCCCGCGCAGGTCTGCAGGGGGAACCCATGGGACTAAACGCGATCAGCTGGATCCCCTGCTCTTTGCAGTATTCAAAAAGCTTTGGCTGCTGAAACGTAGGACTAATCTCCACCTCCAGAACCGTGGGACGGATCCTGCAAAGAGGAAGCACCTGCTCCAGCTTGGTGATGGTCATATTGGACATGCCGATGCTCTTTACCAGTCCCAGATCCACCAGACGCTCCATCTGCCGCCAGGTGGTCAGATACTCTTCCAGAGAAAAGGGCACTGCATCCGGATTTCTTCCTTCCAGATGGGCTCCCGGCGCATGGTAGTTGGGAAACGGCCAGTGCACCATGTAGATATCCAGATAGGAAAGCTTCAGATCCCGCAGGCTCTGCGCACAGGCCACCAGCACGTCACCTTCCCCGTGCCTGTCATTCCATACCTTGGTCATAATGGTAAGGTCCTCCCGCTGCACAATGCCGTCTGCAAAGGCTTTCTGAAACACCTGGCCGATCTCCTTTTCATTTCCATAAGCCGCCGCACAGTCAAACAGCCGGTAACCTGCTTTTATGGCGCCGTAAACAGCGTCTGACACTTCCCCGGAACTGTAACGGTCATTTCCAAAAGTCCCCATGCCGATCCCGGGGATCACCATCCCGTCGGACAGCTTCCTTTCGGGAACCAGTACGGGATTTACCTGTTCCATACGATCCTCTCCTTTCTCTATCTGCCGGGAATATATGTTCCTTTGACAGGAATGATCCTGGCTCTCCATCCGCTTTTTTCCTCTCTCTGGCGTTCCAGACATTCATAAATCTCCCGGGCCGCCACACCCAGATCCTGGTTATACACTGATACCGGGAACCGTCCCGAACCCTCAAAATCATCAATGGCCGCCAGCCGCACCCGGGAACTCTCCTGCCCATTTGTCTCCCAGAGGCTCTCTGCCGTCTGCTGGGCCAGTTCTCCGGTCCCGCATACGATGAGTCCGTCCGACATCTCTTCTGCCATCTTACGGATCTCTTCCGCCGCTGTCCGCGCCATCTGCCGATTCCTTCTCCAGGGCACGTGACAGACCTGTCCCTGAGGGCAGAGTTTGCGAAACGCTTCTTCTCTTTTGCGGATATTGCCGATGGCCAGATTATCCCATCCCACATACAGGTACTGCCGGTGCTTTTCTTCTCTTTCCAGCAGCGTCCGCACCGCATCCACATTATCCACAAAGACACTGTCCGCAAATGGCCCGCAGGCGTCCGTATCAAAAAAGACCAGATTCATGCCGATACTGCGGAGCCGGAGCAGTTTTTCCTGGTCCACGCCCCGGTCGTCCGGCCAGACCACCGCATTCCGGATATTTTTGGTATACAGCCGGTACAGACAATCCTCAAGGGTGGTTCCCTCCGGCGCCTCCACATACAGGAGCAGCGCATCCTGTTCCCAGGCGCATCTCTGAAATTCTGCAATAAAGCGGGCAAAAAAGGGATTTCTGGAGGGGGCCGCCAGCGCGATCACATCCATCGCCGTCTCATTTCCATGATTTTTCAGCGTCACAGTGGTTCCGTTCCCCACCTCCCGCAGGATCAGCCCTTCCTCTTCCAGAAGCTCCAGCGCTTTGCGCACCGTAATCCTACTGACGTTAAAATCTTCCGACAACTGCCGTTCAGACGGGATCTTTTCCCCGTCCCGGCAGATTCCTTCGTATATCTGGCGGCAGATCTGGTTTTTCAGTTCAATGTACCGAAGTTCTGTTGACTCCATGCACACACCTCCCGGTCATTTCTCAATGGTATTCTATCATAATACCATTGAGAAGTCAAAGTGTTTCTGTCCCGGAAAACTTGCGGCATCCCCGGCGCTGTAGTACAATAAAGCCATACTCGTAAGAAAGGCGGGATTCTTATGTTAAAAAAGGGATTGGGAATCATTCTTGGAATTCTGGTTCTTATTCTTGGAGCGGTCTGCTGGATGAAACTTCGCACACCAGAAGAAGGTCAGAAGGTCGACAATTACCGTGTGATTTTTGAAAAAGGCAGCTACTGCGGCGGTACCCGTACCGGCTGCATGGATCTGAAGATCTCACTGGAAAACGGAGAACACAGAAAAATGTTTGCTTCTGCAGATGATGTCACTGGAAATGGATATCATACGATCACCGATGACCATTATCTCCTCAGAGTCTGTCTGGATGATCAGGAGTTAAACAGCACCGCATATGAGATTTCCGCGGATCTGGACACCCAGCTCTTACGGATCTATTTCACCAACCCGCAGGCTGTGGCCAGCCAGGACCCTGTAGAGATTAAGATCTCCAAAGGCACGATCGACCAGGAGGTCGCACGGATCCCTGCAGAACTGACCAACGGCTCCAGCCTTGCGGAATTTACCTCTGTAAGCGGAAACGAACTGGCCCGCATCTGCGCCTCCGGCATCTATCTGGATCTGCCGGTTTCCGCTTCTTCTGCCGCGCCTTCGCGGTCCATTGGCTCTGTCCGCCTTCAGGCTGGAGAAAACACGTATATTCTGCCCTTTGCCAGTCAGGCGGCCTCATCGCCTTCTCCGGAAGAGAGTAACGTCCAGAGCCTTCTGCCGGCTGTGGCTTCCACTAACCAGGAATTGCCGGACGTGCGGATCTATGCCACAGAGATTCCCGACTGGGAAGCTGTAGATTCCCTGACGCTGACAAGCGGGGCTGCAGGCTCTCTGATCCTGGTCAGAAAAGATCAGATGGAAGACCTTACCTATGTAAGCGGCGCCGTCCAGTCCCAGGAAGCAGATACCCTGTTCGTGGCAGGCAGCGATGGCTGCTTCTACAAAGCGCCGGTTCCGGAGGATCTTCAGGATACTTCTTTCACGCTTGGGCAGAGCGTTGATATCTTTTATCAGGAAAAAACGCCCCAGCCATATGGTTATGACCTGCGGGGCGTAACTGCCATCAGTACATTTATACTTTAAACCGGTACCCCACTCCCCAGATCGTCTCGATATACTGGGGATTGGAGGTATCCATCTCTATTTTTTCCCGGATCTTTTTGATATGCACCGTAACGGTCGCAATATCCCCGATGGATTCCATGTCCCAGATCTCCCGGAACAGTTCTTCCTTGGTGTACACATGATTGGGATGTCCCGCCAGGAAGGTAAGAAGATCAAACTCCTTGGTGGTAAAATTCTTTTCCTCCCCGTTGACCCAGACTCTTCTTGCCGTGGTATCAATCTTCAGGCCCCGGATCTCGATCACCTTATTGACCTCTCTGGCGCTTCCTGTCAGCCGGTCATAGCGGGCAAGGTGAGCTTTTACTCTTGCCACCAGCTCGCTGGGGCTGAAAGGCTTTGTCATATAATCGTCCGCCCCCAGGCCCAGGCCGCGGATCTTATCAATGTCATCCTTTTTCGCCGACACCATGATGATCGGCGTATTTTTTTCACTCCGGATCTGCCGGCAGATATCAAAGCCGTCCACGCCCGGCAGCATCAGATCCAGGATAAAGAGATCAAAATCCCCTTCCATGGCACGCTTTAATCCTGTCTCGCCGTCGGTTGCCACCTCCACCTGAAAACCACTCAGTTCCAGATAATCTTTTTCCAGATCAGCGATGGTCTCTTCATCTTCTACGATCAATATTTTACTCATAAATCGGCACCTCCTGATATTTTCTCAAAACGAAATACATGGTCGTTCCGGTTTCTTCCCGGCTGGTAGCCCAGATTTTCCCGCCATGCTCTTCAATGATCTTCTTTACAATGGACAGCCCGATGCCGCTGCCGCCTTTGGAAGAATTTCTGGACGCATCGGTACGGTAAAACCGGTCAAAAATGTTGGGCAGATCCTTGGCCGCGATCCCTTTTCCGTTATCCTCCAGCTCTATCTGCACAAAATCCCCTACGTCTTTTACCCGCAGGTTGATCTTGGGCTTCGGCTTATCCATATATTTCAGGGAATTGTTCACAATATTGTGGATCACCCGCTTGATCTGCTCGGCGTCCGCAATGACCTTTACGTCCTTTTCCACATAATTGAAATACCCGAACTCCACATTTTTTGCTTCCAGCTCCAGGGACAGATCCTCCGCGCAGTCTTCAAAATAATCGTTAACCGACAGGGTATTGAAGTTATACGGGATGCGGTTGGTATCGATCTTGGAATAAAAGGTCAGCTCATTGATCAGCGTATTCATCTCGTCCGCCTTATTGTAAATGGTCCGCACGTATTTCTGCATCTTCTCGGGCGTATCCGCCACGCCGTCCATGATCCCTTCCGCATAGCCCTTGATGGCGGTCACAGGGGTTTTCAGATCATGGGAAATGTTGCTGATCAGCTCTTTGCTTTCTCTATCATAGCGGAGTTTTTCTTCTACATTATCCCGCAGGCGCACCCGCATGTCCTCCAGATCCTGGGCCAGCCGTCCCATCTCGTCATCCGCCATCGGTCGGATCTCAAAGTCCAGATTTCCCTCTTTGATATTTTTGGCCGCCAGCTGCATTTTCTGCAGCGGCTGCATCACGGAGCGGTAAACCCAGTAGGTCAGCGCGCAGGCTGTCAGGATCAGGATAAATACGATGCACACCACGATATCTACCATCAGTTCTTCCAGTTCCGGGATCATTTTCCGGACGTCTGATACGATAAAGGCGCTGCCTTTGTCTCCGTCCGGGTATTCAAAGTCCACCTGCTTGACCAGAGACTGGGCGTCCCCTCCCAGATAGATCCCGTTTTCCGATGTGGTTTCCGCGCCGCCGTAATCCGGAAGTTCCGCGATCACGCTGTCTGCGTTCTCCATATCTGTCCCCACATAGATCATGGTGTAGCCCTTGCGGACCAGAAGATACGCATTCTTCTCCTGAAGGAGGCGGTTAAACTCTCCAAGAGCCGTCGCGTCTTCCATCCGGGCGGGACTCTCTGCCGCCATATCTACCAGTTCATGATAGGATTCTTCCGTCAGGCTGGATATGGTCTGCATGGAATTGGACAGGCTTTCCACCGTTGTCCCGCTGATCTTATAAGTTTTCTCTATGGTACTGATCTGATAGGCTCCCAGCAGAAAAATCAGGGTTGTTCCAAGTATAATAGGCAGAAGCAGTACCGTCAAAAAAGCGATGATTAATTTTGTCTTCAGCTTCATAGACTACATCCTCCGACAAAAGTATATCACGAAAAAGGGCGCCTCTTAAACAAAGCGCCCATAAATTTTTATAAAGTTTTTATAAATATTTCCGCAGTGTCTCCACTTTGTCCAGTTTCTCCCACGGAAGATCAATGTCTGTCCGTCCGAAATGTCCGTAAGCGGCTGTCTGTTTGTAGATTGGTCTTCTTAAATCCAGCATCCGGATGATCCCTGCCGGCCGCAGGTCAAAGTTTTCACGGATGATCTCTACCAGCTTCTGATCACTGATCCTGCCTGTGCCGAAGGTGTCCACCATAATGGATGTGGGGTGTGCCACTCCGATCGCGTAGGACAGCTGGATCTCGCATTTTTTCGCCAGTCCTGCAGCCACGATATTTTTTGCCACATACCGGGCCGCATAAGCTGCGGATCTGTCCACCTTGGTACAGTCTTTTCCGGAAAATGCTCCGCCGCCGTGGCGAGCCATGCCGCCGTAGGTGTCTACGATCAGCTTCCGTCCGGTCAGACCGCTGTCGCCGTGAGGACCGCCGATCACAAAACGTCCGGTGGGATTGATATAATATTTGGTATTCTCATCCGTCATTCCTTCCGGGATCACTGCGTCAAACACATATTTCCGGATATCTGCGCAGATCTGTTCCTGGCTGATCTCCGGATTGTGCTGTGTGGACAAAACGACCGCGTCCAGACGGAACGGCACGCCGTTCTCGTCGTATTCTACCGTAACCTGTGTCTTTCCATCTGGTCTCAGATAAGGCAGGGTGCCGTCTTTGCGGACTTCTGTCAGTCTGCGGGCCAGCTTGTGGGCCAGCGCGATGGGATACGGCATGTATTCCGGCGTCTCGTCCGAAGCATAGCCAAACATCATTCCCTGGTCGCCTGCTCCGATCTCATCCAGATCCGCCTCTGACATTTCCTTTGCTTCCAGCGCCTTATCCACGCCAAGAGCGATGTCCGCGGACTGCTCGTCAATGGCGGTGATCACGCCGCAGGTATCGGCGTCAAATCCGAATTTTCCTCTGGTATAGCCGATCTCCCGGACGGTATCACGCACGATTTTCTGGATGTCTACATAGGCATTGGTGGTGATCTCTCCCATCACCATCACAAGACCTGTTGTCGTACAGGTCTCGCAGGCCACACGGCTCATGGGGTCCTGCTCCATCAGCGCGTCCAGGATCGCGTCTGAGATCTGGTCGCACATTTTATCCGGATGTCCTTCTGTTACCGATTCCGAAGTAAATAAACGTCTCTCCATTGTTCTTTTCTCCTTTTCTTCTTCCCGCATTCTTTCTCTGTATAAGGAATAGAGGTTTTCCGCCACAAAAAACAGCCCGCATAAGCGGACTGCTTTATATTTTCATAAACCAATCCTCTTATTGTTCGATTGCTCGCTCAGGTTGGCACCTTCCCGCATAACGGGGGTTGCCGCAGCTTCACAGATCCTTTGTATCTCCACTGCTCTGAATAAGAGAAAGTCTGCAATATGTGATTTTGTGTACGTGTAAGACTTTACACCGTTTTCGCAGCCTTGTCAAGGGAAAATCCTGTGGTCGCATACTCTTTAAATCCTGCGGGTCGCAAAAAGCCCGGCCACGCAGCACACTCCGGCAATCAGAAGCGCTTTCTCCTGCCCTGCCGCCGCAAGAATCAGCGGGCAAAGGATGGAGGCGATCCCATACCCGATCATCACCGCTCCAAAATTCGTTCCCTGATGCTTCATTCCAAAATAATCCGATACCATCACCGGGAAAACGCTGACCACGCCTCCATAGACCATGCAGATCGCCGAACACAGCACCGCAAACGTCATGCCGGTTGCCGCCATCAGGCCAAAAGAAGCCGCCATGGCAATCACAAACAGCCCGTACACCACCGGTTTGCGGCCCGCCCGGTCTGACAGCCAGGGCGCTGCCACCCGGCCGATGATATTCGCCGCCGAAGCAGCCGTCACTCCCGCCAGCGCCTGGGCGCCGGTAAGCCCCCGCTCCATGCCAAGGGACATCATCAGCGGATTCACCAGCACATAGGCCGGAACCGCCAGGGCCATGGCAAGGCTCAGCCAGTAATAACGCCCGGTCCGCATCATTTCCCCTGCTGTGTACTGACACTGGAGCGCCGCCGTTTCAATCTGTCCGCAACTACTTCCTGCCGCGGCGGCCTGCTCCTTAGGCCCGCCTGTCATGACACCCTGCTCCTGGATCGCGGAAGATATAGCGCCCTGCTCCTGGATCGCGAGCGGCGCCTCTTCCAGGAAAAAGGCCCCCAGACACAGGACCGCATAAAAGACCGTCACCATCAGCATCGCAAAATGAAATCCCTTTGCCGTCAGAAGCCAGTCGCACAGCGGATTCATAATGACTCCGGACAGCCCGATCACTCCTATGGTAATGCCGGTCACCAGCCCCCTTTTATCCGGGAACCATCCCTGCGGGATCGCTACCAGCATGCTAAAGGCACAGCCTGATCCAAGCCCTCCGATGGCTCCATACCCAAGCGTCACCAGCCACGGCGCCTCCTTGGGAGCCAGCGCTGCCATCAAAAAGCCCAGACACATAAACGCGCTTCCCGCCAGCGCCGTCCGCTTCGCACCGATCTTATGCTGCAGCCAGCCACCGATCATATTTCCAAACGCAAAAATACCGATGATAACCGTAAAAGGCTGGCTGGACGCAGCCGTCGAAATATCAAATTCCCGCTCCATGTACGGCTGAAACACCGTCCAGATATAAGGATTGCCATGGACAAAATTCACGATCGCAGCCATGACAAGAATAAAATACCGATTACTTTTCCACTCTTTCCACATAAGTTATCCACACACTTTAATTGGGGACGGGGGATTTTCAAAAATCCCCCGTCCCCAATTAAAGTTTTCCACATTATCCTACTTTTAACTTAAATTTCTGCATTTCTTTTTCTGAGGATACTTTTTCGATCACGCCGCCAAGGGAGCGGAGTTTTTCTTCAAAGCGTTCATATCCTCTCTGAATATAGACGATGTCGTCCACCACGGTGTATCCTTCCGCAGCCAGGCCGGCGATGCAAAGTGCCGCTCCTGCGCGCAGGTCCGGTGCGCTGACTCTGGCGCCGGTGAATTTTTCTACGCCTTCAATGGTAGCGGAATTTCCTTCGATCTTGCTGACTCCGCCCATTCTTGCCAGTTCGTCTAAATATTTGAATCTGTTTTCAAAGATACTTTCTGTAATAATACTTGTCCCTTTGCACAATGCCAGTGTCACGCCGATCTGCGGCTGCATATCTGTCGGGAAGCCAGGGTAGGGAAGTGTCTTTACGTGGGTGCTTCTTAAGTTGCCCTTGGACACTACACGCACGGCGTCGTCAAATTCCTCTACTTCGCATCCGATCTCTACCAGTTTGGCGATCGTTGCCTCCAGATGCTTCGGGATTACGTTCAGCACGGTTACGTCTCCTCTGGTTGCCGCTGCTGCAAACATAAATGTTCCAGCCTCGATCTGGTCCGGGATAACGGAATACTCTGTTCCGTGCAGCTTCTGTACGCCGCGGATCTTGATCACGTCTGTTCCTGCACCGCGGATATTTGCTCCCATGCTGTTGAGGAAGTTCGCCACGTCTACCACGTGTGGCTCCTTGGCCACGTTTTCCAGGATCGTCATTCCCTCTGCCATGGACGCCGCCATCATAACATTGATGGTCGCGCCCACGCTTACTACGTCAAAATAAATATGTTTTCCGACCAGCCGGTCTGCCTCTGTCATGATCTTGCCATGCTCGATCTCCACATCCGCGCCCATCGCGCGAAATCCTTTGATATGCTGATCGATCGGACGGCTTCCGATATTACATCCGCCCGGAAGCGCAACGTCTGCTCTCTTATACTTGCCAAGCAGCGCCCCCAGAAGATAATAGGAAGCACGGATCTTTTTGATATAATCGTATTCAATGGAAACATCATGGATATTCTTTCCATTGATCTTCACCGTATGTCTGTCTACACGGTGAACCATTGCGCCGATGCCCTCGATCGCATCCAATAATACATTAATGTCATTTACATCCGGAAGATTGTCGATCAGTACGGTATCGTCTGTCATGATAGCTGCTGACAGGATCGCGAGCGCAGCGTTTTTTGCTCCCCCGATCTCAACTTCTCCTACCAGCGGATGCCCGCCTTTAATGATATATTGTTCCATAACACACCTCAAAAATATGATCTATTCTTTCTCTCATTACAGAATTTTTTATACTCATACTCCATGATATTATACCATAGAATCGGCAAATGTAAAATATTTTTTATATTTTGTAACTTGTTTGTAATATTTGAAAGCAGACCGTTACTCCTTTTGTATAGTTTCCAGAACAGCCTCTATGGTCTCTTCCAGATCCAGTCCGTCCTCGCAGATCGTAAGGTCCGCATACTTTTCAAAAAGCTTCACTCTCTCCTCATAAAGTTCCAGAAGAGTCTGGCCTTCCCGCAGTACAACGCCGCGGTTTTTCGCATGATGGAGCCTGTTACTTATTGTCTCGAAAGAAGCCTGCAAATATACGACTGTCCCGATTTCCTTATAATGGTTCATCGCATTTTCACAGTACACCACACTCCCGCCGGGGGCTATGACCGCATGGTCCGCCTCCAGTTCCGCGTTGATCCGGTCCTCCACTTCCAGGAATCCGGAAATGCCCTGTTCCCGGATGATTTCTTTCAGAAGTTTTCCCTCTTTTTCCTGGATCAGGATATCCACGTCTATAAAATGATAGCCCAGCCGCTTTGCCGTCACCACTCCCACCGTGCTTTTCCCCACAGCAGGCATACCGATAAATATAAGATTTTTCACGGAACTCCCTCCTTTCGCTTTCCGTATTTTAACACATCCGAAAGCGACTGTCATGGGAAAAATGAATCTCCCGCTCCTTTAGAAGAATCTCCTGCGCCTGCTCCGGTATTCCGTCCGCCTCCTTAAGATCTCCTGACAGGCCATGACCTGGATCAGATCCGCCATCCAGGCTCCCGGTTTTTCCTCGTCTTCTGACGCCTTATCAAATATCCTCCTGCACAGAAGCCGAAACTGCAGCGGATCCGGATATTCATCATAGATCACGCTTCCGGCGTACATAAGCCGGTCGCACTCTTCTTCCACATATGGCGTCAGCCGTTTTGCCGCATCCGGGTATAATGCTTTCATATACTCCAGATCTCTCCTTGACTGCCTTACCTCATCAAACAACACCGGCACCGGATAAACCATGTAGTAGGGAAGTTTCTGTTCCATGGCGCACACTCCTTAAAATCAGTATCTGTGTTATTATATGCAGCGGATCTTTTTTTGCTGCTTTTCCCTGTGCTTATCCTCTCCTGCATCCGAACTGTTCCGCCAGATACAGACCCACAGCGATTCCTGCCCCACACACAAAAATCCTGCACAGGCTTTCTGCCCGTGCAGGATTTCTTTTCATATCTGTTTATCTCTTCCCATTTTCGGAAACTTCTTCATATGCTGCCAGCTTCTTTTTAAGTTCTGCAATTTCTCGTTCCTGCTCGGAAATCTTTTTATCCTTCCTGCTAACTTCTTTTTCTCGATCTTCCCTGGCTTCCTCCCGCTCTTTCTTTAATGCATCGATCTCCTCCTGCATTTCATCGATCATCAGCTGTACGGTATTCCGGTCCAGTTCACGCAACTCCTCCGAAAACATCCCCATCACCCTTTCCACATTGTGAGCCATGCATCCAGCTTATTTCTGATACCATTATTGTGCAAAAGTTCCCGAAAGATGTCAAGACTGACAAAACAAAATTCCTGTAAAAGTTCCATCTTTACGCCCGTATCGGATACCTGCGTAAAACGGTGGATACAATTCATTTTGTCTTCTCGCAATTCTTTCGGACTCTTTTCAAAAAACACAATTGTATATACTTTCTGAATATCCCGATAGCTAAACGCCCTTCCCCTTTCTCCCCGTACACGTTTATACTGGCGCAGGAGAAGATCTGCTGAATAGCAGGCACTTCTTTGACCTGAAAATTTATAACCAATCTTTTGCACTTCCACGTTCGCAATACTATGGTCCTCCAGTTCTACCACAATATCCATAATAACCAGAGAACTTTCATCCGCAATCCGCGTAGAATCATTAGGAAGTACCTGTAAAATTTTTACCTGTTGACACAGAATAAGAGACAGCAATTCATCCAGACGCTCCGGCGCATTTTCCGGACTTAATATTTCTTTAAAAAATGAATCATATAAGATTCTAACACCTTTGTTTCCAGAACAAAACTCCAGAAATTCTTTCTGTTGCTCCATGTCCCAGCTTTGAAACAGTATGAGATTTGAGAGATTTCTTCATAGACAGACTCCTCCTTTTAGAAATGTAGAATTGAAAAAAGAATATAAGAATTTTAGATCCGGCCTTCACCGGTTAGATAGTTATAGATTATCATAATTGCAAAAGAAAAACAACTCAGGTTCTTTCTGCTTTTTAGCAAAAAACACGGCAGCCTTCCTTAGGCTGCCGCGCTCTTTTTCTCTATCTGCTTTCTTAAGCTCTTTCACTATAATGGTGAGCTTCCTCCAGCATCATATCTTTTACTTTCATCAGACGGATCTGGGAACTTCTCTCGTTCTCATCCAGTTTCATCGTGATATATTTTATGGTCTCCTGTGCTTCCGGAATGATCACGTGCTCCAGCGCATTTACACGACGTCTGGTCTTTTCGATCTCAGCCGCCATCAGCTGGCACGCTTTCTCCCGCTCTGCAAGCTTCAGCATATCCGGCAGGATGTCTGCCAGAGATTTCACCGCTCCATCCAGGTCGCTGGATGTAAAAGCAAAACCATAAGAGTAAATATCATTGGCGTCCGCTGTCCTGGTCTTTGTCTCGAACGCAGGGATGTTGACGCTCATAACATTTCTCTTGTCTACATTTAAGCTTACTTCCTGCTTGGGCGCCATCAGGGCCGTATTCAGAGTTGCCTCGTCCATTCCGGCCTTTGCGATGACAAAATTCTTATTTGCAGAGAGGATTCCGGCTTCTACTTTTTCACGGAGCTCCATATTCTCCCGTGCCATATCCAGGAACTGGCGCATCAGCTCGTCACGCTTATCCTTCAGAAGCTTGTGGCCTCTTCTGGCGGTGGCAAGTTTCTTCTTGGTCTTAGTCAGTTCCATACGGGTAGGAGTGATCTGCGTAGATGCCATATATCTGCCTCCTTTTCATACTACGCCATGCCCCGGCTCGATTCCGCTTCCGCTTCATCTCGCTGCATGGCTTACTGTTTACCGTAGTACATATCTAAGAACTTATCATCGATACGTTTCAGCTCGGATCTTGGCAGGATGGACAAAAGCTTCCAGCCGATCTCCAGTGTCTCTTCGATGGACCGGTCGGTGTTGTAGCCCTGATTGACATATTCTTTCTCGAATGCGTCCGCAAACTGAGCGTAGATCAGGTCGATCTCTGTCAGCGCCGCTTCTCCTAAGATGGTCATCAGCTCTTTTGCGTCTTTACCACGGGAGTATGCCGCAAACAACTGGTTCATGGTATTGGAGTGGTCTGCTCTTGTCTTTCCTTCGCCGATACCTTTATCTTTCAGACGGGACAGGGACGGCAGAACGTCGATCGGCGGCTGCAGGCCCTTCCGGTACAGGTCACGGCTTAAGATTACCTGACCCTCTGTGATATATCCGGTAAGGTCCGGGATCGGATGGGTCTTGTCATCTTCCGGCATGGTCAGGATCGGGATCATGGTGATACTTCCGATCTTGCCTCTCTGACGGCCTGCGCGTTCATACATCTGAGCCAGGTCAGTGTACATGTATCCGGGATATCCGCGTCGTCCGGGAACCTCTTTTTTCGCAGCGGAGATCTCACGGAGAGCGTCCGCGTAGTTTGTAATATCGGTCAGGATAACCAGTACGTGCATATCTTTTTCGAACGCCAGGTATTCTGCTGCCGTCAGCGCCATACGGGGCGTGGAGATACGTTCTACCGCCGGGTCATTCGCCAGGTTGACAAACAATACGGTACGGTCAATGGCTCCTGTTTCCTTAAAGGATTCTACGAAGAAGTTGGACTCTTCAAATGTAATACCCATTGCCGCAAATACAACGGCGAAGTTCTCGTCTTTGCCAAGTACCTTTGCCTGTCTTGCGATCTGCGCCGCCAGCTGATTGTGGGGCAGACCGGAACAGGAGAAGATCGGCAGCTTCTGTCCACGTACCAGTGTGTTCAGTCCGTCGATGGCGGACACGCCGGTCTGGATAAACTCGGACGGGTATACACGGGCCGCCGGGTTCATAGGCAGGCCGTTAATATCTCTTCTCTCTTCCGGAAGGATCTCCGGTCCGTCGTCAATAGGACGTCCCAGTCCGTCAAAGACACGGCCCAGCATATCTCCGGATACGCCAAGTTCCATGCTGCGTCCCAGGAAACGCACCTTACTGTTGCTTAAGTTAATACCTGCGGCGTTTTCATACAGCTGTACGACTACGTTATCGCCGTCAACTTCCAGTACCTTGCAGCGGCGCTTCTCGCCATTTGCAAGTTCGATCTCGCCCAGTTCGTCAAAGGCAACGCCCTCAACACCTTTTACCATCATCAGCGGTCCGGCAACTTCCTGTATGGTTCTATATTCCTTTGGCATAATTAGAAGTCCTCCTTCCCGAATGCACCTGCAATCTCTGTGCTTAGTTCATTCATGATCTTTTCATACTCGTCCTCGATATTTGCCACCTCGGTGTATTTGTAACGGCCGATCTTTTCTCTGACCGCCATGCCCAGGAGGATCTTCATGGACGCGCCTTTATTTAATGCCTCCATAGACTGCTCATAGAAGGCAAGCACCAGCTTCATCATCAGATACTGTTTGCGCAGGGGCGTATAGGTATCTATTTCATGGAAGGAGTTCTGGTGCAGGAAGTCCTCACGGATGGATCTTGCAGCTTCCATCTTCAGACGGTCCTGTGGAGACAAAGCGTCCATGCCGACCATCTGCACGATCTCTTCCAGCTCTGCCTCGTCCTGCAGAAGGCTCATCATCTTCTGACGGTCTTCCATCCAGTCAGGCGCCACCTGTGTATTAAACCAGCCGCTGACATTGTCCAGATACAGCGAATAACTGGTCAGCCAGTTGATGGCCGGGAAATGTCTCTTATACGCCAGGTTGGAATCCAGTCCCCAGAATACCTTTACAATACGGAGGGTTGCCTGGGATACCGGCTCGGAGGTATCACCACCCGGAGGGGATACGGCTCCGATTACGGACAGGGAACCTTCTCTTCCTTCTTTTCCAAGGGAAACCACGTGTCCGGCTCTCTCATAGAACTCGGCCAGCCGGGAACCCAGATATGCCGGATAACCTTCCTCACCGGGCATCTCTTCCAGACGTCCGGACATCTCACGAAGGGCCTCTGCCCAACGGGAGGTGGAGTCTGCCATCAGGGCTACGGAATAACCCATGTCACGGAAATATTCTGCAATCGTGATACCTGTATAAATGGACGCCTCACGGGCTGCAAACGGCATGTCTGATGTATTGGCGATCAGCACGGTCCGCTCCATCAGAGAACGTCCGGTCTTCGGGTCCTTCAGTTCCGGGAACTCATTCAGAACGTCGGTCATCTCATTTCCACGCTCGCCGCATCCGATATAGACAACGATATCAGCCTCTGCCCATTTTGCCAGCTGATGCTGGATGACTGTCTTACCGCTTCCGAATGGTCCGGGAACTGCGGCAACACCGCCCTTTGCGATCGGGAAGAAAGTATCAACGACACGCTGTCCGGTTACCAGAGGCATATTAAGAGGCAGCTTCTTTACATACGGACGTCCCCGTCTTACCGGCCATTTCTGCACCATGGTCAGTTCTTTGTCGCCGTCTTTTGTTTCAATCACAGCGATCACTTCTTCCACGGTATGTTCTCCGGAAGCAATCTCTTTAACAGTACCTTCCACGCCGTAGGGAACCATGATCTTCTGCTGTACAACCGCCGTTTCCTGGACAGTTCCCAGCACATCTCCGGCCTCTACCTCATCTCCCACTTTTGCAACCGGGACAAATTCCCATTTCTTATCTCTCTTCAGGGCCGCAACCTCTACACCTCTTTGCAGGTTGTTTCCTGAAATCTTCATAATATCGTCAAGCGGACGCTGGATTCCGTCGTAAATGCTGGAAATAAGACCTGGCCCAAGTTCTACCGACATGGGCGCTCCCGTAGATTCTACCGGCTCTCCGGGTCCAAGTCCCGAGGTCTCCTCGTATACCTGGATGGACGCTTCATCCCCGTGCATCTCGATGATCTCGCCGATCAGACGCTGTTTACTTACACGTACCACGTCTGACATGTTGGCATCTCGCATGCCGGAAGCGATGACCAGCGGTCCCGCTACTTTTTTAATCGTACCTATGCTACTCATAATGGACGAATCACCTCTACTTTCTTAGTTACTGAACAAGATATCGGAGCCGACAGCCTGTTCCACCGACTTTTTGACACCCCGGACTCCGTCTCCGGTATTTCCGGATATTCCCGGGATCTGGATGATGGCCGGGAGCAGCTGTCCCTGATATCTTGCTATCTCATGTTTCAATTCTGCCGCCAGCGCCTCGGTGATATAGATGATCCCATATCCTTTGGCAGCCAGCACATGCAATCTTTCTCCGGCTTCCTCGTGGGTTGTTACAGGAAACGTATCCAGTCCCAGCGCGGCAAAGCCGTAGATACTGTCATAATCGCCGATCACTGCAATCTTATACATACATCTCCCTTACCCTTTCTCGGATCGAATCCTCCGGTAATTCGTTCTGTTTGCCGGAAAGAATGATTCGTACCGTTTTTATTTCATTTTGTCTGGCAATTACATAGGCGATTACAGGACCTATCGTAAATGCCTGATATTTCTGTGGACTGATGGTCTGAATGATCCGGTTGTCGCACCAGCGTTCAAATGCTGACGGTGACTCGGCCAGCGCATCCGCTCCTTCTGCATAGGCTGTTCCCAGCAGATAATCGCGGATCGCGTCCATGCCGGCAAGCGCCGCTTTGGAAAGCTGGTCTACATTTACACTTTCACATTCCGCCATGGCCCGTTTCATAAAATCCATTGACTTCGCGGTCTTCTGTGAACGAACGGCTATCTTGATATCCGCCACGCCTACCGTGGATTCCGCATAATCACGAATGATCGCGGCATCCGATTCTTTCCCGGCTTCATAGATGGCGTCAAGCGCCGCCCGGTCAATGATACAATCGCACAACTGTCCGTCCCCGGTATGAAGAAGCGACTCATAGGCTTCTGCTGCCGCATGCTGCATATACGCAGGAAGTTTTCCGAAATCTTTCTCAGAAACGATCTCGCGCATCGCATCTCCGGGAATCGACACATCCTCATAATAAATGTGTCTGTTCTTTTCCCCGGTGCATACCTCCTTAATTGCGGCCTTCAGATTGTGGAAAAGCTTGGGATAGGAAAGGACTGCAAAATGATCCATATCAATATGCAGATCTTTGACAACTTCCCAGATCTTCTCCTCTTCTCTGGTCAGGATCGCCTCCGCATCGCCGGAGCTTTCACTGTCTCCCCAGCCTTTTTCCTCCAGAAACTGCAGGCACTGCCCGTAATCCTGGCAGGCGATCAGCTGATCGATGGTGCTGTTCGAAAACAGTCCGACTTCCAGGGCTCGTATGCGCGCAACCGCGTAGGTATATTGTTCGCTCATTTTATTCCTCCCATCTGGTTACGCCTGTGAAAATACTAACCGGTGCACGATGTCGGACAGCTCGTCTTTCTTCGCATCAAACATGGCATTGATCGTACAGTTTTCCTCGACCCCGCCATAGACCAGAATGAATCCATTCTTAATTTGTTTGCCTTCCCCGGACAACTTCAGGCTTCCGCCCTTTTCCTTTGCGATCCTGGAAACCTCTGCCTCAAATCCTTCCGGCAGTCTTGCAAGATCCGCCGCGCACAGGCAGATCTCGCCGTCCTGTGCCAGCGCATACTTTTCTACCATTTTCAGCAGCATGGAGAAATATTCTCCGGCTTCCATCGCTTCTACCTTTGCCCGTGCCTTTTCCAGCACTCCGGCGATCACTTCCTGCTTTGCAGCCAGGATCTTCGTCCTTTTCTGCAGGTCGATGGATGACTCCAGCCGCTCCTGATAATTTGACACATCGTTCTTGGATTTGTGCAGGATGCTCTCGGTCTGCTTTGCGGCATCTTCTTTCGCATTGCGGATCGTCTCTTCCGCCTGCGCCTTTGCCTCGGCGATCTTGCCTTCTGCAGCCGCTTTCGCTTCGTCCAGGATCTGACTTTTCATTTTATCTAATCCAGTCATAAACCCTTGCACTCCTTTTCTTAATTTCTGCTTCTATCGTTTTTCTGACAAACTAAATCTGAATTGCTGTTACGGCCAGGATAGAAATCAGAAGAGAAAGGATCGCATAGGTCTCAACCATTGCCGGGAACAGCATGGCTTTACCAAACTGATCCGGTTTCTTTGCGATGATTCCGATGGCTGCCGCAGAACACTGTCCCTGAGATTTTCCGGAGATCAGTCCTACGATACCTACCGGGAGACACGCCGCCAGAACAAGAAGTCCGGTTTCCGGTGTCAGATCTGCCGCTCCGCCTCCAAGAAGTCCGATCTTGGAAAGAGTGATAAATCCTACCAGAAGTCCGTAGATACCCTGTGTACCAGGCAGAAGCTGCATTACCAGTACCTTGGCAAATTTACTGGGGTCTTCGGTTACAACTCCGGAAGCCGCCTGTCCGGCGATACCTACACCAAGCGCGGATCCTGCGCCTGCAAGAAATACTGCTGCTGCTGCACCAAGAAGTGCATATACAAGTCCTAAATTCTCCCATATACTCATGATTAACTTTCCTCCTTAATATCTACATATTTTGTATCTGTCTCGAACGGTTCAAACGGCCGTCCGCCGCCTTCATAGAATTTTCCGAAAAACTCTACAAACTGGAGACGATTGGTGTGTACATATGCCCCCAGAAGGTTGATCGCAAGGTTCATCAGATGTCCTACCACAAAGACCAGTGCGAACAGAATGGCTCCGATCACGCCGCCTCCGAACATGCTTCCCATCTGATTGACTACGGATGCGATAACTCCGGTCGCAAGGCCCAGGGCCAGAAGACGGGAGTAGGATAACACATCGCTGAGCCATCCGGTGATATTATAAATGTCGTAAGCGCCAAGCGCGATCCGAAGCACCGGATTTTTGCTGGACCGGCCGCTCATCAGGAGAAGTCCGACCGCTCCGATGATGGCCAGCACCTTCGCCAGTGTGTTAAGAGCCGGCGGGAATACCACCGTCATCTGCGCGATGGATGCGAAGATGTCTGACGGGATCAGCATCAGGATCAGACCGATCAGGAAAATGTACCACAGGACCACGTCACAGAAGAAGTCCAGATACTGTTTATCCTTGATCTGCATATACCCTTTGATCCCAAGGCCCACAAACAGATGGACCAGACCAAACGCCATGGAATAGATCAGAAGCTTCATCGGGTTGTTCAAAGGTGCGAACCACAGAGGCGGCACCGTTACATCCACGCCAAAGAAAGTCCTTCCGATCACGTCCACCGCATCGCCGAAATATCCGGAGAATAAGATTCCCCATACGATGGTGGATAATCCGCAGAAGAAAAACAGCTTCAGCGACTTATGCATGCTGGCGCTCATCCGCGGATATTTTTTCAGTGCTACAAAACAGGCGATGGCTACGATCGCTCCATACGCCGCGTCCGACAACATCATGCCAAAGAAAAATACATAGAAAAATGACATGATCGTGGTCGGGTCAAACTCGCCCTTGTGGGGGAGTCCGTATGCCTCCAGAACACCTTCCACACTGGAAGAAAATGCGTTGTTCTGAAGTACAGTCGGCGGTTCTTCGTCTTCCTTTATTTCATCAATATCGATCACACAGTCATAGTGGTCACCGATGGCTTTCTCCACAGCCGGCGCCGCTTTCTTCGGAATATATCCGCTGATCACAAATGCCCGCTGGGACTGGGGAAGTGTACCGAGGACTTCGTATTTCTTTGCCCGCATCCGGAAATAATCGCCGACTACTTTTAAGTCGCCCCTGTCGTCTGCGCAGGCTTTGATCTCCTCCTCAATCTCCCCGATCTTCGTATTCAGTTGTTCAATCTGCTCTTTCAGTTCTGCTGTCTTTTTTGCAGGCACTGCGTCTGTCGCCTGGGAAGGCCTTGCAAATCCTGCGGCCCTTAATGCTTCTTCCACCGCGGCCGCATCCGTTTTCAGGCACAGCACCGCCAGATATGTGGCGTCCTGATCTTTGTGGATGATCTGTACATCCACGCCTTCCGTCTCCGGACAGTTTTCTGCAATCTTTTCATAAACTGTGGAAAGTTCCGTCTCTCCCGGCATGGTTCCAAGAAGCAGTTCTGTCTTTCCCGTGCCTTTTAAATTCATCGGCACGTCCAGTTCAAGCCAGGGTACCAGCGCTTCGATCTGATTCTCAAGCTTTGTGATCTCAGCCCGGTGTTCCGCAATTTCCTTATTGCAGGCCACCAGCCGGTCCGCTTTTTTCAGGATCTCGTCTTTCCGTCCTGTGATCTCTGTAAACTGATCCGCATCAACCAGCGCCTTGCCTTCCAGGCTGGCAAACATCGACTTCTTTTCCGGAGCATAGATGTCCAAGATATCCAGGGCATTGTCGGTAAGCGACGCTTTCTTTTCGAAACGCTGCCTGGCGCCGAAGGTATCCATTTTTTCAAAGCCTTCTTCGCCTTCCGCTACCTGGTTCATTTCCATAATGCCCATGGACTGTATCTTTTCCAGGATTGCCTTACGATCTTTTTTCAGCGCGCAGATACTAATTCGTTGCATCTGCAAAACTGCCATAGCCTCATCCCTCCTTCTCTACTTATTTTTCGGCTTCTTTTTATCAGCCAGACAAGTCAGACGAGGTCCGCGATCACCGCGGCTACAGCTTCCTCTTCTTTTGCAAGCGCTGCTTCTTTCAAAGATGCAATCTGCTCTTGTGTTTCCTTCAAAGCATCCTCCATCTTCTTCTCTCCGACTTCTTTTGCCGACAACAGACTGGCATTTGCCTTTTCTTTTGCGTCCCGGACCGCTTCATCTCTGATCCCGGCCGCTTTTTTTGACGCTTCCTCAAGAATACCGGCGCACTCGGCGTCTGCCTTTTTTACGATTTCTTCTGCCGCGCTCTCCGTTTCCCTGATGGATTTAATGGTTTCTTCTACCATTCGTCTGTTCACCACCTCTCTCGTTTTCGTGCTATAGTCACAATTATAATATGATTCTTAGCAAAAGTCTAGCACAATCGTCGCACCCTCTTGAATAGTCGCACAATTCATCCTGCATTTTTACCATTCCAGCCTGTGCAAATGTCCCTCCAGATTCAGCCCTGCGAACTGATTCTGCCGGAGCGCTTCATACAAAATAATGGCTGCCGAGTTCCCGAGATTCAGGGAACGCGTATCCCCGATCATTGGAATCCTCACGCAGTCCTCTTTATGCCGGACCAGAATTTCTTCCGGTATCCCCGCACTCTCTTTTCCGAACATAATATAACAGTCCGGTTCATACCGGACCTCTGTATAGACCTTCGCCGCCTTGGTGGTTGCCATATAGATTTTTGCGCCCGGATTCTGTTCCAGAAAATCTGCATAGTCGATATATGTTCTGACATCCAGATCCTTCCAGTAATCCATGCCTGCCCGCTTCAGATTTTTTTCATTCAGCCGGAAGCCAAGCGGCTCAATGAGATGGAGCCTGGCACCGACAGCAACGCAGGTTCTGCCGATATTTCCCGTGTTTGCCGGGATTTCCGGCTCCAGTAAAACAATATGAAACATAATATGGCGTCCTCCTTTTATTAATATTGTAAATAAATGAAGGACGCCCGTCAATATACACATTTGTTAAATTCTTATCATTATTTTCTCTAATTTTTACCAATAATTATCTATTTTCACAATATCTTTTCCAGTTCATCCGGAGCGGGGCGGTCAATATAACGAATATCTTCCCCGTTTTGGATGATTTTATCATTATTATTGGTCAATTCGCCGATCACCGCCGCCGGTATGCCCCTGGCAGACAATTCTCTTACCACCCGGCTTTCATCCTCTGTTACGATCAGAAAACACCCTCCGGATCGAAGCTGGTACGGATTCAGCCGGTACAGTTCGCAGATCTCAATGGTCTCCTGCCGCACCGGGAATTTCTTCAGATCCACATGAAGGCCCGTCTTCTCCTCCTTCGCCAGATCCCAGAGGGCTGCGAAGATCCCGCCTTCTCCCACCGGGCGCACTGTCTCGCCAGTCAGCGCTTCCATCTCTTCTGCCGGACAGGCCGGAACGCGGTCTGCCTGTTCTTTGATTTCTGCAAGAAAAGCCCGGGAAAACCGTTCCCGGAGCTCTCTTTCTTTTTTATCCATCACAATCTGCATGCCGGACAGGCCGATCCATCCTGTCAGGATGATCTTCTGCCCGGCCCGCACACCTTTGTCCATCTGTTCTTTTGCCCTCCTGACATTCAAAAAACACTTTCCGGAGCTGCTGCTTATGATGCATTTGCCTGCGCTGTCGCAGCACTGATCTGCGATGCGCTTTGCGTGGAGATAGCGCTTCTTACAAGCGCGGATTTATTGGGATCGTCAGACTTCGTTCCCACCAGAATGATCTGATCGGATTTGGAATACTGACTGTGATTGATCACTTCCCTGGACTCTTCCACGCCGTCCTGATATACCACCTTCCAGAGTTGTGCGGTAACACCGGTATGGGGGCTTCCGGAATACTGCATGCTTCCAAGCGGCGCATCCGGATCCTCCTGGTAGGTCACCCCGTAATCTTCCGTCTCCAGCGTCTCGCTTTCATATTCTACGGTTCTTCCTTCCGGTCTGGTATCTTTTCCGTAAATCGCAAACCGCATCTGGTTCGCATCATCGATCTCTCCAAAAATATAAATCGGTGTATCGTAATTATTCGTAAATACAAAGTCCAGGATCCCTTCCGCGATCGCCGCATCCCTGGACGGCTTCACATAATTGACCAGCATGGAATGCGGATATCTTTTCTCCACCTGAAGTTCCGCGTACAACACCGCATTATATAAGGTGGTCGATACCTGGCAGATCCCGCCGCCAAAGGAATCCACGACCTGGCCGTTTTCATAGGATCCGGCCTCCACGTATCCGTGCTCCGCGTCATAAGGAGCGGTTGCATCGCAGACAGACAGGCTCTCGCCCGGCATCAGGATCGTTCCATTCAGTTTGCTCACTCCGGTACTTAAGTTCTGCCACCGCTCGCCTCCTCCGGCGTCTGTGGAAAAACTGCCCAGTTCATCCTCAATGGTGGAAAGATCTGCCGCCTTGATCTTCGGCTCCTCTTTTTTCAGTTCCATCTCGATCTCAAAATCCGAGTGATCCCAGGTCTTCTCTATGTACTGGTTCATTTTCTGGATGGACGCTTCCACATTTACGGTGTACCCTTCCTTTTCATCCACCACCTGAAAATCCCCGTCCCCGGTCCGTTCCACATAGGCGTCTTCTGCACGGGCCGCCAGCGGCACTGCCCGTTCCTTGATAACGGCTTCCGCTTTCTTTTCATCCAGCTTCATAACCTCTTTTATCACATAAGGTTCTTTTTCCAGTCCCCGTATTTTCATAAGACGCATGGCAATGGGGCCTTTTTTGCCATAATCCATGGCGCTTTCCACCAGCTGGTCCACATCCCGGTGTTCCAGTCCCAGTTCCGCAAGCGTTGCCTGCGCCGATTCCTCGCCCACCTTCATGGTAACCTTATAATTCAGATGTTCCTCATGATGGGACTGGATCGCCTGTACTGCTTCTTTTTTGGTCATGCCGGATACATCCTGCGTTCCGATGAAGACATGATCCAGGATCCTGTTTTCCGGATACTGGTTCACATAACTGTACATAACGCCATAGACGATCCCGATCACTGCCAGGACCACGGCGCATGCCGCCCCTGCCATCAGGTACATTCTCTGTTTTTTCTTCTGTGCTTTTCTTTGGCTCCTTCGAATCCTGCTTTTCAGCTTTCCGTCTGACATATTTCCCCCTACAGACTCTTGCTCATCCTAACCTACACCATCAGATAAGGGATCACCATCGTCAAAATCATCGCTATAATAACAGCGATGATAACAATAGCAATGATCCTTCTCGTTCTTTTATTATGAAAATTCATGTTCTTCTCCTTCCAAACAACACATATCTATTTTACAGATTCTTGCCTCGTGGTTCAATGGATTTTTTACAAAATAATCAAACAGCACATATTGATTCCTCCAATGGAAATACTCCAGATGGGTCATGCGCCGGATCTGATTCTTATCATACCCCCGGTAATCCGGAAGATAGGTTCCGGTCCGGGCCTCCCATTCATAAAAAACGCGGAGCGTATCCTTGTCCACCTGGTAGTCTCCTGCAAACTCCGGCCGCGTCTTTGCATTTTCCCGCAGGTAATAATCAAAGGTCAGAAGCTCCCTGAAATATTCTTTCTCCTCCGGCAGCTTCCCTGCCGCAAACTCCAGCAGGATCTCATACCTTGCGCTCCTTTTATGCTGCACCTGATCCAGTCCCCGGCCTCTATAATACTCCCACAGTTCCTCAAACATCCGGAAGGGCGAATCATACCGGGCGCTTAAGGCTTCCAGGGTATGAGAAAACTGTCCGCTGTTATAATAGTTTTCCACCATATCTTCTACCCCTTTGAGAAGAAGGATATCGGCATAGGAAAGCCAGCGGGTGCTTAAGACTTCATATGGCGGTCTCTCCGTGTGCTGCAGTTCATATTCCTGCTCCATCTCCTTCATATAAGATCCCTTCAGCACCTTTAAGAAACCAAGCTGAAGCTGATCCGGCTTCATCCGGTAAACCCGGTCAAACGAACGGCGGAAACTCTCCAGATCCTCCATGGGAAGCCCAGCGATCAGATCCAGGTGCTGATGGATATTCCGTCCCTTTCGGATCCGCTCTACAGCCCGCTCCACTTTCTCCAGATCCATCTTCCGCCGGATCTCGCGGATCGTATCCGGATTGACGGTCTGCACGCCGATCTCCAGCTGGATCAGGCCGGGACGCATATGTGAAATCAGAGCAAGTTCTTCTTCATTCAGAAGATCCGCAGCGATCTCAAAGTGGAAATTGGTCTTTCCCCTGTCATGCTCCATGATATATTTCCAGACAGCCAGGGCATGGCTGTGGCTGCAGTTGAAAGTCCTGTCCACAAACTTGACCTGCGGCACTTCCCGGTCGATAAAAAACTGCAGTTCTTTTTTTACCAGGTCAAGATCCCGGAACCGGAGTTTCTTATCAATAGAAGAAAGGCAGTAACTGCAGGCAAAGGGACATCCCCTGCTGGATTCATAATACAGGATCTTATGGGCAGGCAGTTCCATTTCTTCATATACAAAAGGAATCTCTGACAGATCCAGAGGCTCTCTCCATGGATTTTCCCGGATCTCTCCTTCCATGGTCCGGTATGTGATCCCCTGCAATCCGGACAGTTCCCGTTCCCTTGTCATCAACGCTTCCGGTCCTTTGTCTTCTCCCTTCCGATACGCGCGGCAAAGGCCGGCAAAGGTTGCTTCTCCTTCTCCTTTCATCACGCCGCGGACCTTCGGAAGCCGACGGAGCACTTCTCCGGCATCATAGGACACTTCCGGGCCTCCCAGCCAGATCTCCGTCTCCGGACAGATCTTGGCAAACTCCCTCGCCAGTGATTCCACATAGTCCAGGTTCCAGACATAACAGGAAAAACATAAGATATCCGGACGCCTCTCATACAGGCTTCCCAGGATGCTGTCTACCGTCTGATTAATGGTATATTCCGCGATCTCCACCCCCGGGTCTTTTGCATAGGCCTTCAGGCTGTAAACCGCAAGATTTGAGTGTATATATTTCGCGTTAATCGCCGTCAAAAGTATCTTCATATCCTTGACATTTCCTCCAAAACAGGGTAAAATTAAGAACCGTGCAGCCGGGGTGTTAGCGGTACCTTGTACCTGCAATCCGCTATAGCAGGGGTGATATTGCGCTGAGGGCACAGCTTTGCAGAGCTGCCCTTGATAAGTGGCATTGAGGCTTGGGTCTTACGCGACGGAAATCTGTGAATCGTGTCAGGTCGGGAACGAAGCAGCACTAAGCGGAACCTTCCGGGTGCCGTAAGGGTGCCTGGGCTGAGTCAACTGTCAAGGTAACGTCTGGGAATCTGCGTTCGAAGCGCAATGCACGCTTTTTTTCTTTTTACGAAGTTCTTTGAAAAATGCTTTCATCATCTGACTGCATTCTTCCCCCAAAACACCAGTCGTCAGTTCTGCCTGATGGTTAAAGGCATCCATCTGCAGAAGATTTAATATGGATCCCGCACAGCCCGCTTTCGGGTTCATGCACCCTACCACCACTCTCGTCATCCGGGACTGCACGATCGCGCCGGAGCACATCTGGCACGGCTCCAGCGTCACATACATCGTACACCCTTCCAGCCGCCAGTCATTCATTTTTTTGCTGGCTTTGCGTATGGCGATCATCTCTGCATGCGCCAGCGTATTCTTATCCACTGTTCTCCGGTTATATCCCCGTCCGATAATCTTATCCTGATAAACGATGACGCAGCCGATAGGCACTTCTCCCAGCGCATAGGCTTTCTTTGCCTGCCGGATCGCCTCCCTCATATATTTTTCATCCTTTTTCTGTTCTTCCATGGTATCTTCTCCCGCATGCTCACACTAGATTCCCGGCCTCTGCCTCCTGACACACCGGCACCAGTATCCGAATCCGTCGTCTTCTTCCCGCTCTTCTTTTTCCAACTCCACTGCAATGTCTCTTCGCCGGATGAATTCCGAAAACCCGAAGGCTTCCGCCGCCTTCTGCTCCTTTGGATGGTAGATCCCCGGCACTCCCACCCGGAGCCATTCCCCGTCGTCCAGAAATACCAGGTGATGGTAATTATAATAGCCGTGAAGCAGGAAACTGTTGTTGGACAGCTTCCACTCGCATCTGGGCAGTCTGGCCAGATCCTTTCTCTGGATCTTGGTACAAAGGAATCCGCCCGGGCGATCCTGATCCGCCGCTTCCATATCCTGCTCCTGCGCATCCGCTTCTTCTCCGGCGGGGATCTCCTGCTCATCTGCTTCTTCCCCGGCGGGGATCTCCTGCTCCCTGCGCTCTTCCGTATACACGCGCATGCCGCCTATGTTCACTGCTTCATCATCCCACACGGCTGCAAATTTTCTTCCTCCGGCCGCCTCCAGGATCACTCCGCCGATCCGGGCAAACTGCTCCTTGCCGCCCACGTCCTGATCTGTATAGTACAGACGGTAATTAATGGCAGGGTTCACATTCTGTGCATCCCCCTGCCATATTCCAAAACACGCTCCTTCTTCTGTAAAAAACC
>NZ_JACJLV010000060.1 GCF_016902415.1 Mordavella massiliensis | reverse complement strand
TTCATAAACAAGGCCGTCAGGAATACGAATACATAGGCCTGTAAGAGGCCGTCAAAAATGTCAAAATAGAAGCTGAGCGGTATCGGCACCAGAAACGGAACAACCGCTTTGACAAGCTCCATGACAACAAATCCGCCCAGTATATTTCCAAAAAGCCGCATACAAAGCGACAGCGGACGGATAAAGATCTCCAGCACAAGAACCGGAGTCACCACCGGCACCGGCTTGGTAAAATGCACGCACCAGTGCTTCAGTCCATTTTTATGGATTCCCGAATATTCGATCAGAAGCATGCTCATGATCGCAAGCGCCGCCGTGACATTCAGATCCTTGGTGGGCGGCTTAAAGCCCGCAAGGCCGATCAGGTTGGCCACAGCAAGATAAAGAGCCACCGTCATCAGCCACGGAATATAGCGCTTATTGGACTTCCCGATGATCCCTTCAAAGAAATCACTTCCCCAGGCGATCACCGACTCCAGCGCAAGCTGCACCTTTCCCGGATTCTCCACCTTCAGATTTCTCACAAACACAATTGAAAGGACCGCCAGAACCGCCATGATGATCCATGTCACAACCACAGCTTCATCCACACCGATCCCGCCGAATATGGGAATTTCAAAGACCGTCTCACAAGTTAATTGCTCTAACAGCTCATTCGTTAACTCTTCCGTACTATCCCCTTCCTTCATTTTTCCTTTTCATAAGTTTAAATAACATTACTGCTAAATATAAGAAAAGTCAATAACCCTAAAATATTTCTTAACAAATGGCAATCACCATTTAAACCCTCTCAGTATTTGTCTGTTTCTGACAATTTCCCCGTCTTTTTCCGCACTTATTTGTATATTATAAATATATTTTCTCTTCCCCTTCGATTTTTGCAAAGTTTTTTACACAATTCGCACAATATTCCGCGAAAAAATCTGCGAAAAATCTACAAAGTTGCAAAATGAGACGTAGTCTTTTTGCAAAGGTCTACGTCCCAAATTGTCATTTGCCCTGTACCCAATCGCACTTTACCCTGTACCCAAATGAACAATGCCCTGTACCTATCTGCATCGCCAAAGAAGAATCAGCCAGAACGCCATATCTCCAAATACAAGTATCATCATCACCGGCAGCGACCACCCCGGTAACGGCCTGGCAAGAGTAATATATACAAATAAAAAAGAAAAAATAATCTGTATGATCAGCTTCAAGGTTTCCAGCACATATTTCAATATCCGATACACCCGCTCCCGATTCGCGGCAGTCACTTTTACACCGGTGTTCCACACCCGGGGAACCTGCTCTACTCCTGTACAAAGCAGATAAAGCCCCCACTGCATCACCAGCATAAAAATGAGAATTCCTTTCCCGCCCCATCTGTCAATCTGCCCCGAGGCTCCGAAATGCATCGGCAGCTTATCCGGAAATGTGCTCCATCCAGCCAGAAGATAGAACGTCATTCCCACAAGCAGCGCCAGACAGAACCCCTGCAATATTTTATCTGCAATACTACTTTTTACCTTCATGCTCCTTCCTCCTCTGCTAATTTGGGACGTAGACCTTTTGCAAAGGTCTACGTCCCAAATTGTCATTTGCCCTGTACCTAATCGCACTTTACCCTGTACCCGACTGACATCTTTCTATAATTTTCTGGGCTTTTTCGTAAATCTGCCCGGGGGCTTCTCCGACAAAGAACTCCCCGTTTTCGTACAATATCTTTCCATTTACCATGGTAAGTTTCACATTCTGCTTACTGCCGCTGTACACCAGATTTTTGGTGATATTATTCAGCGGCTGCATATTGGGCTGCTGCAGATCGATCAGGATCAGATCTGCAAGCTTTCCTTCTTCCAGCGTATCGCACGCATCAAGTCCCATGGCTTTTGCGCCGCCCGCCACTGCCATATAGAGGACCTGATCGGCATCTACGGCCGCCGCGTCCATATCTTTCAGCTTGGCAAGGCCGGTGGTAAGGAACATCTCCCGAAACATGTCCAGGCAGTTGTTGCTGGCCGGGCCGTCTGTTCCGATCCCGATATTGATGCCTTTCTCCATCATCCGGCGGATCGGCGCGATGCCGCTGGCAAGTTTTGTATTGGAACCGGGGTTTGTGATCACGGACAATCCCTTTTCTCTGAAAATGTCCAGATCTTCCTCGGTCATATAAACGCAGTGGAATCCGCCGCCGCCGTAATCAAACATCCCCAGGGAATCCAGATATGCCGTGGGCGTCATCCCGTTTCTTTCCATGCACTGCTCCACTTCCGCGCGGGTCTCTGAATTGTGGGTAAATACCGGCGCCTGATATTTCCGTGCCAGGTCCGCGATCTTCCGAAGCAGCGGTTCCGATGTGGTATATTCCGCGTGAAATCCCAGCCGGAAACTGATCAGTTCACAGGAACCGTTCAGCGACTGATACCATTGCTCCAGCTCCTCCGCAGACTGGGAGAAATCGTTGACCGCCCCGCACAGTACCGTCCGGAATCCCATATCCGAAGAAGCCCTGGCAATCGTTTCCGGCGTCAGGTACATATCAAAATTAGCAGTGATCCCGCTGGTGAGATACTCCAGGATGGCAAGTTTGGATAATTCGTAAATATCTTCCCCGGTAAGCTTCGCCTCCATCGGGAATATCTGCTCATTCAGCCAGGCCTGCAGCGGCAGGTCATCTGCGAAAGAGCGCAGAAATGTCATGCCTGAATGGGTATGGGCATTTTTAAACCCGGGCATCAGAAGATTTCCGCCGGCGTCAATCTCCCGGTCCCACTTTACAGAGTCCGGGCCACCCTCACAGCCGCATTCTTTTCCGCCGCCTTCCGCACAGCCTTCTGCGCAGCCTGCCTTTTTCCCCGGCGCTCCCACATACGCGATCCGGTTCCCTTTTACATGAAGTTCTCCTTCTATGATCTTCATCCCTTCCGCCATGGTCAGGATCCTTGCATGATAAAACCTGATATTCAAGACAGCCCCTCCCTTGCCATATTCACGACCGCCGCAGTCACCAGCTGTTCAAACAGCGGAGCCACTCTGTCCGCCGTCTCCTGCACCTCCTGATGGCTCAGGGGATTTTCGGTGAGTCCGCAGGCCAGATTGGAAATACAGGAAATGCCGCATACCTTCATTCCCATATGGTTCGCCGCAATCGCTTCACATGCTGTACTCATGCCTACTGCATCCGCTCCCAGGATCCGGCACATCCGCACCTCTGCCGGCGTCTCAAAATTCGGCCCGGTCAGCTGGATATAGGTTCCCTCCTGCAGAGGAATGCAAAGCTTCTCAGCCGTCTTCCGGATAATCCCCATCAGCCCCTTGTCATATACCTGCGACATATCCGGAAATCGAACGCCCAGTTCGTCCAGATTCGGGCCGATCAGCGGCGATGGCACAAAGCTTGCGATCTGATCTCTGATCAGCATAAAATCCCCGGCTGCAAACTCCGGATTCACTCCGCCCGCCGCATTCGTTAGAAACAAGATCCGCGCCCCAAGCGCGTGCATAAGCCGGATAGGCAGTACCACATCCGACATAGCATACCCTTCGTAATAATGCACCCGGCCCTGCATGGCAACCACCGGCACGTCCTCGATATATCCAAACAAAAACCGGCCTTTGTGCCCCTGCACCGTGGATACCGGAAATCCCTCGATCTCATGGTAGTCCACCGTCTGCACCACCCGGATCTGCTCCCCGTAATTTCCAAGCCCCGATCCCAGCACCAGCGCGATCGCAGGCACAAAATCCACCTTCTCCTGCACGGAATGAAGGCATCTCTTCAACTTCTCATACACCGGATTTTCATGGACCGGATGGTTACACACCTGGCTCATACAATACCACCTCTTTCCGCTTCAGACTTTCCGGGACATTGATCAGCCGCTGGTTGGACGACCCCCGGAACAACAGGGTAATGTCTTTCTTCGCCTCCACGAACCGGCCATCCACCAGCACATCGATCATGGACAGCATTTCATCCGTAAATGCACATCTGGCCCGGCTTTCTTCCAGCAATTCTTTATCAAACAGATATCCGGTATAACACCAGACCGTTTTTTGCGGGAACCGCTCTTTAAACTTCCGCAAAAGCCCTGTCAGCACCTCCTGGCTGGACGGTTCAAAAGGCTCCCCGCCAAGAAGGCTTAATCCCGCGATATACCCAGGCGCGGCTGCATCAAGGATCTCTTCTTCCGTCTCCTGTGTGTATTCTTTTCCAAAAGAAAAATCCCAGGTTTCCTGGTTAAAGCATCCCGGACAGTGATGGGTGCACCCGGACACAAAAAGGGAGACTCGTACTCCCTCCCCGTTCGCAATATCATATTTTTTTATTTCTCCGTAATTCATGGTCCTCTCCCTAAAATACTTTTCCTGCTTTCTTTAGTATAGCAAAGGCGCCAGGTCTTTAAAAGACTTGGCGCCCTTTTTTACAAATACTTTTTACAGATGCAGTACCCGGTCTTTGATCTCCTGGGTCCTTCCCTGGTTCCAGAACTGCGTGCCGATGTATCCGCAGGTTCTTCTTGCCACAAACATCTTGTCCTGATCTGTATTTCCGCAATTCGGGCATTCCCAGATCAGCTTGCCGGATTCATCTTCCTTAATCTGGATCTCTCCGTCATAGCCGCAGCACTCGCAGTAATCACTCTTTGTGTTCAGCTCTGCATACATAATGTGATCGTAAATGAACTGCATCACAGAAAGCACCGCCGGCAGATTGTTCTGCATATTCGGAACCTCGATATAGCTGATCGCACCGCCGGGTGAGAGCTTCTGGAACTCCGATTCGAACTCCAGCTTGTGGAATGCGTCGATCGGTTCTGTCACATGTACGTGATAGCTGTTCGTGATATAATTTTTATCTGTAACTCCCTCAATAATACCGAAACGCTTCTGCAGACATTTTGCGAATTTGTAAGTGGTGGATTCCATCGGGGTTCCGTAAACAGAATAGCTGATGTGTTCTGCTTCCTTCCACTCCTTACATTTATCATTGAGCCGCTGCATCACCTGCATGGCGAATGGTCTTGCCTCCGGATCGGTATGGGATTTTCCCAGCATCCGTACGCACATCTCATAAAGTCCTGCGTATCCAAGAGAAATGGTTGAGTAGCCGTTATATAAAAGTCTGTCGATCTTTTCACCCTTTTTCAGTCTGGCCAGCGCGCCGTACTGCCACAGGATAGGCGCCACATCAGAAATAGTTCCCAGCAGTCTTTCGTGACGGCATCTGAGCGCCCGGTGGCACAGTTCCAGTCTTTCGTCCAGGATCTCCCAGAACCGGTCCATATCTCCTTCCGAAGAGCAGGCAACATCCACCAGGTTAATGGTCACAACGCCCTGGTTAAATCTTCCGTAAAATTTATGGCTGCCGTCCGCATTTCTCTGGGAATCCTCCACAGTCAGAAAAGAACGGCATCCCATACACGGATAAACCTCTCCCTGCTTCAATTCCTTCATGATCTTTGCGGAAATATAATCCGGCACCATACGTTTTGCGGTACATTTTGCCGCCAGTTCTGTCAGATGCCAGTATTTGGAATCTTCCCGGATATTATCCTCATCCAGCACATAGATCAGCTTCGGAAATGCCGGTGTGATCCACACGCCTTTTTCATTTTTCACGCCCTGCATCCGCTGGATCATCACTTCTTCAATGATCATAGCCAGGTCGTCTCTGGTCTGGCCTTCAGGCACTTCGTCCAGATACATAAATACGGTTACAAACGGCGCCTGTCCGTTACAGGTCATCAGGGTGATCAGCTGATACTGGATGGTCTGGATACCGCTTCGGATCTCTTCTTTTAAGCGTCTTTCTGTCACCTTGCTGATGATCTCTTCGTCCATGGACTCGCCGCATTCCTCACGCTCTGCGATCACATATTTACGGATCTTCTGGCGGCTGATGTCCACAAAAGGCGCAAGGTGTGCCAGTGTAAATGACTGGCCGCCGTACTGATTGCTGGCAACCTGTGCCACGATCTGTGTCGTTACATTACAGGCCGTAAAGAAGCTGTGGGGCTTCTCGATCAGAGTCTCGCTGATCACCGTGCCGTTCTGCAGCATATCCTCCAGATTGATCAGGTCACAGTTATGCTCTTTCTGCGCAAAATAATCCGAATCATGGAAATGGATGATTCCTTCTTCATGCGCCTGCACGATCTCTTCCGGAAGAAGCACACGCCTGGACAGGTCCTTGCTGACCTCTCCTGCCATATAATCTCTCTGCGTCGAATTGATCACCGGATTTTTATTGGAATTTTCCTGATTTACTTCTTCATTTAAATGCTCGATCAATGCCAGGATGCCGTCGTCGGTGGTGTTGGTCTTTCTTGCCAGTTCCCGTTTATAGCGGTAACGGACGTATTTCTGCGCCACCTCATAGCCGCGCATCTCCATGATGCTGGTCTCCACCAGATCCTGGATATCCTCCACATTCACCGCATGGGTAGATTCCTTCACCATCTCCGCGATCTTCTCGGCGATCGCCACAATCTGATATTCGTTCATCTGATGGATTCGGTCCACCTCCGCATTAGCCTTTGTAATCGCATTCTCGATCTTGGAAATGTCAAAAGAAACCTCTTCCCCATTTCTCTTGATTACTTTTGTCTTCACATCTATAGCCATGCTTCCCCTCTTCCTTTCTACCAAATCTTGGGATTTTCTTTCGCTCCGTCCACAATATCTTGTGCAGGTAATATCATACAACAAAATCCAGGAAAAGAAAAGGGGGATTTTTCAAATTTTTTTACATGATTTTTAAAATTTTTACATGGCGCCCGGCGCGCCTCAATTTCACGGCTACGCAGCGCACCTCGCTTCCAACGCACCTCGATTCCGCGTTTCGCGCTCCATCTCGGTCGTGGCTTTCGCCACATAAGAAGCAGCAGATTCTGACGCAATCGAGCAACGCACCTCGATTCCGCGCTCCGCGCTTCATCTCGGTCGTGGCTTTCGCCACATAAGAAGAGGGAGACACAAGTTCTGGTATGCAAGCATCCCTCTCCTTGTGTCTCCCTCTTCTTGCGTTGCTCAATTGCTGCACGCAAAAAAAATCGCCGACCCCGCAGCTCCACCGGCTGCAAAATCAGCGATCCTGAATGCGCGATCAGGGGTTCGAACCCTGGACACCCTGATTAAGAGTCAGGTGCTCTGCCAGCTGAGCTAATCGCGCATTTCTTATTATTTGCTTAACGCAAGTGCTATTATATAACAGTTTTTTTTAGATTGCAAGTCTTTTTTTCTTCATTTGCTCATATTTTTTCTTCCCACGCATATACTTCTACCGGGGAGTGATGTTTATGAAATCTTATCTGAAAAAATATATCGGCAGGGAGGATCTGAAACTTATATTTTCCGTGATCTTGCTGGGATCTTTGTGCCATTTTCTCTACGACTGGTCCGGCCATCTCGCCCTCGCGGCCTTATTCTGCCCGGTTAATGAATCCGTCTGGGAACATCTGAAACTCTTATATTTCCCATTTCTTCTGGTTTCCCTTCTCTTCCACAGACACAAAATCAGACAGGCCCGCTTCCTCTTTTCCCGTTTTCTGGGCGTCTGCTGCGGCATGAGTTCTATCCTTGTCCTTTTTTACACCTACACCGGCATAACCGGACAAAGCTTTTTACCGGCAGACCTATTGATCTTCTGCTTTAGCACGATCATTTCCTTCTTTGCCTCCTCTTTCTTTTATCACAAACTCCAGGTCACCCCTTCGCTTACGACCACCGTCCTTCTCTGGGCGGTCCTGAGCTTTTTCTTTTTCTTTTTTACCTGCTATCCGCCCAATCTCCCATTGTTTTTCCCACCAAATATAGTATAATCAAATTATAGAATTTACAGAACATTTACGGAAGGAGTAACTTTATGAAAAAGCAAACTGTCAGCTGCAAAATAGAACATCACGCCGTTCTTTTTGCACTCCTGGCAAAATATGCAATTCAAGAATGCGGTGATGAAGGACGCGAAGCCATTCTGGCCGGCATGACCGCTTACGGAAATGAACGCGGAATGCGGATGGCCCAGAACGCTCTCGCCCACGGAGATGAACTCACCACCATGACCAACCAGGCTTACGGAGAATGGCAGCCCGATTATGAAGGACAGATGGAATTCGGGCAGATACGGACCGAACCCACACTCCAAACCTACATATCTAAATGCGCCTGGTGCGATGCCTGGAAAAAACACAACCTCATGGAATACGGGAAATTATATTGCGTAAATGTCGATAACGCAGTTTATCAAGGGTTCCGGTCAGATTTTACCTGTACCCATCTGTCTCCCGCCATGAGCTGGGGCGGCGATCAGTGCAAATTCGACTGGGGGCATCCTATTTCCCCGGAAGAATCCAAAGAACTGGCGAAAAAGAAAAAAGAACTGGGCACCAGCTGTATGAAAGACTTCAACTTCCATACCGCGCACCTGAAGTATACCATCAGCCGGTTTCTGGTCAATTATCTGGGCGAAGACGGACAAAAAGCCGTCTCCCTCGCACTACGGGAATACACCGAAAAATTCGGCAAAGAATATCTGGATGCGCTGGACGGGGTTTACCCCTAACGGAAAGGGGACGGGGGATTTCTGGAAATCCCCCGTCCCCTTTCCGTTAGTTCCACTTTATCCACATATCTGTCCACATTGTTATCCACACACTTATTCACAGGGAGGTTACGTTTATGTCTATTAAGAAAAAAGTCGGAATTATCGGCTGCGGCAACATGGGCGGCGCCATTTTATACGGTGCCTTAGAGAGCGGGATCTTATCAAAGGATGATGTATACGTCTATGATATCAATCCAGCTATGATGGAAAAAGCGTCCGGCTGGGGTGTTCATCTTTCCCGGAATGACGAAGATGTCTGCCAGAACGCAGATCTGATCCTTCTTGCAGTAAAACCTCAGAATGCCGCAGAAGCTTTGGCGCAATGTAAAAAAGCCCTGGAAGGAAAGGCTTTGATGTCCATCGTTGCCGGTGTTACCGTATCCAGGCTCCAGGCCATGATTGACGGAACGCCGAGGATATTGCGGATTATGCCCAACACTCCTGCAATGGTTTTTGAAGGCGCCTTTGCTCTTTGCTCTGACAATGATTTTACAAACGAAGAACTGGAAGCCGCCAAATCCCTCTACTCTTCTATCGGCATCGTAGAACTGGTGCCAGAACATCTGATCGATGCAGTCTGCGGACTGAGCGGCGGCGGGCCCGCTTATGTATCCATGTTTATCGAAGCCATGGCTGACGGCGGGGTAAAACAAGGCCTTCCAAGAAAAACCGCTTATCGTCTTGCTGCACAGACCTGTCTTGGAACAGCAAAAATGATCCTGGAAATGAATATTCACCCAGGAGAATTAAAAGATATGGTCACCTCACCCGGCGGTACAACCATCGAGGGCTGTGAAGCCCTGGAAAAAGGTGGCATGCGTGCCGCAGTCATGGAATGCATCAATGCCGGCGCAGAAAAATCAAAACAACTTTAAAAAATTATCCACATACTTATCACCAACACTTTTTAAAATGGTGGAAAAATACAAGGAACCTTTTAATGGGGACGGGGGATTTCTGAAAATCCCCCGTCCCCATTAAAAGGTTTTTTTGATAACTTTCAATCTTGTAAACTCTTCTCTTTCTTTTTCTTCCAATGCATTGTTAATGGTGTACACC
>NZ_JACJLV010000059.1 GCF_016902415.1 Mordavella massiliensis | reverse complement strand
TCTTCCTGCAGATTCAGTCCTTTTCCGTGAATATGAAGCACACATTCCCGGTCGCCCTGCTCTGCTTTTACAAAGCCTACATTCCGAAGCCTTTTATCCTGTTCATACTCGTACAAATAACGAATAAACCGTTTCAATCCTCCACTTCCTTCTGCCGGTTTTACCACAATCTATTCTCCGGCATCCGGAATTATACCTAGATCATCGCCTTCAGCTCCTGATAGAGCCTTTTGGCGTAACTGTCCGTCATCCCGCAGATATAATCTGTTACCAGCAGGATCCGCAGATACAGCTTCTCCACTTCATTTTTCCCCCGCGCATGGTAATGATACGCGTTTTTATAATTATTGGATATGAAATAAACCATCCTGCGGTCGATCGAATTTAAAGCCGAGTCCGGATCGTCATATTTGATCGCAGCTGTCATAAACTGATCCATCAGATCATTGAGGATCACAGCTTCTTTGACCTCCATCCGGTAGATCGTTTCAGAGGTAAACACCTCCCTGTATGCCAGATCTCCCAGCAGATCCATCAGACCCTGGGCAAATGTCCGGTAAAACAGATCGTGCCGGTAGGTTCCGTTCATGATCTCCCGGTAGTTACTGGTGAATCCATAGGTGGCGCAGCTGATCAGGAATCCCTGCACCCGCACGATCCAGTTTTTCACCGCATATTCTTCCGGATCGGACACGCCTTTTTCCCGGCCTCTCCGATAGTACTCCTCCAGCTTTTCCGCCGCATGAAAGCCCCCCTCCGGTTCTTCCAGCGCCTGAAGCTCTTTCAGAAGTTTCGCATAGCTGACAAACCCTTTTACAAAGGCGTCTTCAATATCCGCCGTCTTATAGGCGATATCATCCGCCGCCTCCAGGATAAATGCCAGCGGATGGCGGGCTCCGTCTGTCCCCGTCTCCCTTTCAATCTCCTCATAGATCTCCCGGTCCGCCAGATAGTACCCCATCTTCTGCGTCCGGATATCTCCGGAATCTCGATCCACCTCAAGCGAGGATACCGGATATTTGATGATCGTCCCCAGAAGCGCATAAGTCAGATTCATACCGTTTTCATCAACCAGAAAATGCAGCTTGTTTACCAGGCGGAGCGCCTGGGCATTTCCTTCGAAGTGATAAAAATCTTCTGCCATGCAGGGTTTGAGCACCTCAGAGATGGGAGTCCCGTGAAAAGTCAGCACCTGCAGATTCCTCTGAAACCATTCCCGGATGGCGATTTCCCCGAAATGTCCAAAAGGCGGATTCCCGATATCATGGATCAGCCCCGCGCACTGAAGGATATGACAGATATCCTCCTTCATCCGCGGCGTAAATCCGGGATCTCTCCGGTATTCTAAAATATTTTCCCCGATATTCTGTCCCAGGGATTTTGCAAACGAGGATACTTCCAGGGAATGGGTCAGCCTGGTACGGATAAAATCACTTTTATCCAGCGGAAAAACCTGCGTCTTATCCTGCAGCCGCCGGAAAGACGCGCTTCCTATGATGCGGTGATAATCTTTTTCAAACTCGCTTCTTAGGTCCGTATTCCGGTACCGCCGGTTCGCGGCGGTACTTTCTCTTCTCCTCTTGGTAGATAATAACTGTTTCCAATCCAACGCTTCAACCGTCCTCTTTAGTCCAGATAGATCGGCGGGTCATAATCCTTTCCCATCAGCGCTTTTTTGCGTTCCTGGTATCCAAGGAATGCCCACTCTGTCATATCGGTCCATGTATGCTTTCCTCTGTCATAGACCTGCACATATCCGATCCGCGTCGGATGCATGCGCACACTATTGCTCTTATATTCTCTTCCTGTATAAGGATTGATATCTCCCTTTTCCAGATCCTCCTCATCAGACATCCTGAACTCTGCATAAGGATCTTCCGGCTCCTCCTCTGCTGCCGCTTCTTCCGGCTCTTCTTCGGTCGCCTCTTCGTAATATACAGGCTCTTCTTCGACCGCATAGGCTTCGGCCACCTGTTCCGCTATCGCTTCCGGCGTCCGGATCTTCAGTTCCTCTTCTTCAGAAAGTTCTTCCGGCTCCTTCGTTTCCGGCGCCTCGCTTATCGTCTCGTTCTCTCCGCTTCCCGCCGCTTCTTCCGGTCTGTGGATCTTCCGCATCAGATAAGAACGCCAGCCGTGCTTCTTCTCTTCTTTCTGGCGGCTCTTCTTCTCTTCCTGCTCCTGGATCCTGGCGTCAAGCTCTTCGTGAATATCCACCAGTTCCCCGATGGTAATATCTCTCTCCTGCGTTTCTTCCGGCTCCTCTGCGTACTCCGGCTCTTCTGTATATTCCGGCTCTGCAGTTTCCGGCTCTTCTGTATATTCCGGCTCTGCAGTTTCCGGCTCTTCTATTGTATATTCCGGTTCTGCAGCGGCTTCCTCTGCGGCAGCCTCCGGCTCTTTTTCATACACCGGCTCTGCAGGGCGGTTCTGTATTTTCTCTGTGGTAACGCCGTCTTCTCCTAGAATACTGAGCTGAAATGGACAATCAAGAATCTCTGCGATCATACGCATGTCCTGTTCCTGGAAATTATCCCGGCCCAGTCTCTGGGTCAGATTCTGGCGGGACATCTTTTTCCCGGTCCGTATCTCAATGGTCTCTGCGAGTTCCTTGATTGTCATGCCCCTGCGGCTTAAGATAAGTTTTACCTGTTCTCCAAATGTTAAATCCAGCATAACATGTCCTCCTTATTCATTTATTTTATACTCTCCTGCCGGTTTTATCTCTTGTGTAAACTTTTTTATTTCTTGATAAACCCAGTCTTTTCCCTTTCCTTATTTTAGCACCTGATCATACCCCCGTCAACAGTCCCTTGACGCCCGTTTTTTCATATTTTTTCAATGAAAATGTTCCCGTCAATCTCCGGATCTGTGGTGCAGACCGCCATCTTTGCGGGAATTTCTTCCACGGCATATTCCTGGTAAAAATAAGCTTCCGGATATTCGTCCGGTTTCTTTACAAGTACCGGCCGCCCGTCCTCGTCCCAGCCGATCTGAAACGAACGGGTATCCAGCCCCATCCCCCGCCTGGTTGCTTTCAGAAAGCTTTCCTTCAACACCCAGAACCGGTAAAACAGGTTCCGCCTCTCTTCTTCTCTTTCTTCTTTTAAGATATACGCATACTCCTCCTGGCAAAAAAACCGGCGGGCCGTCTTTTCCCGGAACTCTCCCAGCATTTCCAGGTCGCAGCCGACCCTGGCGCCCGGACGGGTACTGTACGCACACATCACATAATTTCCCGAATGGGACAGATTATAGCTGACGTCCTCCGGCAGGCCTTCCTTCCTGCAGACCTGCATCCAGAGGGTCCACACTCCTACGCTCTGCGCCCTGGCCTGCTCTTGTTTCAGGGAATCCGCCTTTTTCTTTCTCCAGTCCGGCAGCGCGGCGTAACAGGCATCATATTTTTCTCCGGAAAACAGCGGTGAGATATCCGCCACCCAGACTTTTACCATGATTTTTCTCCTTTTATCTCATAATACTTTGATTATAGCATTTTCCCCCTTATTTTCGGGAATTTTTTTCGCGCAGAATTACGGAAACCTGTTGACATCTTTCTTATATTAATGTAGTATACAATTGTTTTCACACTTTAAATAAGTAAAATTTTACAGTGTAAATATCTATACATCAGCAATGGAGGAACTTACGATGATTATTGTATTAAAACCGCGCGCAAAACAAGAAGATATCGCACGTGTGGAAGCGATGGTCAAACGCAAAGGCCTGGACTCCCATATCGTAGTCGGGGCGGAAATGACCATTATCGGCTGTATCGGCGACACAACACAGGTCGATCCCAAGCTTTTTGAGGTAGATTCAGCCGTTGATAAGGTCATGCATGTGCAGGAACCCTACAAACTGGCGAACCGCGCGTTCCATCCGGAAGATTCTGTCATAGACGTCTCCGGCGTAAAAGTAGGCGGCGGCTATCTGGCCATGATCGCAGGCCCCTGCTCTGTAGAATCCGTAGACCAGGTCATGGAAATCGCAAAGGCGGTAAAAGCTTCCGGCGCGAACCTGCTAAGAGGCGGCGCATTCAAACCCAGAACCAGTCCTTATTCCTTCCAGGGTCTTGGGCTGAAAGGTCTGGACATCCTCTGTGAAGTACGGGACGCCGTCGGTCTTCCCATCGTGACGGAACTAATGTCTCCGGATTACCTGGATATTTTCAATGAAAAAGTGGATCTGATCCAGATCGGCGCAAGAAATATGCAGAATTTTGATCTTCTGAAGCAGCTGGGCCAGGTGGATCGTCCGATCCTTCTGAAACGCGGATTAAACGCTACTTACGAGGAATGGATCATGTCCGCAGAATATATTATGGCGTCCGGTAATGAAAATGTCATTCTCTGCGAGCGCGGGATCCGTACTTTTGAAACCTACACCAGAAATACGCTGGACCTTCAGAGTATTCCTGTCCTGCGCAGACTGACCCATCTTCCTATAATCGTGGACCCAAGCCACGCAGGCGGAAAATGGTGGCTGGTGGACTCCATGGCAAAGGCTTCTGTTGCCGCAGGCGCAGACGGACTGATGATCGAAGTCCACAACAATCCGGAATGCGCCCTTTGCGACGGCGCCCAGTCCCTCAAGCCGCGTAAATACGACGATCTTCTAAGAGACGTTTCCCAGATCGCCGCAGTAACGGGCAAAACCTTTTAACAGGAGCAGACACCATGAAATTGACGGTTCATCTCGGGGAAAACAGTTACCCGATTTATATTGAAAATCACATTTTGGATCATGCGGCCTCCTATATTGCCGAAACATTCTCCGGCAGGCGGGTCATGATCATTTCCGACGATCAGGTGTACCCGCTCTATGGCAGCCGCCTGAAAGCACAGCTGGAAAAGCATTACGAATGCTTCCACCTGGTGCTTCCCCACGGCGAAGCCACCAAAAGCTTCCAAAACCTGCCTGTGCTCTACGGCGCCATGCTGGACGCGGGGATTTCCAGAAGCGATCTGGTGATCGCCCTTGGCGGCGGCGTGATCGGCGACCTGGCAGGATTTGCGGCCGCAAGCTATTTACGGGGCGTCCGTCTGATCCAGATCCCCACTTCTCTTCTTGCCCAGGTGGACTCCTCCGTAGGCGGAAAAGTTGCAGTGGATCTGCCCCAGGGAAAAAACCTGGCAGGCGCATTTTACCAGCCCTCCCTTGTGCTGATCGATCCCACAGTGCTGGACACACTTGCTCCTCATTTTGTCAGCGACGGCATGGGCGAAGTGATCAAATACGGCTGCATTAAAGACGCCGAACTTTTTGAACTCCTCCGTTCTCACCGTTCATTTGCGGATCTTCAGCCGGAACTTCCCTCTGTCATCGCCCGCTGCGTTGATATCAAGCGGCAGGTAGTGGAGGCTGACCAGTTTGACACCGGCGAGCGGATGCTTTTGAATTTCGGGCACACCCTGGCTCACGCCATTGAACAATACCACAACTATCAGAAAGAAAGCCACGGAGAGGCCGTGAGCATCGGCATGTATCAGATCTGCCGGCTTGCAGAAGAAAAAGGGCTCACCCGGGAAGGCACCGCCGAAAAGATCCTGGAAGTCCTGAATATCTACGGGCTTGCGCACAGCTGCGGGCTTCCGCTTGCAGACCTTCTGGGCGCCATGTCCCGGGACAAGAAAAATCTGCACGGCAGCTTGAACCTGATCCTTTTGGACGAAATCGGCAAAAGCCGGATCTACCCGACTTCCACCGGTTTCTTCCCTCTGGAACGGACGATCTGAAATACCTTGCATTAGATGAATGGAGGACAGAAACATGAAGTTACAAGATAAAATCACCGTCATCACCGGCGCAGGAAAAGGCATCGGCCGCGCCGCCGCTCTGGCTGCCGCCAGAGAAGGCGCCACCATCGTAGCCGTCGCCCGCACACAGGCCGATCTTGACGAAACCGTCGCAATGATCCAGGCAGACGGCGGCAGGGCCATTTCCCTTTCCCGGGATCTGACCTGCGGCGAAGAAGTCTGCTCCCTTGTGGACACAGTGCTTGAAAAATTCGGCCGCATCGACATCCTGGTCAACAACGCCGGCGGATATCCCAAAGAAATCTACGAAGGAAGAGAACACCAGGCCATCCGCCTCTGGGAGTGGAGCGAAGGCCAGTGGGATCAGATTATCCGCACAAACTTAAGGATTCCCTTCCTTTGCATGAAACATATCCTTCCCGTCATGATCCGGCAGGGCTCTGGCAAAGTAGTCAGCGTTTCCTCCCGCATGGGGAGGATTGCGTCACAGATGGGCGCCTATGCGGTAGCAAAAGGCGGAATCGTCACCATGACAAAAACAGCGGCCATCCAGACAAAAGAATACGGCATTCAGGTCAACGCCGTAGCCCCCGGCATCGTAGACACCCCCGGGCAGAGAGTCTACAATCACTCCGTCGGACAGGACGATGTAAAAATGGGCAGCGCCGAAGACGTGGCAAATGCCATCGTATATCTGCTGTGCGACGCACCAGACGTCATGACCGGCCAGTGCATCGATTTGTTTACCACCACTTAAATGGGGACGGGGGATTTTCGAAAATCCCCCGTCCCCATTTAAAGATGGTGGATAAAATTGTGGATAACCTTTTAAATAATGTGGATAAGGAGTGTATCTATGTATAAAGCGAAAGAACTTGCCGATTATCTTTCTTTTGATTCTGTTCCCTCTTCATGGGAACACTGTCTGGAAGATGCGTGGAACCTATATTCTCCGGACTGGCTCGAAAGAATGAATTTCAAAGAGATTATGGAGTTTTATGACCTGGAAGAACCTTTGCAGGCGCGGATACTGGCAGAACTGCATCTCCTGAATTCCGATGAGCGTTTGAATTTTCTCTGCTGGCTCTGGCATTATATCCTGTTTTATGCTTCTTCGGAGGACTGCGGCGACATCTGGACCTGGGACAGCCATTCAAAAGCTTTTTCCAGCCACGGATCTCCCATGATTGCGGTCATCGTCCTCCTCAGTGGCTCCCGCCTTCACAGAAATAATATGGAGAAATTTCATTTTGAACCGGAACAGGTTAGCATGCAAAAATATGGCATCCGTTATTACTGCGGCTGGGACATGAAAAAGCACGGAACCGACGGGATGCGTTTCCGCCAGATGATTTTTGCCAGCGGCCTGATTACCGGGCTTATGACCTGGCACGGACGCCTTCAATTCGAGTGGATCCCCGAAGGCTTTGCTCTGCTTGATCCTTTCTTTTCGGATCGCCCGCCGGCTGTCTTTATTCACATCCCGGAAGACGGACCGCTTGACGAGCCTTCTGTTTCTGCCGCTTTGAAATCCGCGCTTGCGCATATCCCCGGATACTACGATTTCCCTGCAGGCCATCCTCCCGTATTTTTCACACAAAGCTGGCTCTTAAGTCCGCAGTTGAAAGAATTTCTGCCTGCAGACAGCAGAATTCTCCGTTTTCAGAAATATTTTGAAATCCTGGACACTCAGCCCTGTCCCGGCGATTTCCTTTATTTTATTTTTGACCTGACTCATACGCCGGAATGCCTTGATAACCTGCCCGGGCAGACCCTGCTGCAACGGGAGATCAAAAAACGAATGATTGCCGGCGCTTCTCTGGATCGGGGACTCGGGGTGCTGAAAGAAGTCTAAAAATGTATAAAAACAGCGGTGCTCTTGATCCAAAAGATCGATAAATGCACCGCTGTCTTTTCATTTCAACTCTACCAAATTCCAAGCACATGCTGCATCCCAAGGCTCACCGCCGTAATCCCGATCCAGCACGCCATTCCCATCAAAATCGGTTTTCCTCCTGTTTTCACCAGCTTCACAATATTCGTGTTTAACCCCACCGCGGCCATAGCCATAATAATGAAAAATTTCGACAATTCCTTCAAAGGATTAAACATCTCCACCGGCACTCCAGCTGCAGATGCAACGGTTGTGATCACAGACGCTCCAATAAAAAACAGAATAAAAAACGGGAAAATCTGCTTCATGGAAACTTTTCCATTTCCTTCTCCTTTTTCTCTGCGCGTCCGCAGGAAAGCAAGCACCAGTGTGATCGGAATAATCGCCAGAGTCCGGGTCAACTTTACAGTGACCGCCTTATTAAGAGTCGCGCTTCCCAGCCCGTGCAGACTGTCCCAGGTAGACGCCGCAGCCGTCACAGAAGAAGTATCATTGACCGCTGTTCCGGCAAACACGCCAAACGCCTCCCCAGAATCCGTCGCAAACCCAAGAATGCCACCCAATGTCGGAAACAAAACAGCGGCCAGTACATTGAAGAAAAAGATGACCGAGATCGCCTGCGCCACCTCTTCATCATCCGCATCAATAACCGGCGCAGTCGCAGCAATCGCCGAACCGCCGCAGATAGACGAACCCACGCCCACCAACGTAGAAATCTTCCCCGGAATATGCATCGCCTTGTGCAGCACATACGCAATCACCAGCGATATCGTAATCGTTGAAAGAATAATCGGCAAAGACTGTTTCCCCGTCTGCAGGATCACCTGGAGATTTAAGCCGAACCCCAGCAGAATCACCGCATACTGCAAAATCTTTTTAGACGTATACTTAATTCCGCTCTCCAGATTCGACTTGTCCTTGATCAACAAAGTCAAAACCATCCCTGCAAGGATTGCAATCACCGGGCCGCCGACAATCGGAAACTGGCGCCCCAGAATCCAGGACGGCAACGCAATACAAAAACACAACAAAATCCCCTTCCAGTTCTTACTCACAAAATTCATTCAATAGCCTCCACATACAATCAATCATATTTTCACAAAACCACAAAAATAATAGCACGGTCTTTTCATAAAGTAAAATTATAAATATTTATTTTTTAATAAGTATATGTTATCATACCTATAATGGGGACGGGGGATTTCCGGAAATCCCCCGTCCCCATTATAGGAGGTTGCCATGCTTGATCATCGTGTTTTGACTTTTCTTACTGTCTGCGAGGAGCTGAGTTTCACCCGCGCTGCAGAAAAACTTCATATTACCCAGCCTGCTGTTTCTCAGCACGTCCGCTATATTGAAGATTATTACGGCATCCAGGCTTTCCGTTTTTCGGGACGCCGGATTTCGCTTACTGAAGCGGGGATCCTTCTTCGCGACTCCCTGACCTCACTTTGCAACAATGAGATCTATCTCAAAGAGCAGCTGGCTTCTGCCTGCGACCTGCAGCAGACCGTTCGTTTTGGCGCGACTTTGACTGTGGGAGAGTTTATGATCGCTGATCCGCTTTCGCATTTTCTTGCGGCGCATCCGGACTCAAACATCTCCGTCACGGTCGCCAATACGGCCCTTCTCCTGCAAAAGCTGGACGCAGGCGAGATTGATTTTGCTATTTTGGAAGGAAATTATCCTTCCCACCTTTACCAGCATGTTCCGTACATAACGGACCGGTTCATTCCCGTCTGCAAGAAGAACTACCGGTTTAAAAAGGCCCCGCAAAGTCTTTTTGATCTGACTTCGGAGCGGCTTCTTGTCCGCGAACCGGGCTCCGGCACCCGACGGATCCTGGAAGACGCCCTGTCGGAATACGGAATGGGGATCGAAACTTTCCGGCATGTTACAACCATTGGAAATATGAACACGATCAAAGATATGGTTAAGAACGGATGCGGTATTACGTTCCTTTATGAGACAGCCGCTGCGGAAGATCTCCGCGAAGGACTCCTGCAGAAAATAAATCTGCCGGACTGGCAGGTCCGGCATGAGATCTCTATTGTCTGGAAAAAAGATCATTTATTTGAGGACTCCTTGCGCGCCCTTCTGAAAGAACTTTTCCATATATAAATATTTCTTCAAACTTTGTTTACATTTTTTTCTTATTTTAAACACAAAATCAACACAAGTTTTTTCTATACTACAATTGTTCAAAAAATTTGAACAAAATCTTTTTCATAACTTTTTCC
>NZ_JACJLV010000058.1 GCF_016902415.1 Mordavella massiliensis | reverse complement strand
TGTGTGATTTTATCCATGGCACTAACTCCTTTAAAAAACTTGTAGTTTTCTGGAGTTATTATCTCATGGAGCGAGGAAACTAGCACGGTACTGAGAATTTACCGTGTACTCTTGTTTTATTAGGTAAGCGCCAAATATTCCTGCGGATTTCCTGATTCTCAAGTTTTGCCTATAATTGTAGTCGAAAGATATTTAGACTATTTCACTACAATTATGGAGGATAGGTTATGGCAGGTACTCGCAAAGCCCGTGTTCCGATGGCGGAACAAATACGGCTTATCAATGAATGCCGCCAGAGCGGCATGACAGATGCTGACTGGTGCCGTGAAAACGACATTGCAGTAAGTACCTTTTACAACTGGGTCAGCCGCTGCCGGAAAGCCGCAGCGGATCAGATCCCAGCAGCGAATTACGGTCATCTTGAGGTCCCCCGCCCGAAACAGGACGTGGTTCCCATTGACATTGTTCCGGATCACACTCCGGAACAGCATACAGCATCACAGATGCTAAACTCGCACCTTGACAATTCACATACGATTGAAGTTGCTATGAAGGATATCACGGTCCGTATCAGCAATGATGCAGATCCAATCCTGCTCACCAGGACATTCCGTTTGCTGCAGGAGCTCTCATGTTAGGTGACATCTCCGGGCTTGAAAAGATCTACATTGTCTGCGGCTATACAGATATGCGCAAGTCCATTGACGGACTCTGTGCCGTGATCGAGGATCAGCTTAAGATGGATCCCTCGTCCAGTGCTCTCTTCCTTTTCTGCGGAAGAAGACGGGACAGGATCAAAGCCTTGTTCCATGAAGGGGACGGCTTCGTTCTGATCTATAAGCGGTTGTCTGTTCGCGGCGGCTATCAGTGGCCCAGGAAGCAGTCGGAGGTCCGGAATCTTTCCTGGCGGGAGTTTGACTGGCTGATGTCAGGGATTGATATTGACCAGCCCAAGGCCCTCAAAGCGGAGTAATAAACACTTGGATATCGGCAAAAAACTTGCACAGAAAAACCCGGGAATTCCTTGTAAATTCGGCGTTTTTCAGGAGTTGTTTCCCTTTAGCAAATGGTTCTTTTCTGGTATAATAAAGGTATCAAATCCGAGGAGAGAAACGATGGCTTCCAGTGCGAAAGATATCCCGCTTCGAGAGCTGAAAGATACAGTATCACAACTGAAAACAATGGTATCTGAACAGACTGAGCTGATCAAATCTCTCCGTCTTGTTATTGACGAAAAATCCAGTCACGAGAAAGCGCTTCAGGAACAGGTAGATTATCTGACCAAAAAGCTTTTCGGCTCATCCAGCGAAAAAAGGTCCGATGACATTCCGGGACAACAGAATCTCTTCGATGAAGCGGAAATGGAACAAGATTCATCTCTGCCGGAAGAAGAGACCGTGATCAGGGAACATGCCCGTAAAAAGAAGGCAACCCATGAGGACCTTTTCAAAGGTCTGAAGGTTGAAAAGGTAGTGGTCCCTCTTCCGGAAGAAGACCAGATCTGCCCGGTCTGCGGTACGCAGATGGTGCTGATCGGCGAGGAGTATGTCCGCCGGGAGCTGGAGTTCATTCCCGCTACATGCAAGGTGATCGAATACTACAGCCAGAGCTACGGATGCCCATCCTGCAAGGAAGGGTCTGGCGATACAGAAAAACCTGTGATCATAAAGTCTCAGGTGCCGGATGCTCTGGTAGGGAAAGGGCCTGCCTCTGCTTCCACTGTTGCATGGACCATGTATCAGAAGTATGCCAACGGGCTTCCGCTATACCGGCAGGAGAAAGACTGGAAACAGTATGGGGCTCAGATCAGCCGTACTACTCTTGCCAACTGGATCATCTACTGTTCCCGGAACTATTTCCAGCCAATGTATGATTACTTCCACCGTGAGCTGCTGAAACGCAGCTTTGCAATGGCAGATGAAACCCGGGTTCAGGTATTGAACGAGGAAGGGCGCCGAGCCCAGACCCAGTCGTTCATGTGGCTGTTCCGAAGCGGCGAAGACGGGCTTCCGGCGATCATCCTGTATGGATATTCCCCGACCAGGAGCGGCAGCCATGCCAGAGAGTTTCTGGAAGGCTACAACGGATATCTGGAAACAGATGGATATCAGGGATACAATCATCTTCCAGGAATCCGGCGCTGCTCTTGTTGGGCGCACATCCGCCGATACTTTATCGATGCCGTTCCCAAAGGGAAACAGTATGACTACAGTCAGCCGGCAGTGCAGGGAGTCCAGTACTGCAACCGGTTATTCACCATTGAGGACTCCATTAACAAAAAGTATCCCGGTGATTATGAAAAGCGGAAGCAGCTGCGTCTCGAGAAGGAAAAACCCGTTCTGGAGGCTTTCTGGTCGTGGCTCGATCAGCAGAAACCAGTCAGGAACAGCCGGATGGATAAGGCAGTAAACTATGTCCTTAACCGGCGTGATACAGCAGAGACCTATCTGGAGGACGGACGCTGCAGTTTTACTAACAATCTCAGCGAGAATGCAATCCGCCCATTCGCAGTTGGCCGTAAGAACTGGCTGTTCAGCAGTTCTGTTGATGGTGCGAATGCAAGCGCAGTGGTCTATACAATGGTTGAGATGGCAAAAGCACACGATCTGAATATTTACGGATATCTTAAATTTCTGCTGGAACACCGGCCGGGTAAAGATATGACAGATGAACAGCTGGCAGAGCTGGCGCCTTGGAGTGAAAAACTCCAATCTATCAAAAATCGCATGTGAATTATAGTGAATTACTCCAACTCGCAAAGGGCTGGGGTAATTTTAAATTTTACCGCAGTATTATTTGGCGCTTACTTTATTAGCAGTAGAAGGATTGGTGTTTTACTGAGAAACTTTAGAAATATATGTTGAAAAATTCACGATTTCGAGCTATTCTGTTAGTGGATTTGCTTGAGAAAGAGGTGGAATATGGCGGTAACATACAGCAGATTGCTAAAAATGTTAATTGACAGGAAAATGTCAACAGCACAGCTACGGAATCGAGCCGGAGTGAGTGCTAATATTATTACGCGTTTAAAAAAGGACGAGTATATCTCCCTTGAAAGCATAGAGCGAATTTGTACTGCGTTGGACTGCGGTGTGGATGAAATTCTCGAATTTATTCCGAAAGGTGGCACCAATGATGATGCAAAATGATTTGAAATTCTTTACGAACGAACCGGAGCGAGATTTATATAGTCGTTTTGCGGCAATTTTGAAAAGTAACACGCAGTTTTTCGATGTATTGGTCGGTTATTTTCGCACAAGCGGATTCTTTAAGATGTATCAGTCCCTTGAGGCTGTGGAGAAAATCAGGATCCTAGTAGGATTAAATGTGGATCAGTTTACAGTAAAAATTCTTGATCGTACCAGAGACGAAATAAAATATACAAAAGTTTCTATGCAGGAGGGCAAGGAGATTATTGCCAACGAGGTTGAGCATGAGTTTGAAACAGGATCCACTACGGAAGAGGTTGAGAAGGGGGTACGGGTATTTATTGACTGGCTGAAATCTGGTAAATTGGAAATGAGGATGTATACGGAAGCGCCTCTTCATGCCAAGGTCTATATTATGCGTAAGGATCCAGAAAAGGTATTTGATCAATTTGGCAGTGTTATTACCGGATCAAGTAATTTCTCAGAAGCCGGACTTATGAATCATCTAGAATTCAATGTGGAACTCAAGGATTCGGCTGATGTGCAGTTTGCCCTTGATCGCTTTGAGAAGTTATGGGAAAAGGGGGAAGATATCCGAGATACATACATCGAAACTGTGGAGCAGCGAACATGGATGAAGTCGGATATCACCCCTTATGAGCTGTATCTGAAAACCTTATATGAATTTTTTAAAGAAGAGATTAATTCCGATAAAGAGAATTTTGAAACACTTCTTCCTCCGGGATATATGAGTCTGCTTTATCAAAGGGATGCTGTTATTTTGGCAAAAAAGAAATTGGACGCATATAATGGAGTGTTTATTTCTGATGTCGTTGGTCTGGGAAAAACCTATATTTGTGCAATGCTTGCCAATACCTTCCCGAGAAGCGCGTATAAGCTGATTGTGTGTCCACCCGTGCTTGTGGATTATTGGAACAGCGTATTACAGGAATTTGATGTAGCAAGATATGATGTGGTTTCCCTTGGAAAGATGGAGCATATCATAGCTAAAGGCATAGACAAATACAGCTATGTCTTTGTGGACGAAGCACACAGATTCAGAAACAGTGATACAGAGAGCTTTACGCAGTTGCATCAGATTTGCCGTGGGAAAAAAGTTATATTGATATCTGCCACACCGATCAACAACTACACAAGCGATATCGAGAATCAGATATATTTATTTCAATCCAAACAGAATGGAACTATCAATGGAATAAAAAATATCGAAGGTTTCTTTCGGGCATTGAATTCCAAGGCAAATCAGTTTCCGAAAGGTTCCGCCGAGTATTTAAAACAACTCAGAGAAAATTCGGAACTGATTCGCGATAAACTGCTCCGCGAGGTTATGATCCGAAGAACTAGAAAAGAGATACAGGAGTATTACGGGGAAGACCTTAAAAAGCAGGGACTGACGTTTCCGAAGGTAGGAAGCCCGGAGAAAATTATATATGAGTTTGACGAGGAGACGGATCAGGCATTCTCCGAGACCATTGCCGTCATCAAGGATTTTAAATATTCCAGATATACACCATTGCTGTATCTGAAGGATAAAAAGAAATATGCTCAGATGTTGGCTGCTCAGAGAAACATGGGAGGTTTCATGAAGGGCATTCTGGTAAAGCGACTAGAATCGAGCTTCTATGCGTTTAAAATGTCGCTGAACCGTTTTATTGAATCCTATGAGAAATTTATTGGAATGCTCAGAAGTGGGAAGGTTTATATCAGCAAAAGCGTAAATGTCTATGACCTTTTGGATAGTGGAGATACGGAAAAGCTTATTTATCATATTGAGCAAAACGATGTGATGGAATTCAAGACCAATGAATTTGAAGCCAGATTTATCCGCGACTTAGAGTCAGATCTTTCGCAGCTAAAGTATTTGCAGGATTTATGGCATTTGATTGAGGTGGATCCAAAGCTTGATGAGTTTAAGAGAAACTTAAGGACACACAAAGCCATGCTAGGGAAGAAGATGATTCTCTTCACGGAGTCAAAGGAAACGGCTACATATTTGGAAAGTAATTTAAAGGAAATCTATGGCGAGCGTGTAGTCGCGTTCAGTGGTCAGAGTAGTGCTATCTTAAAATCAGAAATAGAGGATAGTTTTAATCCTAAGAACCGGGAAAAAGGAAAGGATAAATATGACCTTCTGATTACAACGGATGTTCTGGCGGAAGGTATTAATCTGCACCGGGCAAACGTTCTAGTGAATTATGATCTCCCTTGGAATCCTACTAGGATCATGCAACGTGTCGGACGTATCAATCGTGTTGGAACGGAGTATGACCGTATTTATGTATTCAATTTCTTTCCGACCAGACAGAGCAACAGTCAGGTACCCATGAAAGACAGAATTCTGGAAAAGCTTCAGCAGTTTCATGATACCTTGGGTGAAGATTACAAATATCTTTCCGATGAGGAGGACGTGTCGCCGAAAAAACTTTTCTCAGATCTTAATAAAGATTTGGACGATGATGAGGAGAGTTCAAATCCAGAATTAAAGTATCTCACGATGATCAGACAGATTAGAGATGATAATCCGCAGTTGTTCTCAAAAATTAAGCGATTTCCTAAGAAGGCAAAGGCCGGAAAGACATCTCAAATTATTGACCATAATGCTACCATCAGCTTTATCAGACAGGGAGCATTGAAAACATTTTTTTACAGCGACGATGAAAAGGCACAGCAGATGACTTTTATGGAAGCAATCACATATATAGAAGCTTCCCCTGTTGAAAAAGGAGTATCTGTGAGCCAGGACTATTACCGACACTTCGAGAGCAATGATAAGGCTTTTGATGATATGCTGTCTGTGGAGGGAACCGTTACTACAGAAAAAGTAATGGTAACGGGAAATGACGCCAAAGTTATCAAGCTTCTCAAAGCGATAAAGGCAGATCCGAGGCTTACAGACGATCAGGAGGAGAAGCTGAATGTTCTGATTACAAGATGGGAAGCCGGGGAAATTCCTGCCAAGGTTTCTAAGGATGTTGTAAAGCGGAGTAAAGTTGTCACGGACGTGCTTGAGTTTTACTTTGAGATTATAAAGCTTGTGCCGGATACCTATTTTGAGGAACAGAAAAAACAGATAAACCAGCAGAATGAGGATAAACAGGTGATCCTCTCCTGCTATATGAAAGCGGGTAAGAGATAGATGAATGCGACGACAAAACGAATGGAAGAGATACTGATGAGCCCATACAGTACAGACAATTACGTGGAGCTGATCAATGAAATATTTTCAACCGTCCGGATGATTGCTCCGGACATACTGCATGAAGAACGATCTAATTTTTCCTATCATATTGCAGGCTCTACCCATGTGGGGACTTACAATACTCCAGATGGTAAGCTGCTTTTGATATTTGCGGTAAAACTGCAAAAACAATCCGGGATTGAACGTGCCAGAAGTATGCAGAGAAACTTTGCAAAAAAGCTGATAGAAAGTGGAAACGCGGACGCTGCACTGGTTGCCTTCTATGCAGAGGATGATCCAAAGTGGCGGCTTTCTTTCGTGCGGCTTGACTATGAAATGAAGATAGAGAATGGAAAGCTGAAGGCTACGGAGAAGCTTACGCCTGCAAAACGATATTCTTTTCTTGTAGGTGACAAGGAACCTTGTCACACGGCGCTTTCTCACTTTCATAGCTTTATTGTTGATAACAACTCCAATCCAACGCTTGACGAACTGGAAGAGGCTTTTAGTGTTGAAAGGGTAACGCAGGAATTTTTCGATCTCTACTGTGAAAAATACCAGCAGTTACGCGACTGGCTCGTGAGTAATGAGGATTTTATTGCAGAATCTGAGCGCTGCCACTTTACAGTTGAGCAGTTTGTCAAGAAACTTTTAGGGCAGATTGTGTTCCTTTATTTCCTGCAGAAAAAAGGCTGGCTAGGTGTGGGTGTGTGGCCTCATATGCTGACAGAAAAGGAATATAAAAATCTGTTTTTTACCACTGGTGCACAGGGACGGATTATCAAGGAATATCTGCCGGCTCTTTATGAACAATCAGGAGAAAATTATATCAAGACAAGCAGATTCCGTTCTGCCCTAGACCGGATTCCAGATGATGCAGAAGAGCTGATTGCCAACAAAATGCCGCACAGCAGAAATTGGGGGAGTGGTTCACAGACCTTCCTTAGAACGCTGTTTGATTATGCAGTGAAAAATGGCGGGCATTTTTATGAGAAGTATCTGGAACCGCTCTTTTATGACACATTAAGTAAAAACAGAGGCGTGATGGGCTATACACCGATCTTGCACTGCCGCATACCGTTCCTCTCAGGGGGCCTTTTTGAGCCGATTGATGGCTTTGACTGGAAGTCAACACGTTTTGATATTCCCGACGAGATTTTTTCAAACAAGAAATCTCCAGATGATAGGCAGGCGGACGGGATTTTGGATATTTTTGACAGGTATAACTTTACTATGAGTGAGGATGAGCCACTTGAACGGGAGGTTGCTATTGACCCTGAGATGCTGGGAAAGGTATTTGAAAATCTTCTGGAGGTAAAAGATCGCAAATCCAAGGGTGCGTTCTATACGCCGCGTGAAATTGTACATTATATGTGCAGGGAATCGTTGATCAATTACCTGGTGGGACAGACGGAAATTTCGGAATCTGCCGTCCGAGATTTTATTCTTTACGGTGATTTCATGAAGGATGAGGATACCGTGAAATCCAAACGTCAAGGACAGAGGGATATGTTTATCTCCGAGGAAATTTTTAAGGTCGATGATGAGGGAAACGTTGTGGTAAACCGCCTTGACGATATGGATCAGGCTCTTATGTCCGTGCGCGTGGTGGATTTGGCAGTGGGATCTGGAGCATTTCCACTGGGCCTCTTGAATGAGATTGTTAGGGCAAGAGAGACACTCACAGAGTATATGGCGGTAGCGGCAAGAAGCAAGGCTGTGTCCGAAAGGCAGGCGGCGTTTATGGTACGTGAGCTACGCTCCCAGAGAACGCCCTATGACTTGAAAAGATACACCATCAAGAACTCCATTTTTGCGGCGGATATTGAACCATCTGCAGTGGATATTGCGCAGTTGCGTCTGTGGCTGTCGTTGGTGATTGATGACGAAATTAATCCAAATGCCCAGTCGGAGCTTGATGGGCATGTGAACCCGATGCCGCTTCCAAATCTGGAGTGCAATATCCTCTGTGGGAACAGCTTGGTAGATGAGTTTGAGGGGACACAATTGGTGTTGCAGAGCGATCTGATCGGTACAGCAAAGGAAGGGGAATCCTACAGTTGGTACCAGCAGGCCTGGGAGACTATGCTGCCGAAATTGATTGATGCCCAGGACCAGCTTTTCTACTGTGACGACACCATAAAAAAACAGGAAATTATAAACAGAATTAATGCCATACGCCATAAAATGATAGGTTTGCAGCTTGAAACACTTCCAGAGGATAAGCGGGAGGAATTTTATGCCGCAGACAAAAGAGTATCCAAGCCGTTTGTTCTTTGGCAGCTGGAGTTTGCGCGTGTGTTTTATGAGAAGGGTGGGTTTGATATTGTAATAGGAAATCCACCATACGGATTATTGAACAAAAAGCAAAACCAAAACACAAGTATTTTAGCTACACCAGAAGAAATCAAGTATTACAAAGAACATGTCATATACAAGCCTGCAAAGGGTGGCATGATTAATATATTTAGACTGTTTATTTGTAAATCACATTCGTTACTTCGGGAAAATGGTCATTTGTCATTGATTTTTCCAATGGCGTTTATGTGTGATTTGAGTTCATATGAGTTAAGAAAATTTATTTTTAACCAAGAATCAGTGCAGTATATTGAAGCGTTTCCTGAAAGGGACAATGAAAGCAAACGCGTATTCAAGTCGGCAAAGATGTCTGTATGTATACTAGGAAGCAATCGTGGAAATGCAGATCCAAACAGAAAATTCTTGATGAGAATTAATGATGATAAATATGTTAATATTGCAAATGAGCAGGTCGAGATATCTCCATCAGATATAGGGTTAATTGACAGCAAAGCACTTACCATTCCGCTTGTGAATGCGCAGGAACTATCAATTTTACTTAAGATGTGTAAAGACGCACAAAGAATGAAGGATTTCTCAAAGTGTTTTACTGGCGAGATAGATCTCTCTTTGGATAAAAAGTATGTAAAACTGGAATCTACATATCATAGAATGCTCAGAGGTGCACAGGTTCAGAAATATTTTATCACTGACCATATTAGTCAGGGAGACATTCTGTATTTAGATTCGGAACAGTACTCCAAGAATGTTCATACGCCACGAAGTCAGCATTATAAACAAAAACGAATAGTCATGCAAGGTATTACAGGAGTTAATGAAAGAAACAGATTGAAAATGACATTAATTGATAGCGGCATATATTGTGCTAATTCAGTTAACTACTTGATGCCGACTGAAAATATCGAGTTTTTATTGGGTTTATGTAATTCTCATTTGTTGAACTGGTTTTTTAAGAAACTTAGCACTAATAGTAACGTAAATGGCTATGAAATTGATAATTTACCAATTGTTCTAGCTCCTAATGACATAATAGAAAAATGCAGTAATTTGGTAAAGGAATTGCTTAAAACGGTAAATGATAATAATCGCCAGAATGACAAAGTGGAAACGGAACTAAATGACATTATTTATAATTTGTATGGCTTATCTTTGGACGAAAAAAATATAGTTGAAGCAAGTATGGTATAGTGAAAAAGCGTACACGGTAAATTCTCAGTACCGTGCTAGTTTCCTCGCTCCATGAGATAATAACTCCAGAAAACTACAAGTTTTTTAAAGGAGTTAGTGCCATGGATAAAATCACAC
>NZ_JACJLV010000057.1 GCF_016902415.1 Mordavella massiliensis | reverse complement strand
GGAAGTACAGTAATGTATGGAGCTGACTGCTACTAATCGGTCGAGGGCATGACCAAAGAAGGTCGGTAGGCAGGATGAAGTTTCTTATATGCAGTTTTGAAGGTATATGTAAGATAAGGTCAAGGACAAAAGTCCTTGATTTTTTTTTATAGAAGAAAGAAGGCGAATTGTAATGGCAAGAGTACTGGCTATCGACCTGGGGTCATCCAGCGGACGGGCAGTCAGGGGAGAATATCAGGATGGATCACTGACATATCAGGAAATTTACCGGTTTGAAAATGTACCGGTTCAGAAAGGACGATATTTATGTTGGGACTTTGATCTGCTTCTTGGGGAAGTAAAACATGCGATTGAGATGGCAGGAGATATTGACAGTATCGGGATTGATACCTGGGGCGCTGATTTTGGCATTTTAGATAAGAAGGGAAAGCTTTTGATGCCGCCGGTTCATTACCGGGACCGCCGTACGGAAGGCATGACAGGGAAGGCACAGGAGAAATTTTCGGCAAAAGAATTATTTCAGATGTGTGGAAATCAGACGTATGCCACCAATTCGCTGTATCAGATCCTTGCTCTTAAGGAGACGGAACCGGAATTATGGAATCAGACGGCTAAGATTTTACATATGCCTGATCTGATCAATTATTTCCTTTGCGGAAATGCGGTCTGTGAGCGGACGATCGCCTGTACGACGCAGATGCTGGAACCGGTGAGCCGAAGCTGGAATCAGCGGGTTCTGGAGGCATATCAGATTCCGGAGACTTTGTTTGCACCTTTGACGGACAGCGGCACTGTGATTGGAGAATATACAGGTAAGGGGACAAAACCGGTCAAAGTGATCGCCGTGGCCGGTCATGATACGCAGAGCGCCGGGGCAGCTATGACAGAAGATCCGGACTCGACGGCGTTCCTAAATATCGGCACCTGGAGCCTTCTGGGAGTGGAGCGGAAACAGCCGATCCTGACGGATCTTGGATTTGAGCTTGGAATATCAAATGAGCAGGGCCCTTACCGGGATATTCAGTGTATTATGAATATTGTTGGAACGTGGCTTTTACAGGAGTGCAGACGGGAATGGACGGCGGAAGGCAGAATGGCTTCTTATAACGAACTGGAACGGCAGGCGGCATTGTGCGATCCATTTCAGTGCTTTATTGCTCCGAATTCGCCGGATTTTGCCTTTCCCGGGCATATGCCGGAGAAGATACAGGCTTTCTGCCGTAAGACGGGCCAGAGGGCGCCAGAAAGCGCTGGAGAGGTTGTCAGATGCATCTATGAAAGTCTGGCGCTCAAATATCGAAGAGAGCTGGAAAAACTAGAGCAGGGCATGGCAGAAGAGGAGGAGAAGAGGCCGCATGCTCAAAAGAGCGCAGGAAGGATTGAGAAGCTGCAGATCCTTGGCGGCGGCGCACAATCCGAAATGCTGTGTCAGATGACAGCCGATATTTGCAGGAAACAGGTGATCGCCGGGCCGGTAGAAGCAACAGCCCTGGGAAATCTTGTAATTCAGCTGAAAGCATTGGGAGAAATTGCGGATGAGGAGACGGCCAGAGAGACGATCCGCCGGGCAGAAACAATGACCACCTTTATCCCAAATGATGAAATAGAAGTAAGAAAGGCAATAGAGAACGCCTATCAGAGATTTAAAGAGATTGACAACTAAAAAGTGACGGGGGACGGGGGATTTCTAGAAATCCCCCGTCCCCCGTCACTTTTTTATTTCGCCGCCAGCAGCTTTTCGATGCTGACTAATTTTACGCTTAATACAAAGATCTCGGTGGCCAGTTTCAGTTCTTCTACCGTCGGATATGACGGCGCGATACGGATGTTGCTGTCATGGGGGTCTTTTCCATACGGGAAGGTGGCCCCTGCAGGTGTCATGATCAGGCCGGCTTCTTTTGCCTTTGCCACGATGGCTTTTGCGCAGCCGTCCATGGAATCAAAGGAGATGAAGTATCCGCCGCGTGGAGCGAGCCAGGAACCGATGCCCAGTCCGGCAAGCTCTTTTTCGAAGGTGTTCAGCACGATGTCGAATTTGGGACGCATGATGTCTGCGTGCTTTTTCATGTGCTCTACCATGCCGTGGATATTTTTGAAGTATCTTGCATGGCGGAGCTGGTTGAGTTTGTCGTGGCCGATGGTCTGGATCTTCATCATCTTCCGGATGTCTGCCAGGTTTGCATCAGATGCGGCGATCGCAGCGATGCCGGAGCCAGGGAAACTGATCTTGGAAGTAGAAGAGAACTTGTAGACCATATCCGGATTGCCTTCTTTTTTACATTCCATCAGGATTTCAATGAGATAATCCTGTTTATCTTCATATAAATGGTGGATGCCGTATGCGTTATCCCAGTAAATGCGGAAATCTTCCGCTGCTGGTTTCAGTTTTGCAAAACGGTGGACCGTTACGTCAGAATAGGTGATGCCCTGCGGGTTGGAGTATTTCGGTACGCACCAGATACCTTTGATGGCCGGGTCGGAGCTTACCAGTTCTTCTACCATGTCCATATCCGGTCCTTCCGGTGTCATGGGTACATTGATCATCTCAATGCCGAAATATTCGGTGATGGCAAAATGTCTGTCATATCCCGGTACCGGGCACAGGAATTTTACTTTATCGAGTTTGCACCAGGGAGTGCTGCCCATTACGCCATGAGTCATGCTGCGCGCAACGGTATCGAACATCACATTTAAGCTGGAGTTCCCAAAGATGACGATATTGTCCTTTGGTACTTCCATCATATCTGCAAGAAGCTGTTTTGCCTCGGCGATTCCGTCCAGGACGCCGTAGTTGCGGCAGTCTACGCCTTCGGTACATTTCAGGTCAGAATCGCTGGTCAGTACGTCCATCATGCCCATGGAGAGGTTCAGCTGTGCGGTAGACGGCTTGCCTCTGGACATATCCAGGTTCAGATTCTGTGCCTTTACTTCTTCAAATTCAGCTTCCAGTTTGCTTTTTAATTCTAATAATTCTTCTTTTGATAATTCTTCGTATGCTGTCACTTTTCCATCCTCCACTCTTTTTTGCATCCTTCAATTTCAACATTTTAACGGCAATTTGACGTTCCGTCAATAGATTCTTGCAAAAAATATGGCAAAATATACGCTTAAAGGCAAAAACAGAATGGAAATTGAAATATCCGTGTTTTCAAAATGCAAAATCGTTAAAAAAGAGACGAGGAATTTTCATAAAGTCAGACTACTTTGCCCGGCTTCTTCTGGCAAGGATCTCATCCAGCAGACAGAAGGCTGCGTCCTCTTTGCTCATCAGTTCCAGTTCCCGCACGGAATCCGGGGTGATGATGGTGATCACATTGGTGGAGGTTTCAAATCCTGCGCCCGGAACTTTCAGGTTATTGGCTGCGATCATGTCCAGATGCTTCTTTTCCAGCTTTTTCTTTGAATTTTCCAGCATGTGCTCTGTCTCCATAGAAAAGCCGCACAGGAACTGGCCGGGACGCTTGTGTTCGCCCAGATACCGGAGGATGTCGTCGGTCCTCTCCAGCACAAGGGAGGCATTGTCGTCTGATTTTTTCACCTTTTCTTCGGAAACTTTTGCCGGGCGGTAATCCGCTACAGCTGCGGCCTTGATGATGATATCCATATCCGGGCTGTGGCTGGTGACGGCTTCAAACATGTCTCTTGCAGAAATGACCGGGATCACATTTACAGCGATGGGAGCTGTTAACCTGGTCGGTCCGGTCACCAGGGTCACGTCCGCGCCTCTTAACATACAGGCTTTTGCGATGCTGTATCCCATGCGCCCGGAGGAGTGATTGGTCAGGAAACGGACCGGGTCCACGGCTTCCTGTGTGGGGCCGGCGGTAACCAGGACTTTTAGTCCCTTCATATCTTTTTTGCAGGCACAGGCTTTTAAGATGTATTCATATAAAAGCTCCGGCTCCGGCATTTTCCCTTTTCCTTCGTCCCCGCAGGCCAGATGGCCGGTGGCAGGTTCGATCACTTCCATGCCGTATTTTTGCAGGAGCAGGAGATTGTCCTGGGTGACCGGATTGTCATACATGCCGGTATTCATGGCAGGCGCGATCAGCTTGGGCGCGCTGCTTGCCAGGATCGTGGTGGTCAGCATGTCGTCCGCCAGGCCGTGGGCCAGCTTGGCGATCACATTTGCGGTGGCAGGAGCCACCATGATTACATCGGCCTCTTTTGCCAGGGAAATGTGTTCCACCTGAAATTCGAAATTCCGGTCAAAGGTGTCAGTGACACATTTGTGTCCGGTCAGTGTTTCAAAAGTAATGGGATTTATAAAATTTGTGGCGTGTTCTGTCATGATCACCCTTACATTTGCGCCGGATTTTACCAGCATACTGGCAAGAGAAGCGCTTTTGTAGGCGGCGATGCCTCCGGTGACGCCGAGAAGAACGGTTTTTCCTTTTAACATATGATAACCAGCCTTTCTTAATCAATGTAGATCAGGGCTCAGGATCCCTGTCATATTGGATCATGGGATTATTGTACCATGCGGGAAGGAAGAGAGGCAAGGACAGGCTTTGATTTCAGGACAGAAAACTCTTGTATGATCTTATACGGTGGTGCTATAATGTTTCAGGAATTGTATTGTATCCCGCACAGGGCGGGAATGATAACAAGGAGGAATTGAATATGAAGACGAAGAAACACGACACCCGATGGATGGTCAGTGTTGCACTTATGGCAGCGATCGTTATTGTCCTGGCGAACACACCGCTTGGCATGATCCAGCTTCCGGTGATTAAGGCGACAACTGTACACATTCCGGTGATCATCGGCGCGATTCTGCTGGGACCGTCTGCAGGAGCAATCCTGGGCGGGGTATTTGGAATCTGTTCGCTGATCAGCAACACAATGGCCCCTACATTATTATCCTTTGCGTTTTCGCCGTTTATGAGTACAACGGGAATTCCAGGCGCGCTGAAAGCAATCTGGATCTCTGTAGGATGCAGGATCTTGATCGGCCTGATCTCAGGCTGGCTGTGGATGCTTCTTATGAAGCTTAAGATGAGTCAGCTGATCGCACTTCCGGTTGTGGGATTTGTAGGATCCATGGTAAATACAGTGACAGTCATGGGAAGTATTTATCTGATGTTTGCAAGAGAGTATGCCCAGGCAAGAGAAGTGGGAGTCAGCGCAGTATGGGGACTGATCATGGGAACCATCACAGCGTCCGGTATCCCGGAGGCAATTGCGGCGGCAGTGCTGGTGCTGGCGCTTGGAAAAGTCCTGGTAGGAGTATTTCGAAAGATGAATATCCATTCGGCCGGCAGTCCGATGAGTGTGCTTTAGAATCAAAGGATATAAAAAATAAAAAGCCATGAGGATACATTTTGACTGCATGTGAAAACATTTGTATCTCATGGCTTTTTTTGTAATCGTTTATAATAGAATGTCGGAAGAAAGAAATGGATGAACAGGAGGAACAGACATATGAAAACGTCCGACAAAATGTTGGCAAAGCGTACAGTGATGATGGTGGCAGGGATTGCATTTATCAGCATGTGCGTGGGAAGCTACCGGTTAAGCGGGTTTGGAGTAGATGCATTTACCTGCATGAACCTTGGGATCAGCGGATTTCTGGACATGCAGTTTGGAACCTGGCAGTTGATCATGAATGCGGCAATCCTGGTGGTGGTATGTCTGCTGGCCAGAGAGTGTATCGGAGCCGGAACGATCGTAAATATGGTCTGCGTGGGATATGGCGCGGATCTGATCTGCTTTCTGGTACAGGATGTGGCACATATAGAGATGACGCTTCCCCTGCGGATCGGGGCACTGGCGCTGGGATGTGTCTTCGCGGGTCTTGGCGTAGCCCTTTATATGGCCGCGAAGATGGGGATCGCGCCGTATGATTCGGTGGCGGTGATCCTGGAAAAGATTACCCGCGGGAAATTAAAGTTCCAGTATGCCCGCGTTTTAAGTGATGTAACGGTCGTGATCGTTGGCGTGGTATTTTGCCTGGCGGCCGGCGATCCTTTGTGGATGATCATCGGCATAGGGACTATCTGCAATGCGCTTTTTAACGGACCTTTGATCCAGTTTTTCCGGGTCCATGTCAGCGAGCCGATCCTTAGAAAATAAGAGCGTTTTAGTGAGAAATGATGTTACGGAGGCAGAGAAATGAGGATTCTTAAGAATATCTGGAAAAATGAGACGGTGTGCTGCATCGCCTTTTTTCTGGCGGTGTTTTCCGCTTTTTTGGTGACGCCGGACGGGGAGTATCTTGCCTACCCGGATTACCGGACCATTGCCTTATTATTCTGCCTGATGATCATCGTGGCCGGCTTTCAGTCCAAAGGCGTCTTCGCCAGAATGGGCCATTTCCTTTTGCGCAGGGCCAGGAGTATCCGGGCGTTGTCCGCAGTGATGGTCCTGTTGTGTTTCCTTAGCAGCATGGTGATCACCAACGACGTGACTCTTATCACCTTCGTCCCCTTTACCATGCTGGTGTTCCGCATGATCGGGGAAACAGACCGGCTGGTAAAGCTGGTGGTACTGGAGACCATTGCGGCAAATCTGGGCAGCATGGCCACACCTATCGGAAATCCCCAGAATCTTTATCTCTACTCCATCTCCGGACTTACCCTGGGAGAATTTGCCCTGGCGGTCCTTCCCTATGCCGGGCTTTCCCTGGTGCTTCTGATGGCTGCGGTGATAGCAGGAAGAGACGAGCCTCTGATGGATCTGGAAATACGGGAAAAGAAGAAAAAAACAGGAAAAGAAATTATAAAAGAAATTTTTCCGTTTCTAATGCTGTTAATTTTGTGTCTTCTTGTGGTGTTTCATGTGTTGAATTATATACCGGTCCTGCTGCTGGTGATCGTAGTGATCGGAGTGGTCAATAAGCGTCTATACCTGGAAGTGGATTATTTTCTTCTGCTGACCTTTTTGTTTTTCTTTATTTTTGTGGGAAACATGAAACGGATCCCGCAGATCAGTGAACTTCTGATGGAACTGGTGGCAGGCAGAGAACTGATGACCGGCGTTCTGGCAAGCCAGGTGATCAGCAATGTTCCGGCAGCCATCCTGTTATCCGGGTTCAGCAAAGATTTTTCCGCCTTGCTGACCGGCGTGAACCTGGGCGGCCTGGGAACTTTGATCGCTTCTCTTGCCAGCCTTATATCTTATAAGATCTTTACCCGGGATTATCCGGAAAGCAGGGGACGGTTTCTTTTGATCTTTACTTTCTGGAATCTTCTGTTTCTGCTGATCCTGTCCGGGGAGGCCCTGTTGTTATCCTAGACCACTTGGGCGGACAGGTTACATGGTACTGCCTGGAACTTAGCTTATGATCGGCCACTTCGTAGATAGTCAGGCAGTCCTCTGTTAAGAAAAAGGACTGGCCTGTTTCCGATAAAATGCCGTACAAAGTCGGAGTATCCGCGGTGCTTGCTTCGCCGTAGCTTGTCAGGTATGTTTCCATCTCCAGTTCACTCAGGAACCGGGAGACGGATTCCGGGTCCGCAAGAGGGATCTCCGCTTCCGGATGATCTGTCCCTTCCGGATAAAAGCTGGCTTCTGCAATGTCTGCACTGGTCAGCCCTGTCACTTCCGTCATCTTTCCACGGTCTGTGGAAAGATTTACATTTCCCATTAACAAACTGCTAATTATAATTGTAAGGAAAAGAAGAGGAAGGCCCAACCGCTTTTCTCTGGCAGAAACTGTGGATTTCAGCCGGTAGCAGAGTGTCTTTGCAGAAGCGGAGAGACAGGTGGTGTACCCCCTGCCGTCGCCGGCAATGGAGAGCAGAAGTTCTGCATATTTTTTCCGGGTAGAAGGGTCGGCGTCTTTTAAAACGATCTCGTCGCAGGACAGCTCCAGATCTTCTTCTGCTTTTTTCACTGCCAGCCAGACCAGCGGGTGGAACCAGCCCAGGGCATTGACAAACCCCAGGAAAAATTTGGTGTGGGTGTCGTGCCTCTGGATATGGTGGAGTTCATGGGAAAAAATAAGCTCCATTTCCTCTTCGGAATAATCCCGTTCCGGAAGGTAGGTTATCCAGTTGGAACGGTACATGCCGATGGTCAGGGGCGTGCGGATCATGGAACTGAAGCGAAGTCCCAGAGGGCGGGTCAGATCTCCGATCTCCAGATCACGCTTTACCCGGGCCCAGATAGCGAGAATTTCTAAGTCTTCCACAGGATGGGAATGTGTTTTCAGCATTCTGGAAAAGCGAAGATGGGAGAAAACCTGCCAGGCAAAGAGCAGCGCGAATCCACCAAGCCAGACCAGAAGAAGGGTATAGATAACGGCGCGAGGCACGTAAAAAACAGGTCTGACCGGAAGGGGAAGGTGATCATAGTTGTAAATAACAGTTGGCTGATAAAACAGGAAGACCGGTATCACCCAGAATGTGGCGCAGGTTCTGGCGGTGTATCGGGTCCGTAAAGCAGGCAGCAGAAATAACACCAGGACAAAATAGACGCTGATAAAGAAAAACAGATCTACGCCCAGACTGAAGATGTAGCCCCGGCTTTTTTCCCATCCGAAGAACAGAAGGCACAAGCTAATGTAAAAGACGATGCAAAGCGGGAGGACCAGAGGATCCAGAAAGACAACGGTATTGTTGTCGCTTCGAACCCCCCATAGCGGTCCCTTTCGCCCGTGTTCGGCATTCCAGGTGCTTTTGAGAGATCCTGTCAGTGCAAAACCAAGAAACAAGGCCCAGAACAGGCGAAACAGGAAAAAAAGCATGAAGTCGGTCATTTAGAACACCTCCTTTTCCAGCATTTTCCGCAGTTCTTCCAGATCCTCTTTGTCAATTCCGCTGTCGCACAGAGCAGTAGCGAATCCGGCTACCGATCCGCCAAACATCCGGTCCAGGAAGGAGCGGCTTTCTGACGCCAGGTAATCTTTCTGCTTGATCAGAGGACGGTAGAGATTGGTCCGTCCTTCTTTTTCCAGTGACAGAAATCCTTTCTCACACAGACGGGTCAGGAGAGTCAGGATAGTCGTGGGGGCAAGAGGATGGATCTTTTCCAGCGCCTGCTCAATGGTCATCCGGGATACGGGCGCAGGTTCTGCCCAGATGATCTGCATGATCTCCAGTTCACTTTCCGGAAGATGAGTCATTTTCTTCATCAGGTGTCGCCTCCCTTCATTTCTATTTGAAAATTAGGTTTGAAAACAAATTCTACATCTGTAGAACTATTATATTCTACAGATGTAGAAAAGTCAATTCGGAAGGATAAGAATTGTTTTGATAAGTTTTAGAATTTGTGATTGACAAATCCTCTCCGGATATGGTATAAATATCTAGTGCAATAAATGCATACAGGGGATTGGTCAAGTGGTATGATAGGGGTCTCCAAAACCTTTGGCGGGAGTTCGATTCTCTCATCCCCTGCTGAAAATCCCGGAAAGCCGATAAAAAAGGCTTTCCGGGATTTTTTGATTTTGAAAGATAAAGGACATGATTCGATATGAAAAGAGATATTGAGGCAGTTATCACCAGTTATAATCAGGGAACTATGATCCTGGAAGCGGTCCGGTCTGTATGCAGTCAGACCCTGCTTCCTGAAAGAATTATTATCGTTGATGACGGATCAACAGATAAAGAGTCACTTGCTGTGTTGGGAGAGATGAAAAACAGTCCGGATTTTCCTGTCCCGGTTATCATACAGTTTCAGGAGAATCAGGGAGTATCAGCTGCAAGAAATACAGGAATCCGCTCAGCCCATTCTTCCATGGTGCTGGTTCTTGATGGAGATGACCGGATTGAAAAAGAATATATAGAAAAGGTGTATCATTTACTTTTGGAACATCCTTCTATGGTAATTGCCTCCTCCTGGATGCGTACATTCGGAACGCTGGATGCGATCGTGCGTCCTTCGGGCGGCAATATCGTACCTTTTTTATCCCACAATTGCTGTCCGGCAACCCATATCCTTCGCAAGAAAGCGTTTGAACGGTGCGGAGGGTATGATGAATCCATGCGGTCAGGATTTGAAGACTGGGATTTTTTCCTGAGTATGCTGGAAACCGCACCGGATGCTCATGCGGGGATTGTTGAAAAACCGCTGATCCAATACCGGACGTCACCAGTGTCTGCAAATATAAAAAGCATGGAAAAGCGGCGTGAACTGATGCGCTATCTTATACAAAAGCATTTTGATAGTTACCGCAGTAATCTTGCGGATGTGCTTCTGGATATGGAGGCAATATCCGGCTTCAGATTGTCCGGCTGGGAAAACGAGATGATGTATTCAATAGAAAAGGATCAGGAACTAAGCGAATCTGCGAAGGATTTCATGAGGAATCCGTCGTATGGGGACGGGGGAATGGCTGCGGCTGTCCGGATCGCATCTGCCCGGAAACAAGATGGCAGGGGATAGATTTGTCTATTCTGCCATCTTGTTTTTTAAGGGCCTTTCCACTATAATGAACAGACAATCAACGGGAGAGTTCTGTCTCCCTAATGGGCCGGATCTTCTGGCTGTCCATTTTTATCCGGCGGTTTCCGCCATTTATATCCAGACCTTTTTTGAGCTCACTTAAAGGTTGCAACGGTTTGTTTTGTTTTCTATAATGAAAGGAGAAAATCAATGATGCAACAATTTCATACTCAGGAATATCCTGCT
>NZ_JACJLV010000056.1 GCF_016902415.1 Mordavella massiliensis | reverse complement strand
GTGTTTAGTTTAGGTTAAATATATTAATTATATATTCGAGGCATTGACTCTGCAGATGAAGCGGAGTACATTGTACATATTATAGCGAGGAGTGATACTTATGAAGAAACGGTTCGTTGTTTTTGCCGGTATTTGTTACCTTGTCCTGTTGTTTTGCAGTTGCGCTCCCAAGCAGAATACTGCGGATAATTCGAATACTGGTCAGGATATTTCGGAATTAGATTCCGCGGATTCCGAAGATCCGGAGGAAAACACTCTGGCTCCAGAATCGGAGGAAACACCAAACGGCAGTACAGAGGATGGAAGCAATTACGGAGTGGAAGAGCATACCGCTGAGGCTTATGTATTTAATGTTGAAGGGAACACCATGTATGTGGATCTTGAAAATCCGGGTCCGCGTAATTATCCTGGAGAAGGTGAAGATCGTAAGGTTGCATTTGATATATCCGGTGCAGAAGTAGTACAGACGGGAATCAGTGATGTAAATCCGGAAAGGGATAATCCGGTCAGAACCGCAGTGATTGTTTCTATAGATTATCATATGGTAAACGGCGAATATATTGCTGACAAAATTACAACAGACGGACAGGAACATTTCTTTATTGTGTATATGTCAAAAGGAAATGTAACTGCTGTGTCCGAGAAGAAGATCGCTGTGAATGTTACAGAGGGAGATCATGTGGGGGAGACACTGGAATTTGATTTGACAGAATGGGATTCCGGAGGAAAAGTTCTGTCGATTGGTGAAGCTGTGGACATCTCATATTATACAAAGAAAGGTGTACATTATGTGATGAGCATAGCAGTTCCCTGAAGCATAATATTGAATGAAAGGTATTGTGGGGAAATAGATAGTCCTGTATAGGGGCAGATGTGATTTCATACAAATTTACATTTTCTCCTGAAATTTATCCATAAAAAGAGAATGGAACACTTCTTATAAACAAAAGCAGGGGTTTTTGCGACTTAAAATAAGAGGGATAAACAGGAAGAGACAGTCCAACAGAGAATTCGGTTCCTAAAAAAGTCCGAATTCTCTGTTGGACTGTCTCTTCCTGTTTGTCAGGGGGTAAAATCGGTATTAACCGACAGCACCTTAATGAATTTCAGTTTACGGAAATTTAATTCTTTTCACATATTCCAGACATATTATAGACAGGTTCCTCACAGGTTCCGGGCGTATAATGGTCAGCCATGAAGAAGCTGTATATGTAAAACTACTTCTCCTTTTCGGGGTGAAGACCATTGTAAAGGCCTTTTAGAACACTGAAAGCAATCTGCAGATCCTCTGGAGAATAATAAGAAAGTTCTTCGGCAATCACATTGATCAGATGTCTGTCGTGCTCCGGGTAAAAGAATTCTGTTGCCGGGAGATCCAGATATCGGATGAGTTGGTACATGGTATCATAGCGCGGATTACCTCGGCATTTTTCTACGTCCGTTATGGTCCGCAGGGATACACCAGCCTTTTGTGAAAGTTCTGTCTGTGTCATATTTCGTTTTAAGCGTTCTGTTTTAACGGCAATTCCAAATTTTTCTTTTCGATCCATTATTTCACCTCGTCCATTACTCATATTTTACATGAAATTCTTCATATATGATTAGCAATATAACGCGAAATACACGCAATATAATGCGTATTTTAATAAGAAAGGAATGATCGTCATGCGGTATTTCTTTCATCGGAACAGGGAAACAGGTGATTTCATAAAAAAATTCTATTCAAACGATATAAGAAGTATCGTTGGAAATACGCAATATATGAAGAAAAACAAAACGTAAATGAAGAATTAACCGGATTAGCTCTCGGCTGGTCCGGTATTTTTTTGTCGAAGGCTGTCGAAAGGATAAGGGGGCCGCCCTCCGGGATTCAGCAAGCCGTCAACGTTACTGAATTTCGGAGGATAAAATGAAAAATAAAGATACATATAAGAATAAAACCCAGAATATGTTCACGGCATATGTCGTACGGTCTGTAAAAGGAGCCAGAATGAAATACATGGACAAGAATAATTATAGGGAAAGCATGGAGAATCATCTGGAAGACGATGCGGAGTATGAGCCGATGATACATTTTGATGATTATTATGAGGTTGTCAGGAGAGAAAGGCTCCTGGAAAATGAAAAACAGGGAAGATACCCTGACTGGGAAGAATTGTCGGATGATCAGCTCATTAGGGCAATCCGATTACTTCAGAAAGAAGAAAGGGATCTTATCTTTCAGCACGTATTTCAGCAGAAATCATTTGATAAAATAAGCTGTGAGAGTGGAAAGCCGCGGAATAAGCTGGAGAACCGATACTATTATGCACTGAAAAAGATTCGTCAGTGGATGGGAGGTGCAGAGTAATGAGTTTTGAAGTGATTCTGCAGCAAGCAAAGGAAGGAAATACACAGGCAATCCTCGAAATAGTTGAGATGTATAAGCCGCTTATAATTCGGAATGCGATTGTGGAAGGATTTTTCGATGAAGATCTCTACCAGGAGTTGATCCGAGTTGTATTGTCTTGTATAAAGCGATTTGAATTACTGGCATAAGCATATCTGTAGTGCGTGGATTGATTCCGGGGTGTTGTTAGTAACACCCTGGTGTTCTGTTCTTTGCGCATCAGGCAGAAGGTTAGCGTACTTTGTTGAACAATTTTTGTTTCAATAAACTTTTAGAAAATGAGGAAACGCCGGACGCAGAGCCAGCAGGCCACCGCAGTCCGGCGCTTTCTCATGTGGTTTTCTAGCACTTTGAAAACTTTTTCGATGGAGTTAGGATAATCTTTTCGCCTGTTCGCTGACATGACGGGAAACCTTAAAATGTCGGTTTTTTCTGGCCCAAATGCGTAGTGCTGACTATTCCATCGGTAGCAAAATCTTAACAGTTAATCCATGAGGGATAGTTTCTGCAAATCGGACTACTCCCTGATGTGTTTTCACTATCTGTCGCACAATTTTAAGACCCAATCCGTGCTCTGCTTCTTCTGTTTGTTTTTGTGTACTGGAAATATCTTCGTCACTATTTAATGCATTTAGCTGCGATTCACTTACACCATGCCCATTATCCGTAACAGTAAATGTACAGATTGTAGCATTACTTCCAATGGAAATCTGTATTCGACATCCATTTGGATTATGAACAACACAATTTCGTATTAGATTATTTAACATTCGGCTAAGCAATATTTGATCTCCAACAATTGAGATGTTTTTACCGGGACTATCTTCCGAAAATTCCAATTCGTATAGTTCAGATAATTCATCGTTTAATACTTCACTGACTACTTGACGGGCTAACTCAACTGGATCAAAGCGTTGCTTTTGAATAGGCTGCATAGAGTATTCCAGTTTTGTTGTCAAATTCAAATCAGCTACTAAATTTTTTAATTTTTCACTGTGCCTGCGGATAATTCCTGCCTGCTTTCTGGTGGTTTCTGGTAAAGATACTGTGTCCTCAATTTCGCTTGCGTACCCCAAAATCATAGAAAGAGGTGTCCGTATATCATGGGAAATTCCCCTGATCCACTCAGCACGAGTGTTGTCCTTTTTCATTAGATAATCACCGGCTTTATTCAAACCGGCATTGATTTCAGCTAATTCACCGGTTTCTTCTAAGTGAACAGGTTTTCCAGCAGAAAGGTGGCGAATACCATCTAAAATTGGCCCCATTGCTTTTTCCACTCGGTGAGCATTGCGAATAAACAGATATACCATCAACAAAATATTGATAAAAAATACTGCAACTAATCCAAATAAAAGAGGCCAGACATATTGCGCCCTAAAAGATAAATAATAGTTCACGACATTTCCTGGAGATAAGCCGATAACAAGAAGCCCATCCTGACGCTTCCAGATATTAACTGGATAATCATCGAGATACCACCGACTGAACATTGCAATATCCGTGGCATTATAGTGGCGTGGTAATTCTTCCGGCAGATTTTCTTCCCAAACGACGGTTCCATCTTCATCTAATATCATGGCCCATGCGTCTGCCTTATTGAGCATTTCTGTTGCCTGTGCATCTCCCGTAAATTGTCCGTTTGCTACAATAACATGATTAGAAAAATCCTCAATGGGAAAATTGGATGTTGCCACATTGCCGAAATAAGCTATCACAAAGTAGGAGGCTACTAAAGCAACATTAACAGTCAGAAAAAGGACTACGATTCCAACTGTGGAAAATATATACCGGCGAAAAAAGCGTTCCGATGCGTTCATGTTTGCGCCCCCTTTATGTTCAGACGATACCCTATTCCTTTAATCGTCACGAGAGCAACGGGCTTTGAGGGATTTTCTTCAATTTTTTCCCTCAAATGCCGGATATGGGTTGCCAACGTACTTTCATATCCTTGCCAGAAGTCACCACAAATAGCCTGACATAAGGAACCGGTGGTAACGATTCGACCTGCGTTTTCGTATAACTTTTCAAAAAGCTGGAACTCTTTGGCTGTCAATGAGATGCTTTCTCCATTACGCTGCACCATTGCTTTTTCCAGATCAACGTTTGCGACGTCAAAAAACACCTTGCGCTCTTTTTCTGGGTAGACCCGTTTTAATATGGCCTGTACCCTGAACAGCAATTCTTTTGGCAAAAACGGCTTCAGAAGATAATCGTCTGCACCATTTTCAAAGCCCGCGAACTTGTCCTCTGCTTCGCCGCGAGCTGTCAGCATTAGGACAGGGACTTTACTTGTCTTTCGGAGTTCCCTTAATGTCGCAAATCCGTCCATCCTCGGCATCATAACATCAAGGATTACCATATCTGGCTGTTTTTCTTTACACATTTTCAATGCAGCTTCACCAGAGGCCGCCGTCAATACCTGTGTAAATCCTGCCCTTTCAAAAATGGACTTCACCATTTCTAATAACTCAGCTTCATCGTCCACTACAAGAATCATTCTATCGTTCATAAGGCCCCCCTTTTTATTCTGTTCTTATTATACCGCAAGATGATTAGATTGCCTATTCTGCCCATGAAATCTCAAAGTAAATTCAAAGTTGGCTCAAAGTTATCTCAAAGTTGGTGTGTTATGCTGATTACGAAAATAAAAAGGAGGCGTAAGCTATTATGAGTGATTACATTATTGAAACGCATGATCTGACGAAAAGATACGGCAATCAGGCCAGCGTTTCTCATCTGAATATTCATGTGAAAAAGGGCCGTATCTATGGACTGCTGGGGCGCAACGGTGCCGGTAAGACCACGACCATGCGGATGCTGCTAGGACTGACAGCCCCCACTTCTGGCGAGGTAACAATATTCGGAAAAACTTTTCAGGGTAACGAAAAGAAAATCCTGCCTCGCATTGGTTGCCTGATTGAGTCACCGGGCTTTTACCCCAATTTAACAGGAACGGAAAACCTGAAAATTTTTGCCGAACTACGGGGCTTAAAAAATCCCAATTACATCAAAGGTGCTTTGGAACTTGTCAACTTGCCTTATCGGGATAAGAAGTTGCTTTCTCAATATTCTCTCGGCATGAAACAGCGGTTGGCGATTGCTCTGGCCGTTATGCATGATCCTGAGCTGTTGATATTGGATGAACCGATCAACGGACTTGACCCCATCGGTATTGCAGAAGTACGCGATTTTATCCGTGAATTGTGCGACGCCAGAGGAAAAACCATTTTAATTTCCAGCCACATTCTTTCTGAAATCTCGCTACTAGCGGATGACGTGGGAATTATCGACCACGGGAATTTGCTTGAAGAAGAAAGCCTGAAAGAATTGGAGGCTAAAAACGCCAAATATATCCATTTCTGTGTGTCGGACGCACAAAAGGCAGCACAGATTATTGCTGCAACATTTCGCAGCAAGGATATTCAGCTTGCGGATGCCAATAATCTATATCTCTACGACACGGCCCTGCCGGTGACAAAGATAAACCGTTCTTTTATGGAGGCTGGCATTGATGTTCAGGAAGCCCATCTCTGCGAGGATACTTTGGAGGATTACTTCAAGAGAATTACAGGGGGTGAGGGGATTGCTTAAATTGATCCAATGCGAAATGCGGAAGTTAAAGCGAAAACACTTTGTATCATTTGTGGTTTTCGCCGCGCTTTTGTTCCCAATCCCGTTTACAACTCTTGTGTTGGCCGGAAGTGTGGGAAACTTTACCGGTTTTGAAGCGGTTTTTGGCTTGCTGGCAACTATGGGTATGCCGATTATGCTTCCTGCCGTTTTAGGGATCATTGCAGCTATGTTGTTTTTCATGGAGCGTGATAATGACACTTTGAAAAACTTACGCACGATCCCCGTTTCCCCAATTAAAATTGCCACGGCAAAAATTGCTGTACTTTACATTTTAGGCCTGATTTTTGCTGTTGCTACAATGCTTTCGTCGATGGTTGGTGGGCTGATTGCCGGAAGTGAGCTGACGAACATTGGAGAGAACTTTGGTATTGCAATTATCACCACATTGCTTTATACAACAAGTATTCTGCCGGTTGTCATTGCGATTGTTGGGTTTAATCGCTCTTATATTTTTTCGGTCATCTTAACTTTTTTCTATACGATGTTTGACTTTATGCTTGCGTACGGAGGGATGTTTGCTACCACAGACCCTATGATGCGGCTTCTGACAAGTATCATGCCAGCACCAATTATTTATCGCTGGCAGGCTACCCAGTTTGTTGATCCCGGGACACCTGCCTATTCGGTGATGGAACCCTATTTTCTTCCTCTGTGGCTTGTTGTGCTAACTGTCGTTATTATAGGGGGACTGTCTTATCTGGCGATTGTTAGAATTTATAGTAAGCGTGAAAGTTGAGGTGTGAATAAAATGGTAAGTATCATAAAAACAGAGTTTTACAAAATGAAGCGGTATTCCGTAATCTGGATTGGAGTGGCGACAATGCTTACCGTCGTGCTACTTTCCCGATTTATGGCAACGGCCTCTGATGGAGCAAGCCACACACTGATAAACTTTTCTTCCAGTGTGATTTGGAACAATTTGGTGCTGATATATCCTGCAACGATTACATTGATTGCCGGTTATATCATTGACCGTGAGCGAACGGATGATACCTTAAAGAACATCCTTACAATTCCTGTTTCTTTCCGTAAAATGCTGATTGGAAAACTGATTGCTGTTGGATGCATGGCGATAGCACTGTCTGTTATTGAGTTTGTATTTACAATTATGGTTTTCTTTGCCAGCAGCTTCCCTGGATTTTCCGTAGGTGTTGCAGTAAATGTGTTGCTTCAAATGATTGGGATCAATTTGATTTCCTATATTGCGGTTATGCCCATTATTACCTTTACTGCACAGAGAAGCGGTAGCTTTATGCCTGGGGTTGGTTTTGCTTTCTTTTACGGTTTTGTTGGAATGATGGCATCCGGCCACGGGTTGCGCGACCTTTATCCAATTACAGCGGGCCTTACTCTAATTGGTTATCAGGATGGAAGTGGTGATCCCACAGGAAATATTTTCTTGAGTATCGTATCTATCTTCTTTATGCTGGTTGTAACATCTATCCTTGTGTCAATGGCAAGAAATCGTGAGGCAAAGACTATCAAGAAAAAGAAAAATAATTCCGGTAAAATGATTCACAAAAGAAATCACGGTGCAAGGTAGCCTATTACGAAAAGAATTATTATTGTGTGTGGCATTATTGCATCTATTTTTCTACTTTCCAAAATCGGAAGTAAAAAAGAAAACTTATAGGAGGAATGTTCAAATGAAATCCAAAAAAGCCGTTATAGGCATTGTTGCAGCAATATTTGTGGTTCTCTGTATGGGTTTAGCATTTCTGGCGACCAAGAATGAGGATTACTATACGCAAATTGATAATAGATGGGTACAGGAGATTGCACCACATGGGGCAATGAATTATAAATACACGCTGGCGGCTTACGACGAGAATGGAAACGAGAAGGACATAGTGTTTGAAACGAGCCGAGTTTTGACTGATCAAGCGTTTCTTTGCCTGAAAGTCAACTTTATCCGAGGTGTTGTAACATGGGCGGAAGTAGAATATGAGGAATTACCCGCAGAGGTTCAGCAGTATTACAACGAATAGTACAGCAGCCCATAGGAGGTGAGCAGATGCGAAAATTGATATTTTTGCTTCTTTGTTCTGTATGTTTTGTGTCGATGGCGGGATGTTCTGATACATACAGGGATTTGGCTGATAACACAGACACAGTTGTTGAGGACTTAGTAGATGCAAAAGACAATTTCATTGAAAGTCTTGCAGAAACAACGGATAATATTTTTAACTCGCTTGCAGATTTCTTTAACAAAACGGATTAGCAGCGAAACTTCTTCCAAAATGAAGCACAGTTAATATCCAAATGACAGAGATGCTTACTGTGAGTGGAAGCAGCACATACATTGGTGTCTGGGGAGATAATTATACCGGCAGCGTTTCCATCGACATTGAATAAGCCTGCTGGAATTGAAAGTGAGGTGAGTGCGGTATGAAAAAGCTGAAAAAACTGATAAATCGGTTCTTTCTCTTGGTAGTGGTTGTGATTGTCATTGCTGGCTGTGTATTAGCCGGAAGCGGCTACAAAATGTATCGTGACGCACTCAATCACCAGAGCCTTGAAAGTAAGGTTGCCGAAATTCAGTCTAATCCCAGCTATACTACATTGTCAGAAATGCCAGAGTTATATTTGGATGCTGTGGTTGCGGTGGAGGATCATCGCTTTGAACAACATTTTGGGATTGACTTGATCGCAATAGGACGGGCTGCATGGAATAACCTGACTTCATGGAGTTTACAAGAAGGTGGCAGCACAATTACCCAGCAGCTTGCCAAAAATATGTATTTCACGCAGGAAAAGAGCTTCATCCGAAAGATTGCAGAGATGTTCATGGCGTTCCGGTTGGAAAGCAGCTATACAAAAGATGAAATTTTAGAGCTGTATGTTAATTCCATATATTTCGGTGATGGCTATTATTGCGTTCGGGATGCCAGTCAAGGGTATTTTGGGAAAGACCCTATTGACATGACAGGCTATGAAAGTACGCTGCTGGCGGGTATCCCTAATGCTCCATCTGTTTACTCATTGACAGCAAATCTTGACTTGGCAGAACAACGCCAACGATATGTTATTCAGCAGATGGTGCGATACGGATACATAAGCGAGGATGAGGGGAAAGAATTATCGCAATAAGGGGATGATAAAAGCATTCCTATAGAGAATGAAATTTGAACTTTGAAAAAATAAAATCTCCCCGTATGATGTATATGAGTTTCGCGACTTAATACATCTGAATACAAAGGAGATTTTATAGCAATGAAAGTAAAGTACGAAGACCGCCTGAAACAAAAGTTACTCGCAATCACACCAGATACCCTCGTGGTTGGCGTGGATATTGCCAAAAACTATCAGTGGGCAAGATTCGTCGATTTTCGGGGTATAGAACACAGCCGTGCCCTCAAATTCAAAAACAGGAAAGGCGGTTTCGAGATTATATTAGCAAGAATCCAGGAAATCTGCAAGAAGGAAAATTTCGCGAAGGTTGTTGTCGGAATGGAGCCAACAGGACATTACTGGAAAGCGTTTGCCAACTGGCTGGAGAAACAGGACGGAATAACGGTTGTCCTCGTGAATCCCTATGCAACCAAACAGGCAAAAGAACTGGATGATAACAGCCAGACAAAGTCCGATAAAAAAGACGCCCTGACGATTGCAAAGCTGGTGAAAGATGGAAGATATTTTGAACTGTATCTGCCACACGACATCTATGCGGAGCTGAGGGGACTGTCCACAACGAGAACCGGGTTAAATAAGCGTAAGAACGCATTGAAAAACACGATCACGGCGATACTGGATGAATTTTTCCCGGAGTATGAGGAAGTGTTTAAGCATCCCCTTACAGGCAAAGCGTCCCGGCATATATTAAAGAGCTGTCCGTTCCCCAAATCCATTCTGGAACTGGGGGAGGAAGGCGTTACGGTAGAAATAAAAAAGGCAGTAAAGAAAACGGTTGGCAGGAAGAAAGCGGGACAGCTTGTAGAGGCTGCGAAAGGATCTGTAGGCGTGGATTACGGCGAGGAGGCAGCAAGGCTTAAGCTCCGCTTAATGTTGGAGGAACTGGAGCTTCTGGAGAAGCAGACAGAGGAACTGGAAAGCCAGATGGAATCCGCATTAGAGAAGACAGGCTACGCAGAGTTGCTGTTGAGTATCAAAGGGATTGGAGTTGTGACGTTGGCCGCGTGTCTGGGAGAATTAGGAGACCCGACAAGGTTTGAGAGTCCGCGGCAGATGAGCCGGATGGCAGGCTATAACCTGGTAGAGGACAGCTCCGGAAAGAATAAAAGCGGGACTAAGATATCCAAACGCGGGAGAAAAAACTTGCGGAGCGTGCTATATCAGATGTCGCTGACGATGGTTGCGACAAATGATGAGATGAAACAGTTGTATCACTACCTGAAAACAAGGGAAAAATCCCCACTACGAAAGATGCAGGCACTGATCGTAGTGAGTAAGAAGATACTGACGCTGATCCATACGCTCGCGAAGAAGAAAGAGAGCTATGATCCGGAGAAGGTATTCGGAACTGTCCGCAGGGAGCAGTTCAAAGCGGCTGCCTGACGATAAAGAGAGCCGGTAATGGCACGGGGACAAGGGGGATTCCTCCATCAGCCCAATGAGGCAGCAAGCAAGCACAAGACTGTCCCGTGCCTTTATCCATAAAGCAGAATGAAGGAATGTCAGGGCATAGATCCAGTGAGAACTGATAGGGTAAGCGAATGGATATACATCGGCAGAAACACAGATACCAATCATTCCATCCAGTTATGGATGATGATATAAAACATTAAAAATATATCGGGAGATATATTGACAAATTTCAAATATTGAGATAGGGAGGAATAACGGAATGAAAAAACTGCTCATTGTAGACGATAACTTAGATTATTTAGGTCTTTTGGTTTCTGTGTTTGAAAAACACTTTGAAGTTTATGAAGCATCAGGCGTAAAAGAAGCCTTGAGTGTGCTGGAAGATAAAGAAATTGACGCAATCTGTTCTGATTTTAACCTGAGGGATGGCACAGGTTTAGGCTTACTTAAAGAAATTCGTCAAAAGAATTTGACCGTTCCTTTCCTGCTTATGTCTGGTGATGACGGTAGGATGCTTGAAAAAAAGGCTAAGCAGTATGGCGGGGTATTTTGTTGTAAAACCCATTATGACTTCTTGGCGAAGGTGCGGGAATTAGTAAATATTGAAACATGATATTTCTATCATCTGCCAAGCGATAGTAAAAGAAAACTCTGTCAAGCATAGAGAAAAAATGAGAAAGTGTCTGCGGAAGTTCAGTAGTATTATGGTGAATAACAAGTTTAGGGAAAACGAATGAAAATCATTATCGAAAAGCTGAAAATTGCTACTAAAATTCTAATCATGTGTATTTTCTTCATTACTACATGTATCTTTTTCATATTTTTAAGTGTATGTGAAATATTGACAAGCACTGTTATAGAATGGACAGACGGAGACTCGAATCTTTAGATGGAGGAGGACTGAATTGAAAGACGAATTTGTAGATTCTTTTTTTACAGAAAGTAACTATATGTTTTCGAGCCGTGATCTCGTTGTCTTCTTATTGCGACATCAAGTGCTATATAAAAACCAGGAAATTCCACTGACGAATTATGAGTTTAATGTCTTAGCATATTTCTTACAATATCCGCGGTGGGTATTTACGAAAAATCAGATCCTCCAGATTGCCGGTTCGGAAGATCCGCAGGATGAAGATAATGCAGTTCGGTGTCTGATTGCAGGAATCCGTAAGAAACTTAGAAAGTATACAAATAAAGAATATATTCAGACAGTACGTG
>NZ_JACJLV010000055.1 GCF_016902415.1 Mordavella massiliensis | reverse complement strand
ATTATATTGGAGCATTAAGCCATATAAACAACGATTGGAGAGAATGTCCGAGAAAAGTAAAGAAATTTTTGCATTTTTAGATGAATTTGGTGAAGCGACAACTTTGGAAATAAAAAGTGTACTTAATTTATCCAATAAAGTTTATTCCCAATGTATGGCCGAGTTGTCAAAAGAACTTCTGGTAACAGCGACGGCACAGGGCAAGAAAATAAACAATAATTGGAGTTCCTTTTTTTGGTGGACATATGAATTGTGGGAAAGAACAGCCACGCAATATAAACCTGCATATATGGAAGAATATAAGCTTTTAGAATCAATTTTTACCACAAAAGAGATAAAAAACTTATTAAAGTAGAATAATGAATAGACTTTTATAGTAAATAGAAATTTTAACAAATATAATACGAATGTTCAGTAGGTTCAATAGAGACTGATAAATTAAGTTATCATGTTGTGCCTATAGACTCAGGAGGATGCAAAGTGGAAAGTAAATTAAGATTGATTCAGACAGAAGAGGCGGTCGGGCATGTGCTCTGCCATGATATGACACAGATCATTCCCGGGGTGATGAAGGATGCCAGATTCCGGAAAGGACATGTGGTGACAGAAGCAGATATTCCGGTGCTGCTTTCCATGGGAAAAGAGCATCTGTATGTCTGGGAGAAACCAGAAGGCATGCTGCACGAAGACGAGGCAGCAAAGTGCCTTCTTTCTCTTTGCATAAATGAAGGAATGCATGCTACTGATACGAAGGAAGGGAAGATCGAACTGATCGCGGATCGGGACGGTCTTTTTCAGGTGGACACAGAGCGGCTGTATGCGGTCAATGATATCGAAGAGCTGATGATTGCGGTCAGGCATACGAACACCGCAGTAAAAGCCGGAGATAAGCTGGCAGGGATGCGGGTGATCCCCCTGGTGATCGATGAACAGAAATTAGAGCAGGCCAGGGAAGCGTCACGAGTGAATAGCGAAGGATCGATTCTAAGCCTCCTGCCCTGGAAGATCCGCACCGCAGGGATCATCACTACAGGCAGCGAGGTGGAAAAAGGACGGGTGGAAGACCAGTTTACGCCGGTAGTGGAAAAGAAACTGGCGGATTTCCAGATCGAGGTAAAGGAAAAACGGCTGACTGGTGATGATATGGAGCGTACCAAGGACGCGATCCTTCAGATGAAGGAAGCCGGGCTGGATCTTATCATCTGTACCGGGGGCATGAGCGTGGATCCGGACGACCGGACGCCGGGTGCGATCAAGGCTTCCGGCGTAGACATCGTTACCTATGGCGCGCCGGTATTGCCGGGAGCCATGCTGTGCCTGGGGTATTTTTCGGACGGCACACCGGTTATCGGTCTCCCGGGATGCGTGATGTATGCGAAGGCAACCATCTTTGACCTGCTGCTTCCAAGAATCGCAGCAGGAGTAAAGATCAGAAGAAGCGATATCATAAGACTGGGACACGGAGGACTGTGCCTGGGATGTGAGGAATGTCAGTATCCGGTCTGTCCGTTCGGGAAACAGGAGTAACAGGTAGATTGACAGCAAAAAAAGGAGAAAAAAATGAAGAAAAGAGTGTTGTCCGTATTTCTGGCGGGAATCCTGCCCATTCTTCTGGCAGGCTGCGGCAGCGATAGCAGCGAAGAAAAGAAGACCGGGGAGAATCCGCAGACAGAGATCCAGGTGTTTATTGCGGCCAGCTTGAATACGGTAATGGAAGACCTTGCAGAACGATACCAGGGGACCAGTCCCGAGGTAAAGATTACCCTATCGACAGTACGAGCAAAAGGATCGGGATCCTGGGGGCTTCTGGCTGCGGGAAAAGTATGACATTAAAGTCTCTTGCCGGGATCGAGACTCCGGACCGGGGAAGGATCTCTGTGGAAGAGAAGGTGGTCTATGATTCGGCCAGAAAGATCAACTGGCGGCCTCAGAAGAGAAAGATCGGGTATCTTTTTCAAAATTATGCGCTTTTTCCCAATATGTCGGTGGAGACCAATATTGGGGCAGGGTTGAAAAAATGGGGGAAGGAAGAAAAGAGGCGGTGGGTAGCGGAGATGATCCGCAAATTCCGCCTGGAAGGGCTGGAAAAGCGTCTGCCCGGAGAACTTTCCGGCGGACAGCAGCAGCGGGTGGCGCTGGCCCGGATCATGGCCTGTCAGCCGGAGATGATCCTGCTGGACGAGCCTTTTTCTGCGCTGGATGTGTATTTAAGAGACCGGCTACAGCAGGAGATGGAGGAGATGCTTGCAGATTATCCGGGAACCGTGATATTGGTGTCCCACAGCCGGGATGAGATCTATCGGTTCAGTGAGGAACTGCTGGTAATGGACCAGGGAGAGATCATCCGGAGCGGAGGCGTAAGAGAAATCTTCAGCAATCCCGTCCGTGTGGAGGCAGCCCGGATCAGCGGGTGCAAAAATATTGTGGGAATCAGGCGGCGGGACGCTCATACGCTGGAAATCCCGGAATGGGGGACGGTGCTGACACTGGAGCGCGAGGTGCCGGAAGATATGACGCACATCGGCTTTCGGGCTCATGATTTTCTCCCTGTCTGGGGAGAGAGGAAAGCAAACTGCATCGCAGCCCGGGCGGGAAGCATTGCAGAACTTCCCTTTGAGCGGAAATACTTTATAAAAGGCGCTGCGGACGGAGCAGAAGAGATCTGCTGGTTCGTGCAAAGAGAATTGCTCCAGGTACTGGAAAAACGTGGAATGCCGGATTATCTGCAGATGCCGGAGAATAAAATCTTATTATTGAAATAATGAGTAGTGGCAGATTTCTAATAAAAATTACCGGACAGTGAAATGATAATCATCTCATTGTCCGGCAGTTTTTTGTTGGATTTCTAAGAAGCAATTTCGTTGTCTTCTTTGGATTCTCTTTCCAGTTCCTTTGCCAGATTTTTGTTTGCTGTGGACAGCATCAGTTTGATACGGTTCAACTGGTTTACTTCGCTGGCGCCCGGGTCAAAATCGATAGCGACGATGTTGGACTCGGGATAGAGCCTGCGCAGTTCTTTGATCACGCCTTTTCCTACAACGTGGTTGGGAAGACAGGCAAAGGGCTGGGTACATACGATGTTCGGCGCACCGTTATGGATCAGCTCCAGCATTTCTCCGGTCAGGAACCAGCCTTCTCCGGTCTGGTTTCCAAGAGAAACAATGTCGGAAGCCATTTTTGCCAGGTTGGCGATGTCTGCCGGGGGATCAAAGTGTTTGCTTTCCCGGAAGGCATCGGATGCCGGTTTGCGGAACCATTCCAGGGCTTTGATCCCAAGGTTGCCCATGGTCGCCTTGGATTTTTTCATGCCAAGATGCGATACCTTGAAGTTCTGGTTGTAGAAACAGTACAGCAGGAAATCCAGAAGATCCGGAACCACTGCCTCTGCGCCTTCGCTTTCCAGAAGTTCCACCAGGTAGTTGTTGGCTGCAGGCAGGAATTTTACAAGGATCTCGCCGACTACGCCTACTCTTGGTTTCTTAATATCCAGAAGTTCGATGTTGTTGTCAAAGTCAGCGATGATCTCCCGGCACAGCTGTTTGAACCGCCGTCTGGAGGGGTAGCCCTGGGAGAGGAAGTCTGCGCAGACTTTTTTCCACTTTGCGTGCATGGCGTCGGTGGAGCCTGGGACCGCCTCATAAGGACGGATCCGGTATACGCATTTCATGAAAATGTCTCCAAATACCGCGGCGTAGATGCCCCGGAGAGCCAGCATTGGTGTGATCTTAAATCCTGGATTGTCTTCCAGTCCGCTTAAGTTGATGGAAATAACCGGAATGTGGGCATATCCTGCTTTTTTCAAAGCGCGGCGGATAAATCCGATATAGTTGGAGGCACGGCAGCCGCCGCCGGTCTGGCTGATGATGACAGCAATCCGGTCTGTATCGTATTTGCCGGACAGGATGGCCTCCATGATCTGGCCTACCACCATCAGGGATGGATAGCAGGCATCGTTATTTACATATTTCAATCCCACGTCTACTGCCTGTTTGTTATCATTGGGCAGTACCTGGATGTCGTAGCCGGAAGCCTTGAAGGCCGGCTCCAGAAGCTCAAAATGGATCGGCGACATCTGCGGGCAGAGAATGGTGTAATTCTTACGCATCTCTTTGGTAAAGGTAACCTTCTTTATAGCGGCGGAGTGGAGTTCCCGTTTTTCGCCCCGCTGTTCTCTGACGCGGATGGCAGCCAGAAGAGAGCGGATCCGGATCCTTGCGGCGCCCAGATTGTTGACCTCATCAATCTTCAGTGAGGTATAGATCTTATCGGAACCGTTCAGGATATCCGCCACCTGATCTGTGGTAACCGCATCCAGACCGCAGCCAAAGGAATTCAGCTGGATCAGATCCAGATTTTCGGTGGTCTTTACATAGTTTGCGGCTGCGTACAGGCGGGAGTGGTACATCCACTGGTCCATGACGTTCAAAGGCCGTTCCACCGGATTCAGGTGGGAGATAGAGTCCTCTGTAAGAACCGCGATATTATAGGAATTGATCAGTTCCGGTATGCCATGGTTTACTTCCGGGTCAATATGGTAGGGGCGTCCGGCCAGGACGATGCCCCGGTTGCCGGTTTCCTTTAAGAACTGAATGGTTTCCTCGCCCTTTTTGCGCATATCCTGCCTGCAGGAAGCAAGCTCTTCCCATGCGGCGTGTACAGCGCTGCGGATCTCGTCGCCCGGGATCTGGAATTTTTCAGAAAGTTCGTCCACCAGACGGTAGGAAATGGTTTCCTCACTCTGGAAAGAGAGGAAGGGGTGGATGAAGTCCACGTCGCCATTTACGATTGCATCAATGTTATTTTTGATGTTTTCCGGATAAGAGGTGACGATCGGGCAGTTATAGTGGTTGTTTGCGTCGGCAAATTCATTCCGTTCATAGGGAATGCTGGGATAGAAAATGTGTTTCACGCCCTGGTTGATCAGCCACTGTACATGTCCGTGAGCCAGCTTGGCCGGGTAGCATTCCGATTCACTGGGGATGGACTCAATACCCAGCTCATACACCTTTCTGGTGGAAGCAGGGGAGAGAACCACACGGAATTTCAGCGTATGGAAAAAGGTGAACCAGAACGGATAGTTCTCGTACATATTCAGGACTCTCGGGATACCGATGACTCCGCGGACAGCCTCTTCTTCGGAAAGCGGTTCGTAATCAAAGTAACGCTTTAATTTATATTCAAAAAGATTGGGCAGGTGGTTTTTGGATTTCTCCTTTCCCAGCCCCCGCTCGCAACGGTTTCCGGTAATGAACTTTCTGCCGCCGCTGAAATGATTGATGGTCAGACGGCAGTTGTTGGTACATCCCCGGCATTTGGTCATAGTTGTGGAATATTCCAGAGATTCAATCTCGTCAATGGGGAGCATAGTTGTGCCTTCGCAGTCCACATACCGCTCTCTTGCGATCAGAGCGGCTCCGAAAGCGCCCATGATACCGGCGATGTCCGGACGGACAACCTGGCAGTCAGCGATCTTTTCCAGGCTTCGCAGCACGGCGTTATTGTAAAAGGTTCCGCCCTGTACCACGATATGCTTTCCAAGTTCAGACGCGTCGGAAACCTTGATGACCTTAAAGAGCGCATTTTTGATGACCGAATAAGCAAGACCTGCGGAAATATCCGCAACAGAAGCGCCTTCTTTCTGGGCCTGTTTTACCTTGGAATTCATAAATACTGTGCACCGGGTCCCCAGGTCGATGGGATGGGTGGCAAAGAGCGCCTCATGTGCAAAGTCTTCTACCGTATAATTCAGAGATTTGGCAAAGGTCTCGATAAAAGATCCGCAGCCGGAAGAGCAGGCCTCGTTCAGCTGTACGCTGTCTACGGTCTGGTTCTTGATCTTGATACATTTCATGTCCTGGCCGCCGATGTCCAGGATGCAGTCTACATCCGGTTCAAAGAAAGAAGCGGCATAGTAGTGAGCCACTGTCTCTACCTCGCCCTCATCCAGGAGAAGCGCGGCTTTGATCAGCGCCTCGCCGTATCCGGTGGAGCAGGAATGTACGATCTCTACCTCTTCCGGAAGCTTGCTGTAAATATCTTTGATGGCGCGGATGGTGGTGCCCAGAGGATCGCCTTCGTTGTTATTGTAGAAGGAATATAACAGAGTACCGTCCTCGCCGACCAGAGCGGCTTTGGTGGTGGTGGAACCGGCGTCGATCCCGAGAAAGGCTTTGCCCTTGTAGCTGGAAAGATCCTTCATGGGAACCTGGTGTCTGGCATGACGGTCCTTGAATTCTTTATATTCTGCCTCGGTTGCAAACAGAGGCTCCATGCGGTCTACTTCAAACTCCATCTTGATCTTGCCTTCCAGACGGGTCTGCAGTTCCTGTAAGGAGACATTCAGATCCTTATTGGAATTCATGGCAGAGCCGATGGCTGCAAACAGGTGGGAATGGTTGGGCGCAATGGTATGCTCATCATCCAGTTCCAGAGTACGCACAAATGCGGCCCGCAGTTCAGACAGGAAATGAAGAGGACCGCCCAGGAATGCTACATGTCCCCGGATCGGTTTGCCGCAGGCCAGTCCGCTGATCGTCTGGTTGACGACAGCCTGGAAGATGGATGCGGCCAGGTCCTCTTTGGAAGCCCCTTCATTGATCAGAGGCTGAATATCAGATTTTGCAAATACACCACAACGGGCGGCGATGGAATAGAGCGCCTTGTAATTTTTGGCATATTCATTCAGACCAGAGGCGTCTGTCTGTAACAGAGAAGCCATCTGATCGATGAAAGAGCCGGTACCGCCGGCGCAGACGCCATTCATACGCTGTTCTACATTTCCGCCTTCAAAATAAATGATCTTGGCGTCTTCGCCGCCAAGCTCGATGGCTACGTCGGTCTGCGGCGCATAGTCCTGGAGGGCAGTGGAAACTGCGATCACTTCCTGTACAAAGGGGATGCCCAGATGTTTGGCCAAAGTAAGGCCTCCGGATCCTGTAATAACAGGAGAAGCGCTGATGGCGCCCAGTTTATAGATGGCGCGTCCCAAAAGATCCGACAAGGTTTCCTGGATATTGGCAAAATGTCTCTCATAATCCGAAAAAAGCACTTCGCCTTCTTCGGATAAAATGGCAATTTTTACCGTGGTTGAGCCAATATCAATACCTAAGGTATATGGTGTTTTCTGATTCATACTATGTAACTCCTCATATGAAAATCTATGTGTTTCTTCTTATTAAATGTATACTTTTGTTTAAAGCCTGTAACATTATACGACATTCTAAAAAAATTGACAATTCTAAAATGTAATAGAAATATAAAAATGCTGTTAAACTTTCTTGGCAGAATTGACAAACGAGTGCTAAAACGGTAGAATGACTACATGTATGAATGCTGAAAAATAAGGAGTCTTGAGGATATGAACCGTTTAATCGACAAGCTGGAACGAAAGATTGGAAGATACGCGATCCCGAATTTGATGAACTATCTGATCGGACTTTATGTGATCGGATATGCAGTATTTCTGATCAATCCGCTTTTCTATAGCCAATACTTAAGTCTGGATCCTGCGGCGATCCTGCACGGACAGATCTGGCGTATCATTACCTTTGTGGCAATTCCGCCGTCTGCCAACCTGATCATGTGCGCCCTCCTTCTGTATGTCTATTATCTGCTGGGAAAACAGCTGGAGGCCATTCTGGGCACGTTCCGGTTCAACCTGTTTATCTTTCAGGGAATCCTGCTGCATGTGCTGGGAAGCCTGATCGTCTATGGCATCACCTCTGTCTTTACAGGGGGAGGCTGGCGGATCGGCATGGATACGGAGTATCTGATCCTGTCCATGTTCTTCCTCTTTGCTTTTATGTTTCAGGACGCCCAGTTTATGCTGTATTTCGCGATCCCGATCAAGGGGAAATGGCTGGCCTGGATCGACGCGGCATATTTTGCCTATGCCATTGTCCAGTTTTTCCTGCCCGGACACGGCTATGCCGGCATGGCGCTTGCGGCGCTGGTTTCCCTGTTAAATGTATGGCTCTTTTTCCTGGAGACCAGAGGTACGAATCCTGGCTCCTATCAGGAAAGAAAGCGGAAGAAAGAATACCAGCAGAAGGTGCACCGCGCCCGTCCGCTTCATTATTATGAGAACGGGGCAAGACATAAATGTGCAGTCTGCGGCCGGACAGAGCTGGATAACCCGAACCTGGAATTCCGGTACTGTTCCAAGTGCAACGGCAATTACGAATACTGTCAGGATCATCTGTTTACACATACACACGTAAAATAAGGAGGAGAAGAGGAGAGCATGAAGAAAACAAAGATTATCTGTACCATGGGACCGGGAGTGAAAGATGAAGAAACGCTGCGGAAACTGATCCAGAGCGGCATGGATGTGGCAAGATACAATTTTTCACACGGCACCCATGAGGAACATAAAGCGCGGATGGATCAGTTAAAGAAGATCCGCGCAGAGGAGAAAAAGCCGGTTGCGATCCTTCTGGATACCAAGGGACCGGAGATCCGGACCGGTGTGTTAAAGGGCGGAGAAAAGATTACCCTGAAAGCCGGACAGACATTTATCCTGACACCGGAAGAGATTGAAGGAGACGAGACGAAAGTGTCGATCAGTTATGAAGGCCTGGTGGATGATGTGCAGGCCGGAAGCAGGATCCTGGTGGATGACGGACTGATCGAACTGAACGTAAAAGGAAAGCAGGGCAGGGATATCGTCTGTTCTGTTGTAAACGGCGGAGAACTGGGCGAGAGGAAGGGCGTAAATGTACCCAATGTCCCGGTGCGCCTTCCCGCGATCACGGAAAAAGATAAGGAAGACATTAAGTTCGGCGTGGAGCAGAAGATTGACTTTATCGCAGCTTCTTTTGTCCGCAATGCAGAGTGCATCCTGGAGATCCGCGCCTATCTGAAAGAACTGAAAGCCCCGTATATTCCGATCATCGCCAAGATCGAAAATGCAGAGGGCATTCAGAATATTGACGAGATCATCCGCTGTGCGGACGGGATCATGGTAGCAAGAGGAGATCTTGGTGTGGAGATCCCCGCGGAAAATGTTCCGTATCTTCAGAAGATGATCATTCAGAAATGCAACGACAACTATCGTCCGGTTATCACGGCTACCCAGATGCTGGATTCCATGATCCGCAACCCAAGGCCGACCCGTGCGGAGGTGACAGACGTGGCTACCGCTGTCTATGACGGCACAGATGCGGTTATGCTGTCCGGAGAGACGGCGTCCGGAAAGTATCCGGTGGAAGCGCTGCAGATGATGGTTCACATTGTGGAAAATACAGAAGAACATCTGGATTACGACCTGATCCTGCGAAAGGCAGAGGAACAGCGGATGAAGAGCACCACCAGCGCCCTGTGCCACGCGACAGTGACAACTGCCCACAACCTGGGCGCAAAGTGCATCATTACGCCGTCCGCTTCAGGTGCTACTGCCAGAGTGGTATCTAAGTTTAAGCCGAAGACAGAGATCATCGGCGTCACACCCAATGAAGAAGTGATGCGCAGGATGCAGATCTACTGGGGCGTGCGCCCGTTAAAGTCTCTGGAGTTTAAAACCACCGAAGACGTGTGCAACGGAGCCGTGGATCTTGCGCTGGCAAAACAGATCGTAGAGCCGGGAGACATCGTGGTGCTGACAGCAGGCATTCCTTCTCCCCACATCTCTTCTCAAAAAGAAGGCGTCAGCAATATTATGCAGATCGCCGTGGTATAAAAGACAGTTTTACCAGGACATGGAAGAAACAGGATCCCATGTCCTGGTTTCCTGCATTTATGAGAACTTTTTTCATGGAAATCAGTTGACAGGAACGGGGATATCATATATAGTGTTCCCATAGAGAACTACTAAGAGGCAACAAAAGATGGAAAAAACAGCGTATATCGAACGGTTGATGGAATTTGGACTGACCAGACAGGAGGCTTCTATTTATCAGTGCCTTCTGGGCGAAGGGAAGATGACCGGATATGAAGTGGCCAAGCAGACCGGCATTTCCAGATCCAATGCCTATAATTCACTGGCCAGCATGACAGAAAAGGGAGCTTCTTACCTGGTGGAGGAAGGAACGACCCGCAAATATGTGCCGGTACCGGTCGAGGAATTCTGTAAAAACAGGATCCGCCGGATGGAAGAGGCAAGACAGTGGCTGGAGATCCACGCGCCGGCTGAAAAATCCCATGTGGAAGGATATATTACCGTTGAAGGGGCAAGGAATATCCTGGACAAGATCCGCAATATCCTGGGAAAAGTAGACCAGCGGGTCTACATCAGCTGTACCAGGAACTATCTTTTGCTGCTGGTCCGCGAACTGGAAGAACTGCGAAAGGCAAAGAAAAAGGTTGTGATCATCACAGATCAGCCTGTGAATTATGAAGGGGCGCGGGTGTATGTAGGAAAAAGCCGGGGGATGCAGATCGGTGTGATCGCAGATTCCCGGTATGTGCTGACCGGTGAATATGGAGACGGCAGTATGAACACCTGTCTGTATTCCGGACAGAAGAATTTTGTGGAGTTATACAAGACAGCGCTTGCCAATGAGATCAAACTATTATCCATACAAGAGGAGAGAAAAAAGGCATGAAAAAAGAGACCTTTGTGACAAAAGAACAACTGGACGAGATCGTAAAAACCTATCCGACTCCGTTTCATCTTTATGATGAAAAGGGGATCCGTAAAAATATGCAGGCATTAAAAGACGCATTTTCCTGGAATCCGGGCTTTAAAGAATATTTTGCCGTAAAAGCAACGCCGAATCCGTTTCTGATCAATATCCTGCGGGAATATGGCTGCGGATGCGACTGTTCTTCCATGACTGAGCTGATGCTTTCAGATGCTGTCGGCGCGAGAGGGGAAGACATCATGTTTTCCTCCAATGACACTCCTGCGGAAGAGTTTGTGTATGCGGACCGTCTGGGGGCGATCATTAACCTGGATGATTTTACCCACATCGAGTATCTGGAACAGGCCATCGGCCATATTCCGGAGACTATCAGCTGCCGGTACAATCCTGGCGGCCTGTTTAAGATCAGTAATGATATCATGGACAATCCGGGGGACGCCAAGTATGGTATGACCACGGAGCAGTTATTCGAAGCCTTCCGGGTCCTTAAGAGCAAAGGGGCAAAAGAATTCGGCATCCATGCCTTCCTTGCCAGCAACACCGTGACCAATGAATATTATCCCATGCTGGCAAAGATTCTTTTTGAAGTTGCGGTAAAACTGCAGAAAGAGACCGGCGTGCATATTAAGTTTATCAACCTTTCCGGCGGCATTGGCATTCCTTATACCCCGGATCAGGAGCCCAATGATATCCGCGCCATCGGCGACGGCGTGCGCAGAGTCTATGAAGAAGTTCTTGTGCCGGCAGGAATGGGAGATACGGCCATTTACACAGAGCTTGGACGGTTTATGATGGGACCTTACGGATGTCTGGTGACAAAAGCGATCCATCAGAAACATACGTATAAAGAATATATCGGAGTGGACGCCTGCGCAGTAAACCTGATGCGTCCGGCGATGTACGGCGCGTACCATCACATCACAGTTGCGGGAAAAGAGGACGCTGTCTGCGACCACACCTACGACATCGTGGGATCTCTTTGTGAGAATAATGATAAATTCGCCATTGACCGGATGCTGCCCAAGATCGAGACGGGCGACCTTCTGATCATTCATGACACCGGCGCGCACGGATTTTCCATGGGATATAATTATAATGGAAAATTAAAATCCGCGGAGCTTCTCCTGAAAGAAGACGGCTCTGTTCAGATGATCCGAAGGGCAGAGACACCGGCAGATTATTTTGCCACTTTCGACTGCTTTGAGATCGGGAAAAAACTGTTGAAGATGGAATAAAAGAAAACCCCGGCGGCTCATTTGAGCCGCCGGGGTTTTCCAGGCTGCGGATGGTGGGACTTGAACCCACACGAGATCGCTCCCGCAAGATTTTGAGTCTTGTGCGTCTGCCATTCCGCCACATCCGCAAGGTTTTTATAGCAGAATTTATTATAATGGGAATCAACTTTGATGTCAATAATAAAATTTATATTTAATTTCCTGTCAAAATAGAGTATACTGTGAGTAATGATGAATTTTTTCGGAAAGGATG
>NZ_JACJLV010000054.1 GCF_016902415.1 Mordavella massiliensis | reverse complement strand
ATATTTGGGTATTAAATATTCAATTGATATTTGTAAATATGAGAATGGTATTTTCGTTTTTAAAGGCTGGATGTTTTCCGAAAAGAGCAAGATTGATAACATTCAGGTTTTGATAAATGTATATGGTAGAGAATATTTTGCGGATATTTCTAGAAATTTAAATCGTTCAGATGTATATAAAGAATTACGCATTGAAGAGGCCAAAAAGAGTGGGTTTTTTGGAAAAGTTCGGATAGAAAATGTTCCTTCCTTTGATGCATCTCTAGTTATTACGGTAAACGGGAAAAAGTATAAGAATAAATTGGGGCAGTTTGTGACAGATGAGAAGGTTGTCAAAGTTGTTGAGCCCAAAATATCAAGAATTCCTTTTGGTAATAAAGAAATTGACTTAATGAAGCTAATTAGAGAAACAGAAAATAAAGAATGGCGATTTCCAGAAGAATATTATTCTCATACAATAGATGTTGTCGTACCTATATATAATGGATACCAGTTTTTTGATAAACTTTTTGCATCAATTTCTAGGACAAAAGTGGATTACCGCTTGATTATTATTAATGATAAGAGCCCGGATGAACGTGTAGCACCGTATTTAAAGAATTATGCAGATAAGCATCCGGAAGTTATCTTATTGGAAAATGACGAAAATCTGGGGTTTGTAAAAAGTGTAAATAAAGGTCTGAAATTATCGGATAATCATGTAGTCATTGTAAATTCGGATGTAGAAGTGCCGGATATGTGGCTGGAGCGGATTATGGCTCCAATATTGGAGGACGAGAAAGTTGCATCATCTACGCCATATACAAACTGCGGCACTATTGTTAGTTTCCCGGAAATAGGGGAAGATAATGTACTCTTTGGCGGACTTTCCTTGCAGGAAATCGATGATGAATTTAAGAAAATCACACCGAAGTATGTCGCTATGCCCACAGGTGTGGGGTTCTGCATGGGAATGAGCAGGAAGGCGATTGAAGATGTGGGCTTTTTAGATGCAGACAGCTTTGGTATGGGATATGGGGAAGAAAATGATTGGTGTCAGAGGGCGATAGATAAAGGCTACAAAAATGTTCATGTAGAAAATCTGTTTGTGTATCATAATCATGGCGGTAGTTTTTTGAGCGAGGACAAAAAGAGATATCTAAAGGAACATGCCAGGATTCTGGAGGAAAAACATCCGGATTATAACAGGCAGGTCGCCAGATTTTTTGATATTGATGAAAATAAAGAGATAAGAAAGATTGTTAAATATTTACTCCTCCATAAAAAGAAAGTGGAAGGAACCATCGTTGCTTTTGATCATGATCTGGGCGGAGGTGCAACTTCTTATTTGATGAAAAAGCGCCATGAGTTCGTTGAGAAGGGTTACGCTTTCTATGTTTTGAAATATAATTATATTCAAGATTATTATCAGATTTTGTTTCAGTGTGCGGATGATAAAGCACAGTTTTTTGTAAAAAATCAAGTGGATATATTTATAGCTTTGGGATTCTTGAATGTTGATGAAATTTGGATCAATGAACTGGTAACATATCCGGATTTATTTTCTGTGTTGGAAAAACTGGAGAAGTTTGTCGGGGAAAAGAATGTAAAATTAAAAATGCTTCTCCATGATTATTTTGCTGTATGCCCAACCATTAATCTGCTTAATGTGGATGAAAAGTACTGTGGTGTTCCGGATGAATGTAGCCAGTGCGCAGAATGTTTTAGAAATGTTCATCCTGCTTATGAAAAAGATTATGGCTCCATGGAAATATGGCGGGAGAAATGGAAGATTTTTTTGAAATCATGTAGCTCTATTGTTGTATTTTCCAATGATTCAAAAAAGATTTTGCAGAAAGTTTATGGTGAATTACCTAATATAGAGGTCGTTCCCCATCAAATTGGCTATATGCCGAGAATTCAAAAAAAGTATAAGACAACAGATTCTTTTAATATTGGCCTGCTGGGGGTTTTGACAAAACATAAGGGGGCAGATATCGTTCGGGAGCTGACAGCAGAAATTGAAAAAAGAGGTCTGAATATCAGAGTGGTTCTGATAGGTTTTTCATCAGAAAAGATAGAAAGTCCGGTATTTTTTGAGACAGGTAAATACAGTTCTGACAGTATCCCAAGACTGACATTGAAACACGATATAGATATGTTTCTGATTCCATCTATCTGGCCGGAAACATTCTCATACACGGCCGAAGAGATTATGAAGATGGGTATGCCGTTAATGTGTTTTGATATAGGCGCACCGGCTGAACGTATTGTCGATTACGAGAAGGGAAATATAATCCCTGAAATATCAGGGAAAGCAGCATTAGATGCGGTTTTGAACAGTGGATATATCCAAAAAGCAAATGAATTAGAGCGAAAAACGGACAAAGTGTTATTTGTGTCAGGAGAAGATTCTTTTGCATCGAGATACAGGGTGGAACATTTGAGAGAGCAGCTTCTTTTCAAGGGAATTGCCTCAAAACGCATCAAGGCGGCTCAAATTGATAAGTGCGATGTTTCTGAGTTCCATAGTGTTGTGATTTACCGGGTGGCTGATGATGCGCGAATTATGAGACTGGTTAAGAGAGCGCATAAACAAGGGGTTAAGGTTTATTGTGATATTGATGACTATATTTTTGAATATGATAAGATCAGGCATCTTTCATTTTTGCAGGGGAAAGACTATAAAGAATTTGAGTCATATTCAAACAATATCAAAAAGACAATGGAATTATGTGATGGGTATATAGTTTCCACACAGACCATGTTAGAAGGAGTAAGAGATAGTTTTCCGGAAAAGCCGGTTTATATTAATCGGAATGTGGCAAGTATGGCAATGCAGATTTGCTCGCTGCGGACAGAACCTGTTGTAAAAGATCATAAAATTTATTTGGGTTACTTCAGCGGAACAAAAACTCATAATAAGGATTTTGAACAGATCAAAGAAGCACTGTTAAGAATCATGACGGAAAATGAAAGGGTTTATCTTTTGGCAGGGGGGCAGATTAAACTTCCGGAAGAGTTTAATGTATTTAAGGGACGCGTAGAGCGTTTTGATATGATAATCTGGAGAAAACTCCCAAGACTGATCGCCAGAGCAGACATTAATCTTATGCCTCTGGAGGACACGTTTTTCCATGCATGTAAATCGGAGAATAAATGGATGGAGGCCGCATTGGTACATGTGCCAACAGTTGCGTCGCGGAACGAAGAATTAGAACGTGTCATAAAGAACGGCGAAGATGGTTTTTTGTGCCAGAGTACAGAGGAATGGTATGAGGTGATTAAGAAACTGGTGGAAGATAGGGAGTTACGGAAACAGATTGGAGAAGCTGCTTATCAGAGAGTTTTGAAGGAGTATACAACAGCTACTGTGGAACAAGATGTTGTTGACGCTTTGATCCATCGCTAAGTATCCAGGAAAGTGAGACAATATGGGGATTTATTCAAAATGTTGTAATATAGGGAAAAAGGTAAGGCAGCAGGGAATTGCTTCGACAGTATTCTATTACAAGAATCGAAAGAGAAGAATAGAAGAGGAGCAGAAACGAATCCGGCAGTACCATGTTCCCGGGGGGGAAGACTTGGAACAGCAACGGCAGACTGTATGGCAGGAGTCACCATTAATGAGTATCATTGTACCGCTATATAACACTCCTAAAGACTTTTTGAAACAGATGATTGAATCTGTACAGTCGCAGACGTATTCAAACTGGGAACTGTGTCTTGCGGATGGAAGTGATGATGCTCATGATTATGTAGAGGAAGTCTGCAATACGTATGCTAAAAAGGATTCCAGAATCGTTTATCACAGACTTGTAAAAAACGAAGGAATTGTGGGTAACACTAACCGTTGTATCGACCTGGCTTCCGGAGTATATTTTGGACTTTTGGATCATGATGATATCCTTCATCCATCTGCCTTGTATGAAGTCGCTAAAGCTATCGAGAAAGGTGCAGATTTTATTTATACCGATGAGATGAAATTTCGGGATATGCCGGAATCATCTACGGATATTGTCTGTAAAAATGGCTTTGGAAAAGATGAATTACGGTCCCATAACTACATCTGTCATTTCGTGGTTTTCAAGAAATCTCTTTTAGAGGGTATGGCGGAATTATACAGGTTAGAATGTGAGGGCAGCCAGGATTATGACATGGTTCTTAGACTGACTGAAAAGGCGGAGCATATCGTTCATATTCCCAAGATACTGTATTACTGGCGTGTTCATGAGGGCTCTGTGTCTATGAACCTTGCCGGGAAACAGTATGCGGTGGATTCTGCGAAACAGGCGCTTGGTGATCAATTGAAAAGAACTGGAGAATTAGGGAAGGTTGCATGTAACCTTCCCTATGAGACAATTTACAGAATATCTTATAATATCAGGAAAAATCCGCTGGTTTCTGTTATACTGAAAGGAAACAATAGAAAAACAGATTTAAGCAGTTACGTAAAAAAACTTCTTGAGCGGACAACGTACCGGCCGTTGGAAATTGTATGTGCAGGATTAGATGAGGCAATCTTTTGTGGTAATGGTGTGATTTTTTCGGAAAAAGCTTCCGGAGAATATTTTATTTTTCTGACAGATGACTGCCTGCCTCTTACAGATATGTGGATCGAGGAAATGCTGATGTATGCGCAGCGGGAGGATGTGGGCTGTGTGGGTCCATGGATTCTATATAGAAATCATACAACGTGTTTTGCAGGAGCGGTCTTAGACAGTCAGGAACCTTCCGGCATTCATTTGATTAACAGGGGAATGCCGGAAGATGAGCAGGGATATGAAGCCAACATGCGGCATGTGAGGAATACGACGATCCTGACCGGAAGATGCCTGATGATTGCCAGGAAGAGATTTAGTGAACTTGGTGGTTTTGATAGTGAAATGAAAGGTTTTCGGGATGCTGATCTTTGTTTGAAAAGCAGAGACGCTGGATACTGGAATGTATGGACATGCTTTGCAAAGATAGAATCAGGAAGAAGTCCCGGAAGAGACGTGGTGTGGAAGGAATCGGATGCATTCCGTAAAAAGTGGTTAGAGAGACTGTGGCAGGAAGATGAGTTTTATCATCCGCTATTGAAAGCATTAAAGTGGATGTAACAACAGGAGTGTAAGGGTATGTCAAATGGAAACGGCAACTTATTAAAAAAGGCAATCCGGTCTATTTCGGAGGAAGGGCTTACCGGATGTGCTGTCCGGACTGGAAAATTTGTGAAAAAGCAAGTGAACCGGCGTAAGAAAGAAGCACCGGCATACAGGGATGTTCTCTTTATCAGTGGATGTAGAGAAGATCTTCCTCATCCATGGAGATACCGTGTCCTTCATCAAAGAGAACAGTTGGAAGCTTGCGGGATTACTACAGGTGAGGTTTATTTTCAGGAGTTGTCCTTAAATCAGCTTCGATATTACAGAGCGTTTATTTTCTTCCGTTGTCCATACACAGAAGTGATCGGAAAGTTTGTAGCTGTTGCCAGAAAGCTGAACAAGAAAGTTTTTTATGACATTGATGATCTGGTGATTGATACGAAATATACGGATCAGATTCCTTATGTCCGGCAGATGAGCAAGACAGATAAAGCTGCTTATGACGAGAATGTAGAAAATATGGGACGTCTGCTTAGGCTCTGTGATATGGCGATTACAACTACGAATTGTCTGGCAGAGGAACTGAAGAAGTATGTCCCGGATGTTTTAATTAATCGAAATACGGCGTCAGAAGAAATGGTTGCTTTGTCCAGACAGGCCAATTCGACCGTGAAAGAAAAGAATAACAACACGGTACGGCTGGGGTATTTCAGCGGAAGTATCACGCATAATGCTGATGTGGAAATGATTCTGCCTGTACTTATCGAAGTATTGGAGGAATATCCTCAGGCGGAATTATGTCTGACGGGAGAACTGGATCTTCCAGCAGAACTGAATCAATATAAGGATCGTGTTCTTAGATTCCCGTTTGGAGATTGGCGAAAACTTCCGGAAATGATCGCGCAGACAGATATTAATCTGGCTCCGCTGGAAGATACGATCTTTAACCGGGCAAAATCTGAAAATAAATGGGTGGAAGCCGCTTTAGTGAAAGTTGTGACTGTTGCCAGTGATGTAGGAGCATTTCATGATTGCATTGAGAATGGAGTAAATGGTATACTATGTCAGGATCGACAGGAGTGGAAAAAGGCTCTGGTGCGCCTGATAGAAGACAGGGAATACAGAGAGAGGCTTGGAGAGAAGGCATATCAATATTGCCGTGAGCACTGTACGACTGTGAAGAATGCGGCGGGCTTTACACAGGCGCTTCAAAAAGAAATACCGGAGAATTATGGGTTTGTACTGCCTGGCCTTGAGATCAGCGGTGGCATGAAAGTAGCCTTGAAACATGCAGCAATGCTTCAGAAAAACGGACAGGATGTTATGCTGTTTACCCTGGATAATCCAGCCAGATGGCAGGATTTTGAAGGGTGCAGATTCCCGGTGCTTAGTCTGAAACATACAGATATAACTGGATATATCGGATGTGGCGTAGCTACCATGTGGACCACTCTGCCTTTTGTGGAACAGTATCCCAATATGGGGAGGAGATGTTATCTGGTTCAGAATTATGAGACGGATTTTTATGAGGAAGGAGATCCGTTGAGAGTACAGGCGAACAGAACCTATATGCCACATAATCGTGTGGAATTCCTTACCATATCCAGATGGTGTCAGAGTTGGCTGAAAAAGGAATATGGACAGGATGCGCTGTATGCACCGAATGGATTGGAAACGGAATGCTTTCCGGTCAGAAAGAGAAGTATGGATGGGAAAATCCGTATTTTGATTGAGGGAGACTGCGCAGTAGACTATAAAAATGTGGACGAGTCTTTTCGCATTACAAATAGTTTAGATCCACAGAAATATGAAGTATGGTATATGTCTTATAATGCACAGCCCAAGGAATGGTACCGGATTGACAAGTTCCTTCATAAAGTACCTTATGAGAAAGTGCCGGCCGTCTATGAGGCTTGTGATATTTTGGTAAAAACCAGTTTGCTGGAAAGTTTTTCTTATCCGCCATTAGAGATGATGGCATCCGGCGGGTATGTTCTTGCGGTGCCGAATGGTGGTAATTCGGAATATTTACAGGACGAATATAACTGCCTGTTATATCCGGCAGGAGATCTGGAGAAGGCAAAGTGCCGGCTGGAAAGGATCTGCACAGATAAAGAACTACAGGAAACCTTATATCAAAATGGGCGAAGGACTGCGGAAGAGAGAAACTGGGAAGTGGTTTCAAAGGATATTTTGAATTTATATTTATAGATAAAATGGAGGTTGCACAGTGTCAACTTATATACAGAATTTTATAAAATTCCGGCCATTATTAAATGAGCTGATTATGAGAGATATCAAAACAAAATACAGGAAATCTATCCTGGGTGTTTTCTGGACGATTTTAAACCCGTTATTCATGATGGTTGTATTATCGGTAGTGTTTTCTAATCTGTTCAAATTTGATATCGAATACTTTCCGGTTTATCTGTTAAGTGGTCAGTTGATCTTTAATTTTTACAATGAGGCCACAACCAGTGCTATGGGAGCAATCATTGACAATGGCCCATTGATTAAGAAAATCTATGTGCCTAAGTATGTGTTTGTACTCTCCCGCATTTTTTCCAGTTCCATTAACCTTCTGGCATCCTTTACTGCGCTGATTTTTGTTATGCTGGCCATGCGGGTGGAACTTCATTATACAGTGCTGCTGGTGCCGATTCCGTTATTTTTTATCGTGTTTTTCTCGTTGGGAGTGGGAATATTACTGGCTGCAATTACTGTAAAGTTCAGGGATATCATGCATCTGTATTCCGTATTTGTTACTGCATTGATGTATCTGACGCCAGTGATTTATCCAATGTCTATTCTTCCGGAATGGCTGGAGAAAATTGTGCTGTTGAACCCGATTACGAATATTTTGATGATGTTCCGGGATGTGATGATGAATAATACAGTGCCTTCGGTTAGCTCTATATTGCTGGCGGCAGTAGAAGTAGTTGTAGTTATGGCGGCAGGTCTTTACGTATTTTATAAGAGACAGGATACATTTATCTTGGATATATAGGAGAAGCAGGAATGGAAAATATGGATATTATCAGTGTGGATCATGTATCTATGCGTTTTCGGCTGGCCTCGGAAAAGGTGGACAGTTTAAAAGAATATTTTATCAAGACATTAAAAAGTCAGATATCAACGAACGAATTTTGGGCATTGAACGATGTGTCTTTTCAGATACAAAAAGGGGATGCGCTTGGGTTAATCGGATTGAACGGAAGCGGGAAAAGTACCATGCTTAAGATTATTGCAGGGGTCTTAAAGCCCACAAAGGGCAGTGTGGCAGTCAGAGGCGAGGTGGCTCCCTTGATTGAGCTGGGGGCTGGATTCGATTATGATCTGACTGCAAGTGAAAATATTTTCTTGAATGGCGCCCTGATGGGGCGTTCTCACGAAGAGATGGAATCTTATTATGATGGAATCGTGGAGTTTTCAGAATTGAAGGATTTCATAGACGTGCCGGTAAAGAATTTTTCTTCAGGAATGATTGCCAGACTTGCATTTGCTATTGCAACGATTGGTACACCGGATATACTGATCTGTGATGAGGTGTTGTCCGTAGGTGATTTCCGATTCCAGGAAAAATGTCATAAACGTATCGGTGAGATGTTGGAGAAGGGGACTACTTTATTGTTTGTGTCCCACAGTATTGAGCAGGTAGAAGGTCTGTGTAACAAGGCTGTATGGCTGGAACACGGGAACGTAAAGATGTTTGGAGAATGTAAAGAGGTTGCAGAAATTTATAGAACTGCATATTAACAGAGGTAGGAGTAATATAGCATGAAGAAAAAAATAGGATGGAGTATATTTGCTTTAATATTAATAGCATTTACATGTTTATATGCGGTTGTAGATAAAAATCACGGCATCTATGACCGGGAGATAGACTCCAGTGAATATATATCTGTTGAACTTGCAAAAGGAGATACGCTGATACAATCTTTTGTTTCCGAAGAAGATTTTCTGGACGGCATTAATATTAAAATGTCGGTGACAGGAGAGCCGGCAGAAAAAGAAGTATCCTATATGTTGAAGGATAACGAGGGACAGGAAGTGGCTTCAGGTAAGATGTCATTAGAAGATCTGAAGGCCGGGAAATATTTTGCTTTAAAGTTTGACCGGATCAGTGGTTGTAAAGATCAGGAATACACACTGGAATTTACGGTTAGTCAGAGTATGGATGAAGGGACTGTGATTGTATACGATGTGCCGGGAGCACAGGATGATTCAGAGTTTTCTGTAAGAGGCGAAAAAATAGATGGCACACTGGCGCTTCGAACGATCACGCACCGGTTTGATGTGGAAACATTCGTTGTTACAGCTGTTTTTGCCGTGTATGTGATCTTGTTTATCAAATGGTTGGGGAAGGTGTTTAAGTAGTACACATTTTAGCATAAGAGATTTTTTCTGGAAGAATGTTGATAACTATATATTAAGGAGTACAAATTAGAATGAAATGGTCCAGTTTGTTTGATCGGACATTGTTGAAATTTGTCATCGTAGGGATTGCAAATACACTTTTAGGATCTGCGGTCATGTTTGCAATGTATAATCTCCTGCATTGTAGCTATTGGGTTTCCTCTGCAGCCAATTATATTGTTGGAAGTATTTTAAGCTTTTTTCTAAATAAGCATTTTACTTTTCAGAATCAGAGCAAAAGTATATCCGTTGTCAGTAAGTTTATCGTGAATATTGTTGTTTGCTATTTGCTGGCATATGGAATTGCCAAACCTGTGGTTTATTATTTGCTGCAAAACAGCAGCCAGAAAGTGCAGGATAATTTGTCTATGTTGGTAGGCATGATATTCTTTGTTGGTTTTAACTATATAGGACAGCGGTTTTTTGCATTTGCAGACCAGGAAGAGGGGAAGAGTTATGGAAAGAGAAAGTAGCGATCCCAGACCTATATTGTATATGGTGATCCCCTGCTACAATGAAGAAGAGGTTTTGCCGCTTACAAGCAAGGATTTTCTAAAGAAATTGTACGAATTGATTCAAATGGACATGATTTCAGAAGAAAGCAAAATTTTGTTTGTGAATGATGGAAGTAAGGATAAGACCTGGGAAATCATAAAACAGTTGGCAAAAAGTGATGAACATTTTGAAGGAATTTCACAGAGCAGGAACAGAGGCCATCAAAATGCGGTTCTGGCAGGGTTGATGGAAGCGAAAGATAGGGCGGATATAACCATTTCTATTGATTGTGATGGGCAGGATGATATCAATGCCATGGATCTTATGATCCAAGAGTATATGGATGGCAGTGAGATTGTCTATGGCGTGAGAAATGACAGAGGAACGGATACCTTTTTTAAACGAACCAGTGCGGAAGGATTTTATAAGTTATTGACCTGGATGGGGGTAGAGACTGTTTATAATCATGCTGATTACCGTCTGGTTTCAGCAAAAGTATTACGGGAGTTTGCGAACTTTAAAGAAGTGAATATTTTTTTAAGAGGTATGTTTCCTCTGGTTGGTTTTAAAAGTACCTGTGTTTATTATAAACGGCAGGAAAGACTGGCAGGAGAAAGCCACTATCCTTTGTCTAAAATGCTGGCATTGGCATTTGATGGCATCACAAGCCTGAGTATCAAACCGATCCGAATGATCACCGTGTTTGGAATTCTGGTTTCACTGCTGAGTTTTATCGGTGTGATCTGGTCGGTGGTTTTGCATTTTATGGGATATAGTATCCAGGGCTGGGCAAGTACCACCAGTATTATCTGCTTTATTGGCGGTGTACAGCTGATCAGCCTGGGAGTCATAGGAGAATACATTGGTAAGATTTATCTGGAGACAAAGGGAAGACCAAGATATATCATCAGCGAAAGAACGGATGACATTTCAGCGGAAATAAATACGATCAAGAAAAGTAAAAATGGGGAAGAGGTATGAAAGAATATTGCAAACAGTATCAAAAACCGATTTTATTAGCGCTGCTTTTTAGTTTGATTTGTTTTGGATTTTTTCTGACGAATCATACAATAGGCATTGACGAAGAAACCTGGATATTGGAAAATGAAAATTCTCTACTATGGCTTCTGCAGGGAAGATTTGGCATACAGTTTCTGAATTTCTTCCTGACGGATTATGGAAGATTCGCCCCGTTTTTATGGGATTTCTTGTCTGTCGTGATTTGGTATATGGCGGGAGTTGTCTTTAGTTTTGCCCTCTTTAGTCGAAAAGATAATGAATCGAAGATTGTTCCGCTTTTCTTTTTCCTTGCGTATTTTTCTTCGGTTCCATTTGTGGAGGGAGAAATATTTGCTTTTTCACAGTTTAACCTTCAGATTTCCATAGGGATGCTTGCCTGCTCCGTTTCAATGTTGCTTTTGTGTGGAAACTTGGAAAGGAAAAATAGACGAGCATATGTTTTTGCAATCGTATTGCTTGTGTTTTCTTTTAGTATATACCAGGCCTATATTTGTGTATTTGTAACGGTTGTTGTGGCGTATTGTTTAACAGGATTTATGCGCAAGGAGAAAAATCTGTGGAAAAAGACTGGTTTGTTTTCGTCAGTTTGCGTGATCAGTATTATTTTATATTATGCAATTAATCTGCTTATTACCTTTATCATTGGAAGTGCAGGCTATCTTTCTGAGAATTATATTGGCTGGTTCGAAGAGACAAGTATCTGGAAAGCATTGTTTTTGGCTCTGGCAAATATTGTGAGGGTTTCTTTTGGGATCACAATATACGATGAAACGATATATGGAGGAATTGTAATAGGCATTATAACTATTTCCTTTATTATATGGGGGCTTTCCAGACTTTTTGCTGAAAAACCATGGAAAAGAAGAGGCTTGCTGTTGTTTTATGGAGTTTCCCTGGTGTGTGCGCCGTTTATATTGTATGTCTTGTTGGGAACATATAAAACACATGGAAGAATGCTTTTGGCGATTCCTTTGGCTGGTGCTGTGGAATTATGGCTGATCCTTACATATGTGAAAAAGGTATTCTGGAAGCGGTTGTGTATTGTTATAGGCAGTTATTTATTATTTCTCAATGCTAGAAATATGAATATGTTATATTA
>NZ_JACJLV010000053.1 GCF_016902415.1 Mordavella massiliensis | reverse complement strand
CTCCTATTATTAGGATCAAAAGTTCTTTTTTATACAGAACAAGATCAATGCCATATACAAACGACAAAATTGGTATTCCTAACACAGCACTTCCTACAACAAGCAATATCCCAAATCCAAATAAGCATATTACTATTTTTGATAGTATTAAAAGAAATCTCTTATTTTTCCCCAAATTCCAAACAATAGCCATTTGTGTAATTAACGGACGAAATACTATATAAGCCAGGTTCAAAAAGGAAGCTGGCATAAAAATAATATTATAAATCGTTTGAACACCTTGTTCAAATTCACCCTGCTCAATTGACACATCCAAAACCATTTTAGGTGCATTAGTAATAGACATCATTAAAAATGCATTTATAAATAAAGGCAATCCCTCTAAAGTAATACTCACAAGCCATTTTACATGATCTCTTTTTCCTGAAACACTTATATCCTTCAAAACATGCACATCTCTTTGATATCTGATATCAAACATAAAAAAGCATATAAAGTATACGAATATCAATATGACACAGGCAAGCACGAGATTTTGGGTAACATGCAATACCATTCCAAAACCTATCACTGACAAAACAATTCGATATGTCAACGCCTTACCAGCAAGGTCAAGTCTTTCTTTTTGCTGAAACCACCCTTCATACACATCTTCCAAAGAATCTATTGCTCTAAATAGGCACATAAGAAAAACGACTAATGCTTTTTCCCCTTCATATCCGCGTTCAAGAATATATGCCCAACTGCTAATCATCATAAGGCATATTGTAATCAAGCGGAATATGAAGTACTCTCTAAAGCAAAAAACACCTGTTACGTCTGTCGCTTGGTATGTACGAATTTGAAAAGTTCCAACAGTCGCCATTAACTGGCTAATAGTCCATGCAATACTAAAAATATCGGATTGCTTATCATTTAGAAAACGTGTCACAAGCATCAACAAAACAACTGAAAGTAATGCGTTAGTAAAACTTCCTAAAATATTCCAAAAAAACACCTCTTTATTAGTAGGTATTCTATTCAATGACCTCATTTTATAAGCAACTCCTCTGTGTAAATTCTATACCTTTACGCTTCTTTGAAGTGTTTTTATAACAATCCTTATAATAGTATCAGGTAGCAATGCCATAATAATCTCAAACTTCACAATCTCCGGCGCTATCCATCTATACTTTAATAATTCAAAAATATTATGCCGTTTTCTGGCCTCTGCAAACTCAAGTGCTATTTTTGTTCCCTGGTAAGATGGATATCTTTTTTGAAATTCCCTCACCAATTGCAAATGTGGAATTATACGTTGCTCTTCATAATCTTTTTTACTGGTAATCCCTTCTAATATACCACTAACATTATTGCTGTGTCGCCTATATGACACTAATGGTTCATCTAAATATGAAATTTTTCCACACGCATTTGCACAAGCAATAACCCATTTATCATGCCCGGTAAATTCTGGGAATGGTACTGTCTTCTTTGCGAAAATTCCATCCATCACAATGCTCATTCCCGGAGCGCATGCTGTAAAAAAGTTATATATTCCTATATCATCATACGAATTCCATGTTTCATATTTTTGGTTCGAATTATGTCTAACAGACTCACATATCACCTTTCCCGACCCATTAATAATTCTCCGATCAGAAACAACCAGCAGCGTCTTCTCCTGCCTTATTTTGTCAACACATTTTTCTATTTTAATTCTATCCCATTCATCATCCTGGTCACAAAAAGCAATAAACTCTCCGTCTGATTCTTTCACTAAATATTCAAAAGCTTTTACATAACCGAGATTTTTATCTAAATATGGCAAAACTCTATACTTTTTTTTCCTGATACATTTTTCTATAAATGTTAAACTACACCTGTTTTCGATACAGTCATCAAAAATAAGTATTTCCATATTTGTATACGTTTGTTCATCCAATGATCTTAGTTGCTTTTCTAAAAAATTTTTATCAGGGTTATATAAAGATAATAAAACACTAACTTTCCCTTTATCTTTCTCCATAAACCAACCTCTTTTTCATAAAATTCATAATTATGCAATCCATTCTCCATTTGAATTTACGTAATACTTCCCATCATCTACCCACTCCGATACAGCCATCTCCCCATTTGACTTTAAATAATAATTTCCAACCCATGCATTTGTAACCATAACTCCACTAGAGTCCAAATAATACCAATCTCCATCAGACCGAATCCACCCCGTCACCATCCAGCCCGCTCCATCAAAATAATACCATTTCCCATTAATTAATTCCCAATCAGACGTAGTATAACTTCCGTCAGCATGACGATACCACCATCGATTCCCAGATAAGATCCACTCATCTCTTACTGCTTCCGAAATCCAAACACCGGATTCATCTACATAATAACCATCAATCCATGTATCTGTAGCAAGAGCTCCGCTGGACGTCAGGTAATAGCACTTATCTTCTACCCACTGCCAACCAGTTACCATCCAGCCCGCACTGTCAAAATAGTACTTCTGTCCATCAATTTCTTCCCATCCTGAAGTCGTATAACTTCCATCAGCATGACGATACCACCAACGGTTTCCGGAAAGAACCCATTCATTTCTGCTTGCAGTTGGCTCCCATGCTCCAAACTCATTTACATAATAATTTCCAATCCATGTATCAGTAGCTAGCTGACAATTATCATAGAAGTAAAACCATTGACCTCGAATTTCTCTCCATCCTGTAACTGCATCTCCATTCTCATCCAGATAATACCATTCGTTTTCTATATTTAACCAATCGCTTTTATAATAATCGCCACCTGTCAACCAATATCTCCACTTTCCATTCACCTGTACCCATCGGTTTGCAGTAGAAAGAGCGCCTTTCTGATCAAAACAATAAATCTTTCCGTCAATTTCGTGTGCACCTTGATCGGTAAATGTACGTCCATTAGAGTCAAAATAATACCATAGTCCGGCTATTTGATACCATTCCGGCTCCAGTTTTTCATATTTCGTCTTGATGCCACTTTCGGAAAATGTTGCAACTACTGCCGCAGAATCCGTTGCTGTAGCATATACCTTCGTATTAGGAAGACAATCCCTTTCTCTAGCATTAAACCAGCTCTCATATCCTGTGATTACTGCCGTCTTAGGATTCAAAGAAGTCAGAAAATAAGTCGTATTATTATAATCAATAGAATGATGAAGCATTTTCATCAGATCAATACGAATTGTCCGTCCTGTATTTTTCTTTGATTCATCTATTTTTTCTTCATCATTATTTTCTCGCATCGTACGATTCTCTGGAAGGTCTAATTCAATATTTGTTTCCGCCTCATAATCATTAGTCTCATATGATTTTTTGATCCGAATATCAATATCTTCTTCATTCTTTATTTCTTCCTGATCCCCCAATTCCTCAATCAACTGACTGGCTACTCGAACTGTATCTCCTTCTGTAGGATCCAAGTCTGCTGTCAATAATGCTACTCTGCCAAAAGCTGTTACTTTCGTCACAATACAATTATCGTTCTCATCAGCCACAGGAATAACTATACCATTTTCATCTCTGTTTTTATAACAATTCATAAGTTGAATGTTCATGTCTCCAAGAGAAAAACTGCGAGATTCTTTATTTCCCTCCAGATCGAGATCTGTAATAATCTGTGTCCCATTTCTCTCTGCCGCCTCAATGATCTGATCGTAAACATACTGATTGTCCCATAGCCTGGTTTCGTCTGCACCTTCATGATAATAAGGATCCTCCGGATCTTTTCCGTGTGCATCAATAATATAAGAATCATCATATCGGTTAATATACAGCCTGTCTGTTGGGAACGCATCCAGAATCTCATCTCCAGATCCGATATGGTCGCTGTGAGAATGCGTAGCAATATAAAAATCCAGTTTCTCTACTCCCACACTCTTTAAGTAGTGGATCACCTGCTGTTCAAATCCGATCCCCTGCGTCACTCCATCTCTCAAAGGGTAAGTCTCTCCATCCGGATAATCCCAGTCCTCCCCAGAGTCCACCATTCCAAAATGGCCGTTGCTTTCCAGTAAGATAGCGTCTGTTGTACTATTAAGAGATATAAAGTGTATCTTTGTTTCTCCCGCCGCTTCTGCCTCGCCGCCATGTACAGCAACAGACGCCATCGCCGCCAGACATGCCGCCAATATTTTTATTTTATTTATCTTCCCCAATTTCATGAGTAAACTCTTCTCCTGATTCTTTCTATCTACATAACATTATTATTATATACGATTACTTCTGAAAAGGCAAAGGTTTTAAAGGTTAGCTACACAAAGCCAGAGGATGACCCTGCTTCTGCAAGGCCACCCTCATTTTCTGTTCACACAATCTTAGTAGATCACAACTTTTGTTCCTCTCGGAATATTGTCATAAATCCATTTTGCATTATTAATTTCCAATCTGACACATCCGTGCGACAACGGGATACCAACTCTTCCATCCACCAGACTGCCGTTATATTTGCTGTAAAGCACACTGTGGAACAGATAGTTTCCATAGAATTGTGTATACCAGTAGCATCTGGAAGAACCCGAGTCAAAATAGTATCCTTTCCCCTGCACAGTAAACTCTCCGCCTACCGTTGGCGTAGCTGCTGTACCAGGTGCACATGCCCAGAAGTAAACCATATTCCAGGATCCAGATCTTCCACTGAAGACTCCTACCCGGCAGGCCGCCCTGTCTACCAGGATCAGATAGCCAGTACTGCTGCCATACATCTGAGCCCGCAGATACATATTGTACTGTTCTGCTGTCATCATAGCTCCATTCGGCTGCAGATAATAGCCGTCAATCGTGGTGTCTCTTGCCATCACACCATTGTCATACATATAGTACCAGAAATTGCCAACATACTGCCATCCGGTCTTCATAGCGCCGTCTCCGCCAAGATAATACCATTCTCCGCCAACCTGCAGCCAGTTTGTCGCCATGGCGCCACTTCCATACATATAGTACCAGGCGCCGCCGATCGTATGCCAGCCTTCTCCAAGCATCTTATTTCCATCGTCAGGATCCAGATAATACCAGACACCGCCGATATACTGCCATCCGGATTTTATTTGACCAGTATAGGTATCATAATAATACCAGTTTCCGTCCGCATCCTGCTCCCAGCCGGCACGCATTGCCCCATCAGATCTAAACACATAAGTCTGTCCTCCGATGGACATCGTACAATCGGATACCATAAGTCCCGGATTCTCTTCATTGGCAGGATCCAGGTAATACCATTTACCACCGTACTGTACCCAACCCGTTACCATAGCGCCACTTCCGTTAGTATAGTACCAACCTTCCGGTCTAAGCGTCCAACCGGTTACCATAGCTCCGGACGGTTGGAAGAAATAAGTAGCCCCTCCGATATTCATTTTGCAATCAGTTACCATTAAGCCAGGATGTTCCTCATTCGCTCCATCCAGATAATACCAGGCCGCTCCAAGTACCCAACCCGTTACCTTTCCACCGCTACCGTTATAATAATACCAGCCTTCCGGTTTTTGTACCCAGCCAGTGATCATTGCTCCAGATGCAGTAAAGGAATAAACGACTCCACCAATATTCATCTCGCAGTCAGCAACCATCAGTCCCGGATATTCTGTGTTTGCACCATCCAGATAATACCAGACACCATTCACATACTTCCAGCCAGTAGAACTAGTCGTATCACTGTAGTACCAGCCCTCTTCCGTATCAATCCAGCCGGTACGCATTGCTCCATTTCCATCAAAGAAATAGGTCGCATTTCCGATGACTTTCTTTTCATTCGCCACCATCAGGCCCGGGTGTGTTTCATTCGCTCCATCCAGATAGTACCATGCGCCATTCACATATTTCCAGCCCGTTGAACTGGTCGTGTCACTGTAGTACCAGCCCTCTTCCGTATCAATCCAGCCGGTACGCATAGCTCCGCCCGGCGCAAAGAAATAAGTCGCAGTTCCGATGACTTTTTTTTCGTTCTCCAGCATCAGCCCCGGGTATTTCTCATTCGCTCCATCCAGATAATACCAGGTATTTCCCAGTGCCATCCATCCGGTCACCACTGCCCCGCTACCGTTTGCGTAATACCAGCCTTCTGGTTCTCTGATCCAGCCGGTCCGCATCGCTCCACTGGCATCAAAAAAGTAGGTGGTGCCTCCAATCATATATCTGCCGGAAGACAGCATCACTCCTGGTTTCTCTGTATTGTTCTGATCAAGATAATACCACGAGCCTCCGATCAGTCGCCAGCCATAGGCCTTTGCTCCACTGGCGTCATAATAGTACCAATCATTCCCCAGCCTATACCAGCCGGGATTTCCCTGATCTGCCGGAGCCTCTGGGGTAGTCGGCTCTTCTGTTCCTGATTCTTCCGTATTTCCGGGTTCTCCGATATTCCCAGGTTCTCCGATATTTCCGGAATCATCTGCACTACCGGTTTCTCCACCATTTCCCATCCCCCCCGAACTGCCGGGCTCTTCTTCTAAAGAGCTGTCAGGGGTTTGTGGATTTTGGCTACCGTCGGTATTTCCAGTACCCCCGGGTTCATTTCCTTCTGTGCCGTCATCTTCCGTAATCATTACGTTTTCTCCCGCCTGTCCCCCGGTTCCTTCATCCGCAGCATAAGACAGCGGTGCTGCCTGCATTGCCAGGACAAGAGAAAAGACTACGATTTTTTGGACAAATCTCTTTTTCATACGCTCCTCCCTCTTTTCATTCTAGTTTGATAGCTTACATGAAAACTAAACTTGACTCAATTATACCGCAGTCTTTCCTGAATTTCAACGAATTCTGTTTTTATAAATATCGTCTTACTAAAGCCAGATGATTGCCGCTATCCCATTGCTCATAATATGTCACACCCTGTATCATTGTGCCGTATTTAGAATTGATCGCATGCATGAGCATACCGTCCCCAAGATACAGTGCCACATGTGTAAAGGATGAACCCGACTGATATACCAGCACGTCTCCCGGCTTCCATAACTCCATATGATTTTTATCGATATTAGTTCCTCCCGCTGCCTGTAGTGTTGTCGTTCTTGGTATTGTAATGCCTCCAAGATAATACAACGCCCACTGGGTAAAACCACTGCAGTCCCATCCGCTAGGAGCGGTTCCTCCATAGCGATAGGGTACATAGATATATTTCTTGATCTCGTTAATCTTAGCCGCCAGATCCTGCACTGCTATGCCACTTTCCAGAATCTCCCAGCCGTCAATGGTCGTGCTTACCGCCATTGCCCCATGAGCACCGCCATTAGGATCATTTTCTGTATAGAAATAGTACCAGGCACCGCCGATTTGCTGCCAGCCTGTCTTCATCGCTCCATCACTACCGAGATAATACCAGGTATTCCCAAGAAGAAGCCATTCTGACATCATTCCGCCACTGCCATTCATGTAATACCATGCGTTGTTGATCAGATTCCAGCCGCCGGAAACCATCAGACCCGGATGCTCTGCGTTTGCCCCATCCAGATAGTACCAGGTGCCGCCAATTAACTGCCACCCCGTCACCATCGCTCCGCTTCCGTTGGTATAGTACCACCCTTCCGGCAACAATGCCCAGCCTGTGTACATCGCTCCGCTTCCATTGAAGAAGTATTTCTGCCCACCAATCTCTTTTCCGCAGTTACTTACCATCAGGCCCGGATGCTCTGCATTGGCTCCGTCCAGATAATACCACGAGCCGCCCACCAGCTGCCAGCCCGTCATCATGGCTCCGCTTCCATTGAAATAATACCAGCCGTCCTGATCAAGATACCAGCCAGTCACCATATATCCTGACGTATCAAATGCATACTTTGTGCCGTTAATATCAAATATTCCATTTGAGGGCCAAGAGCCATCATCATAAGCATACCACCAGCCTGTCGCATTCAAAATCCAGGAGCCGGACAAGAGATTTTCCACCTGTGGATTTCCCGCCTGCGGATTTTCTCCGTCATTCCCTGGCATAACTACATCCGATGAAGAATCCGTATTGTCCTCTGTTTCACCAGGTATAGTTTCCTGATCCTCATTTAGGATTTTCTCCTCCGCCAGTTCCTGACTTTCCTCCGTCGTCAGAGGCTCTTCCCGCTGTCCTTCCACTCCAGTCTGATCGCCAGTATCCATTTCTGCCGCAGACACCGGTGTCAGTGATGATACAGCCAACGCTGCCGTAAGAATCAGCGCCTGAATTGTCTTTCGTTTCATTATGTATTAATACCTTTCTCCTCCATATATTTCCGGGCGTCTTTTAAAAAGCTGGCAACGATCAGTACAATAACCGCTCCAATCGGGAACGCCGCTATAATGCTGACAGATTGCAGATTGCTCATAGAACTGTCAGAAAAGACAAGAGCGATCGGCAGAAGGATCAGCAAGACACACCACATTAATTCTATCACTTTATGCGGCATTTCGCCATCCTTAATTTTATGATAGCTGTAGCAGGAGGCGATCAACGCAATAGAATCAAAGGATGTCGCATAAAACGCCACCATGGCTAACAATAGAACTACGAACACAAAAGGCGCACATGGCAATGTCTGAATAATAGAGATAATCACATCATACAGATCTCCTGACTTTTCATAAATAGCAATAATATCTGCTTTCCCGGATACCTGTAATCCCAGGGAATAATTGCCCAGAATAATAAAGCTGATAATAGTGGAGCCCACTCCAAATATATATCCGCCAAGAATCGTCTGGCGTACCGTTCTCCCTCTGGAAATGCTGCCGATAAAAAACGGAGCCGCCACACACCAAACCATCCAGTATGCCCAGTAGAATATCGTCCAGTTCTGGGGGAAGGATGTTGTCCTCTCCGGATCCGTATAAGTAGCCAGTTCGAAAAAGTTCTGAACCATCCTTCCAAGCGCAGAAAAACCGGTTTCTATGATATATCTTGCCTCTCCGCCAAACAGCAGGACGAAAGCAAGAAGTCCGAAGAAGAGATAAATACAGGCTTTCGCCAGGATACTGATCCCTTTAAATCCATGGAGCAGGGAATACGTGTACACAATGCAGGTTATGATTAGTATTGCGATCGTCACTGCCACCCGGTTCAATTCCACTCCAAACAGGACATTGATCACACTGGCCATCAGAGGCGTCGCTAAACTGAATGTAGTTGCCGTTCCGGCAATCAAGGCAAATACGGCCAGTAAGTCTATTAGCCTTCCCAAGATCCCGTCTGTGTGTTTCCCCAGAATCGGGCGACACGCTTCGGAATATTTCTGCCGGTCTCTCTTTCTTACATGAAGCATGAATCCAAAAGCGACTGCCAGTACCAGGTAGAACCCCCAGGGGATCAGGCTCCAGTGAAAGACAGGATATACACTTGCCCAGTCCTGGATGCTTCCAAGTTCAGCAATGTGCGGATCTGTTGCATACAAGATCCATTCCGAAAAAGAATAGAAAAGAATATCCGCAGCAAGACCTGCCGTAAACATCATAGATCCCCATGCAAAAAAGGAATATTTCGGCTTTTCATCCTGCCCTCCCAACACGATCCTTCCATATTTGGACCCTGCAACAAACAGTGATATGAGAAAAACTCCCAGTCCGATCACGAGATAATACGTACCGAAAGTATCACCTAATACAAACCGGATCTGACTGACCACTGTATTGGACTGTTCCGGCATGAAAAAGAATAGAATACACAGAACGATAATTGTTCCCAGTGGCAATAATGTAATCATCCAATCAATTTTATTATACTCTTTATCTTTTTCCTTCTTCATAATACCGCTCCTCCCATTTCATAGTTTTGATATCCCGGATCCATCTGCATCAATTCATTCAAATTATCAATTTCAATGATATCCTCACGGTTCATCTTTCGGATTCCCAGCTGATATTCTTCCGGATAGCAGAACAAGGCAACATCATCCCAGTAAATCTGTGTGTTCTTTTTTTGTTCGAACTCCATTTCCAGATGTCTTTTTAACTTTTTCCCATCTTCACTGGTCCAGCGCGACACACTGTACAACTGCCATCCGTTTTTCCCTCCGGTCCTGCTGCATTCTTCAACAATTCCGTTTCGAACGGTCAAAAGCCATTCATCTGTTTCCTTATCGGTCCACACACAGTTATATCCGGACCGTTCGAATTCCGGCGCCAGAATCTCCGGATTGTAAATTATCTGGTCTCCATCCAGTATTATGGCGTTTTCTATATGGTCTCTGGCAACATACAGAGAAGAGATATTGTTACAAACTGCATAATATGGATTCTCAATTAACTGAACACCTTCATATTCTTTTTCCAATTTTCGAAACTGGTCTTTCAGGTGACCAACCACAACATAAATCTCATATATACCATTTTGATGCAGCCCGCGAATAACGGTATCGATCATTCGTATTCCATTTACCTTTACCATCGGTTTCGGCGTGTATAAGGTAACCGGCTGCATCCGCTTCCCAATTCCCGCCGCCATGATAATGGCCCGCTCCACTTTATGCATTGTTCTTATATCTCCTCTCCCGCTTCATTTTTTACGATTCTGTAAAATTCTTTGGCATATCGATACTGTTTGATCGAGTACTCTCCAAACTCTACACCACACATCCGTTTATATTCACACCAGTTACTCCACAAAAGCCCACATACCGCAATGTAACAGTATATTTTGATCCTAACTGCTTTTTCTACTCCTTCCGGAAAATATGCCTTAATCAGATTGTCAATCTGTTTTCTGTCATACATGGCATAAATTGCAAACATGGCAATGTCCACATGCACATCCTGCATTCCTGCGTATTCCCAGTCAATCAGAAAAATCCTGTCATCTTTCAGCAGGAAATTGTCACAAACTGCATCAATATGAGTCAGCGCGATCTGCTTTGGCTGCCGGTCAATATACTGCTTCAATTTCCAGACATTTTCTTTGGTTTCGTGATAATCCCGGTAAATAGAAGTCTCGCCGTTCCAAAGGCTTTCATAATCATCTATCTGACCAAACAGATCAAAGGTATGATTTACCTTCAGATTTAAATCATGAAACTGCCGTAAGTACCGCATACACCTCCGGACATCTTCCATATCATCACTGTCACAGGTCCTGGTTCCCTGGATGTATTCTGTGATCTTATATCCATTTTCCGGAGACATATAGATAACTGGATCTGTAATATTTCTGCCTCGAAGTTGCTGATACACCTCATATTCCTGTTTCCGGTTGATCATTTTCCCGGTACCTTCTCCCGGAATCCGCATAATATAATATCTGTCCCGGCATCGGAAACGGAAGGATCGGTTGGTCATGCCTTTTTTCAACGACTTAATCTCCGTGATCTCTCTCTCATCACAGGAAAACACCTGACTGATCAAACGGATAATATCTGACTGAAGCTGATCTGAATCACTGTCCAGTTCACGCAGCTGCTCATAGGTATTGACCTCAGACACTTTTTCATCCGACACCTCTCTCGGCGCTACGATCATCCGGTCCCCCTCAAACAAAGCGATCTCCCAGAAGGACTGGTCATATGCCTTCTTCTTTGCCATTTCCTGAAGTGCTTCTCTTAACAGATCCGCCTCCTGATCCAGGATATATGCAATACCGATCATTGTATTGCCCGGCTCATCTCCTTTGACTCTGACAAGTTCTTTCTTTCGGTTCACCCGTACCGAACTCCGGTCATCTGCACGGTCTGTCACCATGTACCAGGAATACCATTCATGATCTGAGAATGGATTCTCGCTGCACCAGATATCACATGGAATAATATAGGTATTTCCAAGATGTTCTCTTACCCGGTTCAAAGAATGCAGGTTGTTTTTGGAACTATACTCTTTATTAAACACCAGATTTACCTGATATTTGTCAATCAGATACTCATACTGTTCCTTCATAAATCCCACCACCACATCAATCTGGTAGATTCCCGCCTCATGAAGCTGACAGATCAGCCGTTCGATCAGAGGCTCTTCTTTTACTGTAAGAAGCCCCTTTGGTACTTCCACATTTATAGGAACCATCCGCATCCCATAACCGGCAGCCAGAATAACGGCATTACGCGGTTTTCTCTTTTTCAACTCAGCATTAGCTTTCTCTGTAAGTTTCATATCTGAAGTCAGATAGCCTTCTTCTTTTAACTCCTTGATAGAACTGTTTACTTTACCTACCGAATAACCGGTTGCCCTAGCCAGCTCCCTTTGGTTTTTCTCGTTATTATTCACAAGCTCATTCACGATATCATACTTTTGTATGTTCACGTACATTCACCTCTTTATTTTTATGAACACTCAAAGTATATAATATATAGC
>NZ_JACJLV010000052.1 GCF_016902415.1 Mordavella massiliensis | reverse complement strand
ATCATATCCCATGGCAGACAATTCTTTCTTATGGATGGGGATGTGATTTTCATCTCCTCCGTGAGCCAGCAGGATCTCATACTTCCAGGACCCCGAAGGCCGCTCTTCCTCGTATAGCGGTTCCCGGATCTCCCTGGAATGATAACTGAGCCCGTACACCGCAAGGGACAGTTCCGGAAACTCCACTTTCTCCAGATGCTCCTCCCGGAGCATGGTCACATTTTCACTCCACGGAAATGTGCGGTAATACGAATCCCTGCGGATGTAATCGTGGTTTCCCGCGATCAGGACCACCCGCGTCCTGGAAAGAGACGCAAACATCCCGTCCACTTCTTTTAACTCCCGCCTTAGCGGCTGCCTGTGGAAAAGGTCTCCGGCGATCAGCAGAAGATCGGTTCCTTCCTGCTCACAGGTGCGGATCACCCCGGCAAATGTTTCCCAGAGTTCTCTACTTCTCTTTTTGCTGCAGGCGCTTCCTGCGTTCGGACTTGCCCCCAAATGCACGTCTGCGATGTGTATGAACTTCATCCGTTACTCCTTCTTCTTCCTGGTTCTTTGTCGGCAGGGTGACGATAAACTGCGTCCGCAGGTCGTCGCTTTTTGCCAGGATCCTTCCGCCGTGGAGCTCTACGATCTCCTTGGCAATGGCAAGCCCGAGCCCTGCCCCGCCGGTCCCGCTGGACCGGGAACCGTCTACCCGGTAAAATTTCTCAAAAATCGTCTGCAGCATATCTCCCGGGATCCGGTCGCCCCGGTTGGTAAATGTGATCTCTACCTTTCCGCCGGTCTCCTGGGCCTCAATCTCGATCGAAGTATCCTCATAACAATAGGCAATGGCATTTCTCAGGATATTGTCAAACACCCGGGCCAGCTTGTCCGGATCCCCATAGACCACCAGGTTTTCTTCTACATTTACCCGGCAGGAAAGACGCTTCTCCTGAAGAACGCCGTAGAGCTCGTCCGCCAGCTGTTCCAGCATAAAGGACAGATTGATCTCGATAGGCTCCAGCTCGATCTGCTGCAGATTGTATCTGGTAATATCAAAAAATTCATTGATCAGTTCGCCAAGCCGCAGAGACTTTTCCAGAGCAATGTGAGTGTATTTGGCCCTCTCTTCTTCCGGCATCTCCGGATGGCTCTCCAGCATACTTAAATACGCCACAATGGAAGTCAGGGGCGTCTTCAGGTCATGGGCAAGAAAAATGACCAGATCGTTCTTCTTCTTCTCCCCTTCCGCAGCCTCCAGCTCCTGGCGCCGGATGGTTGCCTTGATCTCATTAAGCCGGATCTCGATCGGCTTAAGCTCTGTGATCAGATGAATGGGCTCATTAGAATCAGAGACGATATTTTCAATACCGTCTCCGATCTGATCTACGTATCTGGTCATTTTGGACAGCGCAATATAGAAGAACGCGGCAAACAGCAGAAGAAACCCGACGATCATATAAAAAGTCTTATTGTCGCCGATCAGTTTCCAGTACCAGTCTATGGCCGTCTCTTCTTCTACGTGGAAATCCATCAGGATATCTACAAAGATCCTGGCAAAGCTGTCATTGTAAATTCCGTCGATCACGTAATTCAGCAGAAAACCGCCCACCAGCACGGTAAGAGCCGTGACCAGCAGCGTCTGCAGAAGCACGCTGAACTTTAATTTACGATAATTATTCTTCAACCTTATAACCTACTCCCCACACTGTCTTGATAAAGTCAGATTTTCCGGTGGGCGCGCTCATTTTCTCCCGCAGATGCCGGATGTGCACCATCACCGTATTGTTACTGTTTTTATAATATTTCTCATGCCAGACTTTTTCAAACAACTCTTCCGAGCTGATCACACGGCCTCTGTTTTCGCACAGAAGCCACAGGATATCAAATTCAATCGGCGTCAGGGTCAGAGGAACTTCATTATAAATACACTCATGAGAGGTCCTGTTCAGAAACAGTCCTCCGAAATCAATGATCTCCCCTTCCTCTTTTCCCCCGTCATTATACTGGGTATACCGGCGCAGCTGCGCTTTGACCCTTGCCACCAGCTCCAGGGGATTAAACGGCTTGGGGATGTAGTCGTCCGCCCCCAGGGTCAGTCCTGTGATCTTGTCCATGTATTCCGTCTTTGCAGTCAGCATGATCACAGGGAACTTGTATTTTTCCCGGATCTGCTTCAGGATCTGAAATCCGTCAATATCCGGGAGCATGATGTCCAGAATCGCCAGATCCACTTTCATGCTGTGGATACAATCAAGCGCATCCTGTCCTGTATAAAACTTGTAGACATTGTACTGGTCATTTTGCAGATACAGTTCGATCACGTCCGCGATTTCCTTCTCATCGTCTACCACCAAAATATTCATACTCATGGGAACCTCCTTATTTCTCCCCCTGATGTTCCTTCCTCATCCTTTATCTTACGGCTTTCCCGGTCCGGAAGCCTTCCCGCTTCCTAGAGATCGCAGTTGTTCACTGTACGCGGGAAGGGGATCACGTCGCGGATATTGCTCATGCCGGTCAGATACATGATGCAGCGCTCAAATCCCAGACCGAATCCCGCATGTCTGGTGGAGCCGTACTTGCGAAGATCCAGATAGAATCCGTACTCCTCTTCCTTCATTCCAACTTCCCGCATCCGGGCCAGCAGCTTGTCATGATCATCCTCTCTCTGGCTTCCGCCGATGATCTCACCGATGCCCGGAACCAGGCAATCCACTGCCGCCACTGTTTTCCCGTCATCATTTTGTTTCATATAAAACGCTTTAATTTCTTTCGGATAATCTGTTACAAATATAGGCCGCTTGAACACCTCTTCTGTCAGATAGCGCTCATGCTCTGTCTGCAGATCCGTTCCCCAGGAAACCTTATACTCAAACCGGTCGTTCTCCTTTTCAAGAAGTTCGATCGCCTCTGTGTAGGTAATCTTCGCAAATTCAGAAGAAACAACATTGTGGAGACGATCCAGCAGACCCTTATCTACAAAAGAGTTAAAGAAGTTCATCTCTTCCGGCGCATGCTCCAGCACATAATTGATCACATACTTCAGCATTGCCTCCGCCAGCATCATATCATCCTCCAGATCCGCGAAGGCCATCTCCGGCTCCAGCATCCAGAACTCGGCCGCATGCCGGGTCGTGTTGGAATTCTCCGCCCGGAAGGTCGGCCCGAAGGTATAGACATTGCGGAACGCCTGCGCGTAAGCTTCCGCATTTAACTGGCCGCTGACCGTCAGACTGGTCTCTTTCCCGAAAAAGTCCTTGCTGTAATCCACATGGCCTTCCTCAGTCTTCGGGACATTTTCCATATCCAGCGTGGTCACACGGAACATTTCCCCCGCGCCCTCACAGTCGCTTCCCGTGATCAGCGGTGTATGCACATAGACAAATCCCCGCTCCTGGAAAAACTTGTGCAGCGCATAGGCTGTCAAAGACCGCACACGGAATACCGCCTGAAAAGTATTGGTCCTTGGACGCAGATGAGAGATCGTCCGCAGATACTCAAAGCTGTGACGCTTCTTCTGCAGCGGATAATCCGGAGAAGAGGCTCCCTCCACCTCCACGCTGTCCGCCTGGATCTCAAACGGCTGCTTGGCCTGCGGAGTCGCCACCAGTGTACCGGTCACGATTACCGCTGTCCCTACATTTAATTTGCAAACCTGGGCAAAATTGTCCATCTTATCATGATAAACCACCTGCAGCGGTTCAAAAAAAGTGCCGTCATTCAGTACGATAAAACCAAATGTTTTGGAGTCGCGAATACTGCGGATCCAGCCGCCTACTGTGACCTTCTGATCCAGGTAAGCTTCCCTGTTCTCATACAAATCCCTGATCTCTGTTAACTTCATGTACGTTTACGCTCCTTTACTCTGCTATTTCTCAAAATACTTTTCGCCCATTATAACACATTGTTCCTGATTTTTAAAGCTTGGCCGCCGGGGGAGCCAAAAAACACTTCAAACTACAAGAAAACCAGCCACCTTTTTCTTGATTTCCTGCCGCTGCCATGCTATACTAACTTTCGTCGCAGACCCGTCTAAAACCAAGGTCTTTCAAGGTCTGCCGGCGGTCACCGCCGTAAAATGTGCCGAGTGTTCGAGACCTTCCACTCGTAAAACAAAACTAAAGGAGACAAAAAAATGAAAAAACAGAATGTTACGTTTCTGACCCAGGCAGCTATGATCGCTGCCATCTACGTGGTGCTTACTTATGTCTTTGCACCCTTCTCTTTCGGCGAGGTACAGGTTCGCATCGCTGAAGCTCTCACGATCCTGCCGGCCTTTACTCCGGCCGCGATCCCGGGACTGTTTGTCGGCTGTCTGATCGGCAATACCCTGGGCGGAGCCATCCTTCCGGACATCATCTGCGGAAGTCTGGCCACTCTGATCGGCGCTTTTTTCACCTGCAAATTAAAAGATCAGGCTTTTCCACTGCTGGCGCTGCCACCGGTTATTTCCAACATCGTGATCGTGCCGTTTGTGCTGCGGTACGCCTATGGCATCGCGCTGCCCATTCCGTTTATGATGCTGACTGTGGGGATCGGCGAAGTGGTTTCCTGCGGCGTGCTGGGCTTCCTGCTGTACACTGCTCTGAAGAGATATCGGGGACGGCTGTTCGTTCCTGCGGGCAGAAAATAATTTTTTCGAAATCAAAATGTTGAAAAGACGCGAAAAGAGCGGATGCTCTGTGATCTTCTTATCACAGGAGCCCCGCTCTTTTTTCTTCTCTTTTTTTCTGTTTTCTGCAACGTATCCGGAAATGCTATCCAACATAGGTATTGCCGCTTCCCGCCGTCATCTGATCCATTTCTCCATAGCTTGCGCTGCTGCGCTCGCCGCTGTCCGGATGGACATAGATCACGCTGCTTTCGGTGTAACCCACCAGGATCACTGCATTTTCCGCATCCAGCATCGCGATAACCGGATTCCCCTGGTTGATCACATACAGCAGTTCCTCCGTTGTACAGCCGCTTAGATCCATGCTTTTTCCATTCAGCTCTTCCATGATCGCCGCCGGCTTCTTCTTTTGCTCAAGCCCGGCACGGATCGCCTCGATCACATCATCTTTTCCGGTAATGCTGTACTGCAGATCCCGGTTCCCACGCTCCCAGAGGTATTGCTGACTCTCGGTAACAGCCACCCCATTTACCTCGTCTGCATGGCGGATGGCGTCTCCGGCCTTTTCATAGCTTTCCAGTAACTCGCCGTATCCATACACATCATAGCGGAAGGCTCTTTCTCCTGTTTCAAAAGAAATCTCCCGGGTATTCTCAAACAGCACCTGTTTCGGCTTCAGGACTTTTGGCTCTTTATCGGAAATGCCGTCCTCATACGTCAGGCGCATCTGGGTTCCTTTTAGTTCTGTACTATAGGATTCCAGAGAAATGTTGCTTTCTTTTTGCTCGGTATTGTTGGTGATATAATCCGGCTGGGCAGCGGTGTAAGTATCACCGTTTTTTGCCGCCCGGTCCAGGGTGATCATATTGCCCTGGATCTGGACATCCAGCACATACATGCCCTCCGGCTGGTAGCTTTCCTTGACTTTGCCATTGCTTCCCTGGATCTCAACCTTATACATGGGGACAACGGCTTCTCCGGAAACGGTCTGCCCGGTATCGCCGGTGCGGGTCACCCCGTAGACCGCATCCCCTCCGATAAATCCCAGCGGCCGGATACATTCATTTTCCCCGCAGGATATTTCCCATTCTTTTCCATTTTCCAGATTCATGATCTTAAGGGTGGTGGCTGTATTCACATCTCCGTCTGCCTGATATCCCACCAGGCGGCCGTCCGCCGACACGGCATACTGGCCCTCCGTCAGGCCTTCCACGACCGTTCTGCTCAGATTTTTCTCCAGTGTATACTCATACAGCATTCCATCCATCATGGTATACAAAACATCCCGGCTGGCGCTGTAATACATGATCTTATCCAGCTCTTTCACCGCCTGGGCATACCCCTTGTCTATGGAAACAAAGACCTTTTCTTCTACAGAATTCTGGCTGATATCATACGAATACACCGCAGCTCCTACTTCCCCTTCATGCTCGCCCCGGTTCATGTAACCGTACACCGCAAACATGGTATTTCCTTCCTCGTCCACACTGAGGATCCGGATCTTATGCTGGCGGACCAGATTTCTCTCGTCAGTATTTTCCGTATTCATAAAGCTGAAGAGCAACGAAGCTTCATCGGTCGTTTTGTTATAATTCCACAGTTCGCCCGCGGTCACAAACGACACCACCTCGCCGTCCCCATTTACCATATAGGACACGTCCACATCCGTCACGCCCAGCAGGATGCCGTTTTCATTCAGCACTTGGCGGGTCGGGTCAAAGATCTGCTCCATCGTCCGGTCATAATCCAGAAGATAGGTAGCGCCCTGATCGGCCGCATGGCGCACCCGGAAATATTCCTTTGCCTGGTAAAGGTCGGTATCATTTTCCTCGCCTTTGCACCGCACCAGGAACTGGATCTCCACGGAAATGGATACGCTGTTGATCTCCTTGATCATCCAGCGCTCGCCTTTTTCCACCTGCGGCTCCAGATTTCCCCAGGAAACATGTGCGTAATCCGAATGGATCGTCACATGCTGATAGGTGGAATTATCCCCTTCTTCATCGGTTTCCAGCGCAGCCTCCACACCGGCGTTGCTGTCTTTTGCCAGGGCTCCTTCATGAAAGGCCCGGATATAATCCAGATTTTCCAGGATATCTTTCCCGGCCGCGTCCGTCACCCGCGTATAATAGTAGATCGCGTCGCGGATGTCCGTGGCAAGCACGATCTCCAGAACGCCTTCCCGGCCCTTTAAATCTGCCGGTTCTATTTCCAGTGAAACCTGCTCCGCCGGATTCTTTACCTTTCCATTCAGGAGTTCTTCTTCTCCGTCCGGCGAATAGACCGTCCAGGTAAGGCCGGAAATCTGATTTTCATACGCACGGAGATCCAGATTTATCTTCCCGTTCTCGATGGGAGAGATGGTGTCTCTCACGGATGGAACGTCCATTTTCCGTGCATAACCGGACATGGTGTTCAGGCTGTATCCCTGATAAGATACTGCGACCTGCGGATAGGAGGCAGCCCCCATATCCGCCGTCATGCTGTCGTTTCCTCTATTTGTAACATAAGCAAACACCAGAACCGCAGCCACAAATACAGCTGCAAGGATGCCGGCGTGTGCCAGTCTCTTCTTCCATTTCATTTATCATTCCCCTTTGTGATCCAGCAGGCGTCCGAGCGTGGGCGACACATGCAGAAATTCTTCGCAGGCGCGTATGGCATCCTGATTCTCCCCCCGTCTGCCACCTTTCACTGCCCGGATCAGTATATTCTTTGGTGTGTGTTCCATGTCGATAAACTCCAGGACCTGCACCTGGGAGCCTTCTCTTTCCAGATACTCCGCCCGGAGCGCATCCGTGACAAGCGCCGCCATCCGCTCCCGGATCAGGCCGTATTTCAGCACCGGAGCCAGGATCTGATTCTCTATCTGCCCGTTCAGCTCGTGCTGACAGCAGGGGACAGACAGGATCACCTTCGCATCCCAGCCAACCGCTTTCGCCAGCGCGTAATCCGTGGCAGTGTCGCAGGCATGGAGCGTGACCACCATATCCACCCGCTCTTCCCCGGTATAGTCCGCGATATCCCCCTCCAGAAATTTCAGATGTTCATATCCGTACTTTCCGGCAAGTTCATTGCAGTGGGCGATCACTTCCTTTTTCAGATCCAGGCCTATGATCCTCAGACGGTATCCCTTTAATTCATGCAGATAATAATACACCGCAAAAGTCAGATAAGACTTGCCGCAGCCAAAATCCAGGATCGTCAGTTCCCGGTCCCGGTCAAGTTCCGGCAGAATGTCTTCGATAAATTCAAGGAAACGGTTGATCTGCCGGAATTTATCATATCTGGCATGCACCACCTTTCCCTCTTTTGTCATCACGCCCAGGTCCACCAGAAACGGAACCGGCTTCCCCTCCTCCAGGATATAACTTTTCTTACGGTCATGCTCCAGAGAAACCGCTTTGACGGTTCCGGTCTGCGCCTTCCTTTTGATCGTCACTTTCCCCTTCTTGCTGACCAGCACCGTGTACCTGCTTTCCGTCGTCTCCATCTGCATCTGCCGCATGTTCTCCATATAGCCAAGCAGCGCCCGGCAGGCCCCGGCGGCCGGAAGATTCTCATGGAACGCCTGCTTCCCCCGGAAAGATTCCACCTGAAAAAGCAGCTCCCCCTTTTTCAGAAGCGGACGCACCTTAATCTTTTCCGTTCCGTCCTTCTTCCGCGGATTACTCAGCACCGCAGAGATAAATTCTGTATTTAGATTTTCCTGTAATAAAATTCTTAATTCATCCATAGTACCCTATATTGTAATGTTTTTTCGCGATAACCGCAATAGGGTACAGGGTAAATTGCAAAAAGGTACAGGGCAAAACGCAATTTGGGACGTAGTCCTTTGCAAAAGGACTACGTCCCAAATTAAAACGTGATCGTCACCCGGAACAGATCTCCGTCCAGATAAAGCTCGAATTTCCCGCCCTGCATCTCTGTCAGTGTCTTGGCGATAGACAGGCCCAGGCCGCTGCCTTCCGTGCTCCTGGAAATGTCGCCTCTTATGAACCGCTCGGTCAGTTCGTCTGCAGAGATATTTAGCTGCTGCTGTGATATGTTTTTCAGGCTGAATACCGCATGCCCGTCTACGACCTGCAGATCGGCATAAACCCGGGTGCCTTCCAGCGCGTATTTTGCCGCATTGTTATAGATGTTTGCCAGCACCCGCCACATTCTGCGCCCGTCTGCCCGGATCATGACTTCCTCCTGCGGAAGGTTCAATACTTCCGTCAGATTTCTGGCTTTGAATTTTTCTTCGAATTCGCCGCTGGTCTGCTGGATCATTTCCACAAAATTGATGTTCATGTACTCCAGTGTAATGTTTCCGGAACTTACCTTTGACGCTTCCACCACGTCTTCGGTCAGGGTTTTCAGCCGCTGGGATTTCTGCTCCAGCACCTCGATATACCGCCGGATCCTGGGATCTTCAAAGTTTTCCTGTTTCAGAAGTTCTACGTAATTGATGATGGACGTCAGCGGCGTCTTGATATCGTGGGATACATTTGTGATCAGGTCTGTTTTCAGGCGTTCGCTCTTGATGCTTTTTTCCAGCGCCCGGTCCAGCCCCTCTCCGATCGAATTAATCTTTTCTCCAATATCCTGCTGCTCTCTGGGCAGTCCATCCACATGGATCTTGTAATCCACCTGCCCGCCCGCGATCTCTTCAATTCCTTTTTTGATCCGCTGCTTTCCGAGTGCGTCTTTGATCATGTATACAAATATCAGGACTTCTGAAAGTACCATCAGCCCGAAGAAAAAGAAGCTGCCGTAGCTGAAAAATGCAATCCAGTGGAACAATATGACGACTCCGAAGATCAGGACGATCCGCCAGAGGATCGACAGATTTTGGAAAATTCTCCCGATGAACTTCACGATACTGCGAAGCAGGCTGTCCTTCCAGAGTGTCCCGGCCTTGATCCTTCGTACCAGGCTCAGATAACCGGCCAGAAACATCGCGCAGCTGTACAGAATCATCACGGTCATCGCCACGGTATTTCCGGTAGAAGAATACACGCTGTTTTGAAATGCATTTGCATGGACGATGCGTCCGTATTCGTCATAGACGACTGCGGAGGTCATGGAAACCGTACTTCCCAAAAGGAGCACCGGAACCAGCCAAAGTACAAATACCAGAAGCGCTGCGATCTCGGTTTTCCAGTGATCAAAGCTGTTCAGATGCAGCGCCTCGTCCTCCGGACGCCGGCCTGCCGCAAGGGTCAGCCAGATCAGTCCCAGGGCAAATAAGATGGCTGCCGCCACGCCGGCCGCAAACACCCATACCGCGGTTCCGCCGTATTGGGCATATGTCTGGCTTTCCGTATAAAAGGAATCCTGCACCGGGTAGGTGGTGTCCACGCTCAACGCAAATATATATGCGTCTTCCTTGCCGTTCACCTGCAGCGCATTTCTCCACTCCGCCGCGTCTACATTTTTCATATTTGTCTCAAAATCCGCAAGCCTCGGATAGATGATCGCGTATTTCCCGCTTTCCCGGATCTTGTCAAGCGTCGCCTCCAGATCCTGGCCTTCCCGGTACTCTTCCCGGTTGGACACGATCTCTTTCGCCGTCTGGTCCACATACAGATACGTCAGATTTGTATCGCCCTCCTGGTAGGATTCCAGAAGCCGCTGATAGTGATCCATGTTCCAGTATACGGACTGGACCGCCGTATCCACGATGTCAAACGCCTCGCTTAAATGACCATTCCAGGCCGGGTCTTCATTTGCCACATCCAGAATGCTCTTCCCTTCGGCGGTCTTGCATTCCTCCTTGTACCAGTAACCGTCATAATTCCAGCAATCTACATAGAGGATCCGGCCTTCCTGATCCTGCACGCCCTTAAAAAGATCACTCATTCCCTCAGAAAATGTCCTGTCCCGCAGGGACAGTAAAATCTCCTCCTGGGTCATGCCTCCCTCTTCGGAAGCCATCACAAAAGAAAGCTCCCCGTTCTGGATCAGATCCTGAAATTCTGAATACTCGTAATAATGATAGGTTCCGTCGGAACGCCGGCAGACGATGATATTTCCCTCATCCCCGGCAGCTTCACCGGTATCCTGGTTTAGGGCTTCCCCCCAGGCCACCATATCCTCCAGCCGGTAGGAAAGACTCTCGGACCCGCCGCCCGCCACATCACTTCCCACATACTTTGCCGCGTCTATGATCTTGTCCGGATCATAATATCCATCCGTCTCAAAATCCTCTTTCTGCGCAATCCCCGCACTGATCCCTTCACCGGTATGCAGCACCTGATCCGCAAATGCTTTGGTGTCCTCATATTGATCGGCATGGGTGCCGTTAAAAATCTCGCTCCTTAGCACCGGGTAGGACATCAGCCATAGAAAACTGGCCGCCATAACCAGAAGAAACACATGCTCTGCCAGGATCCATATACTTTTCACCACATTTTTCCGATACCATTTTTGTCCCATATGCACGCCCCCTATAATTTTTCCACCTTATATCCGACGCCCCACACCACTTTCAGATATCTTGGTTCTTTCGGATTAATCTCAATCTTTTCCCGGATATGCCGGATATGTACAGCCACCGTATTGTCCACGCCTATCGCATTTTCATTCCAGATCCGCTCGTAAATCTGATCGATCGAAAATACTTTGCCCTGATTCTTTACCAGAAACAGCAAAATATTATATTCAATCGGCGTCAGCTTCACCGGCTCCCCGTCCACCGTCACTTCTTTGAGATCATCGTTAACAGTCAGTCCCCCGGTAGAGTAAACCGCCTGCCCGCCCGCCGGGGTACTTCCAAGCCTGGTATACCGACGAAGCTGGGACTTCACTCTTGCCACCAGCTCCAGCGGGTTAAACGGTTTCGTCATATAATCATCCGCCCCCACATTCAGCCCCAGGATCTTATCCGCATCCTCGGACTTCGCCGACAGGATAATGATCGGGATATTATTCTGCTCCCGGATCTTTAACGTCGCCCGGATCCCGTCCAGCCGTGGCATCATCACGTCAATCACCAGAAGCTCCACATCTTCATTCTTCAATATCTTCAGCGCCTCTTCCCCGTCATAAGCCTTGCAGACCTCAAACCCTTCCTGGGACAGATATATATCGATTGCCTCTACAATCTCCTTATCATCATCACACACTAATATTTTCGACATCTCAACCACCTCCTTGTTTACTATACAAGAATAACAGGTAATTTTTAAGAGCCTCAGTGGAAAATTATTAAGAAATTATGAATGGGGACGGGGGATTTTTCGAAAATCCCCCGTCCCCATTCACCGGCCCCGCCCGCCGGACTGTCGCCACATGTCGTTTTATATCGAATTCTTTCCCTTTCTGTCCGAATTTTCTTTTTAAATTGTATTTTTGGATATAATGTACCAAATGGTATGTTTCGTATGAAAAGATCCTATGTTTGAGGAGAAAGCAAGATGAACGGAAAAGAAAATGAAAAAGATGTGGAACGCCTGCTGCGTTCTCTTGGGATCGGCGCGACCTACCGGGGATATCGCTACCTGAACTACGGCATTCGTCTCTGTCTTGCGGATGAAGATTATCTTCTGGCTGTCAGCAAGCTTCTCTACCCTCAGATCGCCAAATATTTCCACACTACCAGCAGCAGCGTGGAACGGGATATCCGCACTGCTGTCAAGGTCTGCTGGGAGCGGGGAAATCTTACTCTCCTTCAGGAAATCGCCCTGCACCCGATTCTGATCCGCCCGACTTCCAGTGAATTTCTGGACATTTTAACTGCTCATTTAAAGAAATAGTCAGAAAATGCCGCGCCTCCTTTTTCTCTTCTCTGTTTCTTAAGGGGCGCTTAAGAAATTTTCTTTTTCTTTTATACTTTTAACATATTTTAGACATATTTGTCCTTTATACTAAAGTTCAGATAGTTAAGAAAACTATCTCCCCCTCATTAAAGTACAATACCGCAGATGAATTTTTCAGCGGCATATACTTTACTCTCATTCCTTTAGATAGCTATAACAACAACGGAACCCGCAAGCCCCTGTGGCCTGCGGGTTTTCGCTGTGTTTCACAGCTTTATTTTGTGCCCGGAAATGCGTCCGGGTCAAATCCAGGTCAAATTTTCTAAAGTCGCTTTACAATTAAATATAGCTTTAAACCGCCCTATATTTCTTTTGTTTTACCATAATACGAACTAATTACACAAATAAACAAGATAATATTTTTTACTATTTATTATTAC
>NZ_JACJLV010000051.1 GCF_016902415.1 Mordavella massiliensis | reverse complement strand
CCTTTAGCAAGGTGCTATAATAAACCCATGTTTAGAAAGTACTTAAATAAACACCTTAAAAAAGAAGGTGGGAAGAAATATGAGAATAAGTACCAATAATTCGGAAGTCAGAAAGAGAAACAGGAACCGGGTGTTCCGGTTCATCAATAATACAAAGGAGACCTGTATGTCGGAGATTTCCGCTGCACTGGAGGTCAGCGGCCCGACAGTCATGTCTATTGTCAAAGAACTCAAAGAAGACGGCGTGATCCGGGAAGTGGGCGAGTATGAGTCCACCGGAGGCCGGAAAGCCAAAGCGATCGCGTCCGTCAAGGATGGCGTATATGCCATCGGCGTAGATATTACCCTGAACCATGTCAGCCTGGTGTATACAGATCTTGGCGAGGAGGCTTTGAAGCACCGGCGGGTCCAGAAGCCGTTCCGTCAGGGGACAGCCTATATAGAAGAAGTTGCCGGGCTTGTAAAAGATTTTGTAAAGGAAAATCAGATCCCGGAGGAAAAAATATTGGGAATGGGCCTGTCCATGCCTGTGATCGTGGACAGATCCAGAGATATGATCGCCAATTCTCATGTTCTCGGATTATACGAAGTGGAATGTGAAGAATGGACATCCAGGATGCCCTATCCCTGTGAGATCATCAATGACGCCAATGCCGCCGCGCTTGCGGAGGCGCTCTGGCAGAAGGAACGGGGTAGCATGGTCTATCTTCTGTTAAGCAATAGCGTGGGAGGAGCCATCTGCGTGAAACTGCCGGAACCGGAAGATATGCAGGAGGATATCCGGGAACGGGCTGTGATAGATACTTATGAAGGCGATAACTGGAGAAGCGCCGAGTTTGGACATATGACCCTTCATCCCGGCGGCAAGACCTGTTACTGCGGAAAGCAGGGATGCGTTGATGCGTATTGTTCCGCATCGAACCTGGCAGACCTGGAAAACGGCAAGCTGGAACGGTTTTTTGAAAAGCTGGAGGCAGGCAATGTAAGGTATCAGGAAATCTGGCAGCGGTATCTGGATGACCTGGCCCTGGTAGTAGATAATCTTAGAATGGCATTTGACTGTGATGTGATCCTGGGCGGCTATGTCGGAAGCTTTATGGAGCCTTATATGGAGAAACTGAAGGAGCGGCTTGTGCCGAAGGATATTTTCGATCACGACGGCTCTTATGCAAGGCCCTGCCGGTATCAGAAGGAAGCATCGGCGCTGGGAGCGGCGCTTTACCAGATCAAAGATTACATTGCTTCTATTTAAAATACAAAATGTCAGAAAGCAAGAAAGATAAAATCAGGACTGTGCAATCTGTAACATAAAGCGGGTTGATAAAAAAATAACATTATGCAGACTGCACAAATCTGAAAATGATTATTTGGCGGATATTCCGTCTTGCAGAAATAAGACTCCTGGTTCTATAATGTAAGCAGATTTATAAAACACCTTTACAAAAGGGAGTATTTTATGTAGAACGGCTAGCAACCGGAAGGAGGACAAAATGGGAATTATTGAAAAAATGAGACTGGACGGAAAAGCAATCTACGTAACAGGCGCTGCCAGCGGGATCGGAAAATGCGCTGCCATGGCATTTGCAGAGGCAGGCGCTGATGTGGCTATCGTAGACATCAATCTGGAAGGTGCACAGAAGGTGGCTGAGGAGATCAAAGAGGCTACCGGATCCAATACGATTGCGATCCAGTGTGACGTTACCAATCAGGAACAGGTTGAGGCTATGGTCGCAAAAGTAGTGGAAACCTACGGCAAACTGGATGCCTGCTACAACAACGCGGGAATCTGTATCAACGAAGATGCGGAAAAGATGACATATGAGCAGTGGCTGAAAGTTATCAACATCAACCTGAACGGTGTATTCCTCTGCGCAACGGCAGCAGGACGCGTGATGCTCAAACAGGGCTATGGTTCCATTATCAACACCGCTTCCATGTCCGGACATATCGTAAATGTTCCGCAGCCGCAGTGTGCATACAATGCATCCAAGGCAGGCGTGATCATGCTGACCAAATCCCTGGCAGTAGAGTGGGCAAAGAAAAATGTACGTGTAAACTGCATCAGCCCAGGATATATCGGAACTGAACTGATCCTGAACAACGAAGGCCTGAAACCGCTGATGAAACAGTGGAATGACATGGCGCCGATGGGAAGAGTTGGTAAACCGGAAGAACTGCAGTCCATCCTGGTATACCTGGCCGGAGACAGCTGCCCGTTCACCACAGGTTCCGACATCGTAGTAGACGGAGCATTTACCTGCTTCTAAATCATTCTTCAGATAGCTAATAGCAAAGGCTATAAAAAAATACATTTTCATTAAAAAGGAGGACGAAATATGAAAAAGAAAGTGTTAAGTGCTATCCTTAGCATCGCTATGGTAGCAACCATGCTGATCGGATGTTCAACAGAATCTCCGGTATCAGATGACAGCTCCAGCGAAGACGGCGGCAGCGAAGGCGGCGGCAAGAAGATCGGCATCACCATCCAGAACATCGAGAATGCTTACTGGGCAGGCGTTATGAGTAAGCTTCAGGAGATCCTGGACGAGAACGGATATGATGCTACTATCGTAGGATGCGAAGAGAATGCGTCCACACAGATCAGCCAGATTGAGAACTTTATCACCAGCGGATGCGACATGATCATGGTTCATCCTCATGATGCAGATGCAGTTGAAGAGTCTTGTAAACAGGCTATGGATGCTGGCATTAAGGTAATGTGCTGGGATAACGAGATGGAAAATACCACAGCAAACTGGGTTCTTGACAATACAGAACTTGGTAAAGAGATCGGAAAAACTGCGGCAGCTTTCATCAACGAGCATTACACAGCTGACAACAAAGCTGAAGTATGTGTTATCGGTAAACCGGATACACAGGTTCTGTTAGAGAGACAGCAGGGTATCGAAGCTGGTCTGGAAGAGAACTGCGAAGATAACTACGAGATCGTAGCTACTATCGAAGGTGTTGTAAACAACGAAGTTCAGTCTCAGGCTGAGACCGTTCTGCAGGCTCATCCGGATTGTAAGGTATGGGTTGGTGTAGGCGCCGGCGCGATGATCGGATCCAACACAGCACTCCTTGCACACTATGGCGGAGCTGGAAATATTCCGGAAGATGTTGGTGTTATCACAACTGACGTTACAAGCGAGCAGTTAGACGCTCTGCAGGCAGGCGATGAGGCCGTTAGAGCTATCGTAGGATTCGAAGGATCCAACACCGATACCGCACAGGCTTGCTTCGAGATGTTCGAGAAGATCCTGAACGGCGAATTCGATGACGTATCCGGAGACGAGAAGAACGTATACAGACCGACTATGGAGATCAACATGGACAACATCGAAGAGATCCAGGCAGGTATGTAATAGTTGTCTAAAAAGTAGCTAGTTAATGAATACAAAACGGGGGGCAGCTTAAGCTTAAGCTGCCCCTCGGTGAAACTATCACGGGGGAAGAATATGAGCGAAGAATATGTATTGGAATTAGAGCATATAAGAAAAGAATACCCGGGTGTTGTTGCGCTGAAGGACGTTACGCTGCAGTTGAAAAAAGGTGAGATCCTGGCTCTGATCGGCGAAAACGGAGCTGGAAAATCTACTTTGATCAAGTGCTGCTCCGGGGCGGTTATTCCGACCTCCGGCAAGATCAAAGTAAATGGAAAAGAATTTACGAGCATGACTCCGCAGCTTGCATCGGAGAATGGAATCGCCATTATCTACCAGGAGTTCAATAATGTCAAGGAGTTGTCGGCGGCTGAGAACCTGTTCCTGGGACATCCGATCAGAAAAGGAATCATTGTTGACAAAGCTGCCATGGAAAAAGAGGCGGCTAAGGCGTTTGACAGATTACATATCAAAATCAATCCGAAGGAATTAATGAAGAACCTGACTGTCGGCTATCAGCAGATGGTAGAGATTGCAAAGGCAATCCAGCAGGACGCCAAGATCCTGATCATGGATGAGCCTTCCGCTCCTCTGACCAGCAAGGAAGTTGAGAGTATGTTTGAGGTGGTGGAACTCTTAAGAGAGCAGGGTGTATCCATTATCTACATCTCCCACCGTCTGGAAGAGATCTACCGGCTGTCTGACCGGATCTTGGTTCTGCGTGACGGTGAATATATTAAGACGCTGATCACCAAGGACAGTGAAGTACAGGAACTGATCCAGTTGATGGTAGGCCGTGAACTGACCGAGACATATCCGCCGAGAGGAGACTGCATCAAAAAGGATGACGTGGTCCTGGAACTGAAGAATGTGACCGGTAATGGCGACCGGAATATCAACCTTCAGGTACGAAGAGGTGAGATTGTCGGACTGGGCGGACTGGTAGGAGCCGGACGTACCGAGCTTGCCGAGATCATCTTTGGCGCAGCCAAAAAGCAGTCGGGACAGATTATTTTTAAAGGAAAAGAAGTCAACCCGAAGAGCCCTCGGGAGGCAATAGATTTGGGAATCGCGCTGGTGCCGGAGGACCGGAAGCGTCACGGCGCTATGCTGGGTATCTCGATCAAGAATAATATCAATATGCCGATTTACCAGAGAAATTCCACCTTAAGTGTGATCAATTCCAAGAAGGAGAAGGCGATCGCTGAAAAGTACAGAGAGAACATGGCTATCAAGACTCCGTCTTTGAATCAGCTGGTAAAGAATTTAAGTGGTGGTAATCAGCAGAAGGTTATCCTTGGGAGATGGCTGGCAGCCGATTCCGAGCTGATCATATTTGATGAGCCTACACGTGGTATCGACGTAGGCGCGAAACACGAGATTTATAAGTTAATGAACGATTTAGTGGAAAAAGAGGGAAAGGCAATTCTGATGATTTCTTCCGAAATGGAAGAATTAATGGGTATGTCGGATCGGATTCTCGTCCTGGCAGAGGGCGATATGACTGGCGAGATCAGTAAAGAAGAGTTCAGTCAGGAAACTATCATGGCATATGCATCAGCGGCCAAGTCCAAGGTTGAGGAGGCTTAATATGAATAATAATAAAGTTGTATATCATTTAAAGGATAAAGCAATCTGGCTTGTTCTGATCGTGCTGGTCGTTGCATTTACCATTGCAAATCCAAGATTTATCAATCCTTCTAACGTAATGACCCTGCTTCGTCAGGTTGCGGTATTTGGTATTGCTTCTATTGGTATGACATTTGTAATCCTGCTTGGAGACATCGACCTTTCTATTGGTACGATCATGTCATTTGTAAATATCATTTGTGCGTACATGATGGTAAAAATGGGAATGAATATGGTGCTTGCAGTTATCATTTCCTTAATTGCAGCAACAGCCATCGGCGTGCTGAATGGTCTCATGGTTTCTACGGTAGGAATTCCTGCTATTATCGCAACCTTCGCCACGCAAACGGCCTTTAATGGTTTGGCCTTGATTATATGTGGCGGTATGCCGATCAGTGGATTCCCGGATGGATTTGCTATCATCGGACAGGGATATATCGGAATTGTTCCAATCCCGGTTATTATCATGGCAGTATGTTTTGCGATTGGATCATTTGTATTGAATAAAACATACTTTGGACGTTACTTCTACGCAGTTGGAGGTAACATGGAGGCAGCTAAGCTGTCCGGTATCCGTGTTGGCGTTGTAAAATATCTGGTATTTGCACTTTCCGGTCTGTTTTCCGGACTTGCAGGTATTGTGCTTCTGTCCCGTACCAATTCCGGTAACGCATCTGCGGCGACAGGATATGAATTTGATGTTATCACTTGTGTAGTTTTAGGTGGTGTATCTATTACTGGTGGTTTTGGTAAAATGTCAGGTGTTGTTGCCGGTACATTTATTATCGGTGCACTCCAGAACGGAATGGTATTGATGAACATCAACTCCTACGTTCAGGACATTGTTATGGGTATCGTGCTTGCGCTTGCAGTTGGATTTGACTGTATCCAGAAGAAATCACAGCAGAATTAATCTTGTAATAAATGACAATGAAAAATCCCGGCAAGTGTATTTGCCGGGATTTTGTGCAAACTGGAACCGTTTGGGAAGGGAGAGTTTATGCGTACGATCAAAGCGGAACCAATCAGCAAAGAGGCATATGCCCCGTTTGGTGTTTATTATGATTATCTGAATCCGGAAGGATATGCTCTGGAAGGAGAGATCCACAAGTTCTATCCGGACCGGATCAGCGAATCCAGCGTGACGAGGGTGGGGTACTCGCCTATCTCTGTCAGAAGAGAAGACAGACGGATCGTAAAAAGTGTGGAATACCATACCACGACTCCGGAGATGATCCTGCCGCTGAATGATGATATGATCATCCATGTGGCACCTGCGTCCGGCGGCACACCTGTTCCGGAGTGGACGAAGGCATTTGTGGTACCCAAGGGAACCTTAGTGAAGATCAATACGGCAGTCTGGCATCTGGCGCCGCTTCCGGTGAAGGAAGATGTGCTTCATGCCATGATCATTTTGCCGGAATGTACGTATGCAAATGACTGCACTGTGGTGGATTTAAAAGAAGAAGAGCAATTTGAGATTGTGCTGTAACGAGCAAGGGAGGACGAGCGTATGAAGGCAGCGGTGTACCACGGCGTACATGATTTAAGAGTAGAAGAAGTTCCGGTGCGGGAACTGAAGGACAATGAAGTAAAGATCCAGGTGAAGTACTGTGGCGTATGCGGTACGGACATGCATATTTTTAACGGCGATGGCGGATGCTTTGAAGTACACCCGCCGCTGATCCCCGGGCATGAGTTTTCCGGTGTTGTGGCGGAAGTGGGGGCAAAAGTTACTTCCGTAAAGGTAGGGGACCGGGTCAGCGGAGATCCCAATGATATGTGCGGGGAATGCTATTACTGCAAAAACGCCATGCAGCAGTTCTGTACCAACAATGTGGGTGTGGGAACTACGGTGGACGGCGGCTTTGCGGAATATGTGATCATGCGGGAAAAACAAGTGTACAAATTTTCCGATCACTTAAGTTTTAAGGAAGCGGCCATGGCGGAACCCATTTCCTGCTGCCTCCACGGCATTGATCTGTGTCATATCAAGGCGGGAGACACGGTGCTGGTCATCGGCGGAGGCCCTATCGGTATGATCATGCTGCAGCTGGCAAAGCAGGCGGGCGCTTCCAAGGTGATCTTGTCAGAGCCGGTAGAGGAAAAGCGCGCCCAGGCCCTGCGTCTTGGAGCCACGAAGACCATTGATCCCATACATGAAGATGTGGCGGCGGTTCTTTCGGATTACTGTGAAAATGTAAATGTGGTGATTGAGTGTGTGGGAAATGTGCACACCCAGGAGGATGCGGTGCATTTTGCCGGAAAGTGCGCAACGGTTATGTTCTTTGGACTGGCATCTCCGGAAGACAGTTTTCCGCTGAAGCCGGATGAAGTATTCAAAAAAGAACTGCATCTTACTTCTTCCTTTATCAATCCGTATACATTTGAACGGGCCATCGCGGTGCTGGAGTCGGGGACCATTGAGCTTGGGGAGCTGATCACAAATGAGGTGCCCCTTGACGACATTGCCGATGTATTTACAAAACCAGAGTACAGGAGAACGGGGAAAGTTATGATCAGGATTTCATAACGAAATATAAGGTATGGATATAGAGAAATTAAGTTCCAATGAAATAAAGATTAAGAACAGGCAGCGGATTTATCAATATATCCGTTTCAACGGGCCGTCGACCAAGCAGGATCTGGTGGTGGCTTTGCAGCTGAGTCTGCCTACGGTCACGCAGAACCTGGATTATTTAAAGAAAAGGTCTCTGATCGACGGATCGAAAAAGATCACCAATACCGGAGGCCGGAACGCGACTGCATTTACCTATCTGCAGCGGGCGAAAATGGCGATCGGCATTTACATCACGGCCCATCACATGAACGGGGTCGCGGTGGATCTGTCCGGCGACGTGGAGACCATGGTAAGGGAACAGGTAGATTTTGATCTGGATAACGAAGCGTATCTGAAAAAGCTGGGAAGTCTGGTGGAGAGAGTCAAGGAAGAGGCCGGGATCCAGGATGCGGATCTTCTGGGTGTGGGGATCTCTGTGCCGGGCCTGGTATCGGATGACGGCGAGACGGTGATCTATGGGCGGACGCTGAATTTTACAGGGAAGACCAGGAAAGAGATTGCAAAATACATCCCGTATCCCTGCAGGCTGGTCCATGATTCTTACGCGGCCGGGTACATTGAAGCCTGGAAAAATCAAGAGGTCCGCAATGCATTTTATATCAGCTTAAGCAACAGCGTGGGAGGTTCCATTATCATCGATCACGAGATCTACGAAGGGGATACCCAGAGAGGCGGCGAGATCGGCCACATGATCGTGGTGCCGGAAGGGGGCCGTCAGTGTTACTGTGGAAAATACGGATGCTTTGATACGGTCTGCCGGGCCGGCAATCTGGATCAGTATACAGACGGCAATCTGGAGCTGTTTTTTGAGAAACTCAGAAAGAAAGATAAGACCGCCCTTGCTCTGTGGGATGAATATCTGGATCATCTGGCGATCGCGATCCACAACATCCGGATCCTTTTTGACGGGAAAGTGATCCTGGGTGGATACGTGGGCGCTTACATCGGAGAGTATCTGAGCGATCTGTGCCGGAGGGTGGACGAGTATAATCCTTTTGGAGACCGGGCTGCGGATTACGTGATCGCCTGCCACTATAAAAAAGAAGCCTCTGCAGCCGGGGCAGCCATCTTTTATATCGATGAATTTCTTGCGGAAATCTAATTGATAAATTTTTGGCAATATCCGGTTGACAGGAATGGTGGCAGGGGTTATTATTTAAATAGGTTTTATAAAAGCGGTTTAAATAACAAAAAAGGAGGAGCATTATGAACTATTTACTTGGTACGGACATTGGAACATCAGGAACCAAAACGATCCTGATGGATACGAACGGAAAACTGATCGCCCAGGATCTTCAGGAGTATGATGTGCTGACGCCGGCGCCTCTGTGGGCGGAGCAGTGGCCGGACGTGTGGTATGAGGCGACAAAAGATTCCATCCGCAATACCGTGGCAAAGGCAAAGGAAGCGGGCATTGACGCAGAAGACATTAAGGGAATCGCCATCAGCGGACTGTACGGCGGAAGCGGGATCCCGCTGGATGAAAATATGAAGCCGATCCGTCCCTGTATGATCTGGATGGACAGAAGAGCGGATGAAGAGACCAGATGGGTTCTGGAGCATATCGGAGAAGAGAAGCTGCAGGAGATTACATTTAACGGGGCAGACCCTTACTATGGATACACCAAGATCCTCTGGATGAAGAACCATGAGCCGGAGAACTGGGCGAAAACAAAACTGTTTCTCCCGCCCAACGACTATGTGATCTACAAACTGACCGGAGAGATTGCTATCGACTACTCTTCCGCGGGAAATATCGGCGGTATTTTCGATATGAATAAGCGGGAGTGGTCAAAAGAACTGATGGATGCCATGGGAATTCCCGTGTCCATGATGCCGCAGCGGATCGTAGAGTCTACAGACATTGTGGGCGGCATGACAAAAGAAGCGGCAGAAGACCTGGGGCTGTGGGAAGGATTTCCGGTGATCGCAAGTGGTATCGACTGCGGAGCAGCCAACATCGGTCTTGGCGTCTTTGAATCCGGCATTTACGCGGCAGCCATCGGAACCTCCATGTGCGCGGCGCTGATCTCCGATCAGCCGGTAAGAGGCAATGGCCTGATCGTGTGGCCGTATCTCTATGATGCAAAGAAGCTTTCCTATTATTTTGCAGGCGGCAATACCGCCGGCGCCATTGTCAAATGGTTCCGCAATACCCTGTGCCAGTGGGAAGTAGAGCAGCAGAAAAACGGCGGCCCCAGCATGTATGATGTGATGAACGGGGCGGCAGAAAAGATCCCGGCCGGAAGCGAAGGCCTGGTAGTGCTGCCGTACTTTATGGGCGAGAGAAGCCCGGTGTGGGATTCTGACGCAAAAGGAACCATCGTGGGACTCTCCCTGACACACACAAAGGGACACATTTACCGGGCATTTCTGGAGGCAGTTGCCTACTGCCTGCGCGACGCCATGGAAGCAACCGGCGACGACCTGGGAGAATATATCCTGATCGCCGGCGGCGTGACCAAGTCAAAAGTATGGCGCCAGATCTTCGCAGATGTAACCGGCTACCCGGTAGTCTGCCCGATCTACGATGTAGAGGCCAACATGGGAGACGTAATGCTGGCAGGCATCGGCACCGGCCTTCTGACCTATGAAGAAGTGAAAAAATGGCAGGTGCTGGACGAGAAAATCATGCCAGACGAAGAAAACCACAAGAAATACAACGAATACTTCAAATTATACAAGAGCATATACAACCATCTGAAAGAAGATATGAAAGAATTGACCAGGATCCGGTAGAGCCGGAGACACCGGCGGAGGCGTAAAACACCTCCGCCGGTAATTTTTTGCAATGGGGACGTGCAATGGGGACGTAGTAAAGTTGCAAAGTACCCCGTCCCCAAATTGCAAACGACTACGTCCCAAATTGCATTTTACCCTGTACCCGATGGTGTGGTTTGTTTAGGAAACAACAATTTTTTATGTGGTTTCATGATGTATATGGCTATATTTCTAAAATGCAACATAAAACAACATGAATTTGATTGCTTTGTGTGGTTGTGTATGCTATGATGGGTTTAGATAAGGCCGAAGCGGGGTGCTGTGAGGCCGCGGATATAGTGAAATGACAAGATAAAACGAGTTGGAAAGGAAGGAAAAGGAACATGAAAACAGAACTGGAAATTAAGCAGGAAATGTGTGAGATCGGCAGGCGTGTCTACAACCGTGGCATGGTGGCTGCCAATGACGGGAATTTTTCCGTAAAATTGAATGAGCATGAATTTTTATGTACACCGACAGGGGTCAGCAAAGGATTTATGACGCCGGAGTTTATCTGCAAGGTGAATGAAAAGGGAGAGGTGCTGGAGGCCAATGAGGGATTCCGTCCGTCTTCAGAGGTGAAGATGCACATGCGGATCTATGAGCAGCGCCCGGATGTGAATGCGGTGGTGCATGCTCACCCAATGTATGCGACTACGTTTGCCATTGCAGGGAGACCTCTGATGGATCCGATCATGCCGGAGGCAGCTATTTTCCTTGGCGGCGTGCCGCTGGCAAAATATGCCACACCGTCCACCATGGAAGTGCCGGATTCGATCCAAGAATATCTGCAGGATTATGATGCCGTGCTGTTGGAAAATCACGGCGCGCTGACATTTTCAGATACCCTTTTGAACGCATATTACCGGATGGAGTCAGTGGAATTTTACGCTCGCCTGATGTATCAGGCGGAAATGCTGGGCGGACCGAAGATCATTCCGCCGGAGAAGGTGGAGGAACTTTATGAGATCCGCCGGAATATGAACCTTCCGGGAAAGCACCCGGCAATGAGAAAATAAGCATTTGAAAAGAGGAGAGGATCAGATGGGTAACTATTATCTGGCCGTAGATATCGGGGCCTCCAGCGGAAGGCATATTCTGGCAGAACTGAAAAATGGCCGGATGGAGCTTGAGGAGGTCTACCGGTTCCAGAACGGCATGCAGGAGAGAAATGGCGCGCTTTGCTGGGACCATGAGTATCTGTTCCGGGAGATTAAAAATGGTCTGAAAAAATGTAAAGAACTGGGGAAAATTCCCCAGTCTGTCTCAGTGGATACCTGGGGCGTGGATTTTGTGCTTCTGGATCAGGAAGACCGCGTACTGGGGGACACGGTTGGTTATCGAGACAGCCGGACCCAGGGAATGACAGAAAAAGTGGAAACCATCATTTCCCAGGAAGAGCTTTATCAGAGGACCGGGGTGCACTGGCAGCTGTATAATACCATTTACCAGTTAGAGGCGATCAAGGAGACGCATCCGGAGTACCTGGAGGCGGCGGAAAGCATCCTGATGACGCCGGATTATTTCCATTTTCTGTTAAGCGGGGAAAAACATATGGAATATACCATCGCGTCCACCAGCCAGTTGGTAAGCGCCGCCTCCGGCGACTGGGACTGGGAACTTCTGGATCTCCTGGGATTTCCAAAGAAAATATTCCGGCCGGTGTCTATGCCTGGAACGGTGGCCGGACATCTGCGAAAAGAAGTACAGGAAGAGGTGGGGTTTGACTGCAAAGTCGTGCTGCCTGCCTCTCACGATACCGGCTCCGCTGTGCTGGCGGTTCCGGCCAAAGGAGAAGATGTGGTCTACATCAGCTCCGGCACCTGGTCATTGATGGGCGTGGAGAGAAAAGAACCAGACTGCTCTTTGGAAAGCATGGAGTCGGATTTTACCAACGAGGGCGGCTATGATCACCGGTATCGCTATCTGCGCAACATCATGGGCCTGTGGATGATCCAGTCGGTGAAAAAAGAACTGACAGAGGACTTAAGCTTTGGTGAGATCTGCGCGCTGGCGGCAAAAGAATCCATTGCCTCCATTGTAGATTGCAATGACGAAAGCTTTATGGCACCAAAGAGCATGACAAAAGCGGTGCAGGATTACTGCAGTCGGACCGGGCAGCAGGTGCCCCGGACCACCGGCGAACTGGCGGCGGTCATCTATAACAGCCTGGCGAAATGTTACGCGGATACGCTGGCTCACCTGGAAGAAAACACCGGCAAACACTACGATACCGTATACGTGGTGGGCGGCGGCTCCAAGGCAGGATATTTAAACGAACTGACCGCAAAATACACCGGCAGGCGGGTGTCGGCAGGGCCGACCGAGGCAACGGCCATCGGAAATCTGGCGGTGCAGATGCTAAGCGACGGCACATTCGCAGACGTGGATGCAGTGCGGGACTGCATCCGGCAGTCCTTCGAGATAAAAGAATGGTAAAAACGTAACAGGGGACGTAGCCCTTTGCAAAAGGGCTACGTCCCCTGTTACGTTTTTGTCAACACAAATCCAACAAATGCATATTGAATTTATGTTGTTTCTGTGGTAATATCAAATCAGAAACAACATAAAATGTGTGGGTTTTCTTTGGAACAGGAGGTGAAATATGCTTGCCATAG
>NZ_JACJLV010000006.1 GCF_016902415.1 Mordavella massiliensis | reverse complement strand
TTAATAGTTTCTAGTCAACTCTATTTTACCATAAACCTTGAGGAGATATTTTATTTTGGCAACAAAAAATGCCGTATTTATGCGGCTTTTGGCGTTTCGCAAACGCCTAATAGCTAGAACGATAAAAGGAGAAGAGCCGGAAAACTGTAACAATCGTAAGGATGAATGTATTGAGTCTTCTGACGAAAGGTCAAGTGTGAAATGTGAAGAAAAGAAGAAGAGATATATTCTGAACAATACACGAAAAAAGCATATTGTATCTTACAAGATGGATGGAGGAATTATTTGTGTAGATGCGACAGTCCCGGCGCAGACTCCCAAATGTGATTATCTATATGTTGTAGAGGGCGAGAGGCCGGCAGCGATTCTGGTAGAATTAAAAGGTGTGGACGTAAGGAAAGCAATGGGACAAATAGATAGTACACTGATGCTGTTTCCCAAGTTTTTCAGATCTTGTTCTAATGTATATGGAAGGATTGTAGTATCATCGTCTATTCCTCGTCTTAAGGCAGAACCGTCTTATCTGAAACTTCAACGAAAACTGATGACTTCCTACGGAGGGAATCTGAAGATACAGGAGCGTCAATTGGAAGAGAAGGATACGGAGTTAGATAAAGTAAAGCCATAATCTATATGAATGATACGGAAGGAATGATTCGAAATGCCGGAAGGAACAATTAAAAAATCCAGAGAGTTGGAATTTGCTGTATTTTGTATTGAGAATGTTGCAAAAGAACTTGGCGTAAATGCGGAACGGGTATATCAGGCGTTTACCGGAGAAAGCAATATCCTGAAAGACTATATCATTCCGGAATACGATATCCTTCATACTCAGAGCAGGGAGTACATTGTGAGAGATATTCTTGATGTAATGAAAGAGAGAGGGGTGCATGTATGATTCTGTATCATGGTTCTTACATGGAAATTGCAGAGCCGGATCTGGTTCATTCCCGTACCAACGTAGACTTTGGTTGCGGATTTTATGTTACACCTCTGTATGAGCAAGCCGCAAAGTGGTGTGGTAAGTTTAGACGCCGCGGTAAAGAAGGGATTATTTCCTGTTATGCATTTGATGAAAGCTGTGAAGAGAATCTGAAAGTGCTGGAATTGGACTCCTATTCTGAAGAGTGGTTGGATTTTATCCTGAACTGTCGAAGAGAGAAAGATACTACCGGTTATGATCTTGTGATCGGAGGCGTGGCAAATGATAAGGTGTTTAATACCGTAGAGTTATTTTTTGACGGTCTGATTGATAAGACGGAAGCTCTTAACCGTCTGCGCTATGAAAAACCGAACTTGCAGTTTTGCTTTCGTACAGAAAAAGCTCTGAGTTGTTTGCGTTTTGAGGGGAGTGAAAGGGTATGAATGCGAATCCGATTTTACTTCAAAAAAAGTATAGCCGTGTCATTGAGTGTTTTGCCGGGAGAATGAATATCTCGCTGGATGATGCATTGGAATTCTTCTATCATTCTGAAGTCTATCAGTTGATGCGGGACGGGGTTTCTGATATGCATTGTATGAGTGACGAGTATCTGGCGGAAGAACTAAAACAGGAATATGAGACAAAGCAGGTTGTTAAATAATCGAATTGAGATAATGGAAAGCTATGAAAAAACCAGGTTATTATTCTTCCGGCGAGTTCGCCCGCATGGCGGGCGTGACGCTCCGGACGATACGTTACTATGACAAACAGAATATCTTAAAGCCCTCGCTTGTGACAGAAGCGGGGGCTCGTTTCTATACGGACGAGGATTTTGCAAGACTGCAGCAGATCCTTCTTTTGAAATATCTGGGATTCTCTCTGGATGATATCCGGGAGATGACAGTGGCGGATTCGGATTATCATTTTATGCTGAATTCCTTAAAGATCCAGAGGAAACTGGTACAGGACCGGATTGAGCAGATGCAGCTGGTGGAGCAGGCCATTAAGGATACGGCGGATGCCATCCAGGAGGAGCATACCATTGACTGGAGCCGGATGCTGAATCTGATCCATCTGACCGGTATGGAGCAGAGCCTGAAAAATCAGTATCAGAATGCTTCCAACATTTCCTCCCGGATCAGTCTTCACAGCCATTATGCCCAGAATCCGAAAGGGTGGTTTCCCTGGGTGTATGAGCAGTGTGAAATCCGGCTCGGCATGCAGATCCTGGAAGTGGGGTGTGGAGACGGGACGCTCTGGCTTCAGAACCGGGAGAACCTGCCGGCGGATGTGGAGATCCTGCTCTCTGACATTTCAGAAGGCATGCTGAGAGATGCCAGGCGTGCTCTTGGGACAGAGGACAAGAGGTTTGACTTCCAGGTGATGGATTGTCAGCAGATTCCATGTCCGGATGAGAGCTTTGATCTGGTAATCGCCGACCATGTGCTTTTTTACTGTGAGGATCCAGGAAAAGCAGTACGTGAGATCCGTAGAGTGTTAAAGCCTGGAGGGAAGCTGGTCTGCAGCACCTATGGGAACGACCATATGAAGGAGGTCAGTGAACTGGTGCAGGACTTTGATGAACATATCGTGCTGTCCGCAGATAAGCTTTACGAGCGGTTTGGCCGGGAGAATGGCAGGGATATCCTGAAGCCCTGTTTTGAAGATGTGGAGTGGTGGACTTACGAAGACTGCCTGATCGTGCCGGATCCGGAGCCGCTGATCTCTTATATCCTGTCCTGCCATGGCAACCAGGGACAGTATATTCCGGAGCGATACCGGGAGTTCTTTGCCTATGTGAAGAAGCGGACGAATGGAGGGCTGCGGATTACGAAGGATGCGGGGGTATTTATAGGTTATTGTTAGCATTATTGGTTTTTTGTGCAATCTGCCGAAAATGTTACAAATTGTTAAAAAGACTTGAAGGTGACCTAAGGTCACCTTTTATAATATCCCCAGACTGATAAAACGAGACGGAATTGGTACATACTAAGAAGAGAACATACAAAGGAGGCTTTCTATCTATGAAAGGCATTATCTTAGCAGGAGGATCCGGCACGCGTCTGTATCCTCTGACCATGGTAACATCCAAACAATTATTACCGATCTATGACAAACCGATGATCTATTATCCCATGTCAGTATTGATGAACGCAGGGATCCGCGACATCCTCATCATTTCTACCCCTCAGGATACGCCCAGGTTCCAGGAACTTCTGGGGGACGGCCATCAGTTTGGCGTGGATCTTTCCTATGCAGTACAGCCAAGCCCCGACGGACTGGCCCAGGCCTTCATCATTGGCGAGGAGTTCATCGGAGATGACTGTGTGGCCATGGTGCTGGGTGACAACATCTTTGCCGGCCACGGCCTGAAAAAGCGTCTGAAAGCGGCGGTAAAGAATGCAGAAGAAGGGAAAGGTGCCACTGTATTTGGTTATTATGTGGATGATCCGGAGCGGTTCGGCATCGTAGAATTCGACCACAGCGGCAAGGCCATCTCCATTGAGGAGAAGCCGGAACATCCCAAGAGCAATTACTGTGTGACCGGTCTTTACTTCTATGACAACCGGGTGGTCGAGTATGCCAAAGGCTTAAAGCCGGGCAAGCGTGGCGAGCTGGAGATCACAGACCTGAACCGGATCTATCTGGAAGACGAATCCCTCAACGTGGAACTTCTGGGTCAGGGCTTTACCTGGCTGGACACTGGAACTCATGAGAGTCTGGTAGACGCCACCAACTTTGTCAAGACCATGGAGACTCACCAGCACCGGAAGATCGCCTGCCTGGAAGAAATCGCCTACCTCAACGGCTGGATCAGCAAGGAAGCGGTGATGGATGTCTACGAGGTATTGAAGAAGAACCAGTACGGCCAGTACTTAAAGGACGTTGTAGACGGAAAATATCAGGAAAACTTATATTAATAACATAAAGGAGACCAAAATTATGACAATCATTGTAACCGGCGGCGCCGGATTTATCGGAAGCAACTTTGTATTTCACATGCTGGACAAGTACCCGGACTACCGGATCGTGTGCCTGGACTGCCTGACCTATGCAGGAAACTTATCTACCCTGGCGCCGGTGATGGACAATCCGAATTTCCGCTTTGTAAAGGAAAGCATTACCGACAGAGAAGCAGTGTATAAACTGTTTGAGGAAGAGCATCCGGATATGGTGGTGAACTTTGCTGCAGAAAGCCACGTGGACCGTTCTATTGAGAACCCGGAAGTCTTCCTGGATACTAACATCAAGGGAACGGCTGTCCTGATGGACGCCTGCAGAAAGTACGGCATTCAGAGATACCATCAGGTATCTACCGATGAAGTATATGGCGACCTGCCTCTGGACCGTCCGGACCTGTTCTTTACCGAGGAGACGCCGATCCACACCAGCAGCCCTTATAGTTCCTCCAAGGCTGCGGCCGATCTGCTGGTACTGGCTTACCACAGAACCTATGGCCTGCCGGTGACCATCAGCCGCTGCTCCAACAACTACGGACCCTATCACTTCCCGGAGAAGCTGATCCCGCTGATGATCGCCAATGCGTTAAATGACAAGCCGCTGCCGGTATACGGAAAAGGTGAGAATGTCCGCGACTGGCTGTATGTGGAAGACCACTGCAAGGCCATTGACCTGATTATCCACAAAGGACGCGTGGGAGAAGTTTATAATATCGGCGGACACAATGAGATGAAGAATATTGATATCGTAAAGATTATTTGTAAAGAGCTTGGCAAGCCGGAGAGCCTGATCACCTATGTGACAGACAGAAAAGGCCATGATATGCGTTATGCCATCGATCCCACCAAGATCCACAATGAACTGGGATGGCTGCCGGAGACCAAGTTTGCGGACGGTATCAAGAAGACCATTCAGTGGTATCTGGACAATAAGGAATGGTGGGAGACCATCATTTCCGGCGAGTATCAGAATTACTATGAGAAAATGTATGGAAACCGGTAAAGGAGAGTGAAGGTGGATGAAGGTTTTAGTAACAGGTGTGGCCGGTCAGCTGGGCCATGATGTGATGAATGAGCTGGCAGAGCGCGGGATCGAAGGGATCGGAAGCGACATCGCGCCGGAATACAGCGGGATAGCGGACGGAACAGCTGTGACTTCGATGCCCTATATCCAGATGGATATCACCGATGAGAAGGCTGTGTCTGCAAAGATCAAGGAAGTGCATCCGGATGTGGTCGTACACTGTGCGGCCTGGACGGCAGTGGATCTGGCAGAGGACGAGGACAAGGTGGCAAAGGTGCGTGCCATCAATGCGGACGGCACCCGGTATATCGCCAATGTCTGCAAAGAACTGGACTGCAAGATGGTTTATATCAGCACGGACTATGTGTTTGACGGCCAGGGAGAGACGCCCTGGGATCCGGACTGCAAGGATTACAAGCCTCTCAACGTCTACGGCGAGACTAAGCTGGAAGGCGAGCTGGCGGTGTCTGAGACGCTGGAGAAGTATTTTATCGTCCGGATCGCCTGGGTATTTGGTAAAAACGGCAAGAACTTTATTAAGACCATGCTGAATGTGGCAAAGACCCATGATAAGTTGACGGTGGTCAACGATCAGATCGGAACGCCCACCTATACCTTCGACTTGGCAAGGCTGCTGGTGGATATGATCGGAACCGAGAAATACGGCTACTATCATGCCACCAATGAGGGCGGCTATATCAGCTGGTATGATTTTACCAAGGAAATCTTCCGCCAGGCAGTGGAACTGGGCCACGAAGAGTACAGCGAGGACAGGGTCAGCGTTGCGCCGGTGACCACGGCAGAGTATGGAGTATCCAAGGCTGCAAGACCGTTTAACAGCCGCCTGGATAAGAGCAAGCTGGTGAAGAACGGATTTACTCCGCTGCCCACCTGGCAGGATGCGCTGAACAGGTATCTGAAGGAGATAGAATTTTAACAGAGTCTGCGGATGCAGGATTAGATAGGAGATAGAGAACATGGGACAGATCAAAGTAGAAAAAAATGTGGGCGGTATCGAAGGACTGTGCGTCATTGAGCCTGCGGTTCACGGAGATGCCAGAGGTTATTTTATGGAGACCTATAATCAGAAGGATATGGAAGAGGCGGGCCTTAATATGGTGTTTGTCCAGGACAATCAGTCCTGTTCCACCAAAGGCGTGCTCAGAGGACTGCATTTCCAGAAGGAATTTCCTCAGGGCAAGCTGGTCCGGGTGATCAAAGGTTCTGTCTTTGACGTGGCCGTAGACTTAAGAAGCGGAAGCGATACCTATGGCAAGTGGTTTGGCATCGAGCTGACCGAGGAGAACAAGAAACAGTTCTACATTCCCGAAGGCTTTGCCCACGGGTTCCTGGTGTTAAGTGACATCGCGGAGTTCTGCTACAAATGCACGGACTTCTATCATCCGGGAGACGAGGGCGGACTGGCCTGGAACGATCCGGAGATCGGCATCACCTGGCCGCAGCTTCAGGGAGAGTATCCGGGAAGCGCCTCAGCCGAAGGCTACACCCTGGAGGATGGAACGCCTCTCAACTTAAGCGACAAAGACCAGAAGTGGGCGGTGCTGAAAGAGACCTTCCATTTCGAATAAAAAATAAAGAGAGATACCCCGTGGGATTCCTGCGGGGTATTTTTTTCTTTTCTAGCAGGGGAAAATAGTGTATGATAAGGAAAGAAAAGGGAGGTTCTTTTTTATGGACAGATCCAGTGGTTACACAAGTTCACAGCAAAAAACGACTGTGTATCAGATCATGCACGGAGATACTCTGGCTGCCGTTCTGGACAGCCGGGGCAGGTGCCGGATCTGTGAGCCGCAGCTTCTTCCCTATTCCCTGTATCTGGAGGAGGCAGCAGAGGACTTTGATCTCTGCCTGCAGAATCTTTCTAATTTTTACTTCTGGTGTGCCTCCAGAGTATTGACGCTGGACCGGGTGTACGCAAAAGAGATTTTGAATAGCATCGGAGCGTCCCAGGGAACCACAGACCGGGAGCGGGCGCAGATTGCGTTGTCTTACCATTGCCTGAGCCTGGCTGATATTTTCTGGGTTCGAGAGGAAGGCGAAACGGTGACGTTTTCAGAACTCAATCTATATGAAAACTCCCTGAGTAATGCCTTTGTGGACGTGGCGCTTAAGGGGCGGCAGATGACCATAGAAAACCGCGATCTGATTGCGGATGACCTGTCTGTTTCCGGAATGTTTCCCAAAGCATGGGTCCGGGACGTGGATGGAATCTGGTTATTAAAAGACGGAGAAGAGGATGCGGTGGCGCGGGAGATCCTGGCAAGCCGGATCTGTTCCTGCTTTGCCTGCCATCAGGTTCGCTACGAGAGGGCGGAATATGAAGGGACGCCGGTTTCCAGATGCCGTCTGTTGACATCTTTGGAGTATGGCATTGTTACCAGAGAGGCTTTCGACATTTATGCGGCGAATCAGGAAATACAGCCACTTGATTATATTTTGCAATTAGATGGTTACGGGTATGATATGATGAATGTGGTGGATTATCTGGTGGGCAATACGGATCGTCACTGGGGAAACTGGGGGCTTTTGATCCGAAATGCTGACAACCGGCCTGTCAGGCTCCACGACCTGATGGATTTTAACCGGGCCTTTTCGGCTTATGATTCACTGGAGGGAGCCGGATGCCTGACCACGGAAAAGCCGGGGCAGATGAGCCAGCAGGAAGCAGCCGTACTGGCTGTGAAGAGAAGCGGTCTGAATCAGACGGCAGAGATCAGGGAAGAATGGTTTGTCGGAAGAGAAAAGGACTATGAAATGTTTCGGAGAAGATATGCGATTTTAAAACAGTTTTGTCAAAAATAATGGGAAAGAATGGAGAGGACCGGATGGATACCTATCAGATTAAATGGACAAAGATTATAAAGAAATTATCACCTTATAATATCAAAAAAGGCCTGCTGTATCTGAAGCACTTTGGGCCAAAGGAGTTCTGGATCCGGCTGACAGAGCGGTTTCAGGCGGATGATGTGGACTATGAAGAGTGGTATCGTAATCACAGGCCTACAAAAGAAGAACTGGAGCAGCAGAGGAAGGAGAAATTTTCCTATGAGCCGCTGATCAGCATTCTGGTACCGGTTTACCGCACGCCGGAGGAGTTTTTAATGCAGATGATCCAGTCTGTGCGCAGGCAGACCTATGGGAACTGGGAACTTTGCATTGCCAATGCGGATCCTTCTGACGAAAATGTAGTACGGATTTTAAAGACTGCTTCCAGGAAGGATGAAAGGATCCGGGTGACAGAAGTGCCGGAAAATGAAGGCATCGCCCAGAATACCAACGCGGCGCTTGCCATTGCAAAAGGAGCGTATATCGGTCTATTGGATCACGATGATCTGCTGACTGCAGACGCCCTGTATGAGGTGGTGAAAGCGTTAAATCAAAAGGAGCGTCCGGCTGTGATTTATTCCGATGAGGATAAGGTGACCACGGATTTGTCCGAACATTTCCAGCCCTTTATGAAGCCGGATTTTAACAAGGATCTTCTCCGGTCCAATAATTACATCTGCCATTTCTTTGTGGCGGAAAAGCAGCTGGTGGAAGAAGTGGGCGGTTTCCGGGGAGCTTTTAACGGAGCCCAGGATTATGACCTGATCCTCCGGTGTACGGAGAAAGCGGAGCATATCACTCACATCCCCAGAATCCTGTATCACTGGCGGGTGCACAAGGCTTCGACAGCAGATAACCCGGCCAGTAAGATGTATGCCTTTGATGCCGGAAAACGGGCCATCGAGGAACATCTGAAGCGGTGCGGCGAAACGGGTGTGGTTTCCCATACAAAGGACCTGGGATTTTACCGGGTGCAGTATCAGATGTCAGGAAATCCGCTGGTGTCTATCATTATTCCCAATAAGGATCACGTGGATATGCTGGACAAGTGTCTGCGGTCGATCCAAAAATCATCCTACCGGAATTATGAAGTCATCATTGTGGAAAATAACAGTGTGGAAGAGGCTACGTTTGATTATTATAAAAAAATAGCCTCCGATCGGATCCGGGTGGTATACTGGGAGGGCATTTTCAATTATTCTGCCATCAATAACTTTGGCGCGAAAGCTGCTCAGGGAGAATATCTTCTCCTTTTGAACAACGATGTGGAAGTGATCACGGAGAACTGGCTGGAAGAACTGCTTTCCAACTGTCAGAGACCGGACGTGGGGATCGTGGGCGCAAAGCTTTACTATCCGGACGATACAGTACAGCATGCCGGCATTATCATAGGCATCGGCGGGGTGGCAGGAAATGTGTTTGTAGGCCTTCCCCGTAAGTTTACGGGATATTTCCATAAGGCTTCCATTCAGCAGGATCTCTCCGCCGTTACGGCGGCCTGCATGATGGTGAAGCGTTCGGTATATGAGGAAATGGGCGGTCTGGAGGAAAAACTTCAAGTGGCCTTTAATGATGTGGACTTTTGTCTGCGGGTACGAAAAGCCGGGTATCTGGTGGTGTTTGATCCTTATGTGGAGCTTTATCACTATGAGTCTAAAACCAGAGGAGCGGAGAATACCAAAGAGAAGGTGCGCCGGTTCCAGACGGAGATTGAGTATATGCGAAGCCACTGGCTGGATCTTCTGAAAAAAGGAGATCCTATGTATAATCCCAATCTGACGCTGAGTAAATGGGATTATTCCCTGAAGAACAACAAACGGAGTTAAGACATGAAAGAAGTAACGGTTGTCATACCAAATTATAAAGGAGAAGCTTATCTGCGTCCCTGTGTGGAAAGCCTTTTGGCAGGCACGGGACTGGAGATGGATGTGATCATCGTCGATAATGGTTCCAGGGACGGGTGTGTGGAAGAGGTCCGCCGCCTGTATCCCCAGGTGGAGTGCGTGTGCATGGATCAGAATTATGGATTCTGCAAAGCCGTGAATATCGGGATCCGGAAAGCAGAGACGCCCTATGTGTTTTTGCTGAATAATGACACGTTGGTGTGTAAAGGCGCTGTAGAAGCTATGCTTGCCTCTGTGAAAAAAGACAGGCGGATCTTCTCTGTGGAAGCGAAGATGATCCAGTATCAGGACCGTACGAAGATCGACAGCGCGGGAACTTTTTACAACGCCTTTGGCTGGGCTTATGCACGGGGGAAGGACCGGCCGGCGGATCAGTACCGGAAAAGGGGACCTGTCTTTTCTGCCTGCGCAGGCGCCGCGATGTACCGGAGAGAGGTTTTTGAAGAAATCGGCTTGTTTGATGAAGAGCATTTTGCCTATCTGGAAGATGTGGACGTGGGCTACCGGGCCAGGATCGCCGGATACCGCAATGTCTATGAGCCGATGGCCCGGATCATCCATGTGGGAAGCGCTGCCAGCGGTTCCAGGCATAATGAGTTTAAAGTACGGCTGTCGGCCAGAAACAACCTGTATCTGATCTATAAAAACATGCCGGTTCTGCAGATATTGTTGAATCTGCCATTTTTGCTTGCGGGTTTTCTGATTAAGTATCTGTTCTTCCTGAAAAAAGGCCTGGGGGCAATTTATCTGAAAGGCTTAATGGAAGCTCCCAAATTGATGAAAAAGAAGAAAAAGGTTCTGTATCAAAAAGGTCATTTGAAAAATTATCTAAAAATACAGATGGAACTGTGGATCAACATTTTCCGCTTTTTTTCGTGAAAAACTTATTATTCTCTTAAAAATAATACAGAATGTAGTGTTTTTCTTGCGTATCAGCGCAAAATAATGTATGATAAATTGAGTATGTTACAAAAGTATTACGAAATCATTTCGGAGTTGATGAAGTTTTGATACGTGAAAATCAACCGCTTTTGAACCGGCTGCAGGTCGCGATAGACGGAATCGTGATCGTGATCTCCTATGTGCTGGCATGGTATCTGCGGTTTAAGAGCGGGATTTTTGAACTGGATCCCTGGTTTTTGTCGCTGCGGGCCTATATGATGGCCCTGGTGTTCATTGTGCCGGGATATCTGTTGTTATATTATATCTTTCAATTATATGTGCCGCGCCGGATGCGTGGAAGGAGACTGGAGGCGTGGAATGTCCTTCAGGCCAACACCATCGGCCTTCTGGCATTCATACTGATCCTGTATTTCCGCCATCAGTCGGATTTTTCACGATTGATGATTTTTATTTTCTACGCGTTAAACGTATTTCTGGAGGTGCTGGCCCGGAATCTGATCCGTATTGCCCTTCGGAAGATGCGGAGCAAAGGCTACAATCAGAAGCATGTGCTCCTGGTCGGGTACAGCCGTGCGGCGGAGGAGTATATTGACCGTGTCCGCCAGAATCCGGAGTGGGGGTACCAGATCCGGGGCATTCTTGCGGATAACGTGCCAAGAGCCACAGAATACAAAGGGGTAAAGGTGCTGGGACGGATTGACAATCTGGAGATCATTCTTCCTCAGAACCGTCTGGACGAAATTATTATCACCCTTGGCCTTGCGGAATATCACAAGCTGGAGCGCATTGTAAAGATGTGTGAGAAATCTGGCGTGCACACAAAATTCGTGCCGGATTACAACAAGGTGATCCCAAGCAGAGCCTATACAGAAGATATTCAGGGGCTTCCGGTGGTGAATATCCGCCGGGTGCCGTTAAATGATCCTCTGAACCGTTGGTTGAAGCGGATCGTAGACATTTTCGGAGCCATTGTGGCGATCATCTTATTTTCGCCGGTGATGCTGATCACAGCCATCGCCATTAAGGCAACGGCCCCCGGACCGCTGATCTTTGTGCAGGAGCGGGTGGGACTTCACAACCGGCCCTTTAAGATGTATAAATTCCGTTCCATGGTGGTTCAGAGCGAGGAGACGGAAAAAGGAGAATGGACCACTCAGAATGACCCAAGAGTCACACCGGTAGGAAAGTTTATCCGCCGAACCAGTATTGATGAACTTCCGCAGCTCTTCAATGTGCTCAAAGGAAATATGAGTCTGGTGGGACCAAGGCCGGAGAGGCCGCAGTTTGTGGAAAAGTTTAAGGAAGAGATTCCCAGGTATATGATCAAGCATCAGGTCAGGCCGGGTATCACCGGATGGGCCCAGGTCAACGGATATCGGGGAGACACTTCCATTTACAAACGAATTGAATACGATCTGTATTATATCGAGAACTGGACACTGGGACTGGATATAAAGATTATTATTCTGACATTTGTCAAAGGATTTATAAACAAGAACGCCTATTGATAAACCAAAGGGGAAGACATGACGAAAAGACGAAATAAAAGAGCAGAGCGGCTTGCGAAAGAAGAGAGAAAGAAGCGGCTGAAAAAGAGAAGACGCAGGAGAGCCCTGGTGCTGATCCTGGAACTTTTGATCCTGGCCGGTTTAAGTGTGGCTGCTTATGCGATCTTTAAGCTTGAAAAGATGGATCATACAGTGCTGGACATCGACACCAGCGGCTGGACCCAGGAAGGATATACTAATATCGCGCTGTTTGGAACCGACAGCAGGGGAGAAGGCGGAGAAGACGGCGGACCGGCCAGAAGTGATACGATCATTGTGGCCAGCCTGAATAATGAGACAAAAGAAGTAAAACTGGTTTCTGTTTACCGGGACACGATGCTTGGACAGGAAGGCCAGCATTACGATAAGGCAAATGTGGCCTATGCCCAGGGAGGACCGGAGGAAGCTGTGAATATGCTGAACCGGAACCTGGATCTGGATATCCAGGATTATGTCAGCGTGAACTTCCTGGCGCTGGCGGATGTGGTGGATCTGCTGGGCGGTCTGGAGATTGAGATGACGGAGGAAGAAGTGGTTCATATGAATAACTACTGTGTAGAGACTTCGGAAGTCACAGGAAAGTCTTACGAGAGGATTGAGCCGGAGGTGGCAGGCACCTATCATCTGAACGGAGTTCAGTCCGTATCCTATGCCCGGATCCGGTACACGGCCGGTGGCGACTTTACCAGAACGGAACGGCAGAGACTGGTGATTTCCAAGATCGTGGAGAAGGTCAAAGATGCGGGAATTATCAAGATGAACGAGATCATTGACGCGGTTCTGCCGGAAGTATCCACCAGCTTAAGCGGAACGGAGATCCTGCAGATGGCAGTGGGAGTCTTTGATTATACGTTGGGCGAGAGCAAGGGATTTCCTTTTGATTCGGCTACGCCCGAATCGGTTCCCGGCTATACGGGATCCTATGTGGTGCCAGTGGGACTGGAAAAGAATGTAAGAGAACTTCATCAGTTCCTGTTCCCGGATCAGCAGTATACGCCGACCGAGGATCTGGTATTTATCAGTGATAATATCGCCTATATCACAGGTATCTATCCGGAAGTAACGGAAGAAAGCACGGAGGAAACAGATGGATACTAATCCAAAGATTGATGTGGTGATCCCGGTATACCGGCCGGGGAAAGAATTCCATAAGCTGCTGGATCTTCTGGACCGGCAGACGGTTCCCGTCCGGACAGTATGGATCATGCATACCGAGGATGGAAGAGAACTGCCTTCCGGAGAATCGTATGGTTTTCGGTTGATGACAGAGGAACTTTTGCCGGAGGAATATGATCACGGCGGGACAAGGGACCGGGCGGTCAGAAAGTCGGATGCGGATATTGTGATCTGCATGACGCAGGACGCCCTGCCCTGTGACGGGACGCTGGTTGAAAATCTGATCCGGCCTCTGGGAAAAGACCAGGTGGCGGTTTCCTATGCCAGGCAGATGCCAAGAACAGAATGCCGGCTGTTGGAACGGTATACAAGAAGCTTTAATTATCCGGCTGCCAGCAGGCTGAAATCAGCGGCTGATCTTGAGATACTGGGAATCAAGACTTATTTCTGTTCGAATGTATGCGCCGCTTACAACCGGCAGATTTATGAAAAGCTGGGTGGCTTTGAAAAGAAGACAATCTTTAACGAAGATATGATTTACGCGGCAAAATGTATCCGGGAAGGATATTTTGTAGCCTATGAGGCGGATGCGAAGGTGATCCATTCTCATAATTATACAAGAAGAGAGCAGTTTTCCAGAAATTTTGATCTGGCAGTGTCGCAGGCGGAGCATCCGGAGATCTTTCAGAATGTAAAATCAGAAAAAGAAGGGATCCGGATGGTGCAAAAAGGGATCCGTTTTCTGATCCGGAATCATACTCCCTGGCTGATCATTTCCCTGATCCTGGATTCGGCTGCCAAATACACCGGATATCTGCTTGGGAAAAATTACAAAAGGCTGCCGGTGTGTCTTGTAAAATCTCTTAGCATGAATTCCAGGTACTGGGAATAGAAAAAGCAGGATTTTTGTTGAATTTTCGCGAAAAAAAGAGTATGATGATATACGTATGATTTCGTAAATTGTATGAGTTACAAAGGAAAGGAATAAGACCATGGCAAGAAAACCCCATTATCGAAGAGGGCGGAGAAGAAAAAGAGGCTTTGCTACCTGGTCATTAGGGAAAAAGATTGCTGTTATCTTGAGCTCGACGTTACTGGCAGTGTTGGCAATCGGTACGGTGATCCTGGCCAGCAAATTAAGTAAGATTGAGACAACCAAACTGGATGCAGAAAAGCTGAACATATCAGAAGAAGTAGAACATGAGACCGGATACGTCAATGTGGCGCTGTTTGGGCTGGATTCCAGGGAAAATGATCTGGGGAAGGGTAACCGGAGTGATACAATCATGATCGCCAGCCTGAACCGGGAGACCAAAGAGGTAAAACTGGTATCTGTGTTCCGTGACACGTTGCTGGAACTGGATGACGGAAGCTTTAATAAGGCAAATGCCGCGTATTCGTTCGGGGGACCGGAAGCAGCGGTATCCATGCTGAACCGGAATCTGGATATGAATATTGAAAAATATGTGACAGTAAACTTTAATGCGCTGGTAGATGTGATCGATGCGCTAGATGGTCTGGATCTCCATCTGACGGCGGAGGAAGTGGTTCACATGAATAACTACTGCGTGGAGACTTCTAAGGTAACGGGGGCAGATTACGAAAGGATTGAACCGGAAGTAGAGGGTGATTATCATCTGAATGGCGTACAGGCAGTTTCCTATGCCAGAATCCGGTATACGGCCGGTGGAGATTTCACCAGAGCGGAGCGTCAGCGGACCGTGCTACAGCTGATCGGGGAGAAAGCCCAGTCTATGAGCATTTCTTCCATCAATAAGATCATTGATAAAGTATTTCCGCAGATTTCTACAAACTTTACTCTGGCAGAAATGATCTCCTATGCGGCGGATCTGACAGAATACAAGGTGGGAGAGACCAAAGGCTTCCCGGAGGATAATACCACTGACACATTAAATGAAGTGGGAAGTGTGGTAATCCCTACCTCCTTAAGTGAGAGTGTGCAGGATCTTCATAACTTCCTGTTTGGAAATGACGGATATACGGTTTCCAGCACAGTGCAGGAGATTGAAAGCGGTATCAGCGTGCGGGCTGCAGACCGGGCGACCGGCGACAGTTACGTAGAGCCGGAAGAGACCTATGACTGGACCGGAGATACCGGCACCACCGGAACAACGGACTGGGGAACAGGTACAGGTACCGGCGGAACGGACTGGACTGGCGGTACCGGCGGAACGACCGACTGGGGAACCGGAACGGGAACCGGCGGCACGGGTACTGGAACCGGTAGTGGAACCGGCGGAACGGACTGGACCGGAGGCACTGGCGGAACCGATACCGGAGGCGGAACTGGCGGCACTGGAACCGGCACAGGAACGGGAACCGGAACCGGTACAGGAACTGGTGACGGAACTACACCGACCGGCTAGACGCCGGAGAACTCCAACAGAACAGATGCAAAAAGCGGCTGGTGCATAAAGCGTGTGCCGGCCGTGTATCATAGATAGAAAAAAAGAGGTAAAGCACATGAGAACATTAAGAAGAATCCTTGCGGCCCTGGCCGTTGTGTGTATGTTTGTCCCATGCATTTCCATGGTGTCCCATGCGGCGTCCGGCGAGCTGCGGTTTACAGATCCCTCTACCACGGTGGGGGCGGAAGTAGAAGTAACAGCGAAGTTTACAGCTCCGGTTCTGATCGATACGGTGGAAGCCACGCTGACCTATGATTCCAGCATGCTGAAATTCATCAGCGGAGACAGCGCCACCGGCGGAGACGGTACGGTGACCATCTCCGGAGACGGCGGCAGCTCTACAGAAGCATCCTTTAACCTGACCTTCCAGGCCTTAAAGGAAGGAACTGCAAATATTCAGGTATCCCAGTCTTCCGGTGTGGATGCAGTGGGGGATGCGTTGGATCTGACCAACGGCAGCTCTGCTGTGAGCATCGGCCCTGGCGACCCGTCTCTGATTGAAGAGGAAGAAGGCGAAACGGGAGCGGAGACCACCACATCCGGCGGACAGGTGGAAGTGGATGGCGTGCAGTACACCATCACCGGCGGATTTTCCGACGCGCTGATTCCGGCTGGATTTGTCAAAGGGGAGAAGCAGTTTGAGGGAGCCAACTGTGAAGTGGTGACCCAGGAAGCCAGCGGACGGTCTGCTTTTTATCTGACGCCTGTGGACGGCGGAGAAGCGGATTTCTTCTTATATGATGATGACAATGGCACATTTTCCCCGTTTGAATCCATAGAGATCGCACAGGACCGCTATATTGTGCTTTTACGGGACGATGGCGGTGTGAAGCTGCCGAGTGATTTCCAGGAGACGACGCTGACCCTGAATGGAAAAGAATTTCCTGCATGGCAGAATACGGAAAATGCCGATTATTATGTGGTGTACGCCCTGAATTCGGATGGAGAAAAGGGAATGTACCAGTATGATACGGTGGATAAGACTTACCAGAGATATGTGGAAAATGCACCGGCTGCCGCAGCAGACGACAAAAGCGACGCGCCCGGCGGACTCTGGGGAAAGATCTTAAGCTTTATCCAGGATTTTCTGGATATTATCGTGATCATTGCGCTGGCGGTATTCCTCCTGCTGGTGATCGTACTGATCGTGACGAGAGTCAAGCTTTATCACAGAGATGCAGAACTTGATGATCTTTATGACGAGTATGGCATTGATCTGGACGAAGATGAAAAAGATCAGAGAACTGCAAAGAACAGTGGAAAAGGCAAGAAAAAAGCGTCTGCCGTTAAGGGCGGACCGGCGGTGAGAAAGCCGGCCCAGACCGCGCAGATCGATCTGGATGAGGAAGACGACTTTGACGACTTCGATGAATACGAGGAAGAAGATTTCGACGATTACGGCACCATGGAAATGGACGACCTGGATGACTATGATTATGACGATGAGGAATATGACTACGACGAGGACGAGATCATCGATGACCTGGACGAGCTTTTAAGCAATCAGTCCAAAAAGAAGCGGGGACATATGGAACCGGACGATACCTTCAAGGTAGATATCATTGATCTGGATTAGGGATCTTTGGTAAAAATGCATAAAATATTTCCCAAAAGAGGGCGTGAAAACGTCCTCTTTTTTCTTTACAGATCGCGCTCTGTTTGCTAAAATAGCAGTTGATAGTGCAAAAATATCGGCTTTTTGTACAAATGAAAGGAGTATGCAAGAATGTGTGGAATTGTCGGATATATCGGAAATGAACAGGCTGCGCCCATCCTTCTGGACGGTCTTTCCAAACTGGAATACAGAGGTTATGATTCAGCGGGGATCGCCGTTTACAATGGAGAAGAGATTGACATGGTAAAGTCCAAGGGGCGGCTGAAAGTGCTTAGTGAACTGACTCATGGCGGGGAGACCCTTCCCGGAACCCTTGGCATCGGCCATACCCGCTGGGCAACCCATGGTTCGCCTTCGGATGTAAATGCTCACCCGCATTTTAACCAGGATAAGAGCATCGTGGTGGTCCACAACGGGATCATTGAAAATTATCTGAAGCTGAAAAAGAAGCTGGAGCGCCACGGGTATGTGTTTGTATCCGAGACGGATACGGAAGTGATCGCCCACCTGCTGGATTATTATTACAAGGGCAATCCCCTGGAGGCTGTGACAAAGATTATGCACCGGATGGAAGGCTCCTATGCGCTGGGGATCATTTTCAGGGATCACCCGGAAGAACTTTATGCCGTCCGCAAAGACAGCCCTCTGATCGTAGGACACACAAAAGGCGGCAGCATCCTGGCTTCCGATGTGCCGGCGGTCCTTCGGTACACCCGGGACGTGGTGTTTATTGAAAATGAAGAAATTGTCCGGATGACGACAGATTCCATGGAGTTCTTTACGGTAGACGAGGAACCTATTGAAAAGCAGGTGACGCATATCGACTGGGATGTAAACGCCGCGGAAAAGGGCGGTTATGAGCATTTCATGTTAAAAGAAATGTATGAACAGCCCAAAGCGATTACCGATACATTTTCGCCCAGGATCAAGAACGGGCAGATTGAGATCGAAGAACTGGGGATGTCCAACGAGGAGATCCGGCGGATCCGCAAGATCATGGTGGTCGCCTGCGGATCAGCGGCCCACGTGGGCCACACCAGCAAATACATTTTTGAAGGCCTGTCCCGGATCCAGGTGGATGTGGATCTTGCCAGCGAGTTCCGCTACCGGGATCCGATCCTGGACGACGGGACCCTGGTCATTGTCATCAGCCAGTCCGGAGAGACGGCCGATACACTGGCTGCCCTGCGGGAGTCCAAGAAACGGGGCGCCAGAGTGCTGGGGATCGTAAACGTAGTGGGCAGCTCCATTGCCAGAGAGGCAGACAACGTGATGTACACCTGGGCCGGGCCGGAGATTGCTGTGGCAACCACCAAGGCATATTCCGCGCAGCTCATCGCCGTATACCTGCTGGCCATGAAATTTGCTCATGTACGGGGAGAAATCAGCGACGAAGGCTTAAAAGAAATGCTGGATGACCTGCAGGCCCTGCCCGCACAGGTAGAAATGCTGCTAAACAACCAGGAAAATATCCAGCGGTTTGCCAACCGCTACCTGGCCGCAAAAGACGTCTTCTTCATCGGAAGAGGCGTAGACCAGGCCATTTCCATGGAAGGCTCCCTGAAACTCAAAGAGATCTCCTACATCCATTCCGAGGCCTACGCGGCAGGAGAACTCAAGCACGGCACCATCTCCCTCATCGAAGAAGGCACGCTGGTGGTCGCAGTACTGACCCAGGAGAACCTGTACAAAAAGATGATCAGCAACATGGTAGAAGTCCGCACCCGCGGAGCCTTCGTCATGGCAGTCACGGTAGAAGGCAACACCGAAGTGGAAAAGGCCGCAGATTATGTCATCTACATTCCGGAGACCAACAAATACTTCACAAACTCACTGGCCATCATACCACTGCAGCTGTTCGGGTATTACATCGCACTGGGACGCGGATGCGATGTGGATAAACCAAGAAATCTGGCAAAGTCCGTTACAGTAGAGTAATTGGGGACGGGGGATTTCCAGAAATCCCCCGTCCCCAATTACTCTTTTCCACAAAATTCTCCCAACCTTCTGAAAACATATCCACATTTTCCCCATTCGTCTATGAGTTCTCCCAGGTATTGTGTATTACTGGCTGAGGTGGTGTGGAGAAGTATGATGGCGCCGGGGTGGACGCGGCCGATGAGTTTGTCGAAGGTTTCTTCCCGGCTTGGCTGTGCGTCCTGCTGCCAGTCGACGTGCGCCAGGCTCCAGAAGATGGTGGAGTACCCGGCCTGGCGGGCCAGATCCAGGCTCTGGATGCTGTATTTGCCCTGGGGCGGGCGAAAATACGGGTCCAGCGGCCGGCCGGTGATCTTCTGGTAAGCGGCGGCGACGCTGTCCAGTTCTTCTTCAAACCGGGAGGGATCGGTGATGGCGGACATGTCCGGGTGGTGTTCGGTGTGGTTCCCGGCGGTGTGGCCTTCGTCTGCGATCCGTTTTGCCAGATCCGGGGCGGAGCGAAGGAAGTCTCCGGTGAGGAAAAAGGCGGCGGGTACGTTCTTTTCTTTTAAGGTGTCTAGGATTTTGGCGGTATTTCCGTTTTCATACCCGCAGTCAAAGGTGAGATATAAGACTTTCTCCTCGGTGTCCCGGGCGTAATAGGCGCTGTGCGCGGCCAGTTCTTCCAGAGTGTCTGTTCCCTGGGGGCGTTTCCCTTCCTCCTGATAGCTCAGGCCCCAGCTTTTGGAGGCGGAGGCATCTGCCTCATTTGCCGTGCCGGCTGTTTCGCTCGCCGCGCCGGCAGCCTCATTTGCCGTGCCGGCTGTTTCGCTCGATACGCCGGTTGTTTCGTTTCCGGCATTGTCGGATTCTCCTGCCTCAGAGGCTGTGGCCCGGGCCAGCAAAGTGCCGCCCAGGAAGCAGGCGGCGAAAAGCAGCAACAAAGAAAATATATGGGTCAGTTGTTTCCGGTGCATGGATGTTCGGCTCCCTTGATTCTTTTTCTATATATATGGCCGCCGGGTTGCAATCTTTCCATGAAAAGGGTAAAATGAACGAAGTTACTTGTTTGCGTGCATAGAGAGGAGTTTATCCGATGAATAAAAAGGAGAAATGGCTGCTGGGAACAGCGGGCGCGAGCCTTGGTTTCCTGGGTGTTCAGCTGGCGGTGTTCTGGATCCTGTTTCCGAATCCGAAGAAGCGCTGGGAGCAGGATACCTATGACTGCGCGCTGGTGTGCGGCTACCATGCCAAAGAGGACGGAAGTCCGACAGACGTTATGAAGAAGCGGGTGGAAAAGGCCGTAGAGCTTTGGAAGGAGCGCAAGGTCCGGTATCTTTTGCTGTCCGGAGGGGCGGTGGACAATCCGTATGTGGAAGCGGAAGTGATGAAAAAATATGCCCTGGAACTTGGCGTGCCAGAGCAGTATCTTGTCCTGGAGAAACGGGCCGACTGCACGTACCGCAACTTGAAATACGGGGCAGTGACCATGAAAAACTGCGGGTTTTCCGACTGCGCGGTGGTGACCAGCGGCTGGCATCTTCGAAAAGCCGATCATTATGCCAGAAGAGCGGGGCTTAGATATGTCATGGTAAAAGCAGACGAGCCGGAAAGCGAACGTCTGTGGACCACCCTAAAGCTCCACCTTTCCACGGCCTGGGTAATGTACCGCAATCTGTGGAAGGGCTACTATTAGGCGGATGCAAAAAAGGGCCCGTGCGGACCCTTTCGTTAATCGGTTAATTTGTATCCATAGCGGAATTTCCGGTAGATCTTCCAGATGATGACCGCCGGGAAGCTGACGAGCAGATAGAGGCTTGTGATCACCCCGGCGCCTCCGCCGATGACCATAAGTATCAGTAAGCCGATGTTGGTATCCATAAGTATGCCTCCTTCAAAATCAAAATCTAAACTTTATTTTAGGTGAGGCGGCGGGGAAAGGAAATGATTTCGCCCCGACCTTAGCATTTTTTTAGCAAAAGAGAAAGAGAGGAATGACCATGTTATTTGTCTGTTATCCCAAATGTTCCACCTGCAAAAAGGCGGAGAACTGGCTGAACGGCCAGGGGATCGATTATGAGAAGAGAGATATCAAACTGCAGAATCCGACGAAGGAGGAATTGAAGAAATGGCACGAAAAGAGCGGCCTTCCGCTGAAGCGTTTCTTTAATACCAGCGGAAATCTTTATAAGGAAATGCAGTTAAAGGACAAGCTTCCCAAGATGAGCGAGGAGGAGCAGTACGACCTGCTGGCGACGGACGGCATGCTGGTGAAGCGCCCCATCCTGGTGACAGAAGAACGGGTCCTGGTGGGATTCCGGGAGAAAGAATGGGAGCAGGGAGTGTAGGCAGATGAGCTGGATCGAGTTATTTCTGATAGCAACCGGGCTCTCCATGGACGCTTTTGCGGTGTCGATCTGCAAGGGCCTTGCCATGAAGCGCTGCACTCTGGGGAAGGCCGGGATCGTCGGCCTGTATTTTGGCGGATTCCAGGCTCTGATGCCTCTCATTGGATATTTCCTGGGCGTCCAGTTCCGGGATGTGATCACATCGGTGGATCACTGGATCGCATTTATCCTCCTTGGCGTTATCGGCGGAAATATGATCCGGGAAGCGCTTGGGCCGGAAGCGTGTGAGACGGCGGACGCCTCTCTGGATGTGCGAAACATGCTGGCCCTGGCGGTCGCCACCAGCATCGATGCCCTGGCGGTGGGCGTGACCTTCGCATTTTTGCAGGTCAACATCGTCCCGGCCGTCTGCTTTATCGGCGTGATCACATTTACTTTGTCCGCGGCAGGTGTTAAAATAGGAAATGTATTCGGGACGAGGTTTAAGGCAAAGGCAGAGCTGGCAGGAGGCGTGATCCTGATCATGATCGGGGCCAAGATCCTGCTGGAACATCTGGGAATTTTGCCATGGTAAAGGAACAGTCACAGAAAGAGTTTTGAATAGATAGAAGGAGGTTTTCACCGGATGAAATGGAATCAGTTCCGTCTCAAGACGACCACAGAAGCAGAAGATATTGTCAGCAGCATGCTGATGGATCTGGGGATCCAGGGCGTGCAGATCGAGGATAAGGTGCCGCTGACCGAACAGGATAAGGAGCAGATGTTTGTGGACATCCTGCCTCAGATCCCGGCGGATGACGGGGTGGCTTACCTGACCTTTTACCTGGAGGAAGAGGAAGATCCGGAAGCAGTGCTGGAAAGAATCCGCAGGGAACTGGAGGAGATGCGCTCCTATGTGGATGTGGGGGAATGCACCATCGAAGAGTCCCAGACCGAGGATGTGGACTGGGTCAACAACTGGAAAAAATATTTCCATCAGTTTTCCATTGACGACATTCTGGTGATCCCGTCCTGGGAGCAGGTGGAGGCAAAGGACAGCGACAAGATGGTGATCCATATTGATCCGGGCACGGCCTTTGGAACCGGCATGCATGAGACGACCCAGCTTTGTATCCGGCAGCTGCGCAAATATGTAAAACCCGGCGCGCAGATCCTGGATGTGGGCTGCGGAAGCGGCATCCTTGGCATGCTGGCGTTAAAGTTCGGCGCGGCTCATTCCGTGGGAACGGATCTGGATCCCTGCGCCATCGACGCCACCCATGAAAATATGAAGGCCAACGGCATCCGGGAGGACCAGTATGAGGTGATGATCGGAAATATCATTGACGACAAAGAAGTCCAGGACAAGGCCGGTTATGAGAAGTATGACATTGTGGCCGCCAATATCCTGGCGGACGTGCTGGTGCCGCTGACGCCGGTGATCCTTCATCAGCTGAAAAAGGGCGGGATCTATATTACCAGCGGGATTATTGATGACAAAGAAGAAACGGTGACAGAAGCAGTCCGGGCCGCCGGCATGGAGGTACTGGAAGTACATCATCAGGGCGAATGGGTGTCTGTAACTGCCAGAAAGCCGGAATAAGGAGAAGAAAATGCAGCGGTTTTTTGTGACGCCTGACCAGGTCGGGGAGGACAAGATCCGGATCCAGGGTTCGGACGTCAATCATATGAAAAATGTGCTCCGGATGCGACCGGGGGAAGAAGTGATGGTAAGCGACGGCAATAACCGCCAGTACCGCTGCCGGGTGGAGGACTATCCGGAAGGGGAGGCGGTCCTTGCCATCCTGGAGGCGGGCCTTGTGGATACGGAGCTTCCTTCCAGGATCTATCTCTTCCAGGGGCTTCCCAAGCAGGAAAAGATGGAACTGATCGTGCAAAAGGCGGTAGAGCTTGGCGTCTGCCAGGTGATCCCTGTACAGACCCGTCGCTGCGTGGTGAAGCTGGATGCGAAGAAGGCGGCAAAAAAGGTGCAGCGCTGGCAGCAGATTGCCGAAAGCGCGGCAAAGCAGGCCGGAAGAGGGTATATCCCTGTGGTCTCGGAGGTAATGACCTTCCAGGAGGCTCTGGCATTTTCAGAAACGCTGGATATCCGGCTGATCCCTTATGAACTGGCGGACGGCATGGATGGGACCAGAAAGATCCTGGACGGGATCCGGCCCGGGCAGTCGGTGGGGATCTTCATCGGCCCGGAGGGCGGTTTTGAAAAAGAGGAAGTGGGTCGAGCCGTGGAAGCGGGAGCCCTGCCCATTACCCTTGGGAAGCGGATCCTGCGCACAGAGACGGCGGGGATCGCGGTGCTTTCGATCCTGATGTACCGGCTGGAGAAGCCCTTTTAACCTCTGTATCATATAGTATAGTAAGGAATATTTTGAGCAGGAAGTGAAAACATGAAAGAAATATATCTGGACAATTCCGCGACGACCATGGCGTATCCGGAAGTGGGAGACCTGGTCCGCAAGGTGATGTGCGAGGACTATGGCAACCCATCTTCCATGCATGCCAAAGGCGTGGCCGCGGAGCGTTATGTGAAAGAAGCAAAAGAACGGCTGGCAAAGCTTCTGAAGGTGCAGGAAAAGGAGATCTTTTTTACCTCCGGCGGAACAGAGAGCGATAATCTGGCGCTGATCGGATGCGCCAGGGCGAACTGGCGGCGGGGGAATCACCTGATCACCACCGGCATCGAACATCCGGCGGTTTTAAATACCATGCGGTATCTGGAGGAAGAAGGATACCGGGTGACGTTTCTGCCGGTAGACAGCAGCGGGCGGGCAAGCCTGGAGGCGTTAAAGGAAGCACTTTGTCCGGAGACTATCCTGGTGTCTATGATGTATGTGAATAATGAGGTGGGCTCCGTGCAGCCGGTGCAGGAGGCGGCCAGTCTGGTGAAAGCCTATGACCAGAACATTTTATTTCACGTGGACGCTGTACAGGGATTTGGGAAATACCGGATCTATCCGAAACGGATCAAGGTGGATCTTCTGTCCTTAAGCGGCCATAAGATCCACGGGCCAAAGGGGATCGGCGCGCTCTATATCGGAGAGCATGTGAAGATCCAGCCTATCGTGTTCGGCGGAGAACAGCAGAAGAATATCCGTTCCGGTACGGAAAATGTGCCGGGGATCGCAGGACTTGGCCTTGCGGCAAAGATGATCTACCAGGATCTGGATGAAAAGGTAGAGAGAATGCGGAACTTAAAGCAGAGTTTTGTGGAAGGTGTAGGAGAGATCCCGGATACTGTGGTCCACGGGCTCTGTGACGAGACCAGCGCGCCCCACATTGTCAGCGTGGGATTTGCGGGGATCCGAAGCGAGGTGCTGCTTCACGCGCTGGAAGAAAAAGGGATCTATGTGTCCAGCGGTTCAGCCTGCGCCTCCAACCATCCGCAGATCAGCGGCGTATTAAGAGGCATCGGCGCCGGACGGGAGTTTTTGGACGCCACGCTTCGCTTCAGTATGTCGGAATTTACCACGGCCGAGGAGATTGACGAGACGCTTCGGACACTATATAATATAGTACCGATGCTTCGGAGATATACCAGAAGATAATCTGAGAAATAGAACAAGTGAAGGAGATTCTTACAGATGAGATTTCACACATTTTTGTTAAAATACGGCGAGATCGGGATCAAGGGAAAGAACCGGTATCTTTTTGAGGACGCTCTGGTGCGCCAGGTGCGCCGCGCGCTGGAACCGGTGGACGGAGAGTTTCAGGTGTATAAGTCCCAGGCCCGGATCTACGTGGACTGTGAAGGCGATTATGATTATGAGGACGCAGTGGAGCATTTAAAGCGGGTGTTTGGCCTGGTGGGGATCTGCCCGGTGGTGCGTCTGGAAGATCAGGGCTTTGACCAGCTGAAAAAGGATGTTGTGGCGTACATGGATGAAATGTACCCGGATAAAAAGTTTACCTTCAAGGTGGAGTCCAGGCGGGCGAAGAAGTCCTATCCCATGAATTCCATGGAGATCAGCCGGGATCTGGGAGAGGCTATCTTAGAGGCGTTCCCCGAGATCCGGGTGGATGTGCATCATCCGGATGTACAGGTGAATATAGAGGTGAGAAATCAGATCTACGTATATTCCCAGATCATTCCCGGAGCCGGCGGCATGCCGGTGGGGACCAATGGCAAGGCCATGCTCCTTTTATCCGGAGGGATCGACAGTCCGGTGGCGGGCTATATGATCTCCAAGCGGGGCGTCGGCCTGGAGGCCGCATATTTTCACGCGCCGCCCTATACCAGCGAGCGGGCCAAGCAAAAGGTGGTGGATCTGGCAAAGATCGTGTCCAGATACGCAGGACCTATCCGTCTGCATGTGGTGAATTTCACGGATATCCAGCTTTATATCTATGACCAGTGCCCCCATGATGAACTGACCATCATCATGCGCCGCTATATGATGCGGATCGCAGAGCATTTCGCGAGAAAAGACGGGTGTCTGGGCCTGATCACAGGGGAGAGCATCGGCCAGGTGGCCAGCCAGACCATGCAGAGCCTGGCTGCGACCAACGACGTATGTACGCTGCCTGTGTACCGTCCGGTGATCGGATACGATAAGCAGGAGATCGTAAATATTTCGGAAAAGATCGGAACCTTTGAGACTTCCATCCAGCCCTTTGAGGATTGCTGTACCATTTTCGTGGCAAAACATCCGGTGACCAAGCCGAACCTGGGTGTGATCCGCCGGTCAGAAGAGAAGCTGGCGGAAAAGATCGACGAACTGGTGAAAGAGGCCATTGATTCCGCAGAGATCATAGAAGTGGAAGAATAAAAGCAGACGAGAAACAAAAAGTAAAAAGGTCAGGCTCCGGTAACCGGGCCTGACCAATCTGTATGATCTTCTATGATTCGCAGATATAAGGGGTAAGTACTTCCAGGATCTTATCCACATCAGCGCCGTTGTCCGCATGGATGTTCAGGTCGATGGGTTTGGAGAGATCCAGGCTGAAGATACCCATGATGGATTTTGCATCGATAACGTATCTTCCGGATACCAGATCAAAATCATAATCAAACTTGGTGATCTCATTTACGAATGACTTTACTTTATCGATGGAATTTAAGGAAATTTGTACTGTTTTCATTGGATGAATCCTCCTTATATTTCATATATTATTCGCTTCTATAACCATCTTAAGAGCAAGATATGGAAAAGTCAAGGAAGATTTTGTTAAAATCAGGTGATGGAAAGAGTAACGACAGTAGGAAAGGACAGAAATTATGGGAAAGAAAGCTGCGCTGCACAATCTGGGCTGCAAGGTCAATGCTTATGAGACAGAGGCCATGCAGGAGCTTCTGGAACAGGCAGGCTATGAGATCGTGCCGTTTCAGGAAAAAGCGGATGTTTATATCATTAATACCTGTACGGTGACGAATATGGCGGACCGTAAGTCCCGCCAGATGCTGCACCGCGCCAGAAAGATGAACCCGGAGGCGGTTGTGGCGGCCTGCGGCTGTTACGTCCAGGAAAAGCCCGACGAGGCGGCGGACTGTGTGGATATCGTGATCGGAAATAACCGGAAAAAAGAGATCGTCCGCATTCTGGAAGAATATGAAAACAGCCGGGGCGGGGAAAAGAAACGGCCCGGGGAGCCCTTAAAAGATCTGGTGGACATCGGGCATACAAAAGAATACGAGGAGTTAAGCCTTTCCCGGACCGCCGAGCATACCCGCGCCTATATCAAGGTGCAGGACGGCTGCAACCAGTTCTGTTCCTACTGCATCATCCCTTATGCCAGAGGAAGGGTTCGGAGCCGGAGCAAGGACCATGTGCTGGAGGAAGTGCAGGCGCTTGCCGGAGCCGGTTATCAGGAAGTGGTGCTGACCGGCATTCATTTAAGCTCGTACGGGATCGATAACGGGGAAGACCTGCTGTCTTTGATCCTGGCGGTACACGAGGTGGAGGGGATCCGAAGAATCCGGCTGGGATCACTGGAACCCCGGATCATTACCGAAGAATTTGTCCGGACCATTTCCGGACTTCCGAAAATGTGCCCGCATTTTCATCTTTCTCTCCAGAGCGGCTGCACGGAGACGCTGAAGCGGATGAACCGGCGCTACACGGCGGAGGAATATTTTGAAAAATGCGAACTTTTGCGGAAATATTTTCATGAGCCGGCTCTGACCACGGACGTGATCGTTGGATTTCCGGGGGAGACGCAGGAGGAATTTGAAGCCTCCAGGGCTTTTGTGGACAAGGTGGATTTTTATGAGACCCATGTCTTTAAGTATTCCAGAAGAGAGGGCACAAAGGCTGCGGTGATGCCGGATCAGGTGCCGGAGCCGGTGAAGGCGGAACGGAGCGCCATTTTGCTGGAACTCAGTAAAAAGAAGCAGAAGGCTTATGAGGAGCGGCTCCTTGGCACCACGCAGGAGGTGCTGATCGAAGAAGAGATTGAAAGAGACGGGGAGATCTGGCAGGTGGGCCATACCCGGGAATACGTAAAAGCAGGGATCAAAAGCCGGGAAAATCTGGTCAATCAGCTGGTCCCGGTTGAAATAGAGAATCCTTTTCAAATAATTCATTGAATTTTGTAAGGGTTTCATGTAGAATAAGGATGAAGTATGATTGGAGGACGTGAGTATATGAAGGATTTAAGCAGCACTCAGTTTTTTCAGGTAGAAAGCGGTCCACAGATTCAGGCAAAAGATATTCTTGAAATTGTGTACAAGGCTTTAAAGGAGAAGGGATATAACCCGGTAAACCAGATGGTAGGATATATTATGTCCGGGGATCCGACTTATATCACCAGCCACAACGGCGCCAGAAGTCTGATCATGAAGATGGAGCGGGACGAACTGGTGGAAGAGATGCTGAAAACGTATATTAAGCATAACGGCTGGGAAGACTGATCTATGAGAATCATGGGATTGGATTACGGCTCCCGGACCGTGGGAGTGGCGGTCAGTGATCCGTTAAAGATCACGGCCCAGGCTGTGGAGACGATTACCAGGAAGGACGAAAATAAGCTGAGGAGGACCTGTGCGCGTATCGAGGAGCTGATTGATGAGTATCAGGTGGAAAAGATCGTGCTGGGCCTTCCAAAGCATATGAATAACGATATCGGAGATCGGGCGGAAAAATCAATAGAATTCGGACGGATGCTTGAAAGACGGACCGGCCTTGAGGTCGTGATGTGGGACGAGCGCCTGACAACAGTAGAAGCAGAACGGACGTTGATAGAGAATAAAGTAAGACGTGAGAACCGCAAGAAGTATGTTGATCAGATTGCGGCTGTTTTTATATTGCAGGGATATCTGGATTCGCTTGCATTTTAGGAAAAGCCCGCAGATTGACAGAGCAAAGGGTGTGTTCGCTTATGGAAAAGATCAAATTCATGTCTGAAGATATGCAGGAAGAAGCATTTTATGTACTGGAGCAGACAACGGTAAACGCGGTGAACTATCTTCTGGTGGCGGATTCTGAAGAGGACGAGGCGCAGTGCCTGATCCTGAAGGAAACGCCTTCGGCGGAAAAAGGCGAGAGCGTTTATGAGATCGTGGAAGACGACGTGGAACTTTCGGCGGTTTCGAAAGTGTTTGAGGAGCTTCTCGAAGACGTGGCGATTGAAAGGTAAAGTACGGATGTCTATCAGTAAAGAACAGTTCAGGCAGATGCTGAAAGAAAAAGGATTAAAAGTGACCAATCAGAGGTTGCTTGTTTTAGAGGTTCTGGCAGAAAACCGCGACAGGCATATGACTGCCGAGGACATCTATGAGATGGTAAAGGAGGACTATCCGGAGATCGGACTGGCCACCATTTACCGGACAGTGCAGTTGTTACTGGAAATGCAATTGGTGGATCGGATCAGTCTGGATGACGGGTGTGTGCGATACGAGATCGGAGAACCGGGCGCGGGCCTGGGGAAACATCACCATCATCATCTGATCTGTAAAACGTGTGGAAAGATCCTTCCGTTTCACGATGATTTATTGGATGAACTGGAGCATCGGATCGAGGAAGAGACCGGATTTCATGTGTTAGACCACGAATTAAAGTTCTACGGACAATGCAGGGAGTGCCAAAAGAGGCAAAACAGTACGGATCAACACGTGGAGGTGTAAATTTGAAAAAAGAAAACAACGGAAAACTGCGCATCATTCCGCTCGGAGGATTGGAAAAGATCGGAATGAACATCACTGCCTTTGAGTACGAAGACAGTATTATTGTCGTGGATTGCGGTCTGGCTTTCCCGGAGGAGGACATGCTGGGAATCGACCTTGTGATCCCGGACGTGTCCTATCTGAAGGACAATATTGAGAAGGTAAAAGGGTTTGTGATCACCCACGGCCATGAGGACCATATCGGAGCGCTGCCTTATGTGTTGCGGGAAATGAATCTGCCTATTTACGCGACCAAGCTGACCATGGGTATCATTGAACGGAAGCTGACGGAACACAATCTTCTGCGCAGCACCAGAAGAAAAGTGGTGCGCCACGGACAGTCCATCAATCTGGGACATTTCCGGATTGAGTTTATCAAGACCAATCACAGCATCCAGGATGCGGCGGCTCTTGCCATCTATTCGCCGGCAGGGATCGTGGTCCACACCGGAGACTTTAAGGTGGATTACACGCCGGTATTCGGAGACGCCATTGATCTTCAGAGATTTGCGGAGATCGGCAAAAAAGGCGTGCTGGCTCTGATGAGCGACAGTACCAATGCGGAGCGCAAGGGATTTACCCAGTCAGAGAGAACAGTGGGCGTTACCTTTGACCACATTTTTGCGGAGCATCAGAATACCAGGCTGATCATCGCCACCTTTGCATCCAATGTAGACCGGGTGCAGCAGATCATCAATACGGCATGCAAATATGACCGGAAAGTTGTGGTGGAAGGCCGCAGTATGGTAAATATCATCCAGGTTGCCCAGGAGCTGGGATATCTGAATGTGCCGGATAAAACGCTGATCGAGATCGATCAGATGAAGAATTATCCGCCGGAGAAGACGGTGCTGATCACCACCGGAAGCCAGGGCGAGTCCATGGCGGCCCTGTCCCGGATGGCGGCGGACATCCATAAAAAAGTAACGATCATGCCGGGAGATACGGTCATCTTAAGTTCCAATCCGATTCCCGGAAATGAAAAATCTGTATCCAGGGTGATCAATGAACTGTCCGCAAAGGGAGCCAATGTCATTTTCCAGGATGTTCACGTATCCGGACATGCCTGTCAGGAAGAACTGAAGCTGATCTATTCCCTGGTGAAACCCAGATACGCCATTCCGGTGCACGGCGAGTTCCGGCATCTGAAGGCAAACGCCGAACTGGCCATGAGCCTTGGAATCCCCAAGGATAATGTCTATATCCTGCAGTCCGGCGACGTGCTGGAGGTCAGCAGCCAGGAAGCCAAAGTCGTGGATAAAGTCCACACAGGTTCCATCCTGGTAGACGGCCTGGGCGTAGGAGACGTAGGAAACATCGTGCTCCGCGACCGGCAGCATCTGGCGGAAGACGGAATCCTCATCGTGGTACTGACCCTGGAAAAAGGCAGCAATCAGCTGCTGGCCGGCCCGGATATCGTATCCCGCGGTTTCGTCTATGTACGCGAATCCGAAGGACTGATGGAAGAGGCAAGACATGTGCTGACAGACGCGGTAGAAGACTGCCTGACCCATCAGCGCAACGCAGACTGGAGCAAGATCAAGCTGGTGATCCGGGACACCATGAACGAATTCATCTGGAAACGGACCAAGCGCCGGCCCATGATCCTGCCCATCATCATGGACGTGTAAATGTGAACAAAATGTGAACGGGGACGTAGACCTTTTGCAAAGGTCTACGTCCCAAATTGCGAAATGGGGTGTACCTTATGGATAGAAATGAACGGATCGCGGTCTACCTGCGGTCGCTGGAGAGCCCGGAAAATCCGCTTCTGGAGGAGATTGAGCAGGAGGCGCTTGCCTCTTATGTGCCGATCATCCGCAAGGAAACGCAGAGTCTTTTGAAAACGCTGCTTACCATGCTGCGGCCCGCAAGGGTGCTGGAAGTGGGGACAGCAGTGGGTTTTTCGGCGCTTTTGATGAGTGAGTATCTGCCGGAGGGCGCCCATATTACGACGATAGAAAAGTATGAAAAGCGGATCCCGATTGCCCGGCAGAATTTTCGAAGAGCCGGGAAAGAGGAGCAGATCACGCTGATCGAGGGGGACGCCATGGAGGTTTTGAGGTCTCTTGACGGGCTCTTTGATTTTGTGTTTATGGATGCGGCGAAAGGCCAGTACCCCCATTATCTGCCGGAAGTTCTAAGGCTTCTGACGCCGGGGGGCGTGCTGATGTCGGACAATGTGCTGCAGGACGGCAGTCTTATTGAATCCCGCTTTGCGGTGGAAAGAAGAGACCGGACGATCCACAGCCGGATGCGGGAGTATCTCTACGAGCTGAAGCACAGGGAGGATCTTATGACCAGCATCCTGCCTCTGGGCGACGGGGTGGCTCTGACGGTGAAAAAAGCCTGATGAAAGGAGAATTGGATTCATGGAAAGGAAACGGCCGGAATTACTGATACCCGCCAGCAGTCTGGAGGTTCTGAAGACTGCGGTGGTTTTTGGGGCCGATGCGGTTTATATCGGCGGCGAAGCCTTTGGCCTGAGGGCCAAGGCCAAGAATTTCTCAATGGAGGATATGCGGGAGGGCATTGCCTTTGCCCATGCGCACGGGGCGAAAGTGCATGTGACCGTCAATATCCTGGCCCATAATGACGACCTTCCGGGAGTGGAGGAGTATTTAAAAGAATTAAAAGAGTTAAAGCCGGACGCACTGATCATTGCCGACCCGGCCATCTTTGAACTGGCAAAAGAGATCTGCCCGGAGATTGAGCGGCACATCAGCACCCAGGCCAACAACACCAATTACGGGACTTATCTCTTCTGGTGGAAGCAGGGGGCAAAGCGGGTGGTGTCTGCCAGAGAGCTTTCGCTAAAGGAGATCCGGGAGATCCGCGAACGCATTCCGGAGAAAATGGAGATCGAAAGCTTCATTCATGGCGCTATGTGCATTTCGTATTCCGGGCGCTGCCTTCTGAGCAATTACTTTACCGGGCGGGACGCTAACCAGGGGGCCTGCACCCACCCCTGCCGCTGGAAATATGCGGTGGTGGAAGAGACAAGGCCTGGCGAGTATATGCCGGTCTATGAAAATGAGCGGGGAACGTATATTTTTAATTCCAAGGATCTGTGCATGATCGAACACATTCCGGAAATGATCGATGCAGGCATCGACAGCTTTAAGATCGAGGGACGGATGAAGACGGCGCTTTATGTGGCCACGGTGGCCAGGACTTACCGGAAGGCCATCGATGATTATCTGGAAGATCCGGAAAAATACGAAGCCAATATGCCCTGGTATCTGGATCAGATCAAGGACTGCACCTACCGGCAGTTTACTACTGGATTCTACTTTGGAAAACCGGACGAGACTTCCCAGATCTATGACAATAATACGTATATCAAAGAGTATACCTACCTGGGGATCATCGGCGGAGAAAAGGACGGTCTGTACCGCATAGAACAGAGAAATAAATTTTCCGTCGGAGAGACCATCGAGATCATGAAGCCGGACGGCAGAAATGTAGAAGTGACGGTCGGGAAGATCCTGGATGAAGAGGGAAAGGAAATGGAAAGCGCCCCGCATCCCAGGCAGGTCCTGTATGTGGACCTTGCCGGAAAGGCAGAGCGCTATGATATCTTAAGAAGAGCAGAGAACTAATGCCCGTTTTTTGTGGCGTTTGAACACCAGGCTGCCGACAAAGCCTGCCAGGGAACCGCCTGCGATGGCGAAGGCGAGAGCCAGTATCACCTGTAAAGGCGGGTTGAAGGCAAAGGGCGCTAACAGTCCCGGGATCGGGGAGGCAGTGCCGGGCGCATTGTTGACGATGTGGAAAACGGCCGCGGAAACGCCTGCCAGCCCGCCTCCAAAGAAATTGGAGCAGTAGATCGGGATCGGGTTGGAGGTGACAATGTCCGCCTGAGTCAGAGGCTCCAGCATGACAGCCACGACCTTGCTCTTGTCGCCAAGCTTCAGTCTTGCGAAGATGATGCCGTTGGTGAAAGAGCCGCCCACGCAGGCAATGGCCGCGATCCCCATCGGCAGGCCGGAGAGGCCCAGCATGGCGGTCAGCGCCATAGAGCTTAAAGGAGAGGTGCAGATCATTTTCATGATGCCGCCAAGGAGGAAGCCCATGACGATGGGAGACTGCTCGGTGGCTGCGGTAATGGTTCCGCCGATGCGGGTCAGCACCACCGAGACGACCGGGTCAGAGGCCCAGGCGATCAGGTGGGCAAAGGGAGCGATGAGCAGGGCGCCCAGGATGATATTTAAGCCTTCCGGCAGTTTCTTCTCAAGGATGGGTGAGACCATGCCTACCAGATAGCCCGCGATGAAGCCGGGCAGGATGCCGTAAGAGCCCACTGCTACGCCGGCAACCACGGAAAGCACCGGATTGGCTCCCATGCTTAAGGGCACCATGATGGCGGCTGCTACACCGCCCAGGCTTCCGGATGTTTCGCCTACTGTGCGGAAAAAGGAAAGGCCCAGAAGGTCGCCGGTGATATATTTGTGGATCGCTTCCACCAGAAAGGTTGCGACAGCCGCATTTGCCATGCCGGACATGGCAAGCTGTCCTTTGGGCATCTTGAGGCTGAAAAGCGAGAAGCCGGCCAGCGCAGCCAGCAGTAATCCAACGCCAGATAAAATCGTAATCATAAAGGTTCCTCCGTTTCTTGTTGATTTTATAAATAAGTTCCACTGATTGATTGATGAAACAAATATAAAACAGAGGTTTCAAACCGTTTCAAACCGTATCAAAATAGACAATAAAAAAATGCGCATCCATAAAATTTTGTGCAAAATAGACAAAATATGGATGCGTATTTTTGTGTGGAAAGAAGATTATTTGTGCACGCAGTACATGACCAGTGCATTCAGGAAATTGCGGATCTTGATATTGCCGTGTTTATCACTGCGTCCCCGGATATAATCCATTTCCTTTCGGACCTGTTCAAAATTGTAAAGCGTATTGGAGTATTCCGTAAAAATCTCATTTCCATAATCCTCCAGTCCCAGGTGTGCCAGATTGACAAGTCCCGCCGCGGCCGCCCGCCGGATCCGTTGTTCCATGGATTTGGGAGAGTCGCAAAACTGGCTGCACAACTCGTGGAGCGTCAGGTCGGCGGCTTTTGCGTGGTGCAGGATCATGTATTCCACCACGGTGGTAATGTCCCGGCTGCCGATATCGCCGCTGATCCCCAGCCTCTGCAGGATGATCTGGAGCGTTGCCAGAGATTCCTGGTGGGAGGGGAGCGTCTCGTCCCCGTCGTCGGTGGTGATGGTTTCTGATTCCTCCGGAAGCGTTCCGGGGATGTCTTCCGTGAAAAGCTCCTGAACCTTCTGGAGAGTGCGCTTCATCGTCAGATTCTGACGGACTTTCTGGATCACATTTTCCACCTCAATGCTGTTGATGGGCTTTTGAATGAAGAATTCAACGCCGGCCTCGTAGGCGGCGGAGATCATTTCTTTGGAGGAAACCTGGGACAGCATGATAAACGCAGTGTCGGGAAGACCGGGTCTGGCGTGCTCTACAAACGTGATCCCGTCCATCTCCGGCATCAGAAGGTCTGCGATGATGATGTCCGGCTTCAGGTCAAAGACTTCCTCCAGCCCCTCGTGGCCGTTGCTTCCGGCGCCGCATACGGTCCCAAGCTCCCGGTCGGTAATGATCTGGGTCAGGATCCTTCGGATATTTCTGTCGTCATCCAGCAGATAAAATTTCATCATATCATCCTTTCTTCCGTAAATTCTGTCTTTGGTATCTGTATGGTAAATGTGGTCTCGCCCGGCCGGGAAGAGACGCGGATCTGGCCGTGGAACTGTTCTTCCACCAGGTTCTGCACCAGGTTCAGCCCAAGGCCGCGGCTGATCTCGCCGGTTTCATAGTTGATCTTTGTAGAAAAGCCGGGCTGAAAGATTTCCTCCTGACTTTCCGCCGGAATGCCGGGCCCGTGGTCCGTAACCCGGAATATGCAGGTTTCCCCGGCAAATTTCTGCGTCACCTCGATCTGTACCAGTCTGCCTGTCTCTGCTTCCAGGGCGTTGGTAAAGAGGTTACGGAAAACGGACATCCAGGCGTAGTGGCTGGTGGTGTAGAGTCTGTGGGGGCAGTGGATAGAGCAGACGACCTCTTTGCCTTTTTCTTTTCCCAGGCGGGTGAGGGCGCCTTTTAACAAGTGCAGGATCTCATCCATGTACATGCCGCTGCTTTTCAGTTCCTGATCCAGCACTTCAGAAATCCCCCGCATGATCAGGAAATATTCCTTTTTGATCTCATGGACGTCGCCGGCCACGGCAAGAGCCGACCGGGCGGCAGCTTCCTGCGAAGGATCGGCCTTTAGCTGGTCATACAGCCGGTAGGCGGTGCTCATGGTTTTTTCGATCAGCGCCGTATTTTTATCCATCCAGAGGACTTCGCCGTTCAGCCGGGAGATCAGAAGCAAAAGCTCCTGATAGCGCTTTTCGTGCTCTCTGCGAAGAAGAAACATACGGTACTGTTCCATAGCCGTAAGGATGCACCAGACAAGGAGAGTACGAAGGACGGCCACCAGAAAGATGCCGGCCTGGGCGGAAAGGTCAAAAGCCCGGGTGCCTTCCCGGACGAAAAGCTCCGTCAGATTGGAAACATAATCAATAAGAGCCAGGATCACAAGAAAGCTCCGAAGGTCAAAATCTTTTTTCCGGTAGATCCGGTTGGCCGCAAACAACAGGATTCCGTAGCAGACATAAAAAAGGATCTCCGGGGAAAGCGTCCTTGCCGCGTCAAGACTGCCGCCCCGCAGCCAGGACAGGAACAGCCGCATCAAAAAAACACCGGCGGCAGACAGAAAAGCTGTCGGCAGCAGGGGAAAACGGTCCGAGACAGATAAAAAAACAGGCAGCAGGACCACTGCTATAGAAATCTCAAAATCCGCAAAAAAAACATTTACACTGAACTGTGCGGCCAGTATAATCAGCAGGCTGCAAAACAGCGCCATTTTCGTTGTTCTCTTCATAAAAATCTCCGGCCAGAAAACAAACATCCGACTACATATCTTACATTTACTATAACTTTTTCCAGAGTTTTTGTATAGATTAAATTACATGGAAAAGCACAAAAAAAGAAAATGCGACATAGATTAATAGCAAACACGCTAAGAGGTGCTTTTCTTGAAATCATTTCCCCAACCCCTCACAGCGTCGGAAGAAAGAGAATATATGCAAAGATATACAGAGGGTGACCTGGAGGCAAAGCATATACTGATCGAACGAAATCTGCGCCTCGTAGCCCATATCGTAAAAAAGTACCAGACCTGCGAAGAAGAAACCGAAGACCTTCTGTCCATCGGGACCATCGGGCTTATCAAGGCAGTCGTCACCTTCAACCCGGAAAAATGCGTGCGCCTTGGCACATACGCGGCCCGCTGCATCGAAAATGAGATCCTGATGTACCTGCGGGCAAAGAAGAAATCATCCAGAGAAATCTCCCTCTACGAACCCATTGGCACCGACCGGGAAGGAAACGAGATCCAGCTCTTCGACATCATCGAGACAGAGGAAGAAGACGCACACCAGAAAGCCGAGCTAAGCGAAGACATCCGCCTTCTTTACCAAAAAGTAGAATCCGAACTCTCGCCAAGAGAACGGTTGGTATTAAAAATGCGCTACGGACTGTATAACGAAGAAGAATATACCCAGCGGGAGATAGCCGGGCAGCTAGGCATCTCTCGTTCTTACGTTTCGCGGATCGAAAAAAGCGCGATCGAAAAATTGCGCAGGGAAATGTGAACAAAGTGTGAACACGGACGTAGTCCTTTGCAAAGAGTCTACGTCCCCATTTGCGTTTCACCCTGTACCTAATTGGAAATTACCCTGTACCCGATTGACAGCTTCGGGGGAGATGGGCTATGATGTTGTTATCTTTCCGGAACGGATGCCTTCTGGCTGTTTCTGACGGGGTTCCGGATTTCTTTTGTTCTGTTGGCCGCTTCGGCCGATGTTCACGGATGATGTTTTGGAAATGGGGTGTGTGAATGGCGTTTTGTTGTGTAACGTCTGCCTGCATCCAGGGGCTGCAGGTGGAGATGATCCGCGTGGAGGCGGATATTAGTAACGGGCTGCCGATGCTGCATATGGTGGGATATCTTTCTTCGGAGGTGAAGGAGGCTGCGGACCGGGTGCGTACGGCGCTGCGGAATGTGGATGTGAAGCTTCCGCCGAAAAAGATCATGGTAAATCTGGCGCCGGCTACGCTGCGGAAAAAGGGGGCTTCTTATGATCTGCCGATTGCGGTTTCTATCCTGGCTGTGCTGGGGATGATTCCGCCGGGCAGGCTGGAAAATCTCCTGATCGTGGGAGAACTGAGCCTGGATGGAAGTGTAAAGAAGGTGCCTGGGATCCTGCCGGTGGTCTGGCAGGCCAGGAAGGCCGGGCTTCGTGCTTGTATCGTGCCGGAAGGGAACGGGCCGGAGGGGGCGTTGGCGGAAGGGATCCCGGTGATCGGCGTATCGCATATCAGACAGCTTCTGGCCTATCTGAACGGAGAAATAGAGCTTTGCCCGTTTTCCGGAGAGGGTGCGGGAAATGTGCAAACAGCTGAAAAGAACACGGATTTTTCGGAAGTCCGGGGGCAGCAGGCAGTAAAGCGGGCGGCGGAAGTTGCGGCCGCAGGCGGGCATAATCTTTTGCTGGTGGGGCCTCCCGGCAGCGGAAAGTCCATGATCGCAAGGAGGATCCCCACCATCCTGCCGCCGCCTGCCTGGGAAGAAAGCCTGGAGATGACATCGGTCTACAGTGTCCTCGGGCTGGTGGATGAGCGCCGCCCGCTGATTACGGAGCGGCCGTTCCGTGAGGTCCACCATACTGTGACAAAGGCCGCGCTGATCGGCGGAGGCCGGACGCCGTCGCCCGGGGAGATCAGCCTTGCCCACGGCGGAGTGCTGTTCCTGGATGAGCTGACGGAATTTCAGAAACCGGTGCTGGAAGTCCTGCGCCAGCCTCTGGAGGAACACACGGTCTGCATCGCCAGAACCCACGGAACCTACCGGTTCCCGGCAAATTTTATGCTGGTGGCTGCGATGAACCCCTGCCCCTGCGGAAATTATCCGGATCTGGGGAAATGCAGCTGCACCCCGGGGCAGATCCGGCAATATCTGGGAAAGATCAGCCAGCCCTTTCTGGACCGGATCGATCTGTGCGTGGAGGCGCCCAAAGCCGCTTATGAGGATCTGCGCCTTTCCAGGGAAGGTACGCCGCCAAAGGAAGAAACTTCCAGAGAAATCCGGGACAGGGTGTGCCGGGCAAGAAGGATCCAGGAAAGCCGATACCTGGGAACCGGGATCCGCGCAAATGCACAGCTGGACAGTAAGAGTCTGGAGCAATACTGCGCCCTGGACCGGGAAGGGGAGAAGCTGATGCAAAAAGCATTTCAGGCGCTGGACCTGACAGCCCGGACGTATCATAAGATCCTGAAAACAGCCCGCACCATTGCCGATCTGGAAGAAAGCGACCGGATCCTGGCCCGGCATCTGAAAGAAGCCGTGGGGTACCGCACCATGGATAAGAAATACTGGGGACGTTAGGAGGGACAGGATATGGAAAATAAGAAAAATCCAGGTTCTCCTTCTGTCGGGGAGGAGGACATGTTCTACGAATACTGGCTGGCTTCGCTGAAGCCTCTTTCGGCCAGGAAAAAAAGAATGCTGCGGGATGCATACGGAAGCGCCCGGGCTGTATATTATATAGAAGAAACCAGGCTGGATCAGGAAATATATCTGACCGACCGGGACCGCAGAGTCCTGCAGACCGGGCGTGACAGCCGGAACCAGGAAGAATTTTTGCGGGGGCTCAAAGAAAGCTGGGAAAAACTGCAAGAAAGCGGGATCCGGCTGATCCTCTATGACGATCCTGCCTATCCGTCCAGGCTTTCCCGGATTCCGGATCCGCCCTATGCCATCTATGTCCGCGGAGAGCTGCCGCCTGAGAACCAGCCGGCAGTCGCGATCGTAGGAGCCAGGAAATGTACGCCCTACGGGGAGGAGATGGCGCTGGAGTATGCAGAAACCCTGGCGGGAGCCGGAGTCGCGGTGATCAGCGGCATGGCCAGGGGGATTGACGGCGCCGGACACAGGGGAGCCCTCAATGCAGGCGGGAAGACCTACGGAGTCCTGGGCTGCGGTGTGGATGTCTGCTACCCGAGGGAGCACATCGGGCTGTACATGGACATCCTGAAGAACGGCGGCCTGATCGCGGAGCGCGCCCCGGGGGAACCGCCGCTGCCTGCTTATTTTCCGGAGCGCAACCGGATCATCAGCGGCCTTTCCGATGTGATCCTGATCATGGAAGCAAAAGAGAAAAGCGGTTCACTGATCACGGCGGACCAGGCGCTGGAACAGGGAAAGGATGTGTATGCCCTGCCCGGGCCTGCAGACAGCGCGCTGAGCCAGGGGTGCCACCGGCTGATCCGCCAGGGCGCCGGCATCCTTCTGTCGCCGGAAGACCTTCTGGAAGAATTGGGGATAGATCGGATTCATTTATTGAAAAAATCTGACAGAAATAAAAAAATGCTTGAAAGTCCCGAACATATGGTGTATAGTTGTCTCGGCTTATTTCCAAAAAGTACCGGCACTATTATAGAAGAAACAGGTTTTAGCCCGCAAAAGGTTATGGAAGCCCTGGTATCGCTGGTGCTGGAAGGATATGCCAGAGAAGTTTCAAAAAATCATTATGTCAGGGCAGGAAAAAGTTCTGGCGAAAAAGCGTAGTAACGGAGGAAAGATATGGCACGCTATCTTGTAATCGTGGAGTCACCGGCAAAGGTGAAAACGATCAAAAAGTTTCTGGGAAGCAATTATGTGGTTATGGCATCCAACGGCCATGTAAGAGATCTTCCCAAGAGCCAGCTTGGAATAGACATTGAGCATGATTATGAGCCAAAGTACATCACGATCCGCGGAAAAGGCGAGATCCTGGCTGCTTTGAGAAAGGAAGTCAAAAAAGCAGACAAGGTTTATCTTGCAACTGACCCGGACCGGGAGGGAGAGGCGATTTCCTGGCACTTAAGCCAGGCCCTGAAGCTGGAGAAAAAGAAAACCTATCGGATCAGTTTTAACGAGATTACAAAGACAGCGGTAAAAGCATCCCTGAAAAATGCAAGGGAGATCGATACGGATCTGGTGGACGCCCAGCAGGCAAGAAGAGTCCTGGACCGTATCGTGGGATATAAGATCAGTCCCCTTTTATGGGCAAAAGTAAAACGGGGATTAAGCGCGGGCCGCGTACAGTCCGTGGCTCTGCGGATCATTGCGGACCGGGAGGACGAGATCAACGCATTTATCCCGGAAGAATTCTGGACCCTGGACGCGAATCTGAAAGTAGCAGGGGAAAAGAAGCTTTTAAAGGCGAAATTCTATGGAAAAGGCAATCAGAAGCTGACCATCCGATCAAAGGAAGAGCTGGATCAGATCGTAAAAGATCTGGACGGGGCAGAGTATCAGATCGAAGAGATCAAAAAGGGAGAGCGGTTCAAAAAAGCGCCGGTCCCCTTTACCACCAGTACCCTGCAGCAGGAAGCGTCCAAGGTGCTGAACTTTGCCACTTCAAAAACCATGCGGATCGCCCAGCAGTTATACGAAGGCGTGGACATCAAAGGAAATGGAACGGTGGGTCTGATCACGTATCTGCGTACCGATTCTACCCGTGTGTCCGATGAGGCGGATCAGAATGTCCGGGAATATATAGCGGGAAATTACGGCCCGCAGTTTGTCGCAGCCGGAAATGCCGCAAAGGCAAAAGAAAACCACAGCATCCAGGACGCTCATGAGGCCATCCGTCCCACCGACGTGACCAGAACGCCGGCTGCCATGAAGGATTCTCTGAGCAGAGATCAGTTCCGCCTGTATCAGCTGGTCTGGAAGCGGTTTGTGGCAAGCAGGATGCAGCCGGCAAAATATGAGACGACCTCTGTGCGGATCGCGGCCGGAGAGTACCGGTTCAGCGTGGCGGCGTCCAGAGTGGTATTTGAAGGATTCCGCTGCGTATATACAGAAGCAGACGAAGAGAAAGAAGAAAACAATGTGCTGCTGAAGGGGCTGGATCAGGAGTCCAGACTTACCCAAGACAGTTTTGAGACAAAGCAGCATTTCACCCAGCCGCCGGCGCATTATACAGAAGCTGCGCTTGTCAAGACCCTGGAGGAACTGGGGATCGGACGGCCCAGCACTTACGCGCCGACGATCACAACGATCATATCCAGACGCTATGTGGCCAAAGAAAATAAGAACCTCTATATGACGGAAATGGGAGAAGTGGTCAACAACATTATGAAGCAGTCCTTCCCCAGCATCGTAGACGTCAACTTTACGGCCAATATGGAAGGCCTGCTGGACGGCGTGGCGGAAGGCAAGGTCCACTGGAAGACGATCATTGAAAACTTCTACCCGGATCTGGAAGAGGCGGTAAAGAAGGCGGAGGAAGAGCAGGAAAAGGTCAAGATCGAGGACGAGGTCACCGATGTTGTCTGTGAACAGTGCGGCCGCCATATGGTGATCAAATACGGGCCGCACGGAAGATTCCTGGCCTGCCCGGGATTCCCGGAATGCCGCAACACCAAGCCTTATCTGGAGAAAATCGGCGTGCCCTGCCCGATCTGCGGAAAAGACGTGGTCATCCGCAAGACAAAGAAGGGCAGGAAGTATTACGGGTGTGAGAATAATCCGGAATGTGAGTTTATGTCATGGCAGAAGCCATCCGTAAAGAAATGTCCGCGTTGCGGAAGCTACATGGTGGAAAGAGGAAATAAACTGCTGTGCAGCGACGAAAAATGTGGATATGTAGAAGATATACAAAAAACAAAAGAAGTATAAAGAATATTTAGAAAATTTATTGAACGTACTGAAAACATATGATAATATAACTTCATAAGGATGGAGGATTGCCCATGAGTGTACAATTATTAGACAAAACAAGAAAAATTAACAAGTTACTGCACAATAACAATTCCAGTAAAGTTGTATTTAATGATATCTGTGCAGTACTGACGGAGATTCTGGATTCCAATGTAGTCGTGATCAGCAAGAAGGGCAAAGTGCTGGGCTGCAGCCAGTGCGAAGGCGTTCCGATGATCCAGGAACTGATCGAGCAGAAGGTGGGAACCCACATTGATGGAATGTTGAATGAAAGACTTCTGAGCATTCTGTCCACAAAAGAAAATGTAAACCTGGAAACCCTGGGATTTTCCCCGGATGTGGCAGGCGGATATCAGGCGATCATCACCCCCATTGATATCGCAGGAGAACGCCTGGGAACTCTGTTTATTTACAAGATCAATCAGATCTACGAGATCGACGACATCATTTTAAGTGAATACGGCACCACAGTGGTAGGTCTGGAAATGCTCCGCTCCGTCAACGAGGAGAATGCAGAAGAAAGCAGAAAAGAGCATATCGTGCAGTCTGCCATCAGCACCCTGTCTTATTCCGAACTGGAAGCCATCATCCATATTTTTGATGAGCTGGACGGAACAGAAGGGATCCTGGTGGCCAGCAAGATCGCCGACCGGGTCGGCATTACCAGATCCGTGATCGTAAACGCCCTGCGTAAATTCGAAAGCGCCGGCGTCATCGAATCCCGCTCTTCCGGTATGAAGGGAACTTACATCAAGGTCGTAAATGACTACGTGTTTACAGAACTTGAGCATATCAAAGAAGAACGGATGCAGAAATAGGGGCGGTCGTATGTACGAGAAATGTAAAGCCCGGTTTAAGATGATGCGCGTGATCTTAAAAGACGGTTATCTGGACGAAGCCTCTTATTCCTGCCAGGTGATCCGGTATCAAAAGGAAGAAGAGTGCATATACTTATTAACAGAGACCGATCTTCCGGCCTTTTCCCTGGACGGGATCTATGAATGCCGGATCGATACGCCGGACGGGACCGTCGCCTGTACGGGGATGATCCTGGAGCGCTACTGGAATGAACTGGGAAATGTGATCAAATTCCGGATCCAAAATGGATTTTATAAAAATCTTGTAAACTAAATAAAAGTGTGTTGACAAATCAGAAAGAGAGTGCTATTTTATACCTAGAGTTTTTCAGCACTCTCTTTTAGTGAGTGCTAACAAATAGATTCATCGAAGGAGGCATATGACTATGAAATTAGTACCATTAGGCGACAGAGTTGTTCTGAAGCAGTTGATCGCAGAGGAGACTACCAAATCCGGGATCGTGATCCCCGGACAGTCCAAAGAAAAGCCGCAGCAGGCAGAGGTGATCGCAGTCGGCCCCGGCGGAACTGTTGACGGAAAAGAAGTACAGATGAACGTGTCTGTCGGACAGAAGGTCATCTATTCCAAATACGCAGGAACTACCGTAGAGATCGACGATGAAGAGTACATCATTGTAAAACAGGATGACATTCTTGCAATCGTAGAATAGAAAGCAGCAATCCAGAATCTGAATTTATTTAGGAGGCAGTAAACATCATGGCAAAGGAAATCAAATACGGCGCTGAGGCCAGAAGCGCACTGGAAACAGGAGTAAACAAACTGGCAGATACAGTAAGAGTCACACTTGGACCCAAAGGACGCAACGTAGTTCTGGATAAATCTTTTGGAGCGCCTTTGATCACCAACGATGGCGTGACCATCGCAAAAGAGATCGAACTGGAAGACGCATTTGAGAACATGGGCGCACAGCTCATCAAGGAAGTTGCTTCCAAGACCAATGACGTGGCAGGAGACGGTACTACCACAGCTACCGTACTGGCACAGGCAATGGTGCATGAGGGAATGAAGAACCTGGCGGCAGGCGCAAACCCGATCATCCTCAGAAAAGGTATGAAGAAGGCTACAGATAAGGCTGTTGAGGCGATCAAGGAAATGTCCAGCAAGGTAAAGGGCAAAGATCAGATCGCAAAAGTAGCCGCTATTTCCGCAAGCGACGAGGAAGTAGGAAAGATGGTGGCAGACGCTATGGAGAAAGTTTCCAATGACGGCGTGATCACCATTGAAGAGTCCAAGACCATGAAGACTGAACTGGACCTGGTAGAAGGTATGCAGTTTGACCGTGGATATGTATCCGCATATATGGCAACCGATATGGATAAGATGGAAGCAAACCTGGAAGATCCGTACATCCTGATCACAGACAGAAAGATCTCCAACATCCAGGATATCCTTCCGCTTCTGGAGCAGATCGTACAGTCCGGTGCAAGACTTCTGATCATCGCAGAGGACATTGAGGGCGAGGCTCTGACCACTCTGATCGTCAACAAGCTGCGTGGAACCTTCAATGTGGTAGCTGTAAAGGCACCGGGATACGGCGACAGAAGAAAAGAAATGCTCAAAGATATCGCGATCCTGACAGGCGGAGAGGTGATCTCCGAAGAACTTGGCCTGGAGCTGAAGGATACAACGATGGATCAGCTTGGACGTGCAAAATCTGTAAAAGTACAGAAGGAAAACACCGTGATCGTAGACGGACTTGGCGACAAGCAGGCGATCGCAGATCGTGTGGCACAGATCAAGAACCAGATCGAAGAAACCACTTCTGATTTTGACAGAGAAAAATTGCAGGAAAGACTGGCGAAACTGGCCGGCGGCGTAGCAGTGATCCGTGTAGGAGCAGCTACAGAGACCGAGATGAAGGAAGCAAAACTCCGTATGGAAGACGCCCTGGCAGCAACCAGAGCAGCAGTAGAGGAAGGCATCATTGCCGGAGGCGGATCTGCATACATCCATGCTGCAAAACAGGTTTCCAAACTGGTGGCAGACTTAGAAGGCGATGAAAAGACAGGCGCAAACGTAGTTCTGAAAGCACTGGAAGCTCCTCTGTTCCGCATCGCTGCCAACGCAGGTCTGGAAGGCTCCGTTATCATTAATAAAGTTTATGAGTCTGAGCCTGGCATCGGCTTCGACGCACTGAGCGAGCAGTATGTAGACATGGTAGAAAGCGGCATCCTGGATCCTGCAAAGGTAACCAGAAGCGCTCTGCAGAATGCGACCAGCGTAGCTTCTACACTTCTGACTACAGAATCTGCAGTGGCAAACATCAAAGAAGAGACACCGGCTGCACCGGCAGGCGGCGGAATGGGAATGATGTAATTCCCGGAAATATGAAAATTTTGAAAACTCCTCGTATGAGGAGTTTTCTTTTTATGCAGAAATATGTTACAATAGGGAAAGCATAGATCATATAGTTGGAGGATAAACAAATGAGTGACTACTATACAGAACAGCTTGTGAAAAAGCGGCCGGACGCAAAGGATCTTGCGATCAAGACAGGGCTGATCGTGCTGACGGTTCTTACCGTTCTGATCGTATTTATATTCCCGGTCGGACTGATCCTGCCGATCCTGGCGATCGTGCTGGATGTGATCATGTTCCGGCGGCTGAACGTAGAGTACGAGTATCTGTATGTCAACGGCGATCTGGACATTGACAAGATCATGAACCGGGCCAAGAGAAAGAGAATGTTTTCCATGAATGTATCAGAGATGGAGCTTCTGGCTCCTCTGGACGCACCGGAACTGCGTCTCTATCAGCAGGCAAAGGCCGTGGACTTTACTTCCGGAACCGGACAGGCCAGAGAATATGCATTGATCCTTTCCGATCACGGAGAACTGAAGAAAGTGATTTTTGAGCCGAACGAGACGATCATCGAAGGATTTTATATTCTGGCGCCCAGAAAAGTGATCAGAAAGTAGTTGACAAATCATGGCAATCTTTGATATGATTGCCGGTAAATATAAAATCATAGCGAATGTTGAAAGAGAGGATGAAGATCATGGGTAAGATTATCGGAGAAGGAATTACATTTGATGATGTTCTTTTGGTACCGGCTTATTCAGAAGTGATCCCCAATCAGGTGGACCTGTCCACATATCTGACAAAGAAGATCAAGCTGAATATCCCGATGATGAGCGCCGGAATGGACACGGTTACCGAGCACCGTATGGCGATTGCCATGGCGCGTCAGGGCGGTATCGGTATCATCCACAAGAACATGTCGATCCGGGAACAGGCAGAAGAAGTAGACAAGGTAAAGAGATCTGAAAACGGGGTAATCACAGATCCATTTTATCTTTCACCGGAAAACACACTGGAAGACGCCAACAATCTGATGGCCAAATTCCGGATCTCCGGCGTGCCGATCACAGAAGGCAGAAAGCTGGTCGGCATTATCACAAACCGTGATCTTAAGTTTGAAGAAGATTATTCGAAAAAGATCAAAGAGTCCATGACTTCCGAAGGGCTGATCACTGCTCCGGAAGGGATCACTCTGGAAGAGGCAAAGCGGATCCTTGCAAAGGCAAGAAAAGAGAAGCTGCCCATCGTTGACAAGGATTTCAACCTGAAGGGACTCATTACGATCAAAGATATTGAGAAGCAGATCAAGTATCCGCTGTCCGCAAAAGACGGACAGGGCCGTCTCCTCTGCGGAGCCGCTCTTGGCATCACCGCAAACTGTCTGGAGCGCGCCCAGGAGCTGGTAAACGCAAAGGTGGATGTTGTGGTTATGGATTCCGCTCACGGACATTCCGCAAATGTACTGCGTACCGTGGATATGGTCAAATCCAAATTCCCGGATCTGCAGGTGATCGCAGGAAATGTGGCGACAGGAGCAGGAACCGAGGCTCTGATCAAGGCAGGCGCAGACGCTGTCAAAGTAGGTATCGGACCTGGATCCATCTGTACCACCCGTGTCATCGCAGGTATCGGCGTGCCGCAGATTTCCGCAGTTATGGATTCTTACGAGGTGGCGGATAAATATGGCATTCCGATCATTGCAGACGGCGGTATCAAGTATTCCGGAGATATGACCAAGGCGATCGCGGCAGGCGCGAACGTATGTATGATGGGAAGCATGTTTGCCGGATGTGACGAGAGCCCGGGAACCTTCGAGTTATACCAGGGAAGAAAGTACAAAGTATACCGCGGCATGGGATCCATCGCAGCCATGGAAAACGGAAGCAAAGACCGTTACTTCCAGACCGACGCCAAGAAACTGGTTCCGGAAGGCGTGGAAGGACGTGTCGCATACAAGGGTTCCGTGGAAGATACCGTATTCCAGCTGATGGGAGGTTTACGTTCCGGTATGGGATATTGCGGAACACCGACCATTGAGGATCTGAAGAAGAACGGCAGATTTATGAAGATTTCTGCTGCGGCGTTAAGAGAAAGTCATCCTCACGATATTCACATCACGAAGGAAGCGCCGAACTACAGCGTGGACGAATAAAAAAGACACATTGACAGGCCCGTGCCGGAAGGTCCGGGCCTGTCTTATATGGAGGAGGAAAGAATCATGACAGAAGCATTTGGAATGACAAAAGAAGGGGAGAAAGCATCCATGTACCGCCTGGAAAACGGGCAGGGGATGCAGGCGTATGTGACGGATTTCGGAGCAACGCTGGTAAAGCTTCTGGTGCCGGATAAAGATGGACAGCTGCGGGACGTGGTGCTGGGATATGATACGGTCGCAGGCTATGAGAATGGAACCGGCCACTTTGGCGCCACTGTCGGACGGGTGGCCAACCGGATCGGGGGCGGAAGTTTTTCTCTGAATGGAAAGACGTACGAACTGACACGAAATGACAATGGAAAAAATACCCTTCACGGCGGAAGAGACTTTGCAGGACAGCGGATCTGGCAGGTGAAAGCCCGCTCCGGCCAGGAAATTACATTTTCCCTGCACAGCCCCGACGGAGACCAGGGCTTCCCGGGCGCTGTAGACATGGAGGTAACCTATACTCTGACAGAAGACGGAGAACTGAAGCTTTTCTACCGCGGAGTACCGGATCAGGACACCCCTCTTAACTTTACCAATCACAGTTATTTTAACCTGAACGGACACGACGCGGGAAATGTACTGGACCATACGGCATGGATCTCATCGGACGCATACACGCCGACCGATGAGGAACTGATCCCTACCGGGGAGATCCTTCCGGTAGAGGGTACGCCCATGGATTTCAGGAAGGAAAAGAAGATCGGCCGGGAGATCGGGGCAGAGTACGAAGCCCTTGTACTGGCAGGCGGTTATGACCACAACTGGGCTCTGAACGGAAGCGGGTTCCGGATGGTGGCAGGAATGGAGTCTGAAGAAAGCGGCATCCGCATGGAAGTCTACACAGATCTTCCGGGCATCCAGTTCTACACCGCTAATTTCGTGGATCATGAAACAGGAAAAGACGGAGCGGTCTATGAGAAGCGCCAGGCGGCCTGCTTTGAGACCCAGTATTATCCGGACGCCCTTCATCATGAGAATTTCCTGACTCCGGTGGTAAAGGCCGGGGAGATTTACCAGACCACTACTGTATACCGGTTCTTGAAAAATTCATAAAATCCTAAGGTTCTCTTTTGGAAAAATGCTTTTTCCTGTGGTAAGATGAAAAGGAACAGGAAGTGTAAAGAAGGATTTGCAAATGAGGAACCAGCAGGTGAGAAGAGACCGGATGTATCCGGCCGGAAAGAGAATGGCAGCACAGCGAAGGAGGAGAAGAAAACGGAATCTCCGCCTGGGGTTTGTGCTGCTTCTTTTTTTGCTCCTGATCCTTGGCGTCCTTTGGTTTACCGGCCGCTGCTCCAACGCCTATACGGAACGCACAGGCGAGGGGATCGACGCCCTCCGGCCGCCCATGGATGTGGAGCTTCTGACGGTGAATCCTTATTCCAGACCAGGGACCGCCACGGAAAAGATCCGGGGGATCGTGGTGCATTATACAGCCAATCCCGGGGCGACAGCCATGGATAACCGCAATTATTTTGAAAATCTGAAAGATACCCATGAGACAAAGGTGAGCAGTAATTTCGTGATCGGGATGGAAGGCGAGATCGTTCAGTGCGTGCCCACCTGGGAGGTGGCGTATGCGTCCAACAGCCGGAACAACGATACAGTCTCCATTGAATGCTGCCATTCGGACGAGAGCGGGGCATTTACAGACGCCACCTATGCGTCCCTGGTGGATCTTTGTGCCTGGCTCTGCCTGAAGTTTGATCTGACAGAAGAGGACGTGATCCGTCATTACGATGTGACGGGAAAAGAATGTCCCCGGTATTTTGTGGAGCATACGGACGCCTGGGAAAACTTCCGGGCAGATGTAAAGGAAGCTCTTGCGAAAGATTTCAATTACTGATATGATTGTACAGGTAAAAGTAGAGTAAGAGGAGAAATGCACCATGAATGATTTGGAAATGTACCGGGAGCAGCTGGCCCTGTGTGACGACAGGATCATTGACGCGCTGGTGGAAAGAAACAGCATCGTCGAGAAGATCATGGCTTACAAAGAAGAATACGGCATGCCGATCCTGCAGCCTCTTCAGGAGAAAAAGCAGAAGAGAAGGCTGGAGGAGAAGCTTACGCATAACAAGTATCAGGAAGAGATCTATGACGTTTTTGACCGGATCCTGAAAAACAGCAAGCGGATCCAGGCGAGAAAACTTTTTGACTATAATATCGTGCTGATCGGATTTATGGGCGCTGGGAAAACGACCATTTCCGACTATCTGAGCACCGTGTTTGACATGGAGATCGTGGAGATGGACCAGGTGATCGAAGAGCGGGAGGAAATGAGCATCCCGGACATCTTCGCCACCTATGGAGAAGAATATTTCCGGGATCTGGAAACGGCGCTTCTGGAAGAGATGCAGGAGCGTAAAAATATGATCATTTCCTGCGGCGGAGGCACGGCCCTGCGGCAGCGCAATGTGGAGGAAATGAAGAAGAACGGCCGCGTGGTCCTTCTGACCGCAAGTCCCCAGACCATCTATGAAAGAGTGAAGGACAGCGATGAGCGTCCGGTCTTAAAGGGACGGAAAAATGTGGAAGGCATCGCGGAACTGATGGAACAGCGTAGAGAAAAATATGAGGCGGCCGCGGACCTGGTGGTACAGACGGACCACAAGAGTGTTCTCCAGGTTTGTGAAGAACTGGTACAGCGGCTGACAGAAATGGAAGAGACCAATGTTTAAAACCTTTTATCCGGACCAGTATCTTGCGTCCACCTATGTGATCGATTTTGAAAAACTGTATGAAAAAGGATTCCGGGGGCTGATCTTTGATATTGACAACACCCTGGTCCCTCACAATGCCCCGGCAGACGACCGGGCGGTTGCCTTGTTTGAACGGTTAAAAAGGATCGGCTACCGATGCTGCCTGATCTCCAACAACCAGGAGCCGCGGGTGAAGATGTTTAATGAAAAGATCCAGGTGGATTACGTCTATAACGCCCACAAGCCTTCCACGAAAAATTATATCCGGGCCATGGAGATCATGGGGACGGACAGGAGCAACACCCTGTTCATCGGAGACCAGCTTTTTACAGATGTATGGGGCGCCAAGCGGGCGGGGATCCCCAATATCCTGGTGAAGCCGCTGCATCCGAAGGAGGAGATTCAGATCGTTCTGAAGCGGTATCTGGAAAAGATCGTGCTGTTCTTTTACAGGAGAGAGACCAGGAAACGAAAAAATGGTTGAAAACAGGCGTATTTTAGTATAAAATGATAAAAGCGAACAAAACGTAGAAGTGCCGGGACGGCACCATTAAGGAGGATTATAGAATGGCAACAAAGTCAGCAGGTGAATTTAGAAATGGCATGACCCTTGAAATTGACGGAAAAGTATGTCAGGTCATGGAATTTATGCATGTAAAACCTGGAAAGGGAGCAGCATTTGTGCGCGTGAAGTTAAAAGACATCATCAACGGCGGTGTGGTTGAGACTACCTTCCGTCCGACAGAGTCCTTCCAGGAAGCGTTTATTGAGAGAAAGAAAATGCAGTATCTCTACAATGACGGAGACCTTTTCTATTTTATGGATAACGAGACCTTTGACCAGATCGCTGTCAGCGCAGAGGATGTGGGAGATTCCTTAAAATTCGTAAAGGAAAATGAAGAGGTAACGGTAAGCTTATATCAGGAGAAGCCGTTTGCGATCGAGCCGCCGCTTACCGTAGAGCTGCAGGTAACAGAGACAGAGCCCGGATTCAAGGGCAACACCGCACAGGGCGCTACAAAGCCGGCTATCGTGGAGACCGGAGCGCAGGTTTCTGTTCCGCTGTTTGTAGACCAGGGCGAGATGATCAAGATCGACACCCGTACAGGAGAATACCTGTCCAGAGTATAAGAGACGCGGCGCCATCTGGCGTTTTGCAAATTTCTATCAGACATGAGAGAAAAAGCCTTGCATTTTTTGCAGGGCTTTTTTATAATGATCCTATCTATTCCAAATGCGCCGGCGCATCCGCCGGCCTGTCAGATATTTCTGTCCGGCTTATCTGCCGGGAATTCCACAAGAGGCAAGAACTGCAGCAAAGAAAGGAGTATTATGACCTATGATCAGTTTGTGTTACGCGTAAGAGAAAGAGTAGAGGAAAAGACCGAAGCATCTGTCCGTGTGACGGTCCATACCGCTGTGAAGAATAACGGGACCAGGCGCAAGGGACTGACGCTTACAGAGAAAGGGATCAACATCGCGCCTACGATTTTTCTGGAGGAATACTACCAGAGATTCTGCATGGGGCTTTCGGAAGAATGTGTGGCAGGAGAAGTGCTGGAGCTGTATGCGCGTGTCCGGTTCCGCCATTCCTGGGAGGCGAAGAAGCTGAAAGATTACGGCTATGTAAAGGATCGCATCGTTTACCGGCTGGTGAATCGAAAAGCCAATCAGGAACTGCTTGAGAAAGCGCCGTTCCGCCCCTTCCTGGATCTGGCGATCGTCTATTATGTGATGGTGGAGGCGGCGGAATCCGGCACTGCAGCCATGATGGTCTGCAAAGAGCACCAGGAACTGTGGCAGGTGACCGAAGAGGAACTTTATCAGAGGGCCTGCAGGAACACCAGAAGGATCCTGCCGGAGGAATTTTCTGCCATGAAGACGGTGATCATGGAACTGTCGGAGGCCTTTCTGGAAAAGGCGGGAGATCCGAAGTCAGAAGGAGAGCCGGAAGAAGAGCCGGAAGAGGAGCCGGAGGAAGTGGCCTCAGACGTGATGTATGTGTTGACCAACCGGTTAAGGAGCCACGGGGCCGCGGCGGTGCTGTACGAGGGATGTCTGGAGAAGATTGCGGCAGAACTGGCCTGCAATTATTATGTGCTCCCCAGCAGCATCCATGAGGTGATCCTTACGCCAGACCGCCACGGATTTTCCTATGAGGAGCTTTCTTCTATGGTGAAGGAGATCAATGAAAGCCAGGTGCGGGAAGAGGAGGTGCTCTCGGATCACGCCTACTATTATGACAGGAACCGGAAAGAACTGACATATTTCCCCTGTTCCTAAGAGAAAAAAAGGAAATGCATTTTCGCCGGAGATGCATTTCCTTTACTTTATTCTTTACTTTATGAAAAATATGTGTTAATATATCCATGGTCATTTTAGAAGACCGGAGATATGCACCCGTAGCTCAGGGGATAGAGCACCGCCCTCCGGAGGCGGGAGCGGCGGTTCGAATCCGCCCGGGTGTGTACTTTTTTTATCCAATTTTAGTATGTGCCATATGGAGGTAGTCTTATGGAAGGAAGGCAAAAGGGCCTTCTCCAGCGGGGCAGGATCAGGACAACGGCTGTTCTGATCATTCTGGTCCTTATCGTGGGGGCGGCCGGATGGATCCTTACCGATGACAAAAGCCAGAAAGCACAGAAGAGAACGATGGAAGAACAAAAGATGACGGGAACAGCGGCTCAGCAGGAAAATGAAGGCAGCAGGGACATGTCCGCAAACCCGTTAACACTTCAGGAACATTCGGGGATCGCTTCCGCAGTGGAGCGGTATTACCGGAAACTGGGGGATGAGACAAGCTTTGTGGAAGGGTATGAGAACCTGAAGGTTTATACAAAGCTTGGAAAGTACCAGGATACATACGTGGCGTTTGTCCGGTATGATATGAGGATCCGGGATGTGTATACCCGGGTGCCGGGGCTTGGGACGGTCTATGTGACCGGAGACGGCGAAGGCAGATATCAGGTAGAGACGGATGCGGCGGATCAGGAGATACAGGATTTTGTGGAAACAGTGGCCGCGCATGAGGATGTGCAGGAACTTTTCCAGGAGACGAAGGATTCCTATCAGGAGGCGGTCCGCTCAGACGCCCTTTTACAGGAAGCCCTGCTGGATCTTAAAGAGGCCTACGAGGATTCGACAGGCAGCTAAGACAGAAGAAAGGCAGGCGGCCTCCTTTTTGGAGGAAAAATGAAAGGATACAGAAAAGGATACAGAAAAGCATTTCAAAGAGCATTTCCATACACGATCCCGGTATTAACAGGTTACCTGTTTATCGGGATCGCTTTTGGTGTCATGTTTTCGGAAAAAGGATATTCCTTTTTGTGGGCCGGGCTGATGAGCCTCCTGGTCTACGCAGGATCCGGGCAGTATCTGGCCGTGAATTTCTTCGCTCCGGGCGTCTCCTTTCTCCAGGTCATCTTTCTGACGCTGATGGTCAACATCCGGCACATTTTTTACGGAATCTCCCTGCTGGAAAAATTTCACGGCATGGGGAAGAAGAGATGGTATATGATCTTTGGGCTGACCGACGAGACCTATTCCCTTTTATGCACCACAAAGGTTCCGGAAGATGTGGAAGAAGATCAGTTTCTTCTGGCCGTGTCACTCCTTGATCAGTCCTACTGGGTGATCGGATCCATGATCGGCGGGATCGCGGGAAATTTTCTGCCCTTTGACTCCGAAGGCATAGATTTTGCCATGACGGCGCTGTTTGTAGTGATCTTTGTGGAACAGTGGATGGAAAAGAAAAACCGGGCGCCGGAGGTGATCGGTGTGCTGGCGGCATGCTTCTGCCTGCAGATCTTCGGGGCGGACGGCTTTGTACTGCCGGCCATGCTGCTGATCACACTGTTACTGTTCGTGGGAAGGAAAAGACTGGAAGGGGGTGAGGAGGAGCCATGCCGGTAAGCGCATTCACATCATTTCTGATCATCCTGGCTGTGGCAGTTACAACCTTTGGCACCAGAGTCTTTCCCTTTCTGGTATTCCCAAAAGGGAAAGAGATCCCGGATGTGGTGAAGTATCTGGGGCGGGTGCTGACGCCGGCAGTCATCGGCATGCTGGTGGTGTACTGCTTAAGGTCCACAACCGTATGGTCCGCGCCCTACGGGCTGCCGGAAGCGGCGGCAGTGGCGGTGACGGCCCTCCTGCATGTCTGGAAACGGAACAACCTGCTTAGCATTGGCGCGGGAACCGTACTTTATATGGTATTGATCCAGTGTCTGTAAACAAAAAAGTGACCGGGGACGGGGGATTTCCAGAAATCCCCCGTCCCCGGTCACTTTTTTGTTAATTTAGATCTATTTTTTTCTTCATCAGTTGATAACTTATGATATAGAGCACTGCGCTAAAAAGTAGAGAAGCGCCCAGGCTGATGACAAGAACCTGCGAGATGTATTCAACGAAGGTGAGTGACATTCCTGTGCCGGCGGCTCCTTCTGCTCCGAAGTTTACGATGAAGCGGAAATTCAGGTTTCCGGAAGACAGCTGGGCGATGCCTGTAAACAGGAAGGACGCGACAGAGCCCAGTGTTGTGATGGCAAAGTAGCAGGCAACAGCGCCTACGACCCGGTGGGACGGGAACAACTGGCCAAGCACGATGGAAGCGTAGTAAATGACCACGTTGCAGATGCAGCTGAGAAGCCCCATCAAAAGAAAAATGGCCAGCAGCTGTCCGGCTGTGATGTCCGCATATTTTCCGACGAATCCCAGTTCGGTCATCAGGTCTTCTTTCTGGGATTCAAACAGCCGGAGAAAATCCGGTGTTGCGATCCCGATGTAGAGAGCTGCAAAGACCAGGACGTTATCGATGAATGACCAGATGCTGCCGGAAATGGTTTTGGCCAGCAGATGGGTCCCGGGAGTGACCGGAAGGGTCCAGGTCAGATATCCTTCATCGGAAAACAGATTTTTGTAAAACCGTACGGCAATGACAATGGCGGTTCCAAAGGCAATGCCTGTGATGGCCAGAACGTAGGCCAGGATGGCAAATGCAAAAAGGAGGCTTCCTTCATCGGTCTGAAGCTGGATCCTGCTGGTGACAAAGACGCGCAAAAGCACCGCGATCAACAGCAGAAATGCATGCAGGATGATGAGAAACCGGTTCATGGATTTTAAGTCGTATTTAATCAGTTTTCCTAGCATCGGAACACCTCCCGGAATAAAATGTCAACGGATTTTTGCTGTTCCATCCGAATGTCGTCTACAGAAGCGTTCAGGACCAGACGTCCGTTCTGCAGAAAAAGCACGTGGTCCAGGACATTTTCGATATCATGGATCAGATGCGTGGACAAAAGAATGGTCGCGTCTTCGCTGTAGTTGCTCAGAATCGTATGAAGGATATAATCTCTGGCTGCCGGATCCACGCCTCCGATGGGTTCGTCCAGGATATAGAGTTTTGCCTCCCGGCTCATGACCAGGATGAGCTGTACCTTTTCCTTGGTTCCCTTGGACAGCGTGCGCATCCTTGCTTCCGGAGAAATCTCCAGGTCTGCCAGCATTTCATACGCTTTATCTGCGTGGAAATTTTCATAAAAATCCGTAAAATAATGGATGATATCCTTTACTTTCATGGAATCGTCCAGGTAGCTGCGCTCCGGCAGATAGGAGATCAGTTTCTTCGTATCCACGCCCGGCGCCATGCCGTCGATCAGCACAGAACCGCCGGAAGGGATCAAAAGCCCGTTGATCAGCTTGATCAGGGTAGTTTTTCCGCTTCCGTTCGGACCAAGAAGTCCGACGATCTGTCCCCTTCCCAGAGAGAGGGAGAGGTCGTTCAGGGCATACGTCTGATGATTGTATTTTTTAGAAAGATTCCGGCATTCCAGAATCGGATTCATTTCCCCGCTCATATTACTGTTCCTCCTTTATGGCGTCCTGGATTTTCTTGAGAGTCTCATCCTCGCGGAAGCCTAGCTGTTTCATTTTTTCCATAAAGTCGTGAATGTGCCGGTCGGCAAGCCGGTCTCTTAATTCCTGTAACATCGTTTCATCCTCCGTAATAAATCGCCCGCTGGTCCGCCGGGAGTGCAAAAGTCCGCTCCGCTCCAGTTCGGACAATGCTTTTTGCATCGTATTGGGATTGACGGCGGCATCAATGGCCAGGTCCCGCACAGACGGGAGCTTATCCCCTGCATGGTAAACGCCGGAAACGATATCCTGCTGGATCCGTTCCATCAGCTGCAGATAGATCGGCCGGTCATTGTCCAGTTCCCATGGCATAGACTTCACCTCGCTTCTAATTGTATTATCTAATTAGTACAATAATGCATTGGCCGCGGATTGTCAAGAGAAATGTGAACAAAATGTGAAGGGGGACGTAGACCTTTGCAAAAGGTCTACGTCCCCCTTCACATTTTGTTCACATTTATTTCCGGACGAATTTGGATTTTGGCTGCCGGCATACCGGGCAGGTATAGTCCTCCGGCAGTTCTTCGAAGGGAACCTCGCCGTCATACACGTATCCGCAGACGCTGCACACCCAGCGGGCCGAAGGCTCGGCCGCTTCTTCTTCCGGAAGATAGGTGGGCGCGTTTTTGGGGCTCTTGCCTTTGATCACGTTGTGATAGTAGGCGTAGGTCATGGCGGGAGCGGTCTCTAATACGTCGCCGTCTGTGACTTCGCCTAAAAATACGGTGTGAGTGGATGTTTCCATTTTGTCGATGACGCGGCAGACGATATAGCCGCAGCAGTCGTCTAGGACAGGCATGCCGTCCCGGATGGTGTGGGCCGTGCCGTCGAATTTGTCCACGTCTTTTCCGGACTGGAATCCAAAGGTGCCGATCAGGCCCGGGTCGGAATCTTCGGACAGAATGGATACTGCGAATGTTCCGGTTCTGGCGATACAGCCATTGGTGTAGTTGTCATGGTTGATGCTGATGGCAATGGAAGCCGGCTCGGATGTGATCTGCATGACGCTGTTGGCCGTACAGCCGGTAGGTCTGGTCCCGTCCAGCGTAGACACCACATAGACGCCGTAGGACAGATTGCGGAATACTTTTTTATTCATACTGCACCTCCTGGTTCTGATAAGATAATAATAGTAATTGTTACTAAAATACTATCATATTCACAGGGATTTTGCAAGCAAAGTTCTGCATTTTGCCTGTAAAGTTTAGGTTGTTGCAGGCTGGGGCTTGTGATAGAATATGTAAAGTAAGTGTAAGTTTGGGAAGGAAGGTATCAGATGAAGAAGATAATAGATATGATCAGTAAGGAACTGGCGGACGGATTTGCCGGGGCAGGGTATGATCCTTCTTATGGAAAGGTTACATTGTCCAACCGTCCGGATCTTTGTGAATACCAGTGCAATGGCGCGATGGCGGGAGCAAAGACCTACAAAAAGGCGCCCTTTATGATTGCAGAAGACGTGGCCGGCCGGATCAAAGACCGTCCCTGTTTTGAAGAGGTGTCTGTGGTAAAGCCGGGCTTTATCAATCTGAAACTGAACAAAGAATATATTGCAGACTATTTAAATAAGATGGGAGAGGATCCCGCTCTGGGGCTTGATCCGGTGGAAAATCCGAAGATGATCCTGGTGGATTACGGCGGACCCAATGTGGCAAAGCCGCTCCATGTAGGGCATCTCCGCTCTGCCATTATCGGGGAGAGTATCAAAAGGATCGCAAGAAAAATGGGCCATAAGGTTCTGGGGGATATCCACCTGGGAGACTGGGGCTATCAGATGGGACTGATCATTACAGAGCTGAAGAAACGTCAGCCGCAGCTTCCGTATTTCCAGGAGGATTTCCAGGGAGAATATCCGGAAGAAGCGCCATTTACCATCGGAGAACTGGAAGAGATCTACCCCACTGCCAGCCAGAAGGCCAAAGAAGACGAGGCGTACCGGGAGGAGGCCCTGCATGCCACCTATCTTCTGCAGAACGGGCACCGGGGATACCGGGCGGTCTGGAACCATATCATGGCGGTTTCTGTCTCAGATCTGAAAAAGAATTATGAAAAACTTCACGTGGAATTTGATCTGTGGAAAGGAGAATCAGACGCCCAGGCTTATATCCCGGATATGATCGAACGGCTGAAAGCCGAAGGCTACGCTCACGAAGACCAGGGCGCTCTGGTGATCGATGTGCAGGAAGAATCCGACACCAAGGAGGTTCCGCCCTGCATGATCCAGAAGTCCGACGGCGCGTCCCTTTACGGCACCACGGATCTGGCCACACTGGTGCAAAGAGAAGAAGACTATCACCCGGATCAGGTAATCTATCTGGCAGATAAGCGGCAGGATCTGCATTTCCTGCAGGTGTTCCGCGCAGCGAAGAAGACCGGCATCGTGCCGAAGGAGACGGAGCTTGTCTTCCTGGGATTTGGCACCATGAACGGAAAAGACGGAAAGCCCTTTAAGACCAGGGAAGGCGGCGTGATGCGCCTGGAAAACCTGATCGCAGAGATCAACGGCGAGATGATGAAAAAAATCATGGACAACCGCACAGTGGAGGAAGAGGACGCCAGAAAGACTGCCGAGACGGTAGGACTGGCTGCCATCAAATACGGCGATCTTTCCAACCAGGCGGCGAAAGACTATATTTTTGATGTGGACCGGTTTACCTCCTTTGAGGGAAATACAGGCCCCTACATTCTGTATACGATCGTACGGATCAAGTCGATCCTGAACAAGTATCGGGAAGAGGGAAATGCGCTTGACAGCCTTACGATCCTGCCGGCAGACAGTGACTGTGAGAAGGCGCTGATGCTGGAGACCGTGAAATATAACGAGGTTCTGGAAGCAGCCAGCGAAGAGCTTGCGCCCCATAAGATCTGCGCTTATATTTATGATCTGGCTAATGCATTTAACCGGTTCTATCATGAGACGAAGATCCTGACAGAAGAGCAGGAAGAGAAGAAGCAGAGTTATCTGGGCCTTCTGAAGCTGGTCAAAGAGGTGCTGGAGGCATGTATTGACGTACTGGCCTTTGAAGCGCCGGAGAGGATGTAGGAAGATGACAGAAAAATTATATTATCAGGACAGCCACAGAAGCACCTTTCATGCAAAGGTGCTTTCCTGTGAGCAGAGAAAAGACGGCTACCAGATCGCGCTGGACCGGACCGTATTCTTCCCGGAAGGCGGCGGCCAGTATGCGGATCCGGGATATCTGGATGAGGTGGAAGTCACCGACGTCCATGAAAGGGACGGAGTGATCTGGCATTACACGAAAGAACCGATTCCGGAAGGAAAAGAAGTGGAAGGGCGGATCCTGTGGGAGGTGCGCTTTGAGCGGATGCAGCAGCATACGGGAGAGCATATCGTGTCCGGTCTGGTCCACCAGATGTTCGGATACGACAACGTAGGCTTTCATCTGGGAGAAGACTACTGCACCATGGATTTTAACGGCCCCATTACAAAAGAGCAGTTAAAAGAGATCGAATGGAAGGCAAACCAGGCAGTGTTCCAGAACCTGGATGTGATCTCTTCTTTTCCCTCTGATGAGGAAAGAAGCCATATGGAATACCGCAGTAAGATCGAACTGACCGGACCGGTGCAGATCATCACCATCCCCGGCTACGATGTGTGCGCCTGCTGCGCGCCCCATATGAAGAAAACCGGAGAGATCGGCCTGATCAAGCTGGTGCAGATGGACCACTACAAAGGCGGCGAGCGGATCACCATGCTGGCGGGGAGCCGGGCTCTGCGTGATTATGAGGAAAAAGAAAGAAATGTAAAAGAAATCTCTGCTCTTTTGTGCGTAAAAGAAGGGGAGACGGCAGAAGCCGCAGCCCGCTTAAAAGAAGAACAAAAAGAGCAAAAGGACCGTCTGGCCTCCATGCAGCAAAAGCTTCTGCGGTATCAGGCCCGCGAGATCCCGGTAGACGGAGAATACACGCTGGTCTTTGACGGGAAGCTGACCGGAAACGGCCCAAGGGAGCTGATGAATCTTCTCCTGGAGAGGGGCGCGAACATTTGTCTGGTGTTTGCGGGAAATGACGAGGACGGCTACCGTTATGTCTGCGGAAGCCATAAGGAAGACGTTCGTCCGGCGGGCAAAAGGCTGAATGAAGCATTCCACGGACGCGGCGGCGGCAAAGCGGAGATGGTACAGGGATCGGTTCACGGGACCGAAGAAGAGATCCGGAGATTTTTTGGGAATTAGACAGGGAATTCATGATTTTCTAACTCTTTTATCACAGTTTCAACACAATTTCAAAGTAGACTACAAGCAGAAAAAGAAAATGAGCCAGTGAAAGGAGAATATAAATGATGGATAACCAGTATAACTATTACAATCCCAATGAAAATACAAACTATCAATCTCAGAATCAGAACGGCGCAGGCCAGTTCCATGGGCAGGACCCGCAGGGAGGGCCCCAAAAGAAACCGGGAAAGAAGACGCCAAAATGGATCAAGGCTGCCTGCCTTGGCCTGGTGTTCGGCCTGGTGGCAGGCGCGTCCTTCCAGGCGGTAAATGTGGTAGGCGACCGGATCTTCGGATCCGGAGAGAAATCTTCCGGTTCCCTCAAACAGACAGAGACCTCCGGTGACGCAAAACTGACCACAGCTTCCGGAAGCACAGTTTCTTCGGACATTGCGGATATTTCCGAAAAAGCCATGCCGTCGATCGTCTCCATCACCAACATGAGCGTGGAAGAAGTACAGAACTTCTTTGGAGGCATTCAGGAGCAGCAAAGCGAGAGCGTCGGCTCTGGTATTATCATCGGCCAGAACGACTCTGAGCTTCTCATTGCCACCAACAACCACGTGGTAGAGGGAAATGATACGCTGACGGTTACATTTATTGATGAAGAAAGCGTAGAAGCCAATGTAAAAGGCACGGACGCGGCACAGGATCTGGCTGTTGTGGCAGTCAACTTAAAAGACATCAAGGACAGCACCATGGATCAGATCGCGGTAGCGACCATGGGAGATTCCGATAAACTCAAAGTGGGAGAACCGGCGATCGCCATCGGAAATGCGCTGGGTTACGGTCAGTCTGTGACTACAGGCATCATTTCCGCAAAAGACCGTACCATGGAGGGCCATGAAGGAAACCTGCTGCAGACAGATGCGGCCATCAATCCCGGAAACAGCGGCGGCGCGCTTCTGAACGCCAACGGTGAAGTGATCGGGATCAATACCGCCAAAGTAGCGGCAGACAGTGTAGAGGGCATGGGGTATGCCATCCCCATCTCAGACGCAAGCGATACCATCAATCAGCTGATGAACCAGGAGACCCGCACCAAGGTATCTGCAGAAGAGCAGGGGTATATCGGGATCCGCAGCCAGGCGGATGTAAGCACGGATCTTGCGGAAATGTATAACATGCCTACCGGCGTCTATGTATCTGAAGTAGTCGACGGCGGCGCCGCCCAGAAAGCGGGGATCGAGAAAGGCTCTATCATTACTGCCATCAACGGAACTTCCGTAAACAGCATGTCCGCCCTGCAGGAGCAGCTCCAGTATTACCGCGTGGGCGACAAAGTGACGCTGACCGTGGCTGTGCCGGGACGCGGCGGCGAATACGAAAGCAGCGATGTGGAAGTGACACTGGGCAAAAGTTTTGAATAAGAAATAAAAATCGAATTGTAAGAAATTCTAATAGCACTCATAAGGAAATCTTCTTGACATAATTTTAACGAAAAGTTATAATCTGTAATAAGACAACTGTATGTCAGTCAAAAGTCATTGTTTCATTTTAAGGGAGGTTTTTTTATGAGTGCAGCAACAATTTTACTGGTAATCATGTGGCTCTTTGCTGCAGTCTTTTTTGTGGTGCTGGTCAAGGATGTGCTGGCGCACAAAAATGAACTGGATAAGAGCAAAATGGGGTACAACGTGATCGTCAGCATGGTGGCGAACTTCTTTGATACGCTGGGGATCGGAAGTTATGCCATCGCTACTTCCGCATGGAAGTTCAATAAGGCCATCAAAGATGACCTGATTCCCGGAACCCTGAACGTAGCATTTGGTATTCCGATCTGCGTAGAGGCGACCATTACCATGACCAGGATCGAGATGGATTCTCTGACGCTGGTCCTGATGATCGCATCCGCTATCGTTGGTTCCATTATCGGCGCCAAGATTATTTCCCGGATGGACATTATGAAGATCCGTGTGGTAATGGGTGTGGCACTGCTTCTGGTGGCAGTGGTTACCCTGTGTAAGATCAATGCGATCGGACCGTTCGGTATCCTGGGGACAGCAAGAGGACTGGAAGGCGGACTTCTGGTAGCCGGCGTGGCGGCCAATTTTGTCCTTGGTATCCTGATGACGGCAGGAATCGGCCTGTATGCGCCCTGTATGGCAGTAGTTCTGCTGCTTGGCATGAGCGCGGACGTGGCATTCCCGGTTATGATGGGATCCTGCGCCTACCTTTGCCCGGCCTGCGGTATTACCTTTATCAAAGAAGGCAAATACAACCGCGCGGCGACCATCCCGATGATCATCAGCGGTTCCATCGGCGTACTGATCGCCGGATTTATCGTGACCAGCCTGCCGCTTACCATCCTGACTTATCTGGTATGTGTGGTTATGGTCATCTGTGCTGTGATGTTCTTCCATGACGCCAGAAAACAGACAAAATAAAAATTTAAAAGAAAATTTTGAATTTTCTCTTCAGATGTAGTATAATCTTTCATATATTACGAAACGAGGAGGGACACGTTCTGATGAAATGTCCAATATGTGGCCAGGAATTACAGCCGAGCAAAAAAGACCCGAACTATTATCTTTGCTATGAATGCAAAAAGAAATTTAAAGTTCCACAGAGTTCACAAAAGGCTGCTCCAAAGGCAGCGCCTAAGAAGAAAAAACAGGTAGAAGAGGAAGAGGAGCAGAGATACGCCAACATCCCGCCGAAGCATGTCCGCAAAAAACGCGAGACAGAGATGCGCAAAGCGTACGATGAGATGCTTGCGGTAGAGGATGGCCGGAAAGGGAAGAAGAAAAAAACCAGACAGCGGGAAGAGTTGGATGATGATTTCTTCGACGAACTGGAAGAAGAGGAGAAGATGTCCAAAGCGCCGATCATCGTGCTGGCGATCGCAATCGTTGTAGTTGCGGCACTGATCGTATATATGCTGTTCTTCCGTTAAATACAGGTGTACAGGGACGCAACCGCCGGCAGGCGGGGGCGTCTCTTTTTTTGCATAGAAAAAATCTATAAGTGCATTAAAATTAATGATTTGGGAAGACCGTTTGTTTATGATACGATAAAAGAAATGATATCGAGATAACAAGTCAAATGATAGAAGTTAGGAAGTTGGTTATGGCGGAAGAATACGAACGGTATAGTAAAACAGTATTTGAGATTTTAGAAAAAAATGATCAGATAGATGATATGGTTCGGGAATTATCAGCGGCTTTTGATCTTCCGGTGATCATTACAGATCCATGCGGGAAAACGCTGGTCGATTCCGGAGCGGAACAGTTTTATGAACTACTTGGGATATCCGGGGACGGTGAGGATTTCTGGACAGGCCTGATGGGAGAATATTATGCAGGCGAGAATCCGGAACATGAGAAAACAGAAGAGAAGGTGTTGAAAAAGGACGTGGGGAAAGGCGTCATGGCTGCAAGTCCTCTGCTGGTACGGGGGATTATGAGTGGTTTCTGTATTACTTACCATGAAAAAAAGAGAAATGCCTGCTCTTTGAACAGTCTGATCACTGGTGCGGTTTCGATAGGGATGAGCTGGAATAAACAGATTTACGGATATCGGGACCTGGGAACCAAGCAGATGTTGAGCAGACTTCTTCTTGGCAGGGATGCCCGCCCGGATCAGATCCCGGAGAGCGGAGGAGAAGCGTTTCGTAAATATGTGGTCTGTCCTTATGTTCTTGTAGTAATGAAGACTCCACAGGATTTTATGAAGCACGGCAACCATTTGCACAGGGAAATCTGCCATCATTTTGATGATGTCCTGATATGTATTGAAAAAGGAGAAGCCGCCATTTTGTTTACCAGATGTAATTCCGTGGAAAAGCAAAAGAAGGCAATGCTTCTGGCGGAAAAACTCACCTTGGAATGCGGGGGAACTGCCGCGGCCGCAGATGTATTTCAGGATGAAAAACAGATATGGAAAAAGCGCCGGATCCTGGAGAGGATTCTTGAAATCGGAATGAAAATGGAGCCGGAGAAACATTTTTTCACAGAGTATGAATATTATATGGAACTGGTCTGTTCTTATGCTTATGAACAGATGGGAGCCGAAGGATACGGCTGTCAGGATCTTGACCGTCTGGCAGCGGAAGACAGGGAAAAAGGTACGGATTTTTATAAAAGTTTAAAGGCATATCTTCTTTCCGGCAATAATGTAAATCATGCGGCAAAAGAATTGTTTATCCACAGAAATACGATGGTTTACCGCCTGGCTAAGATTCATGAAATTATAGGTTACGATATTAACCAGCCGGATGTGGCCAGACGCCTCCTTCTGACGATGACTCTCAGAGAATTTCAGCGCGGACAAAAAGAGTAGATTGCATTTTAGACCGGATATGATAAGATAGTGTCAGCAAGAGAAATTGGAGAGGGTATATGAGACTAGTTAAAGATCTGCCCGAGATATTTGAACAGTTCTCAGAGCAGAAAAGAGAATCTTTCCTGGAGGTAAAAAAATATAAAGAAGCCGGGAAGCCGGTGATCGGAGCCTATTGTTCTTATTTTCCAAGGGAACTTGCCATGGCAGTAGGGGCCATTCCTGTAGGACTTTGTTCATCATCCAATGATACGGTTGTAATTGCTGAGCAGACATTGCCGGCAAATATCTGTCCTCTGATTAAGTCCAGCTATGGATTTGCGGTTTCCGACAGATGTCCGTTTTACTATTTTTCGGATATCGTGGTGGGTGAAACGACCTGTGACGGGAAAAAGAAAATGTACGAACTGATGTCCGATTTTAAAGAAGTCTATGTAATGGAACTTCCGAACCGTCAGTCAGAATATGGTCTGGAATTATGGAAAAAAGAAATCATCCGATTCAAAGAATATCTGGAAGAGTATTTTCATATTGTCATTACTGATGAAATGGTAAAAGATGCGATCCATTTAAGTAATGAAAACCGCAGAGCAGTACAGAGGCTGTATGGGTTAATGAAACTGGATCCGCCGCCGATGACAGGAAAAGAATTATTTCAGATCTTGTATGGAAATAAATATCAGCTGGACCTTCAAAAGGTTCCGGAGGTCCTGGATACCGTACGGGAGCGGATCCTGGAGGAATATCAAAAGAATCCGCCGACTGGAAGAAAGCCCAGGATTCTGATCACCGGATGCCCGATGGGCGGGGATTCGTCCAAAATCGTGGATGTGATAGAAAAACATGGAGGCGTGGTGGTTGCATTTGAAAACTGCACCGGCATTAAGGCTCAGGACCGGCTGGTAGATGAGGATAATCCGGATCTATACGCTGCGCTGGCAGAACGATACCTGATGATCGGCTGTGCGGTTATGACGCCAAACGACAACCGCATTGAGCTGTTGGGGCGTACCATTGATGAATTTCATGTGGACGGGGTTATTGAAATGATTCTTCAGGGGTGCCATTCCGACAGCATCGAATCTATCAGCGTAAGGAATTTTATTCATGAAGAGAAACATATCCCTTATATGGATGTAGTTACGGATTTTTCCCAGGCAGATATTGCCCAGCTGACAGTCAGGATATCCGCGTTTTTGGAAATGTTGTGAAAGAAAAAAGGAAATAAGATACTGAAAAATCGTCGAGGTCATTTGACTTCGACGATTTTTTTGTGGAGAGAATTTAAGATGATACGTAACAGGACCAGGGTATCAGCTATAGAGAAAATAAATAAGATGTCTTAAAAATAGAAGAATTGTATGGACAAAATACACAATAGTAAGGGCGAAATTTGTTTTCACTGCCAATGAAGTCAGATATCCCGCATGGTATAATTTTACAGATTCAGCGAAAAAGCGACACAGTAAGGAACATGGGAGGGAGAACATTGATTGAGATTAATAATCTGAAGAAGATTTGGGAAGATGATGGCAGCAGTGTGCTGGAAGGCATCAACCTGAAAATCGAAGATGGTGATATTTATGCACTGGTGGGACGGAGCGGAGCCGGAAAATCTACGCTTCTGCGATGTATCAATGGTCTGACATCTTATCAGGAAGGAAGCCTTAAGGTGGACGGATGTGAGGTAAAGGATCTGAAAGAGAAAGAATTACGAGAGTTCCGCAGACATGTGGGGATGATCTTTCAGCAGTTTTCTCTTTTGGAACGCCAGACTGTGTATCAGAATGTAGCACTTCCCATGCAGTGCTGGAAATATAAAAAAGAAGAGATTGACCGGAAGGTCAGGGAATTGCTGGAACTTGTGGGTATGTCGGACAAAATGAATGCGAAGCCCAGAAACTTAAGCGGCGGGCAGAAACAGAGAGTGGCGATTGCAAGGGCGCTTACCATGGATCCGAAGATCCTGCTTTGCGATGAAGCAACCTCAGCGCTGGATCCCAAAACAACGAATTCTATTCTTGAACTTTTGATGGAAATTAATGCAAAAACAGGAATTACAGTTGTTATTGTTACGCATCAGATGGAGGTTGTAAGAAAAGCCTGCAATAAAGCCTGCATCCTGGAAGGCGGAAGAATTGCAGACGAGGGTTCTGTAAGAGAAATCTTTATTAAACAGCCCCAGTCTCTTAGAAGACTTCTGGGAGAAGAAGAGATGAAACTTCCAAAAACCGGCCATAACATTCAGATCGCGCATCTGGTTAATGGACTGGAGGATGGAGAACTTTTCGGGAAAATGTCCAGAGACCTGGATTATGTATTTCCCATTCTGGATGGAAAGATCATGGAGTACCAGAATGATCATATGGGAATATTTGTGATCAATGTAGATGACGAACATCTGGATGCTGTTACGGATTACCTGACACAGAGAGATTTCAACTGGCATGAACTTGAAAATCTCAGCAAAGAAGAAAAGGAAGGAGAAAAGTAATATGGCATTAAATAATTTTACATTTGCAGAAATTTGTCAGATGATTATTGTTCCGGCTTTTTTTGATACGCTGAAGATGCTTTTGATCTCCGGAGTTTTATCTACTTTTCTGGGATTCTTTGTAGGCGTGGTTCTGATTATCACAGAAAAGGGTGGATTGTGTGAAAATGTAATCATTAACCGGATTCTGGATTTTATTGTTAATACGGTACGTTCTTTTCCGTTTATTATTTTAATGGTATCGATCATTCCGTTTACCCGTCTTGTGGTAGGGACATCGATTGGAGATACTGCGGCTCTGGTGCCGCTGACCGTGGCGGTCACACCGTTTATGGGGCGTATTTTCCAGAATAGTTTTAAGGAAGTGGATCCGGCTTTGATTGAAGCAGCAAAATCTTTCGGTGCGTCCAAGGCGCAGATCGTGGTAAAGGTTATGTTGAAAGAATCGATTCCTTCTATCATTTCCGGTCTTTGCCTTGCCATCATTAACCTGCTGGGTGCAACAGCTATGGCTGGCGCTGTGGGAGCAGGCGGGCTTGGAGCAGTGGCTCTGACGTATGGGTATCAGAACTTTAATCAGGAGATCATGTATTCTATCTGTATAGTTTTGATCGTCCTGGTTGCGGCTATCCAGTATTTCGGAGACTGGATTTATAAAAAATTGAAATAGTTAATAAAAATAGAAAACTCTATTTTTAGGATATTATTATTTAAGAAAGGAAACAAAGGATTATGAAAAAGAAAGTATTGAGCATGTTTTTGGTAATGGCTATGGCAGGAACTCTGCTGGTTGGCTGTGGAGGCGGTTCTGATGAGTCTTCTGCGGATGGTTCCGGTGAGAGCGGATCTTCCGAAGAAAAAACAACTGTAAAGATTGGAATCCGTGCCGACATGGTAGATCAGCTGGAATCTGTCCGTGATGAGATTGAGGCGTTGGGATATACTGTGGAAGAAAGCGTGTTTGATGACAGTGTTCAGCCGGATGTCGCGTTGGCAGAAGGAAGTCTGGATATGAACTGGTATCAGCATGAACCCTATATGCAGAGCTATAATGCGGAAAATGGTACAGATCTTGTGATGATCGAACCCAAAACATTTTATCCATTATTTGCGATGTATTCAGATAAATGGGAGTCTGTAGATGAGATTCCGGATGGCGCAACCATCGGGCTTTGCAACGATGCCACCAATCAGGCACGCGGCCTGAATATGTTGGAGTCTCAGGGCCTGATCACGCTGGATGATTCTGTAGAGTCTCCGACCATGTATGATATTGCTGAAAATCCGCATGATTTTCAATTTATTGAAGCGGAAATGTCTGTACTGCCACAGTCTCTGAAAGATGCAGATGCCATCTGCCTTGCAGCAGGACACATGGTGAATGCGGGCCTTCCGGCGGATAATTATCTTTGCCAGTCTGATGACAATGAAACATATGCAGTGGGATTTGTTGTAAGGTCCGAAGACAAAGATGCTGAATGGGCAAAAGAGATTGCAGAAGCAGTTCAGTGTGATGATCTGGCTGAATATTTTAAGACAGATAAAGCAGGAACACAGATTCCCTGCTGGGAATAAGCACCGGAAATCATAGATGTGATAAGAAAAGGGCGGCAGTCTGGCTGCCTTTTTCTTCGTAAAGAAGAATAAAGGAGACAGATAGGGTGGAATTAGCAGCAATGACACTGTATAAAACAGTGGTGATGGCCGTACTGGCGCTGGTCGGTGTGTTTTGTTATCATCAAAAGATGATAGATGAAGAATTGAACAAAAAACTGTCGGATCTGGTTCTGATGGTTTTTACACCGATTCTGTTGTTTACTTCATTTCAGACAGAGTATGACCGCTCTTTGTTAAAAGGGCTGTTTGTAGCCACAGTTCTGTCTCTGGTATCGTTTGCGGTGATCTGGGGAATCAGCAGGCTGGTGATCCGGGGACAGGATCCGGATACGGCATGCGTGGAGCACATTGCGCTTATGTATTCGAATTGCGGATTTATTGGAATTCCGATGGCGCAGGGGCTTTTCGGGCCAGAAGGAGTCATGTATATGACAGCTTATGTGGCAGCAGCCAATTTTCTCCTTTGGTCCCATGGGGTAATCGTGATGTCGGGGAAGGTAGATCGCAGATCAGTGAAAAAGGTGTTTACTTCTCCGACAATTCTGGCAATTGTTGCAGGGGTATTGTGCTTTCTTTTCCAAATCCAGATACCGGAGATGGCTGAGGAACCTCTGGAAATGATCGCGGGGATGAATACGCCGATGGCAATGATCGTGGCAGGCGTTAATATCGCACAGACAGATTTGCTGCAGTGCTTAAAAAGATGGCGGCTGTACTGGTTGTGCGCGGTCAGGCTGTTGGTAATGCCAGGAGTATTGGTGGGGATTTTTCTGTTGTTTCCGGGGCAGGGTATGGTAAAGACGATTATGGTACTTGCTTCAGCCTGTCCGGCGGGAGTCACCGGCAGTCTGTTTGCTGTCCGTTACGGGAAAGATGCCGGATACGCATCGGAACTGTTTGCTTTGTCGACAGTGCTGTCAGTGGTAACGGTTCCGCTGATGATGTTGCTTTGTGGATAAGGAGGTAAGTGAAAATGGAATTAATCAAACTGGAAATGACTCCAAAAGAGCGGGCGCTTGCCTACGCAAGAGGAGAAGAAGTGGACCGGATACCTACATCTCTCAGCGCTTCAGAGACCGCGCCTCCACTTTACGGAATACCCATTTGTGATTATTATTTTTCGGCAGACGCCATGGTGGAAGTGGAAACACGGCTGGCAGAAGATTTTCAGGCGGATAATATGGGGATCGGGCTGGGGCTTCGTACACTGGTAGAAGCATTAGGAACGGAACTGGCATATCCAAAAGAAAGTGTATCTTATATTGTGAAACCAGCATTGGCGTCTTTACGGGATGTGGAAAACATGGAACTGGTGAATGTGGAAAAGGACGGACGTTTTCCGCTGATCACAGAAGCGTTTGAAAGGTTGCAGGAGCGTTTTGGAGAGGAGCGGATATTGGGCAGCGGCCTTGCCGGACCATTTACGACGGCGGCCAGCCTGTATGGAACAGAAAAATTTTTAAAAGCAACGGTAAAGGATAAAGAGGGAGTGCACAGACTTTTGCAATATACCACGGACTGTGTTGTGAAATGCTGTCAGGATCTGAACCGTAAGCTGGGGATTAAGTTTACTCTGTCAGAACCGATGGTGTCCAAAAATCTGTTGAGCAAGCGGCAGTTTATGGAATTTTTTATTCCATACCTCAAACAGTCTGTGGAGAGGATGAATCAGTTTCAGGGTTCCACTGGTATTCATATCTGCGGTTCTACGCATGACCGCTGGGCGGAAGTGGTGGACGCCGGAATCGGCAGTTTCTGGGTAGACAATTGTGAAAGTCTAAAGGAACTTAAAGAGGCTTTCGGAGACCGGATCGCGATCAGCGGAAATGTGGTTCCGGTCGATGTGCTGCGCAATGGCACCCCGGATGAAATTGCAGAAAATATCCGTCAGTGTATTGCAGATGCTGCAGATAATCCCTGTGGATATAATTTGTGCCCCGGCTGTACAACGCCTGTCGGCACTTCTAAAGAAAATATGATCGCATTTATGAATGCGGCTGCAATTTACGGAAAAGGAGCCAGGAAAGGGCAGATGCCTAAAGGAATGAAAAAATATGTATAGATCGTAATCAGTCGTATGAACGGGGACGGGGGATTTTCGAAAATCCCCCGTCCCCGTTCACTATTTAATGTCAAATTCCGGATTGATGGCATAGAAGTTTCTGCTGTCCAGATGGTCCTGCACGATCCGCAGACTTTCGCCGAATCTCTGATAATGTACGATTTCTCTTTCCCGCAGGAAGCGGATGGGGTCGCAGATCTCAGGATCTTTGATCAGACGCAGGATATTGTCGTAGGTGGTGCGGGCTTTCTGCTCCGCAGCCATATCTTCGCTTAAGTCTGTGATGGGATCGCCTTTGGACTGGAAATAAGTTGCGGTCCACGGGGTTCCGGCGGCTGCCTGGGGCCAGAGCGCCAGCGTGTGATCCACATAGTATTTGTCAAAGCCGTATTTTTCGATTTCTTCCGGGGTCAGGTCTTTGGTAAGCTGATACACAATGGCGCAGATCATTTCCATGTGGGCCAGCTCTTCGGTGCCGATGTCGGTCAGGATCCCGGTTACTTCTTTGTACGGCATGGTGTAGCGCTGTGAGAGATACCGCATGGAGGCGGCGAGTTCGCCGTCCGGGCCGCCGAACTGGGAAATGATGACCTGGGCCATCTTAGGGTTGGTGCGGGTGATCTTTACCGGGTACTGTAACCTTTTTTCATAATTCCACATAAACTAGCATCCTCCTTCCTGCCACGGCCAGGGTTCGTTGATCCAGCACCAGCGGTCTGACGAGACTGCGGCGGTGTCAAGGGTCAGGGGGCCGTAGTATCTGGCATATTCCTTCAAAGCCTCTGTGCGCTGCTTTTTCAGCGCGTCAAAACATTTCAGGGCTTCCTGATTGCCAGGGTGGGTATCCAGAAACAGTTTGGTGTCGTCCGCGGCAAAGCTTACCACGTTGATCCAGTCTAAGAGCTCTCTGCGGCAGGGGCGTTTACGATCTTCCATTGCAGCATCCTCCTGTTCCCCGGAATGGTTTATCCAGTTCTTCAAAAATTGTTCCGCGCTGGAAGGCCTTTTCTGCCTTGTAGATTCCTTTCCACTCCTGCCAGGGGGTATAGGTCATGGCGATGGGAAGGTCTGCCAGGTCGCCCTGATCGGCGCGCGTGCCGCAGGAGGCGTCTGCCGGGAGCGGACAGTTTCCGGTCTGCGCCACATTTGACGCGGCCTGCCTGGCACAGCCGGACGCCCGGGAAATGCCGGAAGCAGAGTATCGATAATTTGGCATCAGTCATGCTCCTTTTCGCGCAGTCTTCGGATCTTCCGAAGATTGCTCCAAAACATTTTCAATAATATTGTATGGCGTATGCCTGTAACTGTGCATATCTTCCGCAGGACCGTCATATATTTCTGGTTGCAATTTATTTTTATATCTGATTAAATATATACGATGGGAGTGTAATCGGATGAGTAATATGCAGAAAAAACCTCGAAAGAAAATAAAAGGCGCGGTGTATTTTGACTACAGCCTGCTGGCGGTCCTGGTGTTCCTGGTCTGTTTCGGCCTTGTTATGCTGTACAGCAGCAGCGCTTACGGCGCTCTGGTAAAATACAATGACAGCATGCATTATTTTAAGAGACAGATCTTCTTTTGCGTGCTGGGATTTGCAGGAATGTATGTGGTTTCCAGGATCGATTACCATGAGTATATCAAATGGGGAAGGAAGATTTTTTATTGTTCTATCGTGCTGATGGCTCTGGTGCAGACGCCTCTGGGCGTGGAAGTGAACGGCGCCAGGAGATGGATCCAGCTGCCGTTCGGGCAGCAGTTCCAGCCCGCAGAGGTGACGAAGATCGCGGTGATCGTGTTTATCCCGGTGGTGATCTGCCAGCTGGGAAAGGAGATCAAGACGCTGAAAGGCATGGGACAGGCATTCCTGTGGGGGCTTCTGGCGGCAGGGTGCGTGTATATCCTGACGGAAAACCTGAGTACAGCTATTATCGTTATGGGAATTACCTGTGTCATGATCTTTGTGGTCCATCCAAAAACCAGGCCGTTTGTGATCCTGGCCTGCGCAGGTCTTGTTCTGATCCTGATCGGTGTGCAGATCCTGGGGGCGATGCTGTCTACCAGCGAAAGCTTCCGGCTTCGGCGTATCCTGGTATGGCTGAATCCGGAGGAGTATGCTTCGGAAGGCGGATACCAGGTGATGCAGGGGCTTTATGCCATCGGCTCCGGCGGATTTTTCGGAAAAGGCCTGGGAAACAGCGCGCAGAAGATGATGATCCCGGAAGTGCAGAATGATATGATCCTTTCTGTGATCTGTGAGGAGCTGGGTGTGTTTGGCGCGATCATTGTCCTGGTGCTTTTCGGTCTTCTTTTGTTCCGCCTGATGTTTATCGCGCAAAATGCCCCGGATGTGTACAGCTCCCTGGTGGTGACGGGTATATTTACCCATATTGCGCTTCAGGTAACGCTGAACGTGATGGTTGTGATCAACCTGATCCCGACGACCGGGATCACGCTGCCGTTTATCAGTTACGGAGGAACCGCAACCCTGTTTTTGATGGCGGAGATGGGGATCGCGCTGGGAATCTCCAAGAAGATCAAGTTTCAGGAATAAAACCCTTTTCATTCCGGTACAACTATGATATGATTAAATATGTAGTATTAAAAACTACGTATAATAGATGCGAAAGACGCGCTTGAGATTATAGACAGGGGCGTGCCGGGAGGGTGAAAATGAGTTATAAAATTATTGTAGACAGCTGCGGAGAACTGACAGAGGAGATGAAGGCGTCCAGCCATTTTGAGACGGCTTCTCTGCAGATTGAAGTAGCAGGACAGCGCATTGTCGATGATGAGACCTTTGATCAGGCGGAATTTCTGAAGCTGGTGTCCGCATCGCCGGAGTGCCCGAAATCATCCTGTCCGTCACCGGAAAGATATATGGAAGGGTACCGCTGTGAAGAAGAGAGAGTCTACGCGGTTACCTTATCAGCAGAACTCAGCGGTTCTTATAACAGCGCTGTACTGGGAAGGGATCTCTACCGGGAAGAATACGGAGAAAAAGACATTTACGTATTTAATTCGCGGTCGGCTTCCGTAGGCGAGACCCTGATCGCCATGAAGATCCAGGAGTGTGAGGAAAAAGGAATGAGCTTCAGGGAAGTGATAGACATAGTGGAAGCTTACATTCAGGAACAGGACACTTACTTCGTGCTGGAGACACTGGACATCCTGCGGAAGAACGGCAGACTGACCGGCGTAAAAGCGGTAGTCGCCACAGTGCTCAATATCAAGCCGGTGATGGGAGCGACAGACGCGGGGACGATCTGTCAGCTGGGACAGGCCCGCGGGATCAAAAAGGCGCTGGTCAAACTGGTAGATGAAGTCATAAAGAAACTGGAAAATTCCAAAGAAAAGGTGCTGGCGATCTCCCATTGCAACTGCCGGGAGAGAGCAGAATATGTAAGGGATATGCTCAAGGAACGGGCACAGTTTAAAGATGTAGTCATCCTGGATACTGCCGGGATCAGCAGCATGTACGCCGCAGACGGCGGAGTGATTGTGGTTGTATAATCCTCCGGACTGTGGTAGAATGACTTTCAGAGCAAGTCTGAAAGAAGGAGTATAGCAGTATGAGCCAGGAGAAAGTAGATAAATATAAAGCAGAAAAAGCAAACCGCAAGAAAAATATAAAAAAGCAGAAGCTTCAGAATGCGCTGCATAAATGCGTGATCGGCGTGATCGGGCTGGCGCTGATCGGCTGGATCGGATATTCCGCGTACAATACGTACCAGACCAACCGGCCGGTAGATGAGATCCAGATCGATTACAGCGCGGTGGACGAGCTGCCGCAGGAACTTTCACAGGCGAGGGAAGCAGAGGCGGCCGAGACGCCGGCGGAATAAGCGGATAAAACTGTCGTGGGAACCACACGACAGTTTTTTTATTGCAATTTGGGACGTAGACCTTTTGCAAAGGTCTACGTCCCAAATTGCATTTTGCCCTGTCCCAAATCGTAATTTACCCTGTACCCACTTGAAAAAATCTTTGAAAAAGGGGTTGAATTTGCCTGAAAAGTAGTTTACAATGGGGTCAAGTGGTAGAAAGTGGTTAAAAGTGGAGCAAAGTGGTAGAAATGTGGAAGCCACTTGCGAGAAGGGGAAAGTTCTATGTTGAAAGGAGAGTACAGTCATAATATTGACGCCAAGGGCAGACTTATCATTCCTGCGAAGTTCCGTGACGATTTAGGGGAGCATTTCGTCATTACCAAGGGAATGGAGAACTGCCTGTACGTATATCCGGAAGACGAATGGACCACCTTTGAAGCGAAGCTGAATGCCTTACCGACCACCACCGACAAAAAAGCACGTGCATTTGCGTACTTCTTTCAAGGCGCAGCAACTGACGGAGACCTTGACAAACAAGGCCGGACACTCATCCCGTCAAATCTCAGGGAATTCGCACAGCTGGATAAGGAAGTTGTGTTTATCGGTATGGGGAAGCGTGCCGAGATCTGGGACAAGCAAAGATGGGTAGAAAAGAATACTGAAGTGGAAGAGAACATTGAAGATATCGCATCGGATATGGAAGCCAGCGGATTCAGTATCTAGAGGGAGAAGATATGGAATTCCAGCACAAATCAGTATTGCTTGAAGAGACAATCGAAGGATTGCACATCAGGCCGGACGGCACATATGTGGACGGAACGCTTGGTGGAGGCGGACATGCTTACGAGATAGCGAAACGCCTCGGGGACAAAGGGAGTATTATAGGTATAGACCAGGACGCGGCGGCCATCGAGGCTGCAGGCATCCGATTAAAAGACTTCGGGGAGAAGGTCACGATAGTGAGGAGCAACTATTGTGAAATGAAGTCGCAGCTCCAGAAACTGGGAATTGACAGGGTCGATGGAATCATCCTTGATCTGGGCGTATCATCTTATCAGTTAGATACGGCAGAACGTGGATTTTCTTATCGCGAAGATGCTCCGCTGGATATGCGGATGGATACCCGTCAGGAAAGGACGGCCAGGGACATCGTCAATGACTACAGCGAAATGGAGCTTTACCGCGTGATCCGTGACTACGGGGAGGATAAGTTTGCGAAAAATATCGCCAAACATATCGTAGCCGCACGCAGCAAAGCGCCAATAGAGACTACCGGACAGCTGAGCGGGATCATCCGCCAGTCGATACCGATGAAGTATCAGAAAATGTCCGGACATCCGGCAAAACGGACGTTTCAGGCGATCCGCATCGAATTAAACAGAGAACTGGATGTGTTGAAAGATTCTCTGGATGATATGATCGATCTTCTGAACCCGGGAGGGAGGCTGTGTATCATCACCTTCCATTCGCTGGAGGACCGGATCGTGAAAAGCGCGTTCCGGAAAAACGAACATCCATGTACCTGCCCGCCGGATTTTCCGGTGTGCGTGTGTGGAAAAGTATCAAAGGGGAAGGTAATTACGAGAAAACCCATCCTTCCCACCAAAGAAGAGCAGGAGTATAACAGCCGTTCAAAGAGTGCGAAGCTTCGTATTTTTGAGCGGGCATAGATTAGGAGAAAGGGGCACGTATTTATGGCAGCGAGACAGTCATATACCCGGACAAATACCAGATATGCGGACCACAGAGGCGCGGGCAGAAGCGCATCTGCGGCATATGTGTATGGTAATACTGTGGCAAAACCGGTATATGAGCCGGATCATGAACGCGTGCGCAGGCAGCGGCCGCAAAAGAAGGCCAGCAGCCAGGTCCGCAGGAACAGAAAGCAGGCAATGCATATGAATGCCGCTTATGTGATCTTCCTGACAGTTGCAGCGATTGCAGTGCTGATCATCTGTATCAACTACATCAGACTGCAGTCAACGATCACAGAGCATTCCAAGAGCATCACCGCCATGCAGGAAGAGCTTGCGAACCTCCGGGAAGAAAATACCACCAGGGAAAATGCAGTGCTGGACTCTGTCAACCTGGACGAAGTAAGAGATCGGGCACAGAACGATCTGGGAATGGTATATGCCACACCGGATCAGATCGTAACATATGAAGATCCTGCAACCGATTATGTCAGACAGTTTGAAAATATTCCGGAAGATGGAATGCTGGCACAGTCAGAATAGAGTGCAGGACAGGTGAAACTATGGCAAGACGTACAAAAAATTTCTTTCGGAAAAAATTTTCCAAAAATATGCAGAAAAAGCTAGTAATGCTCTTCGCGGCAATTATACTAGCTTTTGTTTTCTTAGTTGGAAGAATTACATATATCAATGCGGCAAATGGTGAAGATTATACCCGGATCGTCCTGGATCAGCAGCAGTATGACAGCAGGACCATCCCGTTTAAGAGGGGCGACATTGTAGACCGGAACGGCACGAAGATGGCTACCAGCGAGCGTGTGTACAATGTGATCCTGGATATGAAGACCATGCTGAGCGATGAAGATCATATCGAGCCCACCATTCAGGTGCTGAAGGACTGCTTTGAGATTGATGAGCAGGAAGTAAGAGACCTGATGGAGGAAAAGCCGGACAGCAGGTACAATATCCTAAAAAAAGGCGTAGACTATGAAACATACAAAAAATTCCGGAACATTGAAAAGGATACGGAAAAGTATCCGGATGTGGAAGGGATCTGGCTGGAGGAAGACTATGTCAGAACATATCCCTATAATACACTGGCCAGCGATGTGATCGGATTTACGGTAGACGGAAATGTGGGAAGCAACGGGATCGAGGCTGCCTACAACAGCATTCTGAACGGCACTGACGGCCGGGAATATGGCTATCTGGATGACACCTCCACAGTGGAGCAGACCGTAAAGGAAGCGGTGGACGGCGATACCGTAGTGTCCACCATTGACCTGCAGGTTCAGAGCATCGTGGAACAGCACATCCTGGAATTTAATGAACAGCACAAAAATGAGGTTTCCGCAGGAGAAGGAAGTAAAAATACAGCCGTTATGGTCATGGATCCGCAGAACGGCGAGATCCTGGCGGAAGCATCCTACCCCAATTATGACCTGAACCAGCCAAGAGACCTGACAAAGTATTACACAGAAGAGCAGATCGACGCCATGTCCGACGAGGAACAGCTGGAGATCCTGAACTCCATGTGGAATAATTTCTGCGTCAGCGATACCTATGAGCCGGGTTCCACTTTTAAGCCCTTCACCATAGCGGCAGGGCTGGAGACCGGCATCCTCAAAGGAGACGAAAACTATTTCTGCGGCGGTATGCTGCACGTGGGAGATCACGACATCCACTGTAATAACCGGAACGGACACGGGGCCCAGACTCTGAAGCAGTCTCTGGAAAATTCCTGTAACGTGGCGCTGATGGAGATCGGCGAGGCGCTGGGAGCAGAAGAATTCTGCAGATACCAGGAACTGTTCGGTTTTGGAGAATACACAGGCATTGACCTTCCCGGAGAAGGCGATACCTCCGGTCTTTTGTATACGCCGGAAAATATGGACCCGGCCAGTCTGGCCACCAATGCTTTCGGGCAGAACTTTAACGTGACCATGACCCAGCTTGCCGCTTCCTTTTGTTCTCTCATCAATGGAGGAAATTATTACGAACCTCATGTGGTAAGGCAGATCCAGGATGAGAATGGAAATGTAACAGAAAACAAGTCTCCGGTACTTTTGAAGAAAACGGTTTCAGAAGAGACCTGCGAGATCATCAAGGATTATATGTTCGGAGTTGTGGAAGAGGGAACCGGAGCCTCCGCGGCGGTTGAAGGTTACGATATCGGCGGAAAGACCGGTACTGCAGAAAAGCTGCCCCGCGGCAACGGGAAATACCTGGTGTCCTTCATCGGATACGCGCCGCAGGAGAATCCGGAAGTTGTGGTATATGTGGTGGTGGATGAACCCAATGTACTTGCCCAGGCTTCCAGCGGTTATGCCACAGAACTGGCTTCCTCTATCATGGAAGACATTTTCCCGTATCTTGGCATTACCAAATCCGCGGACGCGGCGGAGACGGACGAGACGGCGGATCTCACCGGAACCGGCGAGGAAACGGATCTTACCGGAACGGACGAGACAGGCATAGTCCTCAATTAAGAGAATAACCCCGCAAATGCTGTAATAAGTTATAAAAACAGTGTTTGCGGGGTTTTTTATGCGCAATAAAACGTATCACAGACGAAAGATGCTGGTGGTATTTCTTGCAGCTCTGGCGGTGATCCTGGGTCTTTTTGCAAGGCTGGTCTACCTGATGGTTTTTGAAGCAGAGTACTACCAGAAGAAGGCGGAAGATCTGCATGAGAGGGAGCGGGATATCAAGGCGGCCAGAGGAGAGATCCTGGATGCGAACGGGACCGTACTGGCGTCCAACCGCACCGTCTGTACGGTGTCGGTGATCCACAGCCAGATCCAGGACCCGGATGGGGTGGTCCGGGGGCTTGCCGGTCTTCTTGATATGGAAGAAAGCGAGATCCGGAAGAAAGTGGAGAAGGTCTCTTCCATCGAAAGGATCCGGACCAATGTGGATAAAGAAACCGGAGACCAGATCCGGGCCCTGGGGCTTGCCGGCGTAAAGGTGGATGAGGACTATAAGCGGTACTATCCTTATGATGAGCTGGCTTCGAAGGTGCTGGGATTTACCGGCGGAGACAATCAGGGGATCATCGGACTGGAGGTGATCTATGAAGAATATCTGAAAGGGATCGACGGGAAGATCCTGACCACTACCGATGCCAGGGGGATCGAACTGAACGGCGTGGCGGAAGACAGGATCGAACCGGAGGCTGGACATACCCTGCAGATCAGTCTGGATTACAACATTCAGACCTATGCCCAGCAGATGGCGGAAAAAGTGATGGAGGAAAAGCAGGCGGAAAAGGTGGCGATCCTGATGATGAATCCGAAGAACGGAGAAATCCTTGCCATGGTCAATGTGCCGGAATTTAACCTGAACGATCCATTTACCTTAAATACGCCGGACGGGGGAGAAAGCCTTTCGGACGAGGAAAAGCAGGAGGCCCTGAACCAGATGTGGAGAAACGGGTGCATCAATGATACCTATGAGCCGGGTTCTGTTTTTAAGATCGTGACCGCTTCGGCCAGTCTGGAAGAAGGAGTGGTGGATCTTGACGATACTTTCCAGTGTCCCGGCTACCGGATCGTGGAAGACCGGAAGATCCGCTGTCACAAGGTGGGCGGCCACGGGGCCGAAACCTTTGCGGACGGCATCCGTAATTCCTGCAATCCGGTGTTTATTGATATCGGCCTCCGGCTGGGGGCGGACCGGTTCTATGAGTATTTCCGGCAGTTCGGCCTGATGGAGCTGACCGGTGTGGACCTGCCCGGCGAGGCGCAGACCATCATGCATAAAAAGGAAAATGTGGGGCTGGTGGAGCTTGCCACCATAAGTTTTGGCCAGTCTTTTCAGGTGACGCCGATCCAGATGGCAGCCACGGCCAGCGCCCTGATCAATGGAGGCAGACGGGTGACGCCCCACCTGGGCGTCCGGATCCTGGACAGTGAGGGAAAAAAGGAGATCCGGACACTGAATGACGCGCAGGGGAAACGGATCCTGTCCGAAGAGACCTCCGCCCAGATGCGGACTCTTCTGGAAAGCGTGGTGGCGGAGGGCTCCGGGAGCAACGCCTATGTGGAAGGCTACCGGATCGGCGGGAAAACAGCCACCTCCCAGACCCTTCCAAGGAGCGCGGGAAAATACATTTCTTCTTTTCTCGGATTCGCGCCTGCAGACGATCCGCAGATCCTGGCGATGTGCGTAATCTATGACCCGAAGGGCGTTTATTACGGGGGAACCATCGCAGCTCCGGTGATCGGTGATATTTTCCGTAATATATTCCCCTATCTTGGCATTGAAAAAGAGTAGAAAATGCAGTATACTATGTAAGGTTAAGTATAAGGATCAACGAAGAAGATAAAGAGGTGGATTATGGATTATACAGTATTTATACCGGTACTCATTTCCTTTGCGTTAAGTGTGATCATGGGACCGGTGATCATCCCGGTACTCCGCAGACTGAAGATGGGACAGACCGAGCGTGAGGATGGCGTGCAGTCTCATCTGAAAAAGGCAGGCACCCCGACCATGGGTGGTGTGATCATCCTTCTGTCGATCGTGATCACATCCGTGTTTTATATTCCCAGTTACCCCAAGATCATTCCGATCTTGTTTGTGACGCTGGGATTTGGCCTGATCGGATTTCTGGATGACTACCTGAAGGTGGTGATGAAACGCTCCGACGGCCTGTATCCGAAGCAGAAGATGGCGCTGCAGATCGTAGTGACTGCTGTGTTTGCATTTTATCTGGTGAAATTTACAGACGTATCCCTTGCCATGCTGATCCCGTTTTCCGGCGGACAGTATCTGAATATCGGGTGGCTTGCGATCCCGCTGTTATTCTTTGCGGTGATCGGAACGGTCAACGGCGTGAACTTTACTGACGGCCTGGACGGTCTTGCTTCCAGCGTGACGGTGCTGGTTGCCACATTTTTCACCGTGGCGGCGCTTGGAACTGACAGCGGCATTTCCCCCATCACCTGCGCGGTAGTGGGAGCGCTGCTGGGATTTCTTCTTTTCAATGTCTATCCGGCCAGTGTGTTTATGGGAGATACCGGTTCCCTGGCGCTTGGCGGATTTGTAGCTTCTGCCGCCTACATGCTGCAGATGCCTATTTTCATTATCATCGTAGGCCTGATCTATCTGGTGGAAGTACTGTCCGTGATCATTCAGGTCACATATTTCAAAAAGACCGGCGGAAAGAGAATCTTTAAGATGGCGCCGATACATCATCATTTTGAATTATGCGGATGGTCAGAGACCAGGGTGGTGGCCGTATTTTCTATCATAACGGCAATCCTGTGTCTGATCGCCCTGATGGCAATGTAGGAGGAAGATACAGATGGAAGTAAAAGGCAGAAAGGTACTGGTATTTGGAGCCGGCATCAGCGGGATCGGAGCCGCAGGGCTTTTGGAAGCAAACGGGGCGGATGTGATCCTCTATGACGGCAATGAAAAGCTGGATCCGGCATCCTTAAAAGAACAACTGGGCGAAAAAAGCGGCGCGGCCGTACTGACCGGAAAACTGCCGCAGGAGACGATCACCAGTCTGGATATGGCAGTGTTAAGTCCCGGTGTGCCCACAGACCTTCCGGTGGTCCTTGCCATGAAAGAGGCAGGAGTTCAGGTGATCGGAGAGATCGAGCTGGCCTATCAGTTCGGGAAGGGTGATGTGCTGGCGATCACCGGCACCAATGGAAAGACCACAACAACTTCCCTGCTTGGACAGATCATGAAGCAGGCGAGGGAAGAGGTATATGTAGTAGGAAACATCGGCAATCCCTATACCGCTGTGGCGGGACAGATGACAGAGCAGGCTGTGACCGTGGCAGAGATCAGCAGCTTCCAGCTGGAGACCATCCGGGAATTCCGCCCGAAAGTCAGCGCGATCCTGAATATCACGCCAGATCATCTGAACCGGCATCATACGATGGAGGCCTATATCGAGGCGAAGGAAAATATCGCCGTAAATCAGACAGAAGATGATTTCTGTATCTTAAATTATGAGGACAGGCTCCTGCGTGAATTTGGAGAAAATCTGCGGGCAAAGGTTCTATATTTCAGCAGTCAGCGTAAACTAGAAGAAGGAATCTTTCTGGAAGACGGGAAGATTGTTCTTTGCCTGAACGGGCAGAAAGAGACGATCTGCCATGTCGATGAACTTCAGATCCTGGGAACCCACAATCACGAAAATGTGATGGCCGCGGCAGCCATGGCTTATGTCTACGGCGTTCCGGCACAGACGATCCGAAAAAGCGTGTTAAGCTTTGGCGGTGTGGAACACCGGATCGAGTATGTGGCAGAGAAAAACGGCGTAGCCTATTATAATGATTCCAAGGGAACCAACCCTGACGCAGCCATCAAGGGGATCCGCGCCATGAAGCGCCCCACCGTGCTGATCGGCGGCGGGTATGATAAGGATTCCGAGTATACGGAATGGATCGAAAGCTTTGACGGAAAAGTAAAGAAGCTGATCCTTCTGGGCCAGACCAGGGAAAAGATCGCAAGGGATGCAAAAAAGTGCGGGTTTACGGATTATGTGTTCGCAGACAGCTTTGAAGAGGCAGTCCATATGGCTGTGAAGGAAGCGGTATCCGGAGACGCGGTGCTTCTGTCCCCGGCCTGCGCCAGCTGGGATATGTTTCCAAGTTATGAGGTACGAGGAGATAAGTTCAAAGAAATCGTAAATTCCTTATAAGGAGAAGCATAGATTGATCAGGCAGGGAAAAAGAAATGTGGACGTGACGATGCTGGCGGCATTTTGCCTGCTGCTGCTGTCCGGGCTGGTTATTTTGTACAGTACCAGCGCCTATAACGGAGAAGTCAAGTTCCAGGACGCTTTTTACTATCTGAAAAAACAATTGTTTGCCGCCGCTCTTGGTATTGCCGCCATGTACGGGGCGGCCAGGGTGGATTATCATTTCTGGAGGAAGCTTGCGGTGCCGGGATATCTGGCGGCGCTTCTTCTGTCCGTGGCAGTACTGCTGGTGGGAGAGGAATATAACGGGTCCAAAAGATGGCTGTCTTTGGGCCCGTTTTCTTTTCAGCCGTCCGAATTTGCAAAGGTGGCGGTGATCATTTTCCTGGCCCATGAGGTGACAAAGAACAGCGCCGATATGGGAAAGATGCGCGTGATGCTGAAGATCATGGGGATGATCCTGCCCATTGTGGGACTGGTGGGAGCCAGTAACTTAAGTACCGCCATTATCATTCTGGGGATTGCTGCGGTGCTGATCTTTACGGCCAGCCCCAGATACGGCCAGTTCGTGATCCTGGGACTGGCGGCCGCAGGATTTCTGGCCGTCTTTCTGGCGCTGGAAAGCTACCGGCTGGAGCGGATCGCCATCTGGAGAGATCCGGAGGCTTATGAAAAGGGTTATCAGACGCTTCAGGGACTGTATGCCATCGGCTCCGGCGGCCTGTTTGGCAGAGGGCTGGGGGAGAGCATTCAGAAGCTGGGATTTGTTCCGGAGGCGCAAAATGACATGATCTTTTCCATCATCTGCGAGGAACTGGGACTTTTCGGGGCAGGAATGATCCTTTTTCTGTTCCTGGTGCTGATCTGGAGATTTTACGTGACAGCCTCCCGCTGCACGGATCTTTTCGGGGCGCTTCTGGTCTTTGGGGCGATGGCCCATATGATGATCCAGGTGATCCTGAATATATCCGTTGTGACCAACACGATCCCCAATACAGGGATCACCCTGCCTTTTGTCAGCTACGGCGGTACATCGGTGGTGTTTCTACTGATAGAAATGGGGCTTGTATTTGGCGTATCATCTCTGGTAAAATAAGAAAAACATGGTATAAGGGGAGTATACAAATGGGAAAAAAGAAGACAAAGCGAAAATCGCACCGGCTTTATGCCTTTGTGGTGCTGCTTCTTGCGGCGGCCATCCTGGTGCTGAGCGTGCTGGTTCTTTTTTATGTACAGCAGATTAAAGTAGAGGGGAATGAATATTGTACGGACCAGCAGATCGTTGATACCGTACGAAGCGACAAGTATTCGATCAATACCTTATATATCGCAGGCAAATATGCCATCGGGAAAGGAAAGAGCCTGCCCTGTCTGGAGAGCATCCATGTCAGTCTGTCCGCGCCCTGGACGCTGAAGGTGACAGTCAGGGAAAAGCCCATTGTCGGATACCTGGAAAATAAAGATAATTATGCATATTTTGATAAAGAAGGAATGGTCGTATCCATGTCTCCGACCCTGATCGAAGGCCTGCCCTGTATCGAAGGGGTCAGCATGAAGGACATTAAACTCTACAGCCGTCTGGAAACGGACGACAGCAAGATCTTTGAGGAGATTCTGGAAACGTCCCAGGAAGCGGTGAAGCAAAAGATCAGCGCGGACCGGATCGTATGCCGGGGAGACGAGATCTATCTGGATATCGGCAAGATCTATGTCAACCTGGGCAATCAGGTGTCTTCCGACCAGATCGCGCAGATCCCGCCCATCCTGGAAAAGCTGGGCGGACAGGAGGGAACCCTGCATCTGGAGAATTATTCGGAGTCCAGTGATACGATCACCTTTGATATTGGAGAAATTCCGCAATAAAAATGAGAAAAATAGCTAATTTCTATTGATATTTTGTACAAAAGTCTATAT